>JBAXYD010000073.1:0-19971 GCA_037127635.1 Betaproteobacteria bacterium | reverse complement strand
CGGGCCTACTCCGGCCTGGCGCCCGTCGCCTTGACCACCTGGCGCCATTTCTCCACGTCCGCTACCAGAAAGGTGCGGAATTCCTCGGGCATGCTGCCCAGCACGCGTGAGCCGTCGGGCTCCAGCCGGGAACGCAGTTCGGGCGACTGAGCCGCCTTGGCGGCCGAGGCGTGCAGCCGGGCCAGGATGTCTTTGGGCAGGTTGGCAGGCGCGAGCAGGCCGAAGTAGGCCGTGCACTCGTAGCCCGGCAGCACGTCGGCGATAGGTGGTACGTCAGGCAGCGCCGGGATGCGGGTGGTGCTGGTCACGCCCAGCGCCTTCACCTTGCCAGCCTTGATCTGTGGCACGGCGTTGATGACGGGCGCGAACATGAGCTTGACCTGTCCGCCCACCACGTCCAGCAGCGCGGGGTTGCTGCCCTTGTAGGGAATGTTGACGATGTCCACGCCCGCCGTCATCTTGAACAATTCCCCGGCCATGTGGATGGAGGTGCCCAGCCCGCCCACGGCGAAGTCGAGTTTGCCCGGCTGGGCCTTGGCCATGGCGATCACCTCGCGGGCGTCCCTGGCGGGAAAGTCCTTGGCCACCACCAGCACGGCCGGGCCGGTGGAGACCTGGGTGATGGGCGTGAAATCCTTGACCGCGTCGTAGGGCACCCTTGAGCCGTACAGCCCCATGTTCACCGAGTGGCTGGTGTTGACGAACAGCAGGGTGTAGCCGTCCGCTGGCGCGCGGGCCACGGCTTCGGCGGCGATGTTGCCGCCCGCACCGACCCGGTTCTCCACGATCACCGGTTGTCCCAGATCGCGCGACATCTCCTGGCCAAGGAAGCGCGCCAGGGTGTCGGTGGTGCCACCCGTGGTCACGCCCACCAGGATGCGGATGGGCTTGGCGGGCCAGGCCGGGGCCTGCGCCTGTGCCGCCAAGGGTGTCCAGCAAGAGGCCAGGCAGAGGGCCAGCCCCGCCAGGGCTGCGATGGTTCTCATGGGTCGGGGACCTTTCTTCTGCGGGGTGTGGGGAACGATGCGGCGCCGGCGCACTGATGGCGAGCCAAGCCGGCCGGCAGCTTCGCTCAGCTTAGCTCAGCGGATGTGATGCGGCGTTCCTCGAGCCGAGGCAGCGGCTCTCGCCTGTTCATCATCGGTTCGTCCTGCGGCTGGCCGTCTGAATGCCTGACCTCCTGACAGCCCGGCAGGCTTTAGGATCAGGCCCAGGAGACCTGCTCATGAAAACCGCCATGGACCGACGCCACTGGATTGCCGCTGTCGCCACCTTCACTTCAGTGGCCTCCACATTCGCCCTGCTGACAGGCAGCCCGGCGCAGGCGCAGACCGACCCCTGGCCCGCACGGCCCGTCACCCTGGTGGTTCCCTTCGCGCCCGGGGGGCCCACCGACACCGTGGCCCGCCTGCTGGCCGAGCGGCTGCAGACCCAGTGGAAGCAGACCGTGCTGCTGGACTACAAGCCCGGCGGCGGCACGATGGTGGGCACGCAGTTCGTGGCCCGCGCAGCAGCCGACGGCTACACGCTGGGCATGGCCATCAGCGCCCTGATGATCAACCCGGCCCTTCAACCGAGGATGCCCTACGACACCCTCAAGGACCTGGCGCCTGTGTCGCTGATCGGCCAGGCCCATTTCGGATTGTTCGCCCACCCGTCGCTGGAAGCCAGGAGCATCCCTGAGCTCGTGGCGTACGCTCGCCGCAATCCGGGCAAGTTGTCCTATGCCACACCTGGCATTGGCACGGGCACGCACCTGGCAGGCGAACTCATGCAGACGCTGGCCGGCATCCAGATGGTGCACGTGCCCTACCGCGGCAGCGCGCCCGCGCAGCAGGACGTGCTGGCCGGGCGCGTGCCCCTGTTGTTCGACGTGCAGTTCTCCGCCATGCCCTTTGTGCGCGATGGCAGGCTCAAGCTGCTGGCCCTGGCCAGCCCGAAGCGCTCCCAGCAGACGCCCGAGGTGCCGACGATGGACGAGACCCTGCCGGGCTTCAGTGCGATGAGCCTGATCGGCGTCATCGCCCCAGGCGGCCTGCCCCGACCGCTGTTGGAGCGTATGGCCTCCGACGTGGGCGTGGCGGTGCGATCGCCCGAGATGGCCGCGCGCATGGCGCAGCTGGGCATGGAGCCCGTGGGGTCCAGCGCGCAGGAGTACGAGGCCATCGTCCGCACCGAGATCGCCAAGTGGACCCAGGTGGTCAAGACCGCCGGTATCAAGCCCGAGTGAGGCGCCCATGAACTGGAACGTCACCCCATTTCAACCCCTGGGTGCCCGCGTCGAGGGCATCGACCTGCGCAAGGCGCTCGAGCCGCAGGAGGTGCGCCACATCGAACAGCTGATGGACACGCACGCCGTGCTCGTCTTTCCGGGCCAGCAGCTCGACCAGCACCAGCAGATCGCCTTCGCGCGCCAGCTCGGGCCGCTCGACCTGGGCCTGCGCAAACTCAAGGGTGGGCCGCACCGCTTTGACTATGCCGAGCTGGCCGACATCTCCAACGTCAAGGCCGACGGCAGCGTGGCCGGCCGCGACGACCCCAAGATCGTGGGGAACGTGGCCAACCAGCTCTGGCACAGCGATTCCAGCTTCCAGCGGCCGCGCGCCAAGTACTCCATGCTGCACGCGGTGGTGGTGCCGGAGTTCGGCGGCCAGACGGAGTTCGCCGACCTGCGCCTGGCCTGGGACACCCTGCCGGGCTGGCTGCAGCAACGGGTGCAGGACCTGAAGGCGGTGCACTTCGCGCTGCATTCCCGCTTCCTGCTGGGTGACACCCACTACACCGAGGCGCAGAAGGCTTCCATCCCGGCGGTGGAGTGGCCGTTGGTGCAGACCGACCCGCGCACCGGGCGCAAGGTGCTGTTCGTGGGCGTTCACACCTGCGAGATCCCCGGCATGACCCTGGCCGAGGGCCGCATGTTGCTCTCAGACCTGCTCGAGCACGCCACCCAACGCGCCCACGTCCACACCCATCACTGGCGCGTGGGCGATCTCGTCATGTGGGACAACACCACCACGGCGCACCGGGGCCGCTGGTATGACCTTTCTCAGCGGCGCGAACTGCGCCGGGCCACCACCGAGGAAGTCCTGACCTCGCCCGAGGCCCTGGCGGCCTGATCAGCGCGGCACCCCGGCCGTGAGCGACAGGCCGCCGTCCATCACCAGGTCCTGCCCGGTGACCCAGCCGGCTTCTTCGCTGCACAGCCAGGCCACGGCCTGACCGATCTCCTCGGGGGTGCCCAGGCGTCCGATGGGATGCGAGCGGGTGCGCGCGGCCAGCAGAGCTTGCGGGTCGGGTGCCCTGGCGATGGCGCCCATGGACAGCTCGGTGGGCACCAGGCTGGGCGATACCGCGTTGGCGCGGATGCGCCGCGGCGCGAGATCCAGCGCCATCTGCCGCACCATGCCCACCACGGCGGCCTTGGCGCTGCAGTAGGCCACCCGCTCGAGCTGCGGCACCGAGGCGGTGACCGATGCGATGGCGCAGATCGCCCCGCCCTGCGGCCCCATGTGCGGCACCGCCGCCTGGCTGTAGAGGAAGACCGGCCAGACGCTGGCGCGCATCACGCGGTCGAAGTCGGCCAGGTCGGCCTGCAGTACCGAGCCGACGCCAGCCTGGCCCGCGCTGACCACCAGCGCATCCAGGCCACCGAGCGTGGCCACGCACTGCGCCACCACGCGCTGCACGTCGGCCTGCACGGTGGCGTCACCGGCCGCCCAGTGGCAGGCGCCGGCCGGGTGCTGCGCCTGGGCCTGGGACAGACGCTCGGCGCGCCGGCCGGTGATGAAGACCTGCCAGCCCCGCGCCGCCAGGGCCAGGCTGGCGGCCAGCCCCAGGCCAGTGCCACCGCCCACGATCAGGGCGCGGCGATGTGGGGGTGAGGCGGGCTCGGCCGCGGTGGGCGGGTGGGTGGGCGTGGTGCCGGCGGCCATCGTTGCTCCTGCTCGCGGCGGCGCCGCGGGTGCGCGGACGTTAGCACTGGTGCGGACGGGCAGTGGCTCTGGCGCTGGCGGCCATCAGTCGGGGCGGTGCGTGACCGCTGAAGAGGACAGGTGCTGAAGGCATCGATCGCCACGGGAAATGGGGCCTGCCTGCGAGGCGGATGGTGCGCGTCAGCGGACAATCCGCGCCATGAGTGCAACCTGGGGATGGGCGCTGGCCATTCTGGCCGTGGCGCTGGGCTATGGGCAATGGGGTTGGCCGGGGGTGGCGCTGGCTTTCTCGGTCATCGTGTTCTGGCTGCTGCTGCAGTTCAGTCGCGCCCTGCGCGTCATGCGCCAGGCCACAGGCGCGCCCGTGGGCCATGTGGACAGTGCCGTGATGCTGCATGCCAAGCTGCGTGCGGGCATGAGGCTGATGGAGATCATCCCGCTCACCCGAAGTCTGGGCCAGGCGGCGCCAGGTGAGCCGCCAGCCCGGCCCGGGGCGATGGAGGCCTTCACCTGGACGGACGCGTCGGGCGCGGCGGTGCGCGTGGAGCTGGTGGCGGGGCGGTTGCGGCGCTGGGAATTGCAGCGGCCCACGCAGGCGGCAGAGGCGCCTGGCGCCGTGGCGCCTGCGGCCCAGGTGGGCCTGCCAGAGCAGGGCCTGGCTCAGCACCGCGCCGACGCATAAAATCGGCTGCTCGGCGCCGGTGTGGCGCTGGCTTGATCCACGGCTTTTTCCCAGCACCACAAGGAACTGCGATGTCGATGTCCGACCGTGACGGCAAGATCTGGATGGATGGCCAACTGGTCGATTGGCGCGACGCCAAGATCCACGTGCTGACCCACACCCTGCACTACGGCTGCGGCGCCTTCGAGGGCGTGCGCGCCTACAACACCGCCAGCGGCACGGCCATCTTTCGCTTGCGCGAACACACCGAACGTCTGTTCAACAGTGCCAAGATCCTGCGTATGAAGATCCCCTTCACGCTCGATGAAGTGATGCAGGCGCAGAAGACAGTGGTGCGCGAGAACCAGCTCGAGAGCTGCTATCTGCGCCCGCTGACCTGGATCGGCGACCAGAAGCTGGGCGTCAGCCCCAAGGGAAACACCATCCACTTGATGGTGGCGGCCTGGGCCTGGGGCGCCTACCTGGGCGAGGAAGGCCTGCGTCGCGGCATCCGGGTCAAGACTTCGAGTTACACGCGCCACCATGTCAACATCACCATGACGCAGGCCAAGGCGGTGAGCAACTACACCAACTCCATCCTGGCCAACATGGAAGCCACTGACGAGGGTTACGACGAGGCCCTGCTGCTGGACCCGTCGGGCTTCGTCTCCGAGGGTGCGGGCGAGAACCTGTTCGTCATCAAGAAGGGCGTGGTCTACACGCCCGACCTCTCGGCCGGCGCGCTCAACGGCATCACGCGCGACACCATCTTCGCCATCTGCCAGGACCTGGGCCTGAAGCTGGTGGAAAAGCGCATCACGCGCGACGAGGTCTACATCTGCGACGAGGCCTTCTTCACCGGCACCGCCGCCGAGGTCACGCCCATCCGTGAGCTCGACCGCATCGAGCTGGGCGCCGGCGAGCGCGGTCCCATCACCGAGAAGATCCAGGCGGCCTTCTTCGACATCGTCAACGGGCGCAACCCGAAGTACGCGCACTGGCTCACGCCCGTGGCGGCCTGACGCCTGAGCCCCGGCACGCAGCAGCCCACCATGAGCACCCAGACCCCCAAGTCCGTCGTCGAGCTGGCCGCGGCCGATCTGCTGGGCCCCGGCGTGATCGCCTGCCCCAACCCGAAGATGGCGTTGTGGAGCAACCACCCCCGCGTGTTCATCGACTTGGCGCACACGGGCCAGGGCGCCTGCCCCTATTGCGGCACGGTCTACCGGCTCAAGGCCGGTGAACATCTGCAGGCCCACCACTGACCAAGGACGGCCGGCTCCCGGCCGTGCATTGGCATGTGGAGCATCGTGTGCTCATGAACGGACACAACACGGTGGTCTTGCGCTGAAGGGCCCCCACCCGCCCCTGGACCCACGCCACTGCCCGCCATGCCCTTCCGATCCAAAGCCCCGCCCGCTGCCTTGATGGCCTCGCCCGAGGACACCGAGGCCCAGTTCTATGAAGCCCTGCAGCAGGGCGACATCGACCGCCTCATGGCGGTGTGGGCCGATGACGACGAGGTCGCCTGTGTGCATCCCGGGGGGCCGCGCCTGGTGGGTGCTGCGGCCATCCGGTCGAGCTTCGAGAACATCTTTTCCACGGGCGGCATCCCCGTCATCCCTGAACAGGTCCACCGCCTGCACACCATGACCACGGCGGTGCACCACCTGACCGAGCGCATCACCATTGCTTCGGCCGAGGGCGCGCAGACCGCCTGGGTGCTGGTCACCAACGTGTTCCTGAAGACCGAGCAGGGCTGGCGGCTGGTGGTGCATCACGCCAGTCCGGGCACCGTGGGCGAGCAAGCGCCCATGATGGGCGAGCCGCCTTCCTTGTTGCATTGAGCTGCGGGCCCGCGGTGTCGGCCCCCGTTCCCGATGGGCAGCAACCCGCCGCCCGCCACCCCCAGGATGCGCCCGGGGGGGCGGGGCTGGCGGCCTTCCGCAGCCCGCTGTGGCTGCCTGGTGGCAATCTGCAGACCGTGTGGGCCGCGCGGCTTGCGGTCACGCACCGGGGCCCGGCGCCTGCGTTTCGCCGCGAGCGCTGGGACACGCCCGATGGCGACTTCATCGACGTGGATTTCGCCCTCGAGCCCGCCCAGGCGACCGACGCGGCCGCCCGTCCCAGGCCCCTGCTGGTGCTGTTTCACGGCCTGGAGGGCTCCTCTACGGGTCACTACAGCCTGGCCATGGCCGACGAGGCGCGGCGCCGCGGCTGGGCTTACGCAGTGCCGCACTTCCGCGGCTGTTCGGGGGAGCTGAACCGCGCGCCGCGGGCCTACCACTCGGGGGATTTCGAGGAGATCGGCTGGATCCTGGCCCGGCTGCGTGCGCGCGCTCGGGCGCCCCTGGCGGTGGTGGGCATCTCGCTGGGCGGCAATGCGCTGATGCGCTGGGCGGCCGAGGCAGGACAGTCGGCCAGCACGCTGGCGCGCGCCGTGGTTGCCGTGTGTTCACCCTTGGATCTGGCGGCGGCCGGCCAGGCCATCGACCGGGGTTTCAACCGGCAGGTGTACGCCCGCATGTTCCTGGCGACCATGAAACCCAAGGCCCTGGCCAAGCTGGCGCAGCACCCCGGCCTCTTTGACGGCCAGCGCCTGCGCGCGGCCCGCACGCTGCGTGAGTTCGACGAGGTGTTCACCGGCCCGCTGCACGGCTTTGCCGGCACGGACGATTACTGGGCTCGCGCTTCGGCGCAGCCACACCTGGCCCGCATCTGCATCCCCGCGCTCGCCGTGAACGCCCGCAACGACCCCTTCATCCCGGCGCACAGCCTGCCGCGCCCGGGACACGCCGGTCAGATCGGGCGGGTGGAGCTGTGGCAACCCGCCCACGGAGGGCATGTAGGCTTCGCCCACGGGGCGCCGCCCGGCCACCTGCGGACCCTGCCGCGCGCCGTGTTGGACTGGCTCTCCCAACACTGATCTGCCGGGAGGTGACCGCCCCTGGCTTAAGCTCAGCAGATGGACTCCATCGTCGAAGCCGCGCTGCGCAAGTGGCCCAACGTGCCCCACTGCCATGGCTGGCTGGCGCTGGACGCGCGCGGCGACTGGTACATGCGCGACGAGCGGGTGCAGGCCGCCGGGCCTTTTCCCCAGGTCAAGGGCAGCGTCATCCGCCACGACAAGCTGCGAGAGTTCATCCACCGCAACTACCTGCGCGATGAGCGAGGAGGCGCTTACTTCCAAAACGGGCCTCAGCGTGTCTATGTGGAACTGGAGGCGGCACCTTATGTCTGGCGGGTGCAGCAGGACCCGTCAGGCGCGCAGGTGTGGCAGGTAACGGCCCATACGGGCGAAGCTGCCCAGCGCGTGGATTCGGCCTGGCTCGATGAACAGGGCCGGCTGTACCTGTCCTGCACCCTGCCCAGTGTGGGGCCGGCCTTCGGCCTGGTACACACGATGGACATGCTGGCGGCCGCTGGCGCGGTGGAGTCCGGCCGGTGGATGCCGCAGGACATGGCCTGCGCCGACATGCCCGCTTGCTTCGGCTTTCAGCGCACCCCTCGGCCTTGAAGTTCCGGGCCGCCGCAGGCAGCGTTCTCAACCGACAACGCCGCCCAGGGGCGGCGTCTTCGGCAGCGTGCCACCGTGCCCGTCAGGGCCCGGCGGGGGCGCAGGGCTACTTCGGCGCGCTGGCCGCTCCTGCGGCCGCTGGCGCCTGAGGCTCCGCGAACTTCGCGCCCGCCTGGTTGGTCATGTACACCACGGCGCGGCCGATCTCGGTGTCGGAGTAGTCGCCGCCGCCTTGGGCGCCCATGGCGCCCTTGCCCTTCAGGGCCGAGTTCAGCAAGGCGTCGTAGCCGGTCTTGATGCGTGGTGCCCAGGCGCCCGCATCAGCCAGCTTGGGCGCACCGGCCGCGCCGGCGTTGTGGCAGGCACCGCACACGGCCTGGTAGACCTGCTCACCCGTCTTCATGGCGGCGACGTCGGAGGCGTCCTTCAACTCCACCCGACCCACGGGCGCGATCCGCTTAGCCACGGCCTCGGGCTCCAGCGCCTTGGTGCCAGCGCCCGTCTTGTTGCCCATGGCCACATAGTTCACCAGCAAGATGATGACGATGATGGGCACCACGAAGGAGGCGACCACGGCCCAGATCAACTGCTTGGGTGTCTTGATCGGGCCCTCATGGGCTTCGTGGGCTTCGTGGGAGTCGCTCATGGGGTCCTCGGAGTTCTGTCGTGGGTGTTCGCGGTCGCGCCTCGGCTGGTACCCGCCTGCGGGATCTCCGGAAGATCCCGTCGGTACCGTGCTGACGGCCCCGTAGCGTCGGCGCCGAACGCAACCTGCAAGTATACGGGCGCGCCCTGTTGCGAACCCTCCACGGCACGCTCCGCCGCCAGGCGCGCCAGGGGTGGGCGCTAGAATGTCCGATCACTGCGACCGTGGTGAAGTGGATATCATGCGGCCCTCCGAAGGCTGCGTCGCAAGTTCGATTCTTGCCGGTCGCACCAGCTTGGACACGTCTTGATGCCCACAGCTCCTGGCTCCCTTCGATCTCTCGCTGCGTTGAGCTTGCTGCTGCTGTTGGCGGCTTGCGCCAGCCCCCGTTCCCCGGCCGTTCGCCTCCCCTCCGCCGCTGACCTGACCGTTGATGGGCCGCCCTTGGCCGTGCCGCCTGGGCTTGCAGAGGTGCCCAACGCCGTGCCGCGTGTGGAGCCCTTGCGGGCGGGCGGGCCCAACAAACCTTACGAGGCAGCCGGACGGCTGTATGTGCCCATCGCGAGCGACCTGCCGCTGGTGGACAGAGGCGGTGCCTCCTGGTACGGGCGCAAGTACCACGGGCGGCCCACGTCCAGCGGCGAGCCCTACGACATGTTCGCCATGACCGCGGCCCATCCCACCATGCCCATCCCCAGCTACGCCCGCGTCACCAACCCGGCCAACGGCCGCGAGGTGATCGTGCGTGTCAACGACCGCGGGCCCTTCGTCCCGGGTCGCGTCATCGATCTGAGCTACACCGCCGCCTTGAAGCTGGATGTGCTGCGCGGTGTGACCCCGGTGGTCGTCGAGCGCCTCACGCATGACGCCATCCGGGCCCTGCGCTGGCTGTCGTACCTGTCGTACGCCCCCGGCGACGGGCCGGACACTGCCCCAGGCGGGACGGTCAGCCCGCGCCCCTGAGGTCCGGCGGCCCGAGCCGGTTCAGGACCCTTCGACCACCATCCGCTGCACTTGCGTCACGCGCGCCCGGCCCCCCGTGGTGACGATGCTGACGGTGTCGCCCGGCCGGAGGATATCGGCGCCCTTGGCCTGCACCACGGCGCGCCGCTCGCCGTCGGCCAGGCGCACCAGGATTTCCAGGGCTTCCTCGCGTGTGCTGTTGCGCTCAATGGCGTTGCCCACCAAGCCGCCAAGCACCGCCGCGAGCGTGCCCACGGCCACCTGCTCGCGTTTGCCGCCCACGCTGCTGCCAGCCGTGCCCAGAACCAGCGCGCCAGCGGCAGCACCCAGGCCGCTCTGTCCGCCCTCGACGGTGACGGCGCGCACGGCCTCGACCGTGCCGGACTGGACCGAGGACAGGCGAGCCGCATCCGCCCGTGCGATGACGTCGGGGCTGGTGGTCGAGCAGGCGCCCAGAAGCCCGGCAAGGGCCAGGGCGGAGAGGGTCTTGATCATGGAAGAACTCCTTTATTGAGGGATGACACGCCTGTGGGCAGCGGTCAGGCCGGTACGCGGGAAGCGGCTGGCATGCGCTGCCGTGAGGTGCAGGCACTGTGCCCGACAGGTGCACAAAGCGCGACTTCGATTCACGACGTACCGCCAGTATGGCCATTTGGTACTGCCAGCCAGTACGATCACGGGGTCAAGCTGTCAAAGGCCCCGGCCCGCACCCCATGAGTACTCCAGAACTGCTGCTGCAGACCCTGCGCGCCGAGATGCGCCGCGCCGGCCTGACCTACCGCGCGCTGGCCGGGCGCGTGGGCATGAGCGAGTCCAGCATCAAGCGCGTGTTCAGCCAGGGCGACATGAGTCTGAGCCGCCTGGCGCAGTTCTGCCAGGCAGCGGAGGTGTCGCTGCACGAGGTGCTGCAGCAGGCGTTGCAGACCGCCCCTGAGACCGACCGCCTGACGCTGGAGCAGGAGCGCTCGCTGGTGGCCGAGCCGGTGCTGCTGCTGGTGGCGGTGTGCTGCCTGGGCCACTGGAGCTTCGAGCAGATCGTCGAGACCTATCGCGTGGAGGCCGCACCCTGCACCGCGGCGTTGGTGCGCCTGGACCGTCTCGGGCTGATCGAGCTCAAGCCGCAGAACCGCTACCGGCTGCGCGTGTCGCGTGCGTTTCGCTGGCGGCCCGACGGACCGGTGCAGGCGTACTTTCGCGAGCACGTGGTCGGAGATTACTTCAGCGGCCGCTTCGACGGCGCAGGTGAGACGCTGATGGCCGTGCATGGCCGTCTGTCCAGCGCCAGCGCCCAGGAACTGGCCCAGCATGTGGAACGGCTGGCCGGCGAGCTCTCCCGGCTGCACCAGGAGGACGCCCGGTTGCCGGCGGCCGCGCGCGACGGTTACACCCTGGTGGTGGGGCTGCGTTCCTGGGAGCTCGCGGCCTTCACCGGTTTGCGGCGCCAGCCTGCGGTATCAACCTTGCCTCACCAGAAGGGGCCGAGGAAGACGTAGGCGGCGCGTCCGCCGCGGTGCGTGGCACCCAGCGCAAAGTACACCGGCCCGAACAGGGTGTCGACGGAGACGAAGGCGCTGCCGGCTTGGCGCAGATCGCCCAACTGCTGGCTCTGCCCCGGCGGAAAGAGCCCGCCGAGCTCGAGCGAGAAGCCAGCCCGCATGGCACCGCCCAGGCCCAGGGGCATGCGCGCCACCGGCACGCCCGCGACCACGCGTCCCAGCAGGCTGGTCTGCCCACTGAGCGAGCCTATGGGCGTGCCCGACAGGCGCAGGAAACCGCCCAGGGACAGCGGTGCCAGGCCTTCGGCGGCGCGAGAGGCATCGACGTAAACGTGCCCGGCCCAGCGCCCCATCCGAAAGCCCGCGAGCCCGCGCATCTCGGCTTCGGCGCCTTGCGCCGCACCCGAGAGGCTGCTTGAGCGCCAAGTCGCCTGCAGCAGATGCCCCCGGGTCGGGAAGGCCAGCGAGTCCAAGGTGTCCAGCCGCAGTTGTGCAACAGCTCGCTGGGTGGTCAGGGCGATCGGGCCTCCTTCCAGCTGCCCGCCCAGCACTGGCGCGATGCGAGCCTGCGTGCGCTCCAGCCCCAGTTGCACGTCGCCCATGCGCCCGAGGGACACGCCGGCGGCCACCCGCCCGACAGCAGTCGACGTGTCGAGGCGCGAGAAGCGCACGCCGTCGATGTAGACATCCTGAGCTTCGGCGTCGCGCCTCCACGATGTCACGCCGAAGACGGGGCTGCCAGGTCCCAGGGGTTGCCACCATTCACCCAGGAGGGTGGTGCGCGAACCCAGTCTGAGCAGCAGGCGCAATTCGCCGCCCCAGTCGTTGAGGTGTCTGAAGGTGCTCATCGCCGTGGCCGCGAAGCGGGTGGTGTCCTCGCGGTTGCCCTGCTCCGTCTGCACCTCCAGGCCCAGGCGCAACGGGTTGCGCCGCCAGGGCGCTTCCACCGGTACGAGGATCAGCGCCCGGCCGTCTGGCAGCAGGGCCGACTGCACCTCCACGCGCTCGAAGTCGCCGCTGGCGTAGAGCTGATCCGCCGCCGCGCGCGCGCGCGCCGCGTCCACAGGCTGGCCCAGGGTCACGCCGGCCGCGGCGGCCAGCAGATCGGCACTGGCGCGGCCGGTGGGGCGTACGAACAGGCGCCCGGCGTCGGCGCTCGCCAGCGCGGCGGGCTGCTGCGTGCGCGCCTGCTCGAAGGATTGCCACGCCTGCGGCCCAACGCCCAGGCCGCCCAGGCGCGCGGCCACTGCCCGGGCTGCGGCCTCGCCTGCGGCGATCGCGCGCGCCGCGCCACTGGCCAGTTCGCTCGCGTCCAGCCGGTCCAGATCGGGCTGGATGAGGACATCCTGGGGCTGCAGTTCGCGCAGCGAGCGCTGGGCGTTCTGCTCGGTCAGCAGGTTGATCATCTGCTGCGCCACCCCCAGGGCGCTGCCCAGGTCGCGCACATGGTCCACGGGCGTGCCCACGTTCACGACGATCAGCACCTGCGCGCCCAGGGCGCGGGCCAGGTCCACTGGCACGTTGCGCACCAGGCCGCCGTCCACCAGCAGCCGACCGTCGCGCGAGATTGGCGGGAACAGCCCCGGCACTGAGAGCGAGGCCCGCAGCGCCAGGGCCAGCGGTTCGTCCGCCATCTCCACCAGTTCACCGGTGCGCAGGTCGGTGGCCACGGCCCGGAAGGCCACCGCCAGGCGCCCGGCGGGCCGTTGCGCCTGGCCCTGGGGCAAGAGTTGCTCCAGCGCCAATTCCAGCGCCTGGCTGCCCGCCACTGCGGGCGGGCCGTTCAGGCTGGCGCCCGGCCCGATGCCCAACTCGATGCGTGAAGGCACCTCCAGATCCGCCTCGCGCCGGCGGAATTCCCCGGCGCTGCGGGGTGGGCGGTCCGTGAGAACGCCGGCCCAGTCCGTGTCACGGGCAAAGCGCTCCAGTTCCGCGGCCTGGCGTCCGGCGGCGTAGGCGCCGCCGACCACGGCGCCCATGCTCGTGCCCACCACCACATCGATGGGCACCTGCAGTTCCTGCAGCACCCGCAGCACGCCGATATGGGCAAAGCCGCGGGCGCCGCCGCCAGACAGCACCAGCCCAACCCGCGGGCGCGAGGCCTCGGCCCGCGATGCGCTCATGGGGTCCTGGGCCTGCGCGAGCCCGCCAGTCACTGTGAGCCAGCACAAGGCCCCGGCCATGAAGAGGGCGGGGCGGCGCCTGCCAGAGCGGGTGCTGCCCGCAGGGCGGGCGAAGGCGCGGTGCAGAGCCGTTTGCTGAGGGACGGGTTTACTGATGTCTTCTAGACGCTTCACGGTCGGGCACGCGGATCGTGTGGGCAGCCGCAACGCTCAGCGCCCGCCCGTGATGTCGAGGGTCGTGCCGGTGGCGTAACTGGCCGCGTCCGACAGCAGCCAGACGACGGCCTGCGCCACTTCCTGTGCCGTGCCGGCGCGCTGCATCGGCACGCTGGGCGCCATCTGGGCGGCGCGGTCTGGCAGGCCGCCGCTGGCGTGGATGTCGGTGTCGATGACCCCGGGGCGCACGCCGTTGACGCGCACACCTTCGGTGGCCACCTCGCGCGCCAGGCCCAGGGTGAAGGTGTCGATTGCGCCTTTGGAGGCGGCGTAGTCCACATATTGGTTGGGCGAGCCCAGCTTGGCCGCGGCCGAGCTCAGGTTGACGATGGCCCCGCCAGGCCCGCCATGGCGCCGGCTCATGCGCTTGAGGGCCTCGCGCGCGCACAGGAAAGAGCCCGTGATGTTGATCGCCCACATCCGCTGCAGGCGCTCAATCGACATCTCGTCCACACGGGCCGGCAGGTCGACCACGCCGGCGTTGTTCACCAGACCGGTCAGCCGGCCCAGCGTGGCGTCCACGGCCGCGAACATGGCCAGCACCTGGGCTTCGTCTGCGACGTCGGCCTGCACCACCATGGCGCGTCTGCCTTCGGCGCGCACGTCGTCGGCCACCGCCGCGGCGGCGGCGGCGTCTCGCGTGTAGTTCACGGCGACATCCCAGCCAGCTCGGGCGGCGGCTCGGGCGGTTGCTGCACCGATGCCGCGGCTGGCGCCGGTGACCAGGAGAACGTGCGGCTTCAAGGACGGGCCGGCTGCGGGGGCACCCGCCGGGGCGGCTGGCGCGACAGGGGAGTGCGGGTTCGGGCTGCTCATGGCCCGCATGGTAGGCCCTTCCCGCGCTCGTTACAGTCCGGGATTCGCCCGGTTGTCATCCCGGGCGTGTTGCAAACCAGGAGTCAGCCAACATGACCTTGTCCCGTCGCCACCTTGTCACCGCTGCTGGCGCCAGTCTGGCCCTGCCGACCCTGGGCTGGGCCCAGGCGCTGGAAAAGCCCAAGCTCACCATCGCTGTGGGCGGCAAGAACCTTCTGTACTACCTGCCGTTGACCATTGCCGAGCAGCGGGGCTACTTCAAGGCCGAGGGGCTGGACGTCACCATCGTCGACTTCGCCGGCGGCGCACGCGCCCTGCAGGCCGTGGTGGGCGGCAGCGCCGACGTGGTGTCGGGTGCCTTCGAGCACACGGTGAACATGCAGCACAAGGGCCAGCGCATGCGCGCCTTCGCATTGCAGGGCCGCGCACCGCAGATCGTGCTGGGGGTCAACCCCAAGACCATGGCGGGCTACAAGACCGTGGCGGACCTCAAGGGCAAGAAGGTGGGGGTCACCGCGCCGGGGTCGTCCACCAACGTGATGGTGAACTTCATCCTGGCCAAGGCGGGCCTGAAGCCCAGCGACGTCAGCATCATCGGCGTGGGCGCGGCGCAGGGCGCGGTGGCCGCGATGCGCTCTGGCCAGATCGACGCGATCAGCAACCTGGACCCGGTGATCACGCTGCTGCAGCGCTCGGGCGACCTGAAGATCATCTCCGACACCCGCGTGGTGGCCGAGGCTGACAAGGTCTTCGGCGGGCCCATGCCGGCGGGCTGCTTCTATGCGCCGCAGGCCTTCATCGACAAGCATCCCAGCACCACGCAGGCGCTGGCCAACGCGCTGGTGCGTGCCAACAAGTGGATCCAGGGCGCCGGGCCCAGCGACATCATCACCAACGTGCCGGAGAGCTTTCTGCTGGGCGACCGCGCGGTCTACATCGATGCCTTCCTGTCTGCCAAGGGGGCGCTGTCGCCCGACGGCCTGTTCCCGGACAAGGGCGCCGACACGGCCTTCCGCGCCCTGGCCAGCGTGGACGCCGAGATCGCCAAGGCCAAGCTCGACCTGAACGCCGTCTACACGAACGACTTCGTCAAGAAGGCCAACGCCAAATACCCCAAGGGCTGACAGGAAGGGCCGAGCTTGACTGCGCTCGAACTCCAGGCGGTGTCCTGCACCTTCATCAGCAAGGACGATCCCGGCCAGCGCTACACCGCGGTGCAGGATGTCTCGCTGAGCGTGGGGGCGGGCGAGTTCGTCTCGGTGGTGGGCCCCACGGGCTGTGGCAAGAGCACGCTGCTGAACGTGGGCGCCGGCCTGCTGCAGCCCAGCACGGGCGCCGTGCGCGTGTTCGGCCAGCCGCTGCAGGGGATCAACACCCGCGCCGGCTACATGTTCCAGACCGAGAGCCTGATGCCCTGGCGCACGGCCCAGGGCAACGTGATGGCGGGGCTGGAGTTCCGCGGCGTGCCGCCTGCGGAGGCGAAGGCGCAGGCCGAGGGCTGGCTCAAGCGGGTGGGGCTGGGCGGGTTTGGTGACCGCTACCCGCACCAACTCTCGGGCGGCATGCGCAAGCGCACCAGCCTGGCCCAGACCCTGGCGCTGGACCCGGACATCATCCTGATGGACGAGCCGTTCTCGGCACTGGACATCCAGACCCGGCAGCTGATGGAGAACGAGGTGCTGGCCCTGTGGGCCAGCAAGCGCAAAGCCGTGCTGTTCATCACGCACGACCTGGACGAGGCGATTGCCATGAGCGACCGCGTGGTGGTGCTGTCGGCCGGCCCCGCCGCGAGGCCGATCGGTGAGTTTGTCATCGACCTGGAACGCCCGCGCGACGTGGCCGAGGTGCGCACCACCCCGCGCTTCATCGAACTGCACAAGGCCATCTGGGACGTGCTGCGCGAGGAAGTGCTCAAGGGCTACGCGCAGCAATTGCAGAAGGCCTGACGTCGATGTGGAACTGGCGTATCTGGAACTGGCTCAGGCCCCGCCCCGGCAACCTGCGCGTCTGGCAGGTGGGCCTGCTGGTGGCCGTCTTCGCCTTCTGGCACCTGATGACCACGCCCGGTCTGCTGCCGCTGTTCATGTTCGACAACGACCGCCAGGCGGCCTTCTTCTTCGGCGAGCCGCTGAAGGTGGCGGGCCGCATCTGGGTGTGGTTCGTGACCGAGGCAGACATCTACCGGCACCTGGGCGTCACGCTGCTGGAGACGCTGCTGGCGTTCGGCATCGGCTCGGTGCTGGGCCTGGGCGCAGGCCTGTGGCTGGCGCTGCAGCCCATGGCCAGCGCCATCCTGGAGCCCTACGTGAAGGCGCTGAACTCCATGCCGCGCATCATCCTGGCGCCCATCTTCGCGGTGTGGTTCGGCCTGGGCATCGGCAGCAAGGTGGCCCTGGGCGTGACGCTGGTGTTCTTCATCGTCTTCTTCAACGTCTACCAGGGCGTGAAGGAGGTGAGCCCCGTGGTGCTGGCCAATGCGCGCATGCTGGGCGCCCGGCCGCGCCAACTGCTGCGCCACGTGTACCTGCCCAGCGCCACGAGCTGGGTGTTCTCCAGCCTGCACACCAGCGTGGGCCTGGCTTTCGTGGGCGCGGTGGTGGGCGAGTACCTGGGCTCCAGCCAGGGCGTGGGCTACCTCATCCTGCAGGCCGAGGGCAGCTTCGACATCAACACGGTGATGGCCGGCATCGTGGTGCTCACGGCCTTCGCCCTGGTGCTGGACGCCTTGGTTGGGCGCATCGAACGGCGCCTGATGAAGTGGCAGCCCAAGGCGGGCGAGACGGAGAAGTTGTAGGGCGCCCGCAGCGCTCGACGCTTGACCCTGAGCGCTCAGCGCTCGCCTGCGGCCGTGCTGGCCGGTGCTGGCAGTCCTTCCAGATGGTCCGCGTCGGCCCAGCGCACGATGTCCAGCGTGCCTTGGCGCCACCTCACGTGGTTCAGGCCGGTGTTGGGGATGTCGCAGGTGCGCAGGCCTTCCAGCGGCCGGCCGTGGGCGGTGCGCCACAGCATGTCGAGCACGCCGCCGTGCGTGACCACGGCCAGGTGCCGGCCGGGATGGGCTTCGGCCAGGGCCTTCACTGCGCCGATCACCCGGGCGTGGAACTGCTGCAGGCTTTCGCCGCCGGGCAAGGCGAAGTCGGCCCGGTGCTCCAGCCATTGCAGCCACAGGTCCGGGTGCCGGGCCTTGATGGTGGGCACGTCCAGCCCTTCCAGCACGCCGAAGCACTGCTCGCGAAAGCCTTGCACCAGGGCCGGGGTGGCCTGCCAGGCCGCGGCCAGCGGCGCGGCCGTCTGCTGCGCGCGCTGCAGGTCGCTGCTGACCAGATGGTCGGCGGGCTCGGCGGCCAGGCGCTCGCCCAGCCGTCGAGCCTGCGTATGCCCGAAGTCATTGAGCGGGACGTCGATCTGACCCTGGAAGCGCTGCTGGCGGTTCCAGTCGGTTTCGCCATGGCGGATGAAGACGAAGTCGGTCATGCAGGGGCCTCAGGTGTAGGAGACCACCATCTTGGCCGCCAGCAGGTACAGCACCACGGCGAACAGCCGCCGCAAGGTGGCTACAGGCAGCCGGTGGGCCAGCCGGGCGCCAAAGGGCGCGGTGACGGTGCTGGCCACCACCACGCCGGCCAGCGCCGGCAGCAGCACGAAACCCAGCGACCAGTCTGGCAGGCTGGTGGCGGTCCAGCCGCTGGCAATGAAGCCCAGCGTGCCCAGCAGCGCCACCGGCAGGCCCAGGGCGGCACCGGTGCCGATGGCGGTGCGCACGGGCACACCGCACCACAGCATGAAGGGCATGGACAGGAAGGCGCCACCGGCCGACACCAGGCCGCTGATGACACCGATGACCAGGCCCACGCCCCACAGGCCGGCGGCGCCGGGCAGGCTGCGGCCGGGGCCGGGCTTCTTGCCGATCCAGATCTGGGTGGCCGCGCCCACCACGATCACGGCAAAGGCCAGCGCCAGCGCCCGCTGCGGCATCCACCCTGCGGCCAGCGACGACAGCAGCGTGCCCGTGGCCATGGGCGGGGCCAGGCGCTTGACCACTCCCCAGTCCACCGAGCCCAGCTTGTGGTGCTCGCGCACGCTGGCCGAGCCGGTGAACAGCACCCCGGCCATCGCGGTGCCCAGCGCAAGGTGCATCACATGCTCGGGTGCCATCTGCTGGGCGGTGAACAGTGCGGCCAGGATGGGCACCAGCGTCATGCCTCCCCCAATGCCCAGCAGGCCGGCGAAGAAGCCGATGACGGTGCCGGCTACGAGGTAGGCGAGGATCCAGGTCATGAAGGGGTAAGGTCGGCGAGGGGTGGCTGAGTTTCGCACCCGCGGCCCTTGCCTTCTCCTCAACTCCCCCTTGACCCCCGCGACACCGCCGGGTCGAATCGGTGCGACAGCTTTCAGGATGCCCCATGACCCGCGTGATCCTCCTGCCCGGCCTGGCCAGCGACGCCGCCCTGTGGCGGCATCAGGTGCCAGCCCTCACCGCCGCTGGCCACACGGTGCACATCAGCGATGCCCACGCCCGGGCGGACACGCTCAGCGCCATGGCCCGTGAGGTGCTGGCCGAGCACGAGGGCCCGCTGGTGTTGGTGGGCACGTCCATGGGCGGCATCCTGGCGCTGGAGGTCTTCCGGCAGGCGCCGCAGCGCGTGGCTGCCCTGGCCCTGCTGGGCAGCAGCGCCCGCCCGGACACGCCCGAGATGATCACGCTGCGCAGCGCGGCGGTGCTGGAGTTCGAACAGGGGCGCATGGACGAGATCCTGCGTGCCAACGTGCCCTTCGCCTTCCACCCCAGCCGGCAGGGCGATGCGGCAATGGTGCGTGATTACTTCGCGATGATCCGCCGTGCCGGGACCCCCCAGCTCATCCGCCAGAACCGCGCAATCATGGCCCGGCCCGACAGTCGCCCGCTGTTGCGCCGCCTGCAATGCCCCGTGCTGGTGGTCTGCGGTGATGCGGATGCGTTGACGCCGCCGGAGTGCTCGCGCGAGGTGGCTGCCGCCGTCCCTCGGGCCGAACTGCATGTGCTGCCCGCCTGCGGCCATCTGCTGACCTGGGAGCAGCCCGAGGCGGTCAATGCGCTGCTGCGGGCCTGGCTGGCGCGTCTGGAGCCGGGGCCTGTGGCTGGGCCTCGGGCCAGGGCTGGCTGATCACCCCGCCGCCCAGGCAGACCTCGCCGTCGTACAGCACGGCGGATTGCCCCGGTGTCACCGCCCACTGGGCCGGGTCGGGGGCGCTGAAGTCCAGGCTGAAGCCTTCTGTGAGGCCCATGCGGCCCTCGCCTTCCTCGGTTTCCAGGCCTTGTTCGGCTTGCGTGGCTTGTCGGGCCAATGGGCGGAAGCTGCAGGGCGCATCCGCCTGCCGGTAGCGCGTCTTCGCGGCCAGCCGCCCCGGCGCCGGGGCATGGCCGGCCACCCAGCTCACATCCTCGGCCCACAGGTGACGTGACAGCAGGGCCGTGTGGTCGTGCCCCTGCACGGCAATCAGCCGGTTGCGGGCCAAGTCCTTCGCCGCGACGAACCAGGGGGCGTGCGTGCCGCCGCCGCTGCGCAGCCCGCCAATGCCCAGGCCCTGGCGCTGGCCCAGGGTGTAGAAGCTCAGGCCCAC
>JBAXYD010000072.1:0-20192 GCA_037127635.1 Betaproteobacteria bacterium | reverse complement strand
GCGCACGACGACGCGCGGGTGCCCGGGCAGCTGGCGGTACTGCCCCGGGTGGGCCACGCACAGGCCCTCCAGCATCTCGTTGACGTAGTCACCCGGTTGGTTCAGGAGCTTCTTCATCGTTCACGGCCTCGGTACATCGGCGCTCAGTCAGCGCTTTTCAGGCCGCCAGCACGGGCTTGAGCACCTGGGCGATGCGCGCCTTCAGGCCTTCGTCGGGCGGGACCATCGGCGCGCGCGGGTGGTACAGCGGCAGCCCCTGCAAGTGCTGGATGTACTTGACGCAACCCGGCAGGATCTCGTGCGGCAGCGTGTTCCACAGCCGGTTGAGGTGGAAGTGCAGTTGGCGGGCCTCGTCGTGCCGGCCGGCCTTGACCATGTTCTGCAGGCGGACCACGGGCCCGGGCACGGCACTGGTCAGGGCCGAGATGGCGCCGTGCATGCCCAGGGCGAAGCCGGGGTACAGCAGCGCATCGATGCCGCTGAGCACGATGTTGGGCTCCTTGACGTTGAGCAGCAGGTCCGACAGCGACTTCAGATCGCCGCTGCTCTGCTTCATGCCGATCACGCCCGGCACCTCGTCCATGATCCGCAGCATGGAGTCCACGCTCAGGTAGTTCCAGGGGATCACGTTGTAGATGAGGATGGGAATGCCGGTTTCCTCCCAGATGGTGCGGAAGTGCTGGATGGTGGCCTGCTCGTCGGGCTTGAACAGGTAGTGCACGGGCGTGACCTGCAACGCCACCACCTTCATGCCTTCGAGCATGCGGGTGCGGCGGATCGCCTGCACGGTGCTGTTGACGATGAGGCCGGCCAGGAAAGGCACGCGCCCGGCGGTGGCCTCGTAGGCATCCTGCATCGACTCGACGAACTCGGCATCCGACAAGGTATGGCCCTCGCCCGTGCTGCCCCCCACCACGACACCGTTGGCACCGGCGTTGACGATGAGGTCGATCTGCTCGCGCATGGCGTTTCGCACCAGGCGGCCCTGCTCGTCGAAGGGCATGGCGATCGGGGGCAGCACGCCGTGCAGGAGGTGGCGCAGGTCGGGAGTCTTGGAGCTCATCTTGGGGTTCCTGTGGAGGGTCTTGTGAGGGGTGCGCCGATGCGGACCGCGGAACCGGGAGGCCGTGAAGTGCGCAGATCAGGGTGTTCAGCACTTGACACAGGGAGCCCCGGTTCATAAAGTCTCTCAGCGTTCCGCATTTCGGTCAAGTGTTCCGGTATCCGGACGTCCTGGCTGAAGCCATCACCTCAACCCCTACAGGAATCCGCATGAAGCCCTCAGGAATCACCCGCAGAGCCGGCCTGGTCGCCATGAGCGCCTGGCCGCTTGCAGCCACCTCGCCCTTGGCCTTTGCGCAATCGGGGGACGCCTATCCCAACCGGGCAGTGGAGCTCGTGGTGCCGTTCGGTGCCGGCGGCGGCACCGACGTGCTCGCCCGCGTGTTCGCCGAGGCCGCCAAGAAGCACTTCAGCCAGCCCTTCACCGTCTTCAACCGGCCCGGGGCCAGCGGCGCAATCGGCCTGGGCGAGGTGGCGCAGAGCAAGCCTGACGGCTACAAGATCGCGATGATGACCCTCGAGATGGTGATCCTGCCCCACCTGGGCATTGGCAAGTACCAGCCCGAGGACTTCGTGCCCATCGTCCGCCTCAACCAGGACCCCGTGGTGCTGGCCGTGAGCGCACAGTCCCCTTGGAACACCGTCGAGGAGTTCGTGGACGCCGCCAAGCGCAGCAAGGACGGCCTGCGCTTCGGCAATGCAGGCGTGGGCGGGGTCTCGCACCTGGCCGCGCTGGGCCTGCAGCAGAAGCTCGGCGCCACCTTCAACCATATCCCGTACCAGGGCAACGCCCCGGCCGTCGTGGCCCTGCTGGGCGGCCACATCGACGCCGTGGTGCCCTCCCCTTCCGAGGTCTCGTCCCAGGTGGCCGCAGGCAGGTTGAGGATGCTGGCGGTCATGGGCGACCAGCGCCTGAAGGGCTTCGAGAACGTGCCCACGCTCAAGGAGCGACGCATCGACCTGTCCATCGGCACCTGGCGCGGGCTGGGTGCGCCTCGTGGCCTGCCGGCTGATGTGCTGGCGAAGTTGTCCGACGCCGCCATGAAGGCCGCCCAGGACCCCGCCGTCAAGGAAGCGATGGACAAGCTCAACCTGGGCTACTCCGTCGCCGACGGCGCCCGGTTCAAGACGGAAATCGACCGTGACAGCGCCTACTTCAAGGCCCTCATCACCCAGCTCAATCTGAAGGTGAACTGAGCGCCCACGCGCTGGCTTGGGAGGGCTGGCACCGCCCACGCGGAAGCTGGGCGCGTTGAGGGGTCGATACACTGCCTCATCGCTGGGAAAGCGCTGCCGGAAGGGGCGGATTGCCGTGGCCTGGCCGGGGGTCACGGCAACGCAGAGCGCCCGCCGTGACGCAGAGCCCCCCAGTCCGCCACACCCTCGCTGAACACACCCATGGCCCCACGCGCGCCCGCGGAACAGGACGACAAGAACCGCATCCAGTCCTACCAGCGCATGATGGATGTGCTGCAGTGCTTCTCGATCGTGTCGCGGCGCCTGACGCTGGCGCAGATCGCTGGCAGCACCGGTTTGCCCCGGCCGACGGTGCACCGCATCCTCGGCGCGCTGAAGGACATCGGCTTCATCGAGCAGGACGTCCAGGGCGGTGGGTACATGCTCGGCATCGGCTTGTACGAGCTGGGCAGCCTGTCCCTGGCCAACATGGACCTGCACCGCGAAGCGCAGCCCTTCGTCGACCAGCTCGCGCGGCACTCCAGCGCCTCGGTGCACCTGGGGGTCTTCAACGGCCAGAGCGTTGTCGTGATCGAGCGGGAGGACTTCGAAGAGCCCCGCAAGAGCCTGGCCAGCCGCGTGGAGATCGCACCCATCCACTGCACGGGCGTGGGCAAGGCCGTGGGTGCGTACCTGCCCAAGGACCTTGTGGCGCGCATCGCGGCGGGGGGGCTGCGCTCCTACACCTCGCACACGATCACCTCGCTGGCCGCGTTGGAGCGCGACCTGGCCAAGGTGCGCAAGCGCGGCTACGCCCTGGACAACGAAGAGTTGCAGCTGTTCGTGCGCTGCGTGGCCGCGCCCATCCGCAACGCCGCCGGCCGCGTGTTCGCGGCCATCAGCGTGTCCGGCCCGCCTGAGCGCATGACGGCCGAGCGCCAGCTGCAGCTCTCGTCGGTGGTGATCGACACGGCTGGCGCCATCTCCCGGCATCTGGGGTTCGACGGCACCGTGGTGGGGTAGGCGCAGTCGCGGCGCCTCCTCTTCAGGCGCACGGCACAAGCCAGCCACAACGACTGGACCGGCTCAGCGCACCCCACGCCGATACACCACCCAGTAAACCCCGGCCACCAGCACACTGCCGCCCACCAGGTTGCCGGCGATCACCGGCAGCAGGTTGCCCAGGATCGCACCCGCGCCCGGCGCGGGCAGGCCAGCCGCTGCGGCCGTGGGCTCCAGCAGCAGGGCCAGCGGAAAGAAGAAGAAATTGGCCACCGAGTGCTCGAAGCCCAGCGCCACAAAGGCGGTCACAGGGGGCACCACGGCCACGGCCTTGTCCACCACGCTGCGGCCGGCCGCGGCCATCCAAACCGCCAGGCACACCAGTACGTTGCACAGCACGCCGCGCAGGAAGGCCACGTCGGCGGGCAGGTCCGCCTTGGCCTGCGCCACCTTCATCGCCTGCTGCGCGAGACGGCCGCCGTTGAGCGACCCCAAGTCCGCGCCCGCCACGGCCCAGGCCAGCAGCCCGGCGCCCAGGGCGTTGCCCAGGCACACCACGCCCCAGTTGCGCAGCACCTCAGCCGCCGACAGCCGCCCGTCAGCCCAGGCCATGGCCAGCAGGTGGTTGCCGGTGAACAGCTCGGCCCCGGCCACCACGACCGTCAGCAGCCCGAGCGAAAAGACCAGCCCGCCCAACAGCCGAGCTGCAGCGAAAGACCAAGACGGGTCCGAGGTCACCAACAAGAAGAACAAAGATCCAAATCCGATGTAAGCGCCTGCTAACACGGCCAGCAGCAGCATCGACGCGAACGGCAGACGCGCCTTGGCCACGCCCAGGACCTCGATGCGCTCGGCCACCTCCTTGGGGGAGAAGGCGTCGAAGCTGAACGAGGGTGTCCGCTTTTCGGGCTCAGCGCCTCTGTCGGGGCCGGGCCCCGGCGAGGGGGGAGGCAGGATCGGTACGGACATGCCCGTTCTTGCCCTTCCCGGCGCTACCGCCCCAGCAGTACCTTCTCCAGGAACAGGATGCGCGCATAGAACAGGTGGTCGGCGTTCTCCTTCTTGGCGAAGCCGTGGCCCTCGTTCTCGGCGATCATGGTCCACACCGGCACCCCGTTGGCCGCCACGGTGCGGGCGATCTGCTCGGCCTCTTGCACCGGCACGCGCGGGTCGTTGCGGCCGTGAATGACGAACAGCGGCACCTTGATGCGGTGGGCGTTGTTCAAGGGTGCACTCTCTTGCATCCATTGGCGCATGGCGGGGTCGCGCTCGTCGCCGTACTCCACGCGGCGCAGGTGGCGCCGGTAGCTCTCGGTGCGCTCCAGGAAGGTGACGAAGTTGGAGATGCCCACGGCCGGCATGGCACCGCGTATTCGGTCCGAGTAGTGCACCGCCACCGCGTTGGCCATATAGCCACCGTAGCTGCCGCCCTGGACCACGACGCGCGAAGAATCCAGATCAGGCTGTTGCGCAATCCAGTCCAGCAGGGCGCCGATGTCCTTGACCGAGTCCTCGCGCAGGCGGCCGTTATCCAGCTGGTGGAAGGTCTTGCCAAAACCCGTGGAGCCGCGCACGTTGGGCTCGATGAAGGCGATGCCGAGCTCGTTGACGATGTAGTTGTAGCGGCCGTTGAAGCCCACGCGCGCCTGCGCCTCGGGCCCGCCGTGGATCTCGATCAGCACCGGTCGCTTGCCGGTGAACTTTGCCGGCGGGCGCTGGATCAGGCCGGTGATGGTGCGGCTGTCAAAGCTCTTCCAGGCGATCGGCCCGACGGGCGTGAAGGCGCGGGTGTCGATGCCGGCAGTGTCGGCCGCCACCCACAGCGGGCCAGGCGCGGGTTGAAGCGCAGAGGCAGCGTCCAGATCCAGCACACGGATCTCGGAAGGCGCGGACGGCGACACGGCGGTATAGACCAGGCGCCGCCCATCGTCGGACAGGCGTACCGACGAGACATTGGTGCCGCGGGGGAGCGCCAGCGGTAAAGGCTTCAGGGTCGGCAGGTCGTACAACCTGGCCACACCCACGCCCGCCTCGTTGGTGACGAACACGGCGCGTCGCAGGTCCTTCGAGACGGCGGCGCTGCCCACATCCCAGGGCACGTCGGCCGTGATGGGGTCGAAGCGGTGGGCCGCGGCGTCGTAGCGAAACGCCTGGCGGAACTCGCCGAAGCGGTCGGTCACGACGAGGAAGCCCTGGCCCTCCTGCAGCAGGGTGCTGGCGAAATGGACCGCGCGCGGCTCGCCATCGCGCGGCAGCAAGCGGCTGCGCTGGCCCGTGCTGAGGTCCACCCGCCAGACTTCGGACTGGCTGGCCGAGATGTAACGGTTGACCAGCACCCAGCGGTCGTCGGGCGAGACATCGGCCGCCCACCACCCTGTGCCGGGCAGGTCCACACGCCCCAGGGCGCGGCCGGTCTTCACCTCCACCAGCGACAGTGCATTGGAGGCACCACCGGCACCCGCAGCCGCGGCGTCCACCTTGGCACAGGTGATGGTGACGGCATTGCCGGCGCGGTTGAAGGTGCCCGCGTCACAACGCTGGCCGGGCTCGGTCAGCGCGGTCTCCTGAGCCGTTGTCAGGTCGCGGCGAAACACCTGCGTGGCCTCGTTGCCGCCGCGGTCGCGTTCAAACACGATGAAGTTCGGGTCGGCCGGCAGGAAGTTGCCACTGCGCGTGGGCTCCTCTGCAGTGGTGACCTGCTTCAGCGCCTGTCCGGGCGCATCGCTCAAGTGCAGCTGGGCGCGCTCAGCGCCCTTCGGGCCGGCACGCCACACCGCCAGCAAACGCCGTCCATCAGGCGTGACGTCCGCCAGGGACGCGCCGCGGAACTCGGTGTACGGGCCCACCCGGGCAGGCAGAGACGCCGGCACCGCAGGCACCCCCGTCATGGTCAGCGCCGAGGGTGGCGTCACCACCGCGCCGACTTGAGGCGAAGGGGAGGAGGTGGAACAGGCGGCGAGCACCGCCACGGCCGCCGCAGCCAGCAACGCCCGGCCCATCCGACGGTGATGGACACCGACCTGGTTCGTCATCATTCCTCCCTCGACCCCAGCTTTTCGAGCAAGCCGTTCAACTCGTCCAGCGAGCCAAAGGCGATGGCAATCTCGCCTTGTTCTCCACGCTTGGTCTTGCGGTGCACGCGTATCTCCACTGCGGCAGCCAGGGCGTCGGCGAGTTTCTCCTCCAGGCGCACCAAGTCGCGCGGCTTGTCCTGCTTCACGCGCAGCAGCGGCGCCTGCCGGCCGTTGTTCAGCGCCTTGGCCACGAGCTTCTCAGCTTCGCGCACTGTCAACTTGCGCGCCACCACTTCGTTGGCAGAAAGAATCTGCTGCGCCGCGTCCAGCGACAACAGCGCACGGGCATGGCCCATCTCCAGATCACCAGCCATCAGCATCTTCTGCACCGGCTCGGTGAGCTGCAGCAGGCGCAGCAGGTTGCTGGCCGCGCTGCGCGAGCGGCCCACGGCCTGCGCGGCCTGTTCGTGCGTGAGCTTGAACTCGCCGACCAGACGCTGCAGGCCCTGCGCCTCCTCCAGCGGGTTGAGGTCTTCGCGCTGCATGTTCTCGATCAGCGCCATCACGGCGGCGGACTCGTCGGGCACGTCACGCACAAGCACGGGTACCTCGTCCAGCCCGGCGAGCTTCGCGGCGCGAAAGCGCCGTTCGCCGGCGATGATCTCGTAGCGCGCCGCACCGCCCTCTCCCGCCACCGGCCGCACCAGCACCGGCTGCATCACGCCCTGGCTCTTGATGCTCTCGGCCAGCTCGTACAGCGAGCCCTCGTCCATGCGCGTGCGCGGCTGGTACTTGCCGGGCTGCAACTGGCTGAGCTTGAGTGTGGAGGGCGCACCGGCGGGCGCATCCGACGCCAACGGCTCCTTGGCCTGGGGGCCGAGCAGGGCTTCGAGGCCGAGGCCCAGGCCCTTGGGTTTCTTGGTGACCATAGGGGCAGATTGTCGCGCCAGCCGCACGCCAGTGGACAACGGGCCTGGCTGTCTTTGGCAGGTCGGGACTCGGCGTTATCCCTTATCCTGCGGCCCATCGGTCACGCAGGCACCACGGCGGTGCCGCAGCACGGAGCAAAGATGTCCACCAAGGTTTTCGTCGACGGTCAGGAAGGCACCACGGGCCTGCGCATCCACGAGGTGCTGGCGCAGCGCGCCGACATCGAGATGCTGCAGATCGACCCAGAGCGCCGCAAGGACGCGGCCGAGCGCGCGCGCCTGCTCAACGCCGCCGACGTGGCCTTTCTGTGCCTGCCAGATGTGGCGGCCAAGGAGTCGGCCGCCTTGGTGACCAACCCGAACACCTGCGTCATCGACGCCAGCACCGCGCACCGCACCGACCCGACCTGGGCCTTCGGCCTGCCCGAGTTGTGCGCCGGGCAGCGCGCCGCGCTTCGTGCGGCCAAGCGCATCGCCAACCCCGGCTGCCATGCCACTTGCTTTATCACGCTGATTCGCCCGTTGGTGGACGCCGGCCTGGTGCCCAGGAACCTGCCGGTGTCGGCGGCTTCCATCACCGGCTACTCGGGTGGCGGCAAGAAGATGATTGCCGAGTACGAGGCCGCGGCGCAGCCCGGGGGGGACCCGAAGTTCAAGTCCCCGCGGCCCTACGCGCTGGGACTGGCGCACAAGCACATCCCGGAGATGATGACCCACACCGGCCTCACCACACGCCCGGCCTTCTTGCCGGTGGTGGGACCGTTCTACAAGGGCCTGGCGGTGACCGTGCCGCTGCACTTCTCGCAACTGGCCCCCGGCACCGACGGCGCGGCGCTGCACCGCGCCCTGGCGGCGCATTACGCCGGCGAGCGCTTCGTGCGCGTGATGCCGCTGAGCGACCCCGCCACCCTGGCCGAGGGCTTCTTCGACGTGCAGGCCTGCAACGACACCAACCGCCTGGACCTCTTCGTCTTCGCCGCCGCCGACCAGGCCGTGCTCGTCGCCCGCCTGGACAACCTGGGCAAGGGCGCCAGCGGCGCAGCCATCCAGTCCATGAACGTACACCTGGGGGTGAACGAGGGGCTGGGGCTGTAGCTCTGCCAACCGCGGGCGCTGGCCTGCACCGCCCAACCCGCGGCCAGGGCCTTCACCCCGCCATCCAGCGTGGTGGGTTGGGGTGCAGTCGGGCCATGCTCAGCGTGTCGACGTAAGACCCGTCGCGCAGCGCGTAACCGCGGTGCAAGCCCTCGCGCACGAAGCCGTAGCGCTCGTACAAGGCAATGGCGCGCGCGTTGTCGGCGAACACCGACAGCTCGATGCGCAGGATCTGCCCCCAGCGGTCGGCGTAGTCGGTCAGCGCGGCCATGAGCGCCGTGCCGATGCCCTGGCCCTGCGCAGACGTGGCCACGGAGATGCCCAGCGCACTGGCGTGCTGGCGCCGCACCTGAGCGCGCTGGCAGAACAGCCCGGCGCTGGCCACTACGCGCCCGCTCTGCTCGGCCACGAGAGAGAGGTCATTGCCCGCTTTGGGGGCGGAAAAGCGCTCTCGCCACATCGCCTCGGTGGGGTGCGGCAGTTGCAGCAACCCGGCAAAGACTGCCGGGTCGACCATGTAAGCCGCGACATCGGCGGCGTCCTCCGGGCGCGTGGGCCGGATCAGGTAGGGGGTCTGGGTCACAGTCTTCTCCTTGGGCGGTCAAGGCCTTGATGAGGCCGGAAACGAAAAGGCCCGCCGGGTGGGGCGGGCCTTGCGACGGGCAGAGTCTCTGCCGGATGTCACATGGCCCGCCTCCGCATCTGGTGGAAGCGGACGCCGTGTAGCACGCGCGCGCTGACGCCTGCCGGCTGGAAGCTGACAGGTAGCGCACGAGAGCAAGACTTCATGGACACGATTTGAGTATCCGGGGCCCCACCGGTCTGGGTCAAGTGCCGTCTGCGGCTGATGCTGCCGCGAGCGGACGAACCGTCAGACGCATGGTCAGCTTCGCAGGCTTCCGAGCTACAACGGCACCCCCATAAAGGCCCTGTTGCGCAGCGCAAACATGCGGTGGTCGCGCCAAGCACCATCAATGAAGAGGTACTCACGCGCCAGGCCCTCGTCTTCGAAGCCCAGGCGCTGCAGCAGGGCCACGCTGCGCGCGTTCTCAGGCCGCACGTTGGCCTGGATGCGGTGCAGATGCACGGCCGGCGAGAAGGCGTGGGCGATCACCGCCTGCAGCGCCTCGCGCATCAGGCCCTGACCCTGGCAGTCAGCGTCGACGGCATAGCCCAGCATCGCGTTCTGGAAAGGGCCGCGGGCGATCTGGCTCAAGCCGATGCTGCCCACCAGGCGTGAGGTATCCCCCTGCGGCTGCAGCCACCAGCGCAACAAGGCGCCCACCGCCACATCGGCCAGCGCCTTGGCCAGGCGCTCACGCTGGAAGGCCTCGGTGGCAAAGTCGGGTGGAGAGGGTGGGTCCCAGGGCGCCAGGTGGGCGGCGTTGCGCTGGTAGAAAGCGGCTGCTCCTGCAGCCAGACTCTCATGCACCGGCAGCAGGCGCAGGCGCGCGGTTTGCAGGGTCTTTACGGTGCTGTCGATGACCATCCGCGCAGTATGCGGCTGCGGAGCAGCCGAGCGGTCAGGCTGCGGGGCCGTGGCTTGTGGGCGATGTCACAGCCACTGTTCACCGCACCGGTGGGTAGGGCGTGGGCACCGCCGCAGATCGGGACACCATGCCCGCTTCTGAGGGTACTGCCTGAGGACATCGCTGGCGCATTGGCCGAAGATCGGGGCTCCGAGAGCCTGTGACGTACACAGGCCAAGACCTTGATGCACGGAGACCCTTGATGCCCCAGGCCCCTACCGCGAAACCTGCCCAGCGCGCCCGCAAGACCACCGCTCCTTCAAAGACCGCAGCAGTCACCAAGTCCTCAGGCACGTCCGCACGCACCTCACCGCGCGCCTCGCAGGCAGATGCCGCTTCAGCCGCAGCCCCCGGCTTCGACACCCTGAAATGGCGCTGCATCGGCCCGCCGCGCGGCGGGCGCGTGGTGGCCGTGGCGGGGGACCCAAAGGACGCCATGACCTTCTACTTCGGCGCCTGCGCCGGGGGCGTGTGGAAGACGACCGACGGCGGCGTGTACTGGCGCAACGTCTCCGACGGCTTTCTCACCAGCGCGACCATCGGCGCGCTGGCCGTGGCCCCCTCGGACCCGAACGTGGTCTACGCCGGCACCGGCGAAACCACCATCCGCATCGACGTGTCCTACGGCGACGGCGTCTACCGTTCCACTGACGCCGGTCGCACCTGGAAGCACCTGGGGCTAAAAGAGACACGCCACATCGGCCGCATCTGCGTGCACCCGCAGGACCCGGACCTGGTCTACGTGGCCGCCCTGGGCGACGCCTTCGGCTCCAACCCGGAGCGCGGCGTGTACCGCTCGCGCAACGGCGGCAAGACCTGGGAAAAGGTGCTGGACCGCGGGCCCGAAGCCGGCGCGGTGGACCTGAGCATGGACCCGTTCAACCCGCGCATCCTGTACGCCGGCTGCTGGGCGGCGCGGCGCAGCTTCTGGAACCTGCACAGCGGCGGGCCGGGCAGCGGGCTGTGGCGTTCGATGGACGGCGGCGACACCTGGCAGGAGCTTTCCGGCCGCGGCGGCCTGCCCGGCGGGCTGCTGGGCAAGCACGGGGTGAGCGCGTCGGGCGCCCGCGCTGGGCGCGTCTGGGCCCTGGTGGAGGCCGAAGGCGAGGCCACCGGCCTGTACCGCAGTGACGACCACGGCGCGTGTTGGACGCAAGTGAGCACTCACAGAGACCTGATGCACCGCCCCTGGTACTACACCCATGTCTTTGCCGATACCGGGCATGCCGACACGGTCTACATCACCAACCTGCAGATGTGGAAGTCCACCGACGCCGGCGTGAGCTTCAGCGAGGTGACCACGCCGCACGGCGACAACCACGACCTGTGGATCGACCCGAAGAACCCGCAGCGCATGGTGCAGGGCAATGACGGCGGCGCCTGCGTGTCCTTCAACGGCGGGCAGACCTGGTCGTCCATCTACAACCAGTTGACCGCCCAGTTCTACCGGCTGGACGTAGACAACCAGTACCCCTACCGGGTCTACGGGACGCAGCAGGACAACACCTCCATCAGCGTGCCGACGGCCTCAGAGTGGGGCGCCATCACCCTGGGCGACTGCACCTACCCCGGGACGGGCGAGAGCGGCTTCATCGCCGTGCACCCGACCGACCCGGACATCGTCTACTGCGGCGCGGTGGGCTCCAGCCCCGGCGGCGCCGGCGCCCTGCAGCGCTACGACCACCGCACACGGCAGATCCGGCTGGTGAACGTCTGGCCAGAGACCTCGCGCGGTATCGCCCCGCGCGACCTGAAGTACCGCTTTGCCTGGACCTACCCGCTGGTCTTCGCCCCGGGCGACCCGAAGACGCTGTACGCCGGCGGCAACCGCGTGTTCCGCACCCGCAACGAGGGCGCGAGCTGGGAGTGCATCTCACCCGACCTGAGCCTGAACGACCCAGCACGCCAGGGGCACTCTGGGGGGCCGCTGACGCACGACACCGCCGGTGCCGAGGTACACGCCACCTGCGCCTGCCTGGCGCTGTCCACCCACCGCGCGGGCGAGATCTGGGCCTCCACCGACGACGGGCTGGTGCACGTGACGCGCGACGACGGCGCCACCTGGGCCAACGTCACCCCGCGGGGCCGCGGCGCGCGCATGCCCGAGCTGGCCTACGTGGGCTGCGTGGAGATCTCGGCGCACGACGCCGACACTGTCTACGTCAGCGCCACGGGCTACAAGCTGGCCGACTACCACCCCTACCTCTTCCGCACCCGCGACGGGGGCAAGACCTGGCAGTCCATCAACGGCAACCTGCCCGAGGGCGAGATCACGCGCGTCATCCGCGCCGACCCCGTGCGGCCGGGGCTGCTGTTTGTAGGTACGGAGACCGGCGTCTTCTTCAGCCGGGACGATGGGGTGCACTGGCAGCGCATGCCCGGCGGCTTGCCGGTGGCGCCGGTGTACGACCTGAAGCTCAAGGGCTCGGACCTGGTGGCCGCCACCCACGGGCGCTCTTTCTGGGTGCTGGACGACATCGAGCCCATGCGCCAGCTGCAGGGCACGCGCAACACGTTGCAGCTGGTGACGCCGCGCGACACGGTGCGCGCCCGGTTGTCCTGGAGCGCAGGCTCAGGCTTCGCGAAGAAGGGGGTGAGCTATGGCCCGGCCTTCGGCATTGGCGGCGGCACCGAGACCATGGTGGGGCCGGACGGCAAGCCCGGGCGGCGCTTTCTGGAGGTGGGCGAGAACCCGCCCAACGGTGCCCTCGTTTACTACCAGTTGCCGGAAGGCTTCTCGGGGCCGGTGAAACTGAGCTTTCTGGACGAGGCCGGCCGCGAGGTCCAGGCCGTGGCCAGCGACGACACCACCCTGGCCAACGGCAAAAAACCGGGTACCCAGCCGGGCCTGAACCGCTACGTCTGGGACCTGCGCCACCGCGGGCCGGTGAAGCTGGACCCCGCACTCATGACGCGACGCAACAAGCCGCTGGCCGAGGATGCGGAAGACATCCCCGGGCCCGCTGTGGCGCCCGGGCGCTACAGGGTGGTGCTGGAAGCGGCCGGGCAGCGCCTGGAGGCCGCCTTCGCCGTGGTCAAAGACCCACGCGTCAAGACGCCGCAGCGCGCCTTTGAGCAGCAGTCAGCGCTGCTGCGCCAGCTCTACGACCACTGGTCGCGGCTTAACCAGGGCGTCAACCGAATCCGGCTGCTCAAGCGCCAGTTGCGTGAGCTGGAGCGTCGCCTGGGCCCCGGCGACCAGGCCTTGGCCGAGCGCGGCCAATCCATGGTGCGGGCCCTGGAGGCGATCGAAGGGGTGCTGGTGGACATCCACCGGGAGTCTTCGCGCGACGTGCTGCGCCACCGGGCCGGGCTGAACGACACGCTGTCCGATCTGATCAGCGTGGTGTCCATCGCCGACGAGCCGCCCACGCAGCAGGCCCGCGAGGTGTCTGCGGAGGCCATGGCCAAGGTGAACGCCGAACTGGCGCGCCTGGACGCGCTGGTGGGCGGCGAGATCGCCGCCCTGGACGCCGCGCTGCGCCAGGCCGGCATCGAGGTGGTGGGGCCGGCGCGGGGGTGAGGCTGGCCAACCATCTCCCTCCCAAGGGTTGACTGGCCTGGCGAAGCACACCGGCGATCTGCATGGCAACCCAGCAAGGGCCATCGTGAAAGACTGCCGCACTAGCGCTCGCCTCGACCCCTGACCCACCTTTGCCAGGCGCCCCGCCCGTCTGCCGGAAAGTAGGCAGCACGGGCCCCCTCGGCTGCTACAGCGCCCTCACGCCGGTGTGCTGCCTGAGCAACCGACACTTTCCGGGTAGCACAGCCTCGCCCATCTACCGCAGGACACCGGGCCTCCACGCGTCAGGCATGGTGGCAACACCTTGGGTGACACAGGCCAATGGACCGCGACTGTCTGGAACGGGTCCCCCAACCGGTTGCGTTCTCACAAGCAGCCCGCCCCGTCCCTTCACTACCCTACCGAGGACATCACGGGAATGGCCGCGGTGAGGGGGACGATAGAAACTCCTTTCATTGCCAGTCGGAAAAACTTCGTGATGTGAGAGGTCATTCAAACTCACCCAAAGGAGAAATCATGAAGATACCTTCAAAAATCGGAGGACGCAAAGGCTTGGCGGTCATCGCAGCTGCCATCTCAGTTCAGTGCTCCGGCGCGGCATGGGCCATCAATACCTTCAGCGTCACCTTACCCGTGGAGGCAGACACGTTCATCAGGACGGATGTCGATGCGCGGAGAAATGACAATTACGGTAAGCAGCAGATGCTGCTCATCGGCACCGGACGAGGCGGCGGCGGCATGCCTTACGGTGCGGCGGATGCAGAGCGGTCACTGCTTCGCTTTGATTTGTCGGGGCAGCCCAGCGAGCCATTGATCAGCGCAAAACTCGTGTTGAGCGTCTATGAGGACCTGTTTGGATCCAAAGAGGTGTTCTACACCCTTGGCGCTCATCGGGTCATTGCATCGGGTATCCGCACTCCGTGGCAGGAGGGCAATGGCTTTGAGGGCTGGCCAGTAGGCGCGCCGCCGGCCTCCGTAGATGTCGATTCAGCGTTTGGCGTCGCCTGGGCTGGCACGGGAGACAACCCAGACCCAAGTGCCGCCAACAACACCACCCAACCCGATTACGACGCCGTTGCAGAAGCCACCACCTTGGTGAACCGTGCCACAACGACCAGTGGCGACATCGTTCAATGGGACTTGACGGGTTTGGTGAACCGCTGGCGCGCCGGAACGACCCCCAACCTGGGCCTCGTGTTGCGTGACCCTACAACAGCAGGCGACTACAGAGAGCTCCGATTTGACGCCAAGGACGGAGCGAACCTGAGTATCCCTGACCCCAAGTGGCACGTTGGACCCAGATTGCTATTGGAATATCAGGCCCAACCGGCGAAGCAGGATGACTGCCGCAATGAACTCTGGCGCAATTACTCCGCCTTGATAAAATTCAAGAATCAAGGCGACTGCATGAGTTTCGTGGTCACCCGGGGTCGGAATACTCCATGAGCACGCGACTTTCCCCGCGCGTCACGATTTCCTGTATGACAGGTCTTGACGTGGGACCAGAACCCTTGCGACCGAGGCGTGACTCGAGATCGTGGAGGCTCCAAGTTCAGTGAGCACCCGCTTCGCTACTCCGGTAATGATATGTGTAGGCGTCCTGGAACCTCAGCCGGGTGTACACCTTGCGCGCCGCGCCGTTGGCGGCATCCACCTGCAGGTAGGCGGTGCGCGCGCCTTGGTGGTGCGCCTGGGCCAGTAGGCGGGCGCACAAGGCCGTGGCCAGCCCCTGGCCGCGCGCCAGCGGGGCAGTGAAGATGTCGTAGAGACCCACCAGATCGGCCTCGCGCGCAAACTGGCCGCAGGCCTGCACCGCCCCAAGTGCATCGCGCCAGACCAAGCCGGTATAGGGCACGGGCGAGTGCTCCACGCGCTGCGCATGCGCTGCGATCTCCAGCCCGGTCGACCCGCGCAAGGCCCCGACCGTGCGGGCGAAGGCCTCGGGCCCCTCAAGCGTTTCGGTCCAGCCTGGCGGCAGGCCGGCCGCACCGACCGGCTCCGCCAGGCCCGCCTGTACCATCACCCGGGTGTCGTCGAACAGCGGCCAGCCCTGCGCCGCCAGCTGCGCGTCCAGCTCTGCCGGCAGGGTGAACGGCGTGAGGCGCACCACCAGCGGCAGGCCCACCTCGGCGAACAAGGCCGCGCATTCGGCCAGCTTGGCCTGCGCGCTGCGCTGGCCCAAGGCCACGGCATTGATGCAGCGCGCCCGCTTGGCCTTGCCCGGGCAATAACGCACGAGCCAGCCGTCCAGCCAGCGCTGTTGCGGCGGCGCACTGGCGTTCAGGCTGCTGTCCTCGATGCGCTGCAGCAATGCCGGGTCCATGTCGGTGGCGAACATCCGGGCGAACGAGGCCGCAGCGGAACCTGCTTCAAGGGCCGGGGGCAGGCGCTGGTCTGCGCCTGGGACGGGTGCCGTCACGACCCCAGCCTCGCCACCATCTCCTGCGCAAAGGCCACGTAGGCCTGCGCGCCCTTGGACGACGGGTCGAACACCACGCCCGCCTGGCCGTAGCTGGGCGCCTCGGCCAGGCGCACGTTGCGCGGGATCACCGTCTGGAAGACCTTGTCGCCAAAGTGCGCCTTGAGCTGATCGCTCACCTGGGTCTGCAGGGTGATGCGCGGATCGAACATCACGCGCAGCAGGCCGATGATCTGCAGGTCACGGTTGAGGTTGGCATGCACCTGCTTGATGGTGTTGACCAGGTCGCTCAAGCCCTCCAGCGCGAAGTACTCGCACTGCATCGGCACGACCACGCCGTGGGCGCTGCACAGGCCGTTCAGCGTCAGCAGGCTCAGGCTGGGCGGGCAGTCGATGAGCACGAAGTCGTGATCGGCCTGCGCCGCCTTCAGCGCCGCGCGCAGGCGCTCGTTGCGCCGCTCCAGGCCGACCAGTTCCACCTCAGCGCCGGCCAGTTCACGGTTGGCGCCCAGCACGTCGTAGCCGCCCTTCTCGCTGCGCTGACGGGCCTCGGCCACGCTGGCGGACTCCAGCAGCACGTCGTACACGCTCAGCGGCAACTGGCGCTTGTCGATGCCCGAGCCCATGGTGGCGTTGCCTTGAGGATCCAGGTCCACCAGCAGCACGCGCTGTCCGATCTGGGCCAGGCCCGCGGCCAGGTTCACGGCGGTGGTGGTCTTGCCCACCCCGCCCTTCTGGTTGGCAATGCAGAAGATGCGCATCAAGAACTGCCCAGCTTGAGGCCGAAGCCGATGAGGAAGACGCCCGCGGCACGCTGCATCCAGCGTGCCAGCCGCTGGTGGGTGCGCACCTTCTCGGTGACCAGACCCGCAAGCGCGCACAGCACCAGACAGTAGGCCGCCGTGATGCCGGCGATGGTCACGGCCATTGCAGTGAAGGTGACCATGCCCTGGTGGCGCGCCGGGTCGATGAACAGCGGGAAGAAGGCCATGTAGAACACGATGGCCTTGGGGTTGAGCAGCGTGATCAGCAGCGCCTGGCGCAGGTAGTGATGCGGCTCGATGCGGATGGGCGGCGCGTCACCCTCCTTGGCGAAGAGCAGCTTCAGCCCGATCCAGGCGAGGTAGGCCGCGCCCGCGTACTGGATGGCACGGAACCAGCCTGGATGGGCCGCCAGCAAGGCTGCCACCCCCGCCACGGCCAGCCACATCAGCACTTGGTCCCCGATGATGACGCCGGCCGTGGCCGCAGCCCCAGCCCTGAAGCCCCCCTTGGCGGTGGAGGTGAGCAGCGCAAACGTGCCGGGCCCGGGCAGGGCCAGGAACAGCAGCACGGCCGCACAGAAGGCGCCGTAGTCGGTGATGCCGAACATGGTGTGTGCGTTGAAGTGAATCGCTGGAGGGTCAGCTGAACAGCGGGGTGAGGCGTGCCAGCACCTCGTCCATCAGCTCAGCGGGTAGGCTGTCCACCTGGCGGCCCCGCCTCGCACTCAAGTCCAGCACCCTGGGCTGATCGCAGCGGATCACGCCTGTCGTTCGGATTCCGGTGATCTCCACCGCAAAGCCGATTCGGCCCGCGAAATCTCCCCCGTTGGTGATGGGGCAGACCACGGGCAGCCTGGTGGCTTCATTGAATTCGGTGGGCGATACGACCAGCACGGGCCGGCTCCCCTGCTGCTCACGCCCAGCCGTCGGGTACAGATCGACGAGGAAGATATCGCCCCGCTTCACAGGATTTCGCGCCCTTTCGACGGGGCATCGATCCAGGCCCGGTCTTCGTCAGAAGGCGTGACCCCAGCGTAATCGGAAGCTGCCAGGAGCTCCGCCAGCGTGTACCTGGGCTTGCGGGCGGGCTCCACCACCAGCCGCCCTTCGCTGACAGCCAGGTCCACACGCGCTCCGGCCTCCAACTCCAGTTGGTCCAACAGGGTGCGCGGGATGGTCAGCATGACCGAGCCGCCCACCTTGCGAAGACTCGTGTGGTGCATGTTGTGGTGATCGTGCTTGAAGGTTATACAGAAATATAACAGTGCAGCGCTCAGCGCTTGTGAAGTATTCCGGCGCGCCCGAGCGGGCGTTCCAAAGGGTGCAGATCATGGCGCAAAGCACAGCCGTAGCTTGCGCTACGGCGAGCGTTTGCAGAGACTAGCGGCGCCTTTTGGGGCGAACGAGCGGGTGTGTGGGGATACTTCACACGCTCTCAGTTCTGCGCGGCATGTGGGCTGGTCAGGGCGTGTGGCGGTGCATCTGCAACTTCGAAAGATCCGCAAATCCCTGCTGTGCCAGCCGGCTGCGGATCGCCGCCTCATCAGCAGGGGACAGGCGGGGTTGGCGCGACAGGATCCACAGGTACTCGCGCGTGGGCTCGCTGATGACGGCGTAACGGCCGTCCTCCGCCAACTGGATGACCCAGTAGCGGCCCCAGCCCACGGGCAGCCAGCGCAGCCAGGCCGGCAGGAAACTGACCTCCAGCCGCGCCGGCGCCAAGGTGGTGCCGGTGAGGGTGCCCGTGGGGCGGGCCTGACCCAGGGCCTCGTCCATGCGGCCGTCGGCGATGCGGCAGCGGTTCTTCACCTCCACCGTGCCGTCCGGCAGTTGCCGGTAGGTGGCCATGGTGTCGGTGACGCACTGGCGCTGGAAGACGTTCGGGTACAGGGCCACCTGGTACCAGGTGCCCATGTACGGGGGCACTTCCAGTGCGGGCAACGACTGCAAGGACGCCAAGACTGCGGAGCCCGCGATCGGAGAAGGTGTGGCGGCAACGTTCGGCGACTGCGCGAAGCTGGTCAGGGCGGCCGTCGCCAGCAGGCCAGCCGCCGCCCAAGCCCGTGCCAGAGTGGATCGCCAGCCGCGGCGCAGGGACTCAAATCGACCGCTTTCAGGGCTCAGCTTGTTCATGTCCGCCTCTTTCTCATCCACACAAGACAGCGCTGAGCCTCCAGGCTCGGCACCTCCAGTTGTTCCACGTGAAACACTTCGACCCCGGCAGGCAGGTCGGCCACCTCGTCTTCAGGCACCTTGCCCTTCATCGCCATCCAGACCCCGGTTGCGCTCAACAGATGGCCCGTCAGGGACCCAAAGTCCGCCAGCGAGGCGAAGGCACGGGAGGTCACGATGTCGAACCCGGACGGCGCCGGCAAGTCTTCGACACGGGCGTGCTGGGCGCGAAGGTTCGGCAGTCCGAGTTCGGCCGCCACCTGCCGGATGAAGCTGGCCTTCTTGGCTACGGCGTCGACACAAGTCACGTCCCAGCGCCGCTCCACGATGGACAAGACAACCCCAGGCAAGCCAGCGCCGCTGCCCACATCCAGGACGCGCGCGCTTGGGGTGTCAAGGCCAGGGGCCGGCCCACTGGCCTGCAGATGCCGCCTCAGCGGGATCACTACCGCCAGACTGTCCAGCAGATGCTGCACCAGCATGTCGGCCGGCTTACGGACAGCCGTCAGGTTGTACACCCGGTTCCAGCGGTCGATCAGCGCGAGATACTCGACCAACTGCCGGCGAGCCGGCAGCGGAACCTCCAGGCCCAGGCACTCCAGACCCTGGTCCAAGGGGAGGGACAACGATTCCATCAGGTCGGTCATGCGGTACGGGTGGGGCTATCGAAAGGAGCAGTCTGCATCAGAACATGAAGGGCTTGGAGTGTGTAGGTGCAGGAGCCTCGCACCAGGGCGCAGGTACAGCAGACAATCTCAAGTCGACCCCGCAGCACTGAGTTCCGCCGGCTCGAACTCCAGGTCTGGTGATTCGAGGATGAGTTTCATGAACGATGTTTTTGGTCCGTTGGGCGCCATCTTGACCATCGCGTTGGGCTTGCTGGGGCTCTTGGCGCCCTTGCTTGCCGGACGCATGGTGGGCTTGAAACCGGAAGGCCCCAGGGGCTTGTCCGAGCTTCGGGCCACCTACGGCGGCCTGTTCGCCGGGTTGGGGTTGGCCTGTCTGGTGCTCCAAGCCCCGGCGGCCTACGCCGTCGCGGCCTGCGCATGGCTGGGTGCCGCGCTCGCGCGCCTGGCTTCGATGGCGTTGGACCGCAACCCTTCTTGGCTCAATGCAGGCGGACTGGCGCTGGAGTTCGTGATCGGCGTGCTGATGTGGACCGGCGCGGCCGCGTAGGGCGCACCCGACGGGGCAGCCCCCTTTGCATGTTGAAGTTGAAGGGGTTCAACGGCGAACAAGGGGTCACGCAAGTGTTGCCAGTTCGGCTTCTCGGCAACTCACGCCGCCTCGTCCGCGGCGACCCTGGACAGTGCAGCCCCTTCTTCGCGCCCTGCCCTGTCCTGCCTCAATCGTCCCTTCTTCAGGTGCACCAGCAGCAAAGAGATGGCTGCGGGCGTGACCCCAGGCACCCGTGAAGCGTGGCCCAGCGTTTCGGGACGGTGAGCGCTGAGCTTCTGTCGCACCTCGAAGGACAGCGCTTTCACCGCCTGGTAGTCCAGGTCCGCCG
>JBAXYD010000071.1:0-20200 GCA_037127635.1 Betaproteobacteria bacterium | reverse complement strand
TTTGCCGAGCAGGCCGCAGGCCAGGGCTGACTTCTCGGCGCAGGCTCACATCGCGCAGCGATGTGAAGGCCCGCAGGGCCGGCCGAAGCCAAGATGAGCGCCCAGACCCGAAGGGTCGTGCTCGGCTTTGCCGAGCAGGCCGCAGGCCAGGGCTGACTTCTCGGCGCAGGCTCACATCGCGTCAGCGATGTGAAGGCCCGCCCCTCTTTCTCAGTTGCTGTACTTGTCGGCCCGGAAGTCGTCGTGGCAGGCTTTGCAGGAGCCGCCCACGCCGCCAAAGACCGCCTTGATGGCGTCCAGGCTGCCGCTCTTGGCCGCAGTCTCCAGCTTGGCGGCTTCGCCTGCCATCTTGTCGGCGGCAGCCTTGAACTTGGCGCCGTCCTTCCAGATCTCGGCCTTGGCACGGTGGGGCATGCCCTTGTCGGTACCGTCGCCGAAGGCAGAGAACGGCAGGGTGGACATCACCGCCACGATGTGTGCGCTGTCGGCCGCAGCCTTGGCGTCAAACGGCGCGCGCCCCTGCACCATGGCGCCGATGCGCGCCACATGGTTGCCCATGACGGTGAACGCACTTTGACGGTACTTGATCGCTTCTTCCGGCTTCTGAAACTGCGCTGCTGCGGGCAGGGCTGTCAGCGTGCCGCAGGCGGCGGCCAGGATCATCAGCTTCTTCATGGGGGCTCCAATCGAGGAATCAGGGGCCGATCGACCTGGGAGGGTCAAAGGATCGGAAGATGAAAGAGGGAGTAGTCTAAGGACAGGACCGCTCAGGTGCCTTGACGATCCCGTGCATCCCGACTGATCGCCTGTGAGATTTGCCGCCCGCCGCGTCATGCGCCCCAGGCGCTGCCGCTCAGTCGGGTTATCGTTGAGCTGTGGATACGCATTGCTCTTTGGGGGATGAACCGATGCCTGAGTCGACCATACCGGTGCGGGTCTGGGACCTGCCCACCCGGCTCTTTCACTGGGTGCTGGCGCTCAGCGTCGTGGCCTCGATCGGCACGGCCAAGATCGGCGGTGCCGCCATGGTCTGGCACTTCCGCCTGGGTTATCTGGCGGTGGGCCTGCTGCTGTTCCGCATCGTCTGGGGTCTGGTGGGGGGGCGATGGTCGCGCTTTGCCAGCTTCCTCTACGCGCCCAGCAGGGTATGGGCCTACCTGCGCGGCCAGCGTGACCCCGTGGGCAGGGACGAAGTCGGCCACAGTCCCCTGGGGGCCCTGTCGGTTTGGGCCCTGCTCGGCTTTCTGGTGGCGCAGGTGGGCAGCGGGCTGTTTGCCGACGACGAGATTTCCAATGTGGGGCCGCTCAACCGATTTGTCAGCGGGCGCACTGCGCAACTTTTGACCGGCTGGCACAAGGAGATCGGTGAATCGGTGCTGATCGCGCTTCTCGTGCTACACGTGGCGGCAGTGCTGTTCTGCCGCTGGTGGCGGCGCCAGGACCTGGTGACGCCCATGATCACGGGCGACAAGTCGCTGCCCGCAGGCACTCCTGCATCGGCTGACGGCTGGCGCCAGCGCGTGGCGGCTCTGGTGCTCGCGCTGGCTGTGGCCATGGCGGTGAACTGGGTCGTGGGCCTGGGCGGGTGAGGTGAGGCCATGACCGTACCGGCGCCGAAGATCGAGTTGCACGTTCCCGCGCAGATGGCGCAGTTTGACGACACCCGCAACATCTTCCGCGAGTACGCCGCCCAACTGGGCGTGGACCTGTGCTTCCAGGGTTTTGATCAGGAACTGGCAGGCCTGCCCGGCGAATACGCTGGGCCTGACGGCGCCTTGCTGCTGGCGTTCGTGGACGGTGCCTTGGCCGGCTGTGGCGCGTTTCGCCCGCTGCGCGATGTGGACTATCCCAACGCCTGTGAGATGAAGCGGTTGTACGTGCGCCGCGCCTTTCGCCGCTTCGGCCTGGGCCGGCTGCTGGCGCGCCAGTTGATGGACCGCGCCATCGAGGCCGGCTATTCGACGATGCTGCTCGACACCCTGGACGACATGGAGGCCGCGCGCAACCTGTACGAGACCCTGGGCTTCGAGGAGGTTCCGCCCTACTACTTCAACCCGGTGCCCGGGGCCCATTACCTCAAGGCCGACCTGCGGCTGGCGGGCAGGTTGTGAGCCGGCCCCGCCCCAGGCGCTGAGCCTGGTGGCTTGCAGCCCCTGCGGGCCCGGATAGGATCGGGCCATGACTCAACCCCACCCCGAACTCCGTGCCGGCGATCTGCGCCTGGCCCTGCGGCCTGACTTGGGCGGCAGCATCGCCGGCCTGTGGTGTGGCAGCCTGCCCGTGCTGCGCAGCACCGAACCCGCGGCGCTGCAAGGCCCGCGGCTGTCCGGCAGTTACCCGCTGGTGCCGTATTCCAACCGCCTGGGCTACCGCCGGTTTCGCTGGTTGCACCAGGACCACACCACCGAGCCCAACTTCGACGACAGCCCGCATTCGGTGCATGGCGTGGGCTGGTTGCGGTCTTGGGAGGTGGAGTCCTGCAGCGCGGCTGAGGCGGTGCTGCGCCTGGACCATGCCGGTGACGCCCACTGGCCCTTTGCCTTCGAGGCCCGCCAGACCTTCGCGCTGGATGCCGACGGCTTGCGCCTGACGCTGGCGGTGCGCAACGATGCCCCGCATCCGGCCCCGGTGGGGCTGGGCTGGCACCCCTACTTTCCCAAGCGCAGCCGCAGCCGCCTGCACGTCGAACTCAGCGAGCGCTGGGAGTCCGACCCGGGCACCCAGCTGCCCACGCGCCGCGTGCGCCAGCCCGGCATCGATGCCGACGTGGCCCACCTGGACTTCGACCACTGTTTCGAGGGTTGGCCCGGGTCGGCGCGGGTGCGGGACGAGAAGCTCAAGATCGGCATTTCGTCCTCGCTGCCTTACCTGGTGGTGTACACGCCGCCGCAGAAGGACTATTTCTGCGTCGAACCGGTGAGCCACGTTAGCAACGCCCTGCACATGGCCGAGCCGGCGCAGCACGGCCTGCGCACGCTGGCCACGGGCGAGACCTTCGAGGCCTGGATGCGGCTGGACATCGCCCGGGTGTGACGGGCCGTGCACCGCCCTGCCATCCAGCCGCTGCCGGTGGCGGCCTCGCTGCTGGGCGAATCCCCGTTCTGGCATCCCGATGAGCGCGCGCTGTGGTGGTGCGACATCCCCGGCCATTGTCTGAACCGTTACCACCCGGACACCGGCCAGCATCGCACCTGGCACTTCGACACCGACGTGGCCTGCGCCGCGCCCCTGGCCGGCGGCGACCTGCTGCTGGGCATGCGCGACGGCCTGTGGCGCTTCAACCCGCGCACCGGCCAGCGCCACGCCCTGGCCCCGCCACCGTACGACCCCGCGCTGGAGCGCTTCAACGATGGCAAGGCCGATCCGCAGGGCCGCTTCTGGGTGGGCACGATCTACGAGCCGCGAACGCCCGCGCGTGCGGGCCTGTACCGTCTGGCCGACGGACGCCTGGAGCGCCTGGCCGAGGGCGTGACCGTCAGCAACGGCCTGGCCTTCAGCCCGGATGGCTGCACCCTGTACTGGAGCGACACCAAGGCGCACACCGTGTTCGCCTTCGACTTCGACGGCGCCGAGGGCGCCCTGTCGCGGCAGCGGGCGTGGGCGCGCTTTGCGCCGCGCGCGGCCGAGGAGCCGCTGGCGCATTACGGCGGGCGGCCCGACGGTGCGGCCGTGGACGCCCAGGGTTGCTACTGGGTGGCCATGTTCGAGGGCGCGCGCCTGCTGCGCCTGTCGCCCACAGGGGAGGTGCTTTCGGAGCTGCCGCTGCCGGTGCGCTGCCCGACCATGCCCTGCTTCGGGGGCGACGACCTGCGCACCCTGTTCATCACCACCGCGCGGCAGAACCGCCCGGCCGAGGAACTGGCTCGTGAGCCCTGGGCCGGACAGGTGCTGCAGTGCCGGGTCGACGTGCCCGGGCTGCCGGTGCATTTCGCCCGGGTCTGAAGCGCTATCGTGACGCACCGGTGGTGAGGCCCGGGCTGCCTGTGAACGACGAGGCACACCTGTTGCCGGCCGCGGGGCCAGGGCTGCGCGGCAACGAGCTGCGGGCGCAGGCTCTGGCGCGGCTGCGCGAACCCCGGACCTGGGACCTGCTGGTGGTGGGCGGCGGCGCCACCGGCCTGGGCGTGGCCCTGGACGCGGCGGCACGCGGCCTGCAGGTGCTGCTGCTGGAGGCCACCGACTTCGGCCAGGGCACGAGTTCGCGTGCCACCAAGCTGGTGCACGGCGGCGTGCGCTACCTGGCGCAGGGCCACCTCGGCCTGGTGCGCGAGGCCCTGCGCGAGCGCTCGGCGCTGCTGGCCAACGCCCCCCATCTGGCCCAGCCCCTGGCCTTCGTGGTGCCGAGCTACCGCTTCTGGGAGCTGCCCTTCTATGGCGCCGGCTTGAAGGCCTACGAGTGGCTGGCTGGCCGGCGCAGCCTGGGGCCCACGCAAGCGCTGTCGGCCCGCGCCACGCGGCAGGCGCTGCCCACGGTGCGGGCCAGCGGGCTGCGCGGCGGCATCCGCTACTGGGACGGGCAGTTCGATGACGCCCGCCTGGCGGTGCTGCTGGCCCGCAGCGCGGCGCAGCGTGGCGCGCTGGTGATCAACCACCTGGCGGTTACCGCCCTGCGCCAGGAGGGCGGCCGTGTGCGAGGCGTCCAGGCGCGTGACGCCGAGACCGGCGAGGCGTTTGACATCGCGGCGGCTTGCGTGGTCAACGCCACTGGGGTCTGGGTGGACCGCCTGCGCGGCGCCACCGCGCCCGACGCCGGCCGCCCACTGGTCACGCCCAGTCAGGGCGTGCACCTGGTGGTGGACCGGTCCTTCCTGCCGGGTTCCACGGCGCTCATGGTGCCCAAGACGGCCGACGGCCGGGTGCTGTTTGCCGTGCCCTGGTTGGGCAAGACCTTGCTCGGCACCACCGACACGCCGCGCAGCGAGGTGGTGGCCGAGCCGCGCCCCTTCGCCCACGAGGTGGACTTCATCCTGCGCGAGGCCGCCCGCTACCTGGCGCGTGCTCCCACGCGCAGCGATGTGCGCTCGGCCTGGGTGGGCCTGCGCCCCCTCGTGCGCCCGCCCCAGCCAGGTGAGGGCGGTGCCGGGCCAGGCGGGGGCACGCGCACGCTCTCACGCGAACACACGGTGGAGGTCGGTGCCAACGGGTTGGTCACCGTCACCGGCGGCAAGTGGACCACCTACCGCGCCATGGCCGAGGATGTGTTGGCTGCCTGCATGGCGCAGGGCCTGCTGCCACTGCGACCGGGCGGCGCCACCGAGCACCTGCCGCTGCTGGGCGCAGCCCCCGGGCGGGCGCTGTGCGAGCCCGCGGGCGAGCACCTGTACGGCAGCGAAGCGGCGGCCCTGCGCGCCCTGCCGGGCGCCACGCGCTGGTTGGCGTGGGACGTGGAGACCGGCCAGGGCATGCTCAGCGAGGCCATGGTTCGGTTCGCGGCCAGGTTCGAGATGTCGCGCACGGTCGCGGACGTGCTGGCGCGGCGCAGCCGGCTGCTGTTTCTCGATGCCCGCCAGGCGGCGGCTTGTGCCGACGCGGTGGCCACGATCCTGGCCGAGGAGCTGGGGCCGGCGTTCGCACCCGCAGACTCGGCCGCCGCCCTCAAGGCCCTGGCCGCGCAGTACGCCGACGTGCCCTGAGCACGCCGCCAGGCCGCAGCGCCCGCGCGGCGCCGTTCCCGCGGCGGCGGTGGGGCACGCTCAGGGCAGGGCGGCCAGCGCCTCGCGCACCTCGCGCACCGACAGCAGCTCGCTCAGCACGCGTGGCGTAGCCCCCCCCGGCGCCTGCAGCAGGTACACCGGCACGCCGTTGCGCCCGAGCTGGGCCAGTGCCGCGGTGATGCTCGGGTCGCGCCGCGTCCAGTCGGCGCGCAGCAGCACCACCCGCTTGGCGGCGAAGTCGGCGCGCACCTGGGCATCGGCCAGGGTGGTGCGCTTGTTGAACTGGCAGGTCACGCACCAGGCGGCGGTGAAGTCCACGAACACAGGGCGGCCGCTGGCCAGCGCTGCCTGCACGCGTTGCGGTGACCAGGGCTGCCAATCGCCGTCCTGGGGCCCTTCCGGGCTGGCGCCGGCACTGCCCGCGCCTGCGGACGTGACCGCGCTTGCAGCCGGCAGCGCCTGCCAGGTCGGCCAAGCCCAGGCCAGCGTGGCCGCCAGCAGCAAGCCCGAGCCGGCCAGCCACAGCACCCGCGTGGCCGGCCGCCGCGCCGGCAGCCCCCAAGCCCAGGCGGTGAACGCCAACGCCAGCAGCACCCCCAGCAGGCCGGCCACCGCGTCCATGCCGGCCTGCTGGCCCAGCACCCACACCAGCCAGACCACGGTGGCGAACATGGGAAAGGCCATCAGCGTCTTGAAGGTTGCCATCCAGGCACCGGGCCGGGGCAGGCTGCGCGCCAGGCCCGGCCAGGCGCTGGCCAGCAGATAGGGCAGCGCCAGGCCCAGCCCGAGCGCGGCGAAGATGGCCAGCGCCTGGGCGGTGGGCAAGGTCACAGCCAGGCCCAGCGAAGCCCCCATGAACGGCGCGGTGCAAGGCGAGGCCACGGCCACGGCCAGCACCCCGGTCAAGGCCGAGTCCACCATCGGGTGGCGCGCGCGCGCCGCAGCCCAGGCGCTGGGCAGCACGTTGCCGATCTCAAACACCCCGGCCAGGTTCAGCCCGATCAAGGTGAACAAGACCGCCAGCGCCGCCACGAAGCCGGGCGCCTGCAGCTGAAAGCCCCAGCCCAACTGCTCGCCGCCCGCGCGCAAGGCCAGCAGCAGCCCGGCCAGCACCAGGAAGCTGGCCACCACGCCACCGGTGTAGGCCAGCCCACCGGCCAGCAAGGCGCGCCGGTCCTGCGCATGGGCGGTGAAGCCAAACACCTTGAGCGACAGCACCGGGAACACGCAGGGCATCAGGTTCAACAGCGCCCCGCCCGCCAGCGCCAGCAGCAAAGCCCAGGCCAGCGCGCCGGCGCTGGCCTCCGGGCCGCTGACCCCACCCGCGCCAGCCGATCCCGTGGCAGGGCCCGGCGCCGGCTCAGGTGGGCTCGCACCCGTGGCCGGCCATGTGCCACTGACCGGCAGCGACAGCTGCACACCCGCGGCCTCACCCTCGCGCGTCAGCACCGCCGGCAGCAGCGCCGGGCTCTCGCTGCGCTGCGCCGACAGCGGCACTGCCGCCACCCAGATGCCGTCCTGCCAGGTGGCCGTGGGCGGGGCCGCGTTGTCGATCACCCCGGCCGTCTCGGGAAAGAAGCGCAACTTCTGGCCCTGCCAGGCCGCTGGCAGGCCCTGCACGCGCAATTGCAAGGTGTGGGGCGGGGTGTGGGCGCCCACCTGGGCCTGCGCCTGCACGCCGGCCAGCGTCCTCGGGGTGGCGGCGCGGCCGGCCTCGAACAGCGCAGCGTTCGCCACCGTGGCCGCCTGGACCGGGATCTCCAGGGCGAAGTTCCCCGATTCCGGGATGCAGACGTCCTTGCACACCAGCCACTGCGCTTCCAGGCGCACCGGCAGGGAAGCGCCCCGGAAGCCCGCGGGCACCGTGACAGGCACCGGCAGCAGCAGCGTGCCCTCGTAGCCGAAGTTCATCAACGGGCCCACGGGCAAGGGCTTGGGCGTGGGCCAGGCGATTTCGCCGGCGGCAAAGCCCGCGGGCAGACCCCAGGTCAGGCTGGTGGCCAGGCCCGAGTCGCCCGGATTCTTCCAGTAGGTATGCCAGTGGGGCTGGTGCTCGATGCGCAGGCCCAGCCACAGCGGCCTGCCCGGGGCCACGCCTTCGGGGGCGTGCGCCACCAACTCGGCGCGGACCTGCTCGGTCCTGACTGCCGCCGTCGCTGCGGGCCCTGCGGCCACTGCGGCCACAGCGGGCGCTGCCAGGCCCGCCAGCAGGACGGCGCCCAGTGCGAGCCGTGGCCACCCGCCAAAGGTCGGACGCCTGGCCGGCTCGGGCTTCGGTGCAAGGGTCATCGGCATGGCGCGGGTGCAGTGTGGTGGGTGTGGTCTGAGGCCCGAGTGTCGACGGGATGGAGCAGGGCCTGGTGCCTTGAGGTCGAAGGGCAGGGATTGAAGGGGTCGCAGTCGGCCCTGTCTTGCCGGCGCCATGTGCTCAGGGCGAGCGGCGCGGCAGCGGCCGGGTCTGGCCGATGGCCATGACCTCGAATTGGTCATCGCGCAGCCCGGCAGCCTGGCGCGCGCGGGCCAGGGCCGCGGGGGGCTCGTCCAGCGACTCGTCGGCCAAGTTGAAGGTGCCCCAGTGCACGCCCACCGAGCGCGTGGCGCCCAGGTCCTGGTGGATCTGCACCGCCTCGGCCGGGTTGACATGCTGCGTCCCCATGAACCACCGCGGCTCGTAAGCGCCCACCGGGATCAGGGCGACATCGAAGCCGGTCCGGGCCTGCCGGCTGGCAAAGCGCTGGCGGATTTCCTTGAAGTCCGGCGAGTAGCCGGTATCGCCGGTGTAGATCAGGTGCATGTCGGGTGCGAACACGGCAAAGCCGCCCCACAAGGTGGCCAGCCGGTCGGCCAAGGTGCGGCCCGACCAGTGCTGGGCGGGCGTCAGCACCACCTCCACTGCGCCGCCCGGGGCGTCCAGGCGCTGGACATCCCACCAATCCAGTTCGGTCACGCGCGTGATGCCGATGCCGGCGAACCACGCCTTCAGCCCCAGCGGCACCACGAACAGCGGCGGGCCGCCGGCCTGGGCGTTCAGCGCCGTCACGCTCGCCTCGTCCAGGTGGTCGTAGTGGTTGTGCGACACCAGTACCACGTCGATGCGCGGCAGCTCGCTCAATGCCAGGCCCGGCGGCTGCGCGCGCAGGGGGCCGAGGAAACCCACTGGCGAGGCGCGCTCGGAGAACACCGGATCGGTCAGCCAGTTCAGGCCACCGAACTGCGCCAGCATGGTGGAGTGGCCGATCCACGTCAGTGCGGGCTGCATTGCAGCACCCCGGCGCGCGTTGGCGTGGATGAACGTCAGGTCTGGCGCCACGGTCGGCGTGGCCGTGGCGGGCGGGCGGGGCAGCCCGTTGCGCACCGCGTCCCACTGCCACTGCAGCACCGTCAACAACCCTTTGGGCTCGAAGGCGCTGTGCAGGTTGCGGAAACCGTCTGGGCGGTGGTGGGGCTTTCCCGAGTCGTGGTGGGGGTTGGTGCTGGCGCAGGCCCCCAGCCAGAGGGCCGTTGCCACCGAGAGGAGCGCCCCGGCCAGCCCCAGGCGCCGGAGGCGAACGAGACCTGGAGGTGAGGGCTTGAAGTTCACAGGGGTGTTCATGATGGCAGTGTGCGGCCCCAGGCACTGGCGTTGCGGCTGCGGACCACGGGATACCGTAGCGCGCGCTAGGGCCAAAGCAAGTCACCGCGGGTTTCCACGTACACTCCCGCGGTTTGCCCTAGACGCCACATCCGCGCACCAAGCCATGTCCGACCGGACGATCCGATCAGACCCCTGGGCCCACGAAGGAGATGCGGCGGGGTACGAGGACTTCAAGTCCTTGACCCAACAGGAAGCGCAAGCCCTGCGTGCAAAAGAACGTTCCGTGTCTCCATGGCGGGTGGTTCGGTTGCAGGCGGTGGTGGGCGCGGTGGTGGCCGCTTTCGCGTGGGTCATCATGGGTGAGCGCTCGGCGGGGCTGTCGGCACTTTATGGTGCGGCGGTCGCGGTGGTGCCGGGGGCCTTGATGGCCCGGGGCATGACCAGCCGGTTCTCCAGCAGGTCGCCCGGCAGCAGCGCCGTCAGCTTCATGTTGTGGGAGATGCTGAAAATCGCGGTCTCGGTGGTCTTGCTGATGCTGGCGCCGCAGATTTTGCAGCCCTTGAGTTGGCCAGTCATGCTGGTGACTCTGGTGGTTTGCATCAAGGTGTATTGGTTCGCGCTGTTGTGGCGCGGGCGTTGACGAAGACGAGAACTTGGACGAGCTTTTCTGATGGCAGCAGCACAAGGTCAAGGCCCCACCGCCGGCGAGTACATCGTCCATCATCTGCAGCATTTGCAGAACCAGAAGCAGATGGGAGTCGTGGACTTCTCTGTCTTCAACCTGGATTCCCTCTTCTACGCCACGGTGCTGGGCATCGTGGGTTGCTACCTGCTGTACCGCGCGGCGGCCAAGGCCACCTCCGGTGTGCCTGGGCGATTCCAGGCCGCAGTGGAGCTGCTGGTGGAGATGGTCGACTCGCAGGCCAAAGGCATCGTGCACAGCGCCACGAGCCGCAAGCTGGTGGCACCGCTGGCCCTGACCGTGTTCGTCTGGATCTTCCTGATGAACGCGATGGACCTGCTGCCTGTCGATCTGTTGCCCGCCATCTGGCATGCGGCCGCCCCGGCCTTGGGCGCCAAGGACTACATGCGCGTGGTGCCCACCGCCGATCTGTCGGTGACGATGGGTCTGTCGTTGTCGGTGCTGCTGATCTGCCTGTACTACAACATCAAGATCAAGGGCCTGGGCGGCTGGATCCATGAACTGTTCTCGGCGCCCTTTGGCGACAAGTGGTTCCTGTACCCCATCAATTTCGCCATGCAGATGATCGAGTTCGTCGCCAAGACCGTGTCGCACGGCATGCGGCTGTTCGGCAACATGTACGCCGGCGAACTGATCTTCATGCTGATTGCCCTGATGGGTGGAGCCTGGTCGTTGTCGGCCACGGGCATTGGGCTGGCCATCGGGCACATCATCGCCGGCAGTGTGTGGGCCGTCTTCCACATCCTGATCATTACCTTGCAGGCCTTCGTGTTCATGATGCTCACGCTCGTGTACGTGGGCCAGGCACATGACGCGCATTGATCTGGCAAGCCCTGCGCCGTCCCGCTCTTTGAACTGATCTTCTTCTTTCTCTTTCTCTCTTCATCTCGCATACAGGAGTCATCATGCAAGTCATCAGCTTCGTCGCCCTCGCCGCTGGCCTGATCATCGGTCTAGGCGCCATCGGTGCCTGTATCGGTATCGGCATCATGGGCAGCAAGTACCTCGAGGCCGCCGCCCGCCAGCCCGAGCTGATGGGTGAACTGCAGACCAAGATGTTCCTGCTGGCTGGCCTGATCGACGCCGCGTTCATCATCGGTACCGGTATCGCTCTGTGGTTCGCCACCGCCAACCCGTTCATCGGCCAGATCGCAGCTGCGGTGGCAGCGGCTGGCGGCGCGAAGTAACCTCTTTGCTGCCGGTTCGTCGGTCGGCACGCCGGTGCCGTCCTGGTCACCCCATGACGAGGTTTCTGAAGTGAGCATCAACGCCACCCTGATCGTCCAGATGATCGTGTTTGCGATCCTGGTCTGGTTCACGATGCGTTTCATCTGGCCGCCGCTGACCGCGGCGCTGGACGAGCGTGCAAAGAAGATCGCCGAAGGCTTGTCGGCGGCTGACAAGGCCAAGGCCGACCTGGCTGCAGCCAACCAGCGCGTCGAGCAGCAGCTCTCGGCCGCCCGCACCGACGCCGCCAAGCGCCTGGCCGATGCCGAGCGCCTGGCGCAGCAGACAATCGAGGAAGCCAAGACGCGGGCTGCCGAGGAAGGCGCCAAGATCGTCGCGGCCGCGCGCGCCGAGGCCGAGCAAGAGTCCGTCAAGGCCCGCGAGGTGCTGCGCGAGCAGGTCGCCGCGCTGGCCGTCAAGGGCGCCGAGGCCATCCTCAAGCGCGAAGTCAACGCCGGTGTGCACGCCGAACTGCTGGCCCGCCTGCGGACCGAGCTCTGAGCACCCGTCCGCCCAGACCCGCCATCGCTTCGTCCACCCCGAGATTGCGAGCCCCACGACATGGCTGAAATCGCCACCATCGCCCGACCTTATGCCGAGGCCCTGTTCAAGGCGGCCGGCACGCAAGCCATCGTGCTGTCCGCCGAGGTCAGCGCATTGGCCGCGGTGGCTGCCGACGAGCAGCTGCGCCAGTACGCCGACAACCCCAAGACCTCGACCGAGCAGGTGATCGGCGTCGTGCTCGGTGTGGTCAACCAGCCCTTGTCAAGCGCGGCGCAGAATTTCCTGCGTGCGGTGCTCGACAACGGCCGGCTGGCCGCATTGCCCGAGATCTCGGCGCAGTTCCATGCGCTGGTGAATGCGCACAGCGGCGTGTCCGACGCCCTGATCGAAAGCGCATTCCCCATCGAGGCGGCGCAGCTGCCCGAGGTGGTGGCTGCGCTGGAGCAGCGCTTTGCCCGCAAGCTCAACGCCCGCGTGGAGGTCCGCGCCGAGCTGATCGGCGGCATCCGCGTTGTCGTGGGTGACGAGGTGCTGGACACCTCGGTCAAGGCCCGACTCGACCAAATGAAGGTGGCGCTCACCGCCTGAGGCGGCTTGCGCCCCACGCCGGCACCCATCGCCCGAACTCACCCGCCTGCACGACGTCAGGAGAGACACATGCAACTCAACCCCGCTGAAATTTCCGAGCTGATCAAGAGCCGTATCGAAGGCTTGCAGGCCAGCACCGACATCAAGAACCAGGGCACCGTGGTGTCCGTCACCGATGGCATCGTGCGCGTGCACGGATTGTCGGACGTGATGGCTGGCGAGATGCTGGAGTTCCCCGCCACGGCCAGCGGCCAGCCCACCTACGGTCTGGCCCTGAACCTCGAGCGTGACTCGGTGGGCGCGGTGATTCTGGGCGAGTACGAGCACATTTCCGAGGGCGACACCGTCAAGTGCACGGGGCGCATCCTGGAAGTGCCCGTCGGCCCCGAGCTGATCGGCCGCGTGGTGAACGCGCTGGGTCAGCCGATCGACGGCAAGGGCCCGATCAACGCCCGGATGACAGACGTGATCGAGAAGGTGGCCCCGGGCGTGATCGCACGCAAGTCGGTCGACCAGCCGGTGCAGACGGGTCTGAAGTCCATCGACTCCATGGTGCCCATCGGCCGCGGTCAGCGCGAGCTGATCATCGGCGACCGCCAGACCGGCAAAACCGCGGTGGCGATCGACGCGATCATCAACCAGAAGGGTCAGAACATGACCTGCATCTACGTCGCCATCGGCCAGAAGGCGTCGTCGATCAAGAACGTGGTGCGCGCGCTGGAGCAGAACGGCGCGATGGACTACACCATCGTCGTGGCCGCCTCGGCCTCCGAGTCCGCCGCCATGCAGTACGTGTCGGCCTACTCCGGCTGCACCATGGGCGAGTACTTCCGCGACCGCGGCCAGGACGCCCTGATCGTCTATGACGACCTGTCCAAGCAGGCCGTGGCCTACCGCCAGGTGTCGCTGCTGCTGCGCCGCCCCCCGGGCCGCGAAGCCTTCCCTGGCGACGTGTTCTACCTCCACAGCCGCCTGCTCGAGCGTGCCGCCCGCGTGAATGCCGACTACGTCGAGGCCTTCACCAAGGGTGAAGTCAAGGGCAAGACGGGTTCGCTCACCGCACTGCCCATCATCGAGACCCAGGCCGGTGACGTGTCTGCCTTCGTGCCGACGAACGTGATTTCGATCACGGACGGCCAGATCTTCCTGGAAACCAGCCTGTTCAACGCCGGCATCCGTCCCGCCATCAACGCCGGCATCTCGGTGTCTCGCGTGGGCGGGGCGGCGCAGACCAAGCTGATCAAGAGCCTGTCGGGCGGCATCCGTACCGACCTGGCGCAGTACCGCGAGCTGGCCGCGTTTGCCCAGTTCGCCTCCGACCTCGATGCCGCCACCCGCAAGCAGCTCGACCGTGGCGCCCGCGTCACCGAGCTGCTCAAGCAAGCCCAGTACTCGCCCCAGCCCATCAGCCTGATGGGCGCGACGCTCTACGCCGTGAACAAGGGCTTCATGGACGATGTGGACGTGAAGAAGATCCTGGCCTTCGAGTCCGGCCTGCATCAGCACCTGAAGTCCAGCCACGCCGCGTTGCTGGCCAAGCTCGAGCACGACAAGGCCATGGACAAGGACGCCGAGGCCGAGCTGAGCGCTGCGGTCACCGCGTTCAAGAAGTCCTTCGCATGACACCCCACCCCGTTCGCCCTGAGCCTTTCGAAGGGCCCCTTGGCTGGATGCGGGCTTCGACAAGCTCAGCCCGAACGGGTTCGCGCACGGAGACGCTGTAATGGCAGTTGGAAAAGAGATCCGCGGCAAGATCAAGTCGGTGGAGAACACCAAGAAGATCACCAAGGCCATGGAGATGGTTGCCGCCTCCAAGATGCGCAAGGCGCAGGAGCGCATGCGCCAGGCACGGCCCTACAGCGACAAGGTCCGCAACATCGCGGCCAACCTGTCACAGGCCAATCCTGAGTACCGGTCGCCTTACATGCGCACGGACGGCACGGCCAAGGTGGACGGCTTCGTCGTCGTGAGCACAGACAAGGGCCTGTGCGGCGGCTTGAACACCAACATCCTGCGTGCGCTGACCAACCGCATGCGCGAATCGCAGGATGCGGGGCGTGCGGTCGAGGCTGTGGCCATCGGCAACAAGGGATTCGGCTTCCTCAACCGCATCGGCGCCCGGGTCATCAGCCACGCCGTTCAGCTGGGCGACGCGCCGCAGCTCGAAAAGCTCATCGGGCCGGTCAAGGTCATGCTCGATGCCTTCGTCGCCGGCAAGGTGGACGCAGTTCACCTGTGCTACACGAAGTTCATCAACACGATGAAGCAAGAGCCGGTGATCGAACAGCTGCTGCCGCTGTCGGCCGAGCGGCTGGCGCAGTCCGCGGCCGAGAAGGCCCAGTATGGCTGGGACTACATCTACGAGCCCGACGCCCCCAGCGTCATCGACGAGCTGCTCACCCGTTATGTCGAGGCCCTGGTCTACCAGGCCGTGGCCGAGAACATGGCCTCCGAGCAGAGTGCCCGCATGGTGGCCATGAAGGCGGCCACCGACAACGCAGGCAGCCTGATCGGCGAACTCAAGCTCATTTACAACAAGACGCGTCAAGCGGCGATCACCAAGGAATTGAGTGAGATCGTCAGCGGCGCGGCCGCGGTCTAAAGCAACGAATCCGAAGGAAGCTCAAACATGACTACTACTCACGCACAGGGCAAGATCGTTCAATGCATCGGTGCCGTGGTTGACGTGGAGTTCCCGCGCAACGACATGCCGCGCGTGTACGACGCGCTCAAGCTCGAAGGCACGGCGCTCACACTCGAGGTGCAGCAGCAACTCGGCGACGGCGTGGTGCGCACCATTGCGCTGGGTTCGTCCGACGGCCTGCGTCGCGGCCTGATGGTGACCAACACCGGCAACTCCATTCAGGTGCCTGTGGGTAAGGCCACGCTGGGCCGCATCATGGACGTGCTGGGCACGCCCATCGACGAGCGCGGCCCGGTCGACCAGACCCTCACCGCCAGCATCCACCGCAAGGCCCCGGCCTATGACGAGCTGAGCCCGTCGCAAGAGCTGCTGGAGACTGGCATCAAGGTGATCGACCTGATCTGCCCGTTCGCCAAGGGCGGCAAGGTGGGCCTGTTCGGCGGCGCCGGCGTGGGCAAGACCGTGAACATGATGGAGCTCATCAACAACATCGCCAAGGCGCACTCGGGCCTGTCGGTGTTTGCCGGCGTGGGCGAGCGCACCCGCGAGGGCAACGACTTCTATCACGAGATGGCCGACTCCGGCGTGGTGAACCTGGACAAGCTCGAGGACTCCAAGGTCGCCATGGTCTACGGTCAGATGAACGAGCCCCCGGGCAACCGTTTGCGCGTGGCGCTGACCGGCCTCACGATCGCCGAGTCGTTCCGCGACGAAGGCCGGGACGTGCTGTTCTTCGTGGACAACATCTACCGCTACACCCTGGCCGGCACCGAGGTGTCCGCGCTGCTGGGCCGCATGCCGTCGGCCGTGGGCTACCAGCCCACGCTGGCCGAGGAAATGGGCCGGCTGCAGGAGCGCATCACCTCCACCAAGGTGGGCTCCATCACCTCCATCCAGGCCGTGTATGTGCCGGCGGACGACCTGACCGACCCGTCGCCTGCCACCACCTTCGCCCACTTGGACGCCACCGTGGTGCTGTCGCGTGACATCGCCTCGCTGGGCATCTACCCGGCGGTGGATCCGCTGGACTCCAACAGCCGCCAGGTCGACCCCAACGTCGTGGGCGAGGAGCATTACTCCACCACCCGTGCCGTGCAGGCCACGCTGCAGCGCTACAAGGAACTGCGCGACATCATCGCCATTCTGGGGATGGACGAGCTGTCCCCCGAGGACAAGCTGGCCGTGGCCCGCGCCCGCAAGATCCAGCGCTTCCTGTCGCAGCCCTTCCACGTGGCCGAGGTCTTCACCGGTTCGCCCGGCAAGTACGTGCCCCTGAAGGAAACCATCCGCGGCTTCAAGATGATCGTGGCCGGCGAGTGCGACCATCTGCCGGAGCAGGCGTTCTACATGGTGGGGACGATCGACGAGGCCTTCGAAAAAGCCAAGAAGATTCAATGAGCTTCGCATTCGGGCCGGGTCCGTCGTTGCGCTCCTCGCCGTACGGGAGTACGGCTGCGGGGCGCGCCTAGGCCGCGACCCGACTGCTCGCTCCTTGAACCTCCTTGTAGAACTGTAGGACCCGCAACATCATGGCCACCATCCACGTCGACGTCGTCTCTGCCGAGGAAAGCATCTTCTCGGGCGAGGCGAAGTTCGTTGCGCTGCCGGGCGAGAACGGCGAGCTGGGCATCCTGCCGCGCCACACGCCGCTGATCACGCGTATCAAGGCCGGGGCCGTGCGCATCGAGCGGGCGGACAACGGCGAAGAAGAGTTCGTGTTCGTGGCCGGCGGCATCCTGGAAGTGCAGCCGGGCACCGTGACGGTGCTGGCCGACACCGCCATCCGCGGCCATGACCTGGACGAAGCCAAAGCCAACGAGGCCAAGAAGGCTGCCGAAGAGGCCATGAAGAACGCCAAGAGCGACATCGATCTGGCCGCGGCGCAAAGCGAGTTTGCGGCCATGGCCGCCCAACTGGCCGCGATTGCCAAGCTGCGCAAGAAGTAGACCTGCTGTCCTGATGCCGGTGCTGCTGCGCCGGTACCTCTGTTTCCCACACCCGGTGCGCCACAAGCCCACCGGGTGTCGCGTTTCTGAAGATTGGCGGACGAATTACCCCCCTGTTTACCCTTAGGGGGTTGGCGCTGGTCTGGGCTGGCGCCATGCTCCTTTACGAGGGAAGCTGCCCTGGTCTGGCGCGGGTCTGGCCCATGAAAGACAAAGCCCGACAAGGCAGCACGGATTGGTGCTTCTCCAACAATGCGCAACGGCTAGGCAGCCCGCTTCGGGTAGCTTGGTGTCACGGATTGCAGGAGCACCGCATGATTCCTCCGAGTTTTGATTACCACGCGCCGAAATCGGTTGGTGAAGCCGTCTCGCTGCTGGGCAGCCTGGGGAGCGACGCCAAGCTCCTGGCGGGTGGCCACAGCCTCCTGCCGATGATGAAGTTGCGCTTTGCGCAGCCGGCGCACCTGATCGACATCAACCGCATCCCCGAGTTGCGCGGCATCTGCGAGGACGGCCCGGATGTCGTGATCGGCGCCATGACAGTGGAGAACGAGCTGATCCGCTCTGCGCTGCTCCAGGCCAAGGTGCCCTTGCTGGCCGAGGCACCTCGGCTGATTGCCGACCCGCAGGTGCGCAACCGCGGCACCATAGGCGGCGACATCGCCCACGGAGACCCGGCCAACGACCATCCGGCCCTGGCGCTGGCCGTGGACGCCACTTTCGTGCTTGAAGGGCCGAAGGGTCGGCGCAGCGTCAAGGCCCGCGACTTCTTCCTGGGCACCTACGCCACGGCCCTGGCGGACGACGAGATCATGGTGGCCATCCGTGTGCCGGCTTTCGCCGCGGGCACTGGCTGGGCCTACGAAAAGCTCAAGCGAAAGACCGGCGACTGGGCCACCGCCGGCGCTGCTGTGGTGCTGCGCATGAGTGCAGGTACCGTCACCCACGCCCGCATCGGCCTCACCAATGTCGGCCCCACAGCGCTGCGCGCCACCGGGGCCGAAGATGCCTTGCTCGGCAAGCCGCTGAGTGACGCCAGCATCAACGCCGCCGCTGATGCCGCCATGGCCATCTGCGACCCGGCCGAGGATCTGCGAGGTGACGTCGAATACAAGACGGCGATGGCCGGCCAGATGCTCAAGCGCGCCATCCGCGCTGCCGCCGCCCGCTGCGCCTGACCCCGCCGACACAGGAGAAACCTCATGGCAAAGAAACTGATCTCGGTGACGGTCAACGGCCGCACCCACGAAGAGGCTGTCGAGCCCCGTACCCTGCTGGTGCACTTCCTGCGCGAAAAGCTCAACCTCACCGGGGCGCACATTGGCTGCGAAACCAGCCACTGCGGCGCCTGCACCGTGGACGTGGACGGGCACTCGGTCAAGGGCTGCACCCACCTGGCCGTGCAGTGCGACGGCTCCGAAGTCTTGACGGTCGAGGGCCTGGCCCAGGCGGGCGTGCTGCACGCGGTGCAGGAGGGCTTCTACAAGGAGCACGGCCTGCAATGCGGCTTCTGCACGCCGGGCATGCTGATGCGGGCCTACCGCTTCCTGCAGGAGAACCCCAACCCCAGCGAGGAAGAGATCCGCGCGGGCATGAGCGGCAACCTGTGCCGCTGCACGGGCTACCAGAACATCGTGAAGTCGGTGCAGTACGCGGCGAACAAGCTGCGCGATGCGGCCACTGTCACGGCGTGACGCCTGCTGCGTGACGCCGACTCCCCACGAACCGACACCGTCCGCCTACCAGGAGACGACCGCATGAACGCACCCACCGACCCGAAGCTGCTCGAGCGCAGCGCTGCGCTGCAAGGCATGGGCGATAGCCGCCTGCGCAAGGAAGACGCCCGTTTCATCCAGGGCAAGGGCCACTACGTCGATGACATCAAGATGCCCGGCATGCTGCACATGGACATCGTGCGCAGTCCCCTGGCCCATGCCCGCATCAAGAAGATCGACAAGACCGAGGCGCTGAAGGTGCCCGGTGTCATCGCCGTGCTCACGGCCGAGGACCTCAAGCCCCTGAAGCTGCACTGGATGCCCACGCTGGCGGGCGACGTGGCCGCCGTGCTGGCCGATGGCAAGGTGCACTTCCAGATGCAGGAAGTGGCCGTGGTCATCGCTGAAGACCGCTACGCCGCGGCTGACGGCGTGGAAGCGGTGCTGGTGGAGTACGAAGAGCTGCCGGTGGTGATCGACCCCTACGAGGCGCTCAAGCCCGATGCGCCCGTCATCCGCGAGGACCTGGCCGGCAAGACCAGCGGCGCCCACGGCCCGCGCGAACACCACAACCACATCTTCACCTGGGACGCGGGCGACAAGTCTGCAGCGGATGCGGCCTTTGACGCCGCGCCCGTGACGGTAAAGGAGCACATCTTCTACCCGCGCGTGCACCCCTGCCCGCTGGAGACCTGCGGCTGTGTCGCCAGCTTCGACCCGGTGCGAGGCGAACTCACCACCTTCATGACCTCGCAGGCGCCCCACGTGGTGCGCACGGTGGTGTCGCTGCTGTCGGGCATCCCCGAGAGCAAGGTGCGCATCGTGTCGCCTGACATCGGCGGCGGCTTCGGCAACAAGGTGGGCGTCTACCCGGGCTATGTATGTGCCATCGTGGCCAGCATCGTGCTGGGCAAGCCGGTGAAGTGGGTGGAAGATCGCATCGAGAACATCTCCTCCACCGCCTTCGCGCGGGACTACCACATGGACGGCGAGATCGCCGCCACGGCCGACGGCAAGATCACCGGCCTGCGCGTCAACGTGGTGGCCGACCACGGCGCCTTTGACGCCTGCGCCGACCCGACGAAGTTTCCCGCAGGTCTGTTCCACATCTGCTCGGGCTCGTACGACATCCCTGCTGCGCATGCCAGCGTCAAGGGCGTCTACACCAACAAGGCGCCGGGTGGCGTGGCTTACCGCTGCAGCTTCCGTGTGACCGAGGCGGTCTACCTGATCGAGCGCATGGTGGACGTGCTGGCGCAGAAGCTCGGCATGGACAAGGCCGAGATCCGCGCCAAGAACTTCATCCGCAAGGAGCAGTTCCCTTACACCAGCGCTTTCGGTTTCGAGTACGACTCGGGCGACTACCAGACCGCGCTGGACAAGGTGCTCACCGCAGTGGACTACAAGGCACTGCGCGCCGAGCAGGCGATCAGACGGGCCGACCCGAACTCACCCACGCTCATGGGCATCGGCCTGGTCACCTTCACCGAAGTCGTGGGCGCCGGCCCCAGCAAGATGTGCGACATCCTGGGTGTGGGCATGTTCGACTCCTGCGAGATCCGCATCCACCCCACGGGCAGCGCCATCGCGCGCATGGGCACGATCACGCAGGGCCAGGGCCACCAGACCACCTATGCGCAGATCA
>JBAXYD010000070.1:0-20532 GCA_037127635.1 Betaproteobacteria bacterium | reverse complement strand
CTGCTTCGCCCACCTCACCATCGAGGAGAACCTGCTGACGGGCGCCTACACCCGCCAGGACGGCAAGGCCGCGGTGGCGCAGACGCTGGAGAAGGTCTACAACTACTTCCCCCGCCTGAAGACGCGACGCACCTCGCAGGCCGCCTACACCTCGGGCGGCGAGCAGCAGATGTGCGCCATCGGCCGCGCGCTCATGGCCAGCCCCAAGATGGTGCTGCTGGACGAGCCCTCCATGGGCCTGGCGCCGCAGATCGTGGAAGAAGTGTTCGAGATCGTCAAAGACCTCAACACCAAGGAAAAGGTGACCTTCCTGCTGGCCGAGCAAAACACCAACATGGCGCTGCGCTATGCCGACTACGGCTACATCCTGGAAAACGGCCGCATCGTGATGGACGGCGAGGCCCAGGCCCTGCGCGAGAACGAGGACGTCAAGGAGTTCTACCTCGGCATGGGCGGCGGCGACCGCAAGAGCTTCAAGGACGTCAAGAGCTACAAGCGCCGCAAGCGCTGGCTGGCTTGAGTTCCGCACGCGCACGACACCTTGGCTGCACCTGCACCGGACGGCCACGCACCTACCCGCCGACCACGTGAGCGATGACGCCTGGGGCTTCGCCCCGCCACCCTTCCAGCCCGAGGAAGCCCTGCAGCGGCTGAGGCGAGACCTGAAGGACCTGGGCCTTACCGAGCGCGCGGGCGTGTTCGAGCGTCGCGGTGTGGCCATCGCCCGAGCCAGCGTGGCGCAGGGCCACCTGGAGGCGGCTGCGGTGCTCAAGCCCTCGCGCAACAGCCCCGAATGGCAGGCGCGCACCCTGAAGACCTCTGCCGAGGTGCGCGACTTCATGCAACTCCTGAAAAAGCAGCTCGCCCAATGGAGCGACCGAGATGACTGATATCCAACGTATCCCCCCGAAGCCGCTGGACCACCTGGAAGCCCGGGACCCGGCTGCGCGCGAGGCCGGCCTGATGACCGCCCTGCCAGGCATCGTGCGTGCCGCGCAGGCGGTGCCGGGCATGGCCGCGCTGCTTGCAGGCGTAGATCCCGCGAGCGTATGCACACGGGCCGCCCTGGCAGCCCTGCCCGTGCTGCGCAAGCCCGAGTTGCTGGAGCAGCAGAAGGCGCAAAGAGCCAACGACCCCTTCGGCGGCTACTCCGCCATCGGCTGGCGCGGGTTGCGGGGCCTGAGCGGCGCACGCCGGGTCTACCAGTCGCCCGGCCCGATCTACGAGCCCGAAGGCGGCAGTGCCGACTACTGGCGCATCGCCCGCGCCCTGCGCGCGGCCGGCTTCGAGGCCGGCGACCTGGTGCACAACAGCTTCAGCTACCACCTGACGCCGGGCGCCTGGATGATGGAAAGCGGCGCGCAGGCCCTGGGCTGCACCGTGTTTCCAGGCGGCGTGGGCAACACCGAATTGCAGTTGCAGGCCATGACCGACCTGCGACCTGACGCCTACTGCGGCACGCCGAGCTTTCTGCGCATCCTTCTGGAGAAGGCCGCCGAGACCGGCATGACGATCCCGTCGCTGAAGAAGGCCCTGGTCAGCGGAGAGGCCTTTCCCCCGTCGCTGCGCGACTGGTTGAAGGAGCGCGGCGTCGAGGGCTACCAGGCCTATGCCACCGCAGACGTGGGATTGATCGCCTACGAGACCACGGCACGCCAGGGTCTGGTTGTCGACGAGGGCGTGCTGGTGGAGATCGTGCGGCCCGGCACCGGCGACCCGGTGCCCGAAGGCGAGGTGGGCGAGGTGGTGGTCACCGTGCTCCACCCCGAGTACCCGCTGGTGCGCTTTGGCACTGGCGACCTGTCGGCCGCGCTGCCCGGGCCCTGCCCCACCGGCCGTACGAATGGCCGAATCAAGGGCTGGATGGGCCGTGCCGACCAGACCGCCAAGGTGCGCGGCATGTTCGTGCACCCCAGCCAGGTGGCCGAAGTGCTGCGCCGGCACACCAGTGTCGCGCGCGCGCGCCTCGTGGTGGAAGGCGAGATGGCCAACGACCGCATGACCCTGCGAGTGGAGGTGGCCGGCGCCCCCGAAGGCCTGGGCGAGGCCGTGGCCCACACCGTGCGCGACGTGACCAAGCTGCGCTGCGATGTGGAACTGGTGGCCCCCGGCTCGTTGCCCAACGACGGCAAGGTGATCGAGGACGCCAGAACCTACCGATAGCGCATTTCTTGATCCAGACCAAGGCCGATAAGTAGTTTCCCCCCGGCAGGGGCTTTCGAGGCGCCCTACCATCCAGCCCCGCCGAATCCACAACCCGGAGACCTTCTCATGAAGAAACTCTTGGCCGTCCTGGCCACCGCCACCCTGTCGCTGAACGCCCTGGCTGCCTACCCCGACAAGCCCATCACCATCGTGGTGCCGTTCGCCGCCGGCGGGCCCACCGACAAGGTCGCGCGTGATCTGGGCGTGGTGCTGAGCAAGCACCTCAACAACCAGACCGTCATCATCGAGAACGTCGGCGGCGCCGGCGGCACCCTGGGCGCCGCCAAGGTGGCCAAGGCCGCGCCTGACGGCTACACGCTGCTGCTGCACCACATCGGCATGGCCACCTCGCCGGCCCTGTACCGCAAGATGCCCTACGACACGCTGGGCGACTTCGAGTACCTGGGCATGGTCAACGACGTGCCCATGACCATCGTGGCCCGTCCCACCTTGCCGGCCAACACCATGCCCGAACTGGTGAAGTGGCTGGAGGCCAACAAGGGCAAGATCAACCTGGCCAATGCCGGCCTGGGCGCTGCCTCCCACCTGTGCGGCCTGCTGTTCCAGCAAAGTCTGAAGATCGACATGACCACCGTCCCCTACAAAGGCACGGGTCCCGCGATGACCGACCTGATGGGTGGTCAGGTGGACATCATGTGCGACCAGACCACCAACACCTCCGCGCAGATTGAGGGTGGCAAGGTCAAGGGCTACGCCGTGACCAGTTCCAAGCGCCTGACGACTCCGGCCCTGGCCAAGCTGCCCACGCTGGACGAATCCGGCATGAAGGGTTTCAACGTCAGCATCTGGCACGGCATGTACGCGCCCAAGGGCACGCCCAAGCCCATCCAGGACCAGGTCAACGCCGCACTGCGCAAGGCCCTGGCCGACGCTGAGTTCATCAAGCGCCAGGAAGCGCTGGGCGCCGTGGTGATCACCGACGCGCGCCTGGGTTCAGCCGAACACAAGAAGTTTGTCGAGGCCGAGATCAACAAGTGGGGCCCGGTCATCAAGGCCGCCGGCCAGTACGCAGACTGAACTGCCGGTACGCCCCGGCCTGGGCTCTGTGCAGCCCCGGCCGCCTCGCTGAACAGGCCGGCTTCGCGCCGGCTTTCTTCTGTCCGCCTCGCGCGAGGAACGTGTTGTGTCCCCCCGTGCCGGTCATGCTCCCATCGCGACACGATGGCGCGTCAGATCAGGTCCTTGGGGTCGTCGAAGTGCGCTTCCACGTCCATGGGCAGCAGTTGGATGGACGCCCGCAGCCCGGGCACTGCGCTCATCAGCGCCTGCTCCACCGAGGTGCGCAGCGCAGCAGCCCGCCCCAGGGTCCAGCCCGACGGCATGTGCATGTGCAGATCAACAAAGCGGCGCTGCCCGGCGCGTCGGGTGCTCACATGGTCAAAGCGGATGGCCTGGTGGCGAAAGACGTCCAGGGTCTTTTCGATCTCCGCACGCACCTCGGGCTCCAGCGCGCGGTCCATCAGCCCATCGGCTGAACGGCGCACCAACGCTCCCCCCTCGCGCAGGATGTTCAACGCCAGCAGGATGGCCACCACCGGGTCCAGCCACAGCCAGCCCGTGAACTTCACCGCGAGGATGCCCACCACCACGCCGGCAGACGTCCAGACGTCGGTGATCAGGTGGCGCGCATCGGCTTCCAGCGCCATGGAGCGATGCTCATGCGCCTTGCGCAGCATTGCAAAGGCCAGGGCGCCGTTCAGCACCGAACTGCCCACGGACAACGCCAGGCCCAGCCCCACGTCCTCCAGCGGTTGCGGATCCAGCAGCCGGTGCCCGGCGGCCCACATGATGGCCAGCGCCGCCACCATGATGAGCACGCCTTCGAAGCCGCTGGAGAAATACTCGGCCTTGTGGTGGCCATAGGGATGATCGGCGTCGGGCGGCTGGTCCGCCACCGTCACCATGGTCAGCGCGAACATGGCACCGGCCAGGTTGACCAGCGACTCCAGCGCATCCGACAACAGGCTCACCGAGTCGGTCACCCACCAGGCACCGGTCTTCAGCGCGATGGTGGCCAGCGCCACCGCGATGGAGAGCTTCAGGTAAGAACGGACCTGCATGGACTTGCGCGGGCCGTTGGCTATGTGAGCGTGACGCGCGCGAACTTGCGCTTGCCCACCTGCACCACGTAGGTGCCGGGCGACAGCTTCAGAGCACGGTCGCCCACCGCCCCACCGTCCACGCGCACACCGCCCTGGTCCACCAGGCGCAAGGCCTCGGTGGTGGAAGGCGCCAGCCCCGCCTGCTTCAGCACAGAGCCGATGCCCAACGGCGCGCCCGACAAGCTCAGCTCGGGGATGACGTCGGGCACACCGCCTGCCGCGCGATTCCGGAAATCCTGCTCGGCCGCGTCCGCAGCGGCTGAGTCATGGAATCGCGAGGTGATCTCGCGCGCCAGCATCACCTTGGCGTCCTTGGGGTTGCGCCCAGCCTCGACTTCAGCCTTCAGCGCCGCGATCTCGGCCTCGGAGCGGAAACTCAGCAGCGTGTACCAGCGCCACATGAGCGTGTCGCTGATGGACAGGACCTTGGCGAACATCGTATTCGCAGGCTCGGTGATGCCGATGGTGTTGTTCTTGCTCTTGCTCATCTTCTCGACACCGTCGAGGCCTTCGAGCAGCGGCATGGTCAGGATGCACTGCGGCTCCTGGCCGTACTCGGCCTGCAGCATCCGCCCCACCAGCAGATTGAACTTCTGATCGGTGCCGCCAAGTTCCAGGTCAGACTTGAGCGCCACCGAGTCGTAGCCCTGCATCAGCGGGTACAGGAACTCATGCACCGAGATGGGCGTGCCTTCCTTGAAGCGGCGAGAAAAGTCGTCGCGCTCCATCATGCGCGCCACGGTGTAGCGCGAGGCCAGGGAGATCATGCCGCGCGCACCCAGGGGGTCGCTCCACTCGCTGTTCCAGCGCACCTCTGCACGCTCCATGTCGATGACCAGCCCCACCTGGTCAAAGTAGGTCTTGGCATTGGCCTCGATCTGCTCGCGCGTCAACGGCGGGCGCGTGCTGTTGCGGCCGGACGGGTCGCCGATCATGGTGGTGAAGTCGCCGATCAGCGGGATCACCACGTGGCCCAGGTCCTGCAACTGGCGCATCTTGTTCAGCACCACCGTGTGACCCAGGTGCAGGTCCGGCGCGGTGGGATCCATGCCGAACTTGATGCGCAGCGGCACACCCGTGGCTTGTGAGCGTGCCAGCTTCTTCACCCAATCGGCTTCGGGCAGCAGTTCCTCGCAACCGCGCAAGCACACGGCCAGCGACTGATTGACTTGGTCATCCACCGGATGAGTGGAATCCTGAGGCGCGGTCACGGGGGAATCGGGCTGCGACATGGCACGGTGGACAAGGGGATTTGGAGGCCGGCGGCCGGCGGCCGGTTGCTATACTGCGCCGCTCTTGATGGCAGGTTCGTGGGCTTACGCGCGACTGCCGAACGGCTTCATTCTAGGCGACGGCCCCTCGGTCACCGCTCCTTCCAGGGCTCAACTTCGAGCAAGCGTACAGAGTGATGGTCCGCGGACACGCTGGCACACTGCACAGCACCAACGCGGGCTTGACATCGTTTTCGGGCAGGGTTTCTTCTTGGATCTTCTCCAGCATTACGGCCAGGCTGCCGCCCTCTTCAAGGCAAGACACTCCAAGGCCGTGACGCTGGCCGCTGCAGGTCTGCTGGGCGGTGTGGGTGCGGTGGCCATCGCAGTGGCACCGATGGCGCCCGACGCGGCGCTGTTGCCGGTGCAGACCATCTCCGAGAATGTCACCACCGTGGAGATCGGCCCGCAGTTGGAGGCTCTGGCCGACCATGGCCTGGAGCTCAGCTTCAGCGAGGTCACCCGGCCGGGCGCCGCCATGGATGCCACGCTGCGGCGCCTGGGCATCGCCGATGCCGGCACGTTGGCTGCCTTGCGGCGGGAGCCTGCCGTTCGTCGGGCCCTGGAAGGCCGGGCTGGACGGCTGGTCCAAAGCCGTGTGGGCGCGCGCGGTGAGTTGCTGGAACTGGTGGTGCGGATGCCCGCGGAGAGTTCGGGGTCGGCGCCCACCCACTTCGCTCGCCTGACCGTCAAACCCGAAGGCAGCCGGTTCACCGTCCGCAGTGCGCTGGTACCCCTGGAGACACAAACCCGTCTGGCCAGCGGCACCATCCGCAGTTCCCTGTTCGCAGCCACGGACGAGGCCCGGATTCCCGATCCTGTGGCCACCCAGATGGCCGAGATCTTCTCCGCGGAAATCGATTTCCATCGCGAACTGCGCAAGGGCGACACCTTCAGCATCGTCTACGAGTCCGTGACGGCCGATGGCGAGCCGGTGCCCTGGAACCAGGGCGCCGGGCGCGTGCTGGCCGCCGAGTTCATCAACGGCGGCAAGACCCACCAGGCCATCTGGTTCGAATCCGGCGGCAAAGGCGCCTACTTCGACCCGAGCGGACGCAGCCGCAAGCGTGCCTTTCTGGCCAGCCCGATGGAGTTTTCCCGCGTGACTTCCGGTTTTGCGATGAGGATGCACCCCATCCTGCAGCGCATGCGGGCTCACCTGGGCGTGGACTACGCCGCCCCCACCGGCACACCCGTGCGCGTGGTCGGCGAAGGCGTGGTGGATTTCGCCGGCTGGCAGAACGGCTACGGCAACGTGGTGCACGTGCGCCATGGCGCGGACCGCCTGACCGTCTACGCCCACCTCAGCCGCATTGATGTGCGCAAGGGCCAGCGTGTCGAGCAAGGCCAGCACATCGGCGTCGTGGGCGCCACCGGCTGGGCGACTGGCCCCCACCTGCACTTCGAGTTCCGCGTAGGCGGGATGCACCAGGACCCGCTGAAGATCGCCAAGGCGTCGGAAAGCGTGCCCCTGGACCCGGCCGCCCGGCCTCGCTTCACCGAGTGGGCGCGCACCGTCCAGAGCAAGCTGGATCTGGCGGAGACCGTGGGCTCGCGTCCGGCCTTCGAGTAACGCGCCGCGCGCCATCGCCATGGCGCTGTTTGTCGGGCTGATGTCGGGCACGTCGCTTGATGGCGTTGATGGTGTCCTGGCCGACTGGTCAGGGCCTCGGCCTGAGGTGTTGGCACACGCCCACCAGGCTTTTGGGCCGGATGGGCGGCTTGAGTTGCTGGCGCTCAACACGGCCGGCCACAACGAGTTGCACCGCGCCGCCCTGGCAGCCAACGAGGTCTCCAGGCGCTACGCCGAGGTGGTGCAACGCTTGCTGCGGGCCACGGGCCTGGCGGCGAGGGACGTCAGCGCCGTCGGCGCCCACGGGCAGACCGTCCGACACCAGCCGCAGGCCTTCGACGGCACGGGCTACACCCTGCAGTTGATCAACGGCGCCTTGCTGGCCGAACTCACCGGCATCGGTACCGTGTGCGATCTGCGCAGCCGCGATGTGGCGGCCGGAGGGCAAGGTGCACCATTGGTGCCGGCCTTCCACGCCAGCCTCTTCGGCTGCCCTGGGCAGCACGTCGCCGTGCTCAACATCGGCGGCATCGCCAACCTGACCCTCCTGCCTGCCGACGGCAGCGTCACCGGCTTCGACTGCGGGCCCGGCAATGCCCTGATGGACGGCTGGTGCGAGCGCCATACCGGACGGGCCTTTGATGCAGGCGGGTGCTGGGCTGCCACCGGCCGGGTCGACGCCGGACTGCTGCAGCGCCTGCAGCAGGAACCCTTCTTTGCCAAGGCCCCGCCCAAGAGCACGGGCCGCGATCTGCTGCACCTGCACTGGCTCGAGCAGGCCCTGCAGTCAGAACAGGCGCAACGGGCGGGGAAGGAGGGCATTCAAGCCACGTGGGCACCGCAGGATGTGCAGGCCACGCTGGCGGAACTGACGGCGTGCTGCGCGGCCACCGAGTTGCGGCGTCATGCCCCCCTCACGACCCGGTTGATGGTGTGCGGAGGCGGCACTTTCAATCAGCACCTGATGCAGCGCCTGGCGCAGTGCTTGGCTGGCGTCAAGGTTTCGTCCACCGCCCAGCACGGCGTGCCACCGGATCAGGTGGAAGCTCTGGCTTTCGCCTGGCTGGCCCGCGCCTACGTGCAGGGCCTGCCAGGCAACCTGCCTGCGGTCACGGGGGCACGCGGCCCCAGGGTGCTCGGGGCCTGGTACCCCGGCTGAAGCTCAGACCGAGAACGAAGACCCGCAACCACAGGTGGTGGTGGCGTTCGGGTTCTTGATGACGAACTGCGCGCCCTGGAGATCTTCCTTGTAGTCGATCTCGGCGCCGACCAGGTACTGCAGGCTCATCGCGTCGATCAGGAGCGTGACCCCGTTCTTGGCCATCTGGGTGTCATCTTCGTTGACGACCTCGTCAAAGGTGAACCCATACTGGAAGCCCGAGCAACCGCCACCCTGAACGAAGACCCGCAGCTTCAATTCCGGGTTCCCCTCTTCGGCCACCAGGTCGGCCACCTTGGCCGCGGCGCTGTCGGTGAAGATCAACGGCACGGGCATCTCGTCGGCTGCGGGGGCCAGGGGTTCGGCAATGGCGTTCATATCGGTCCTTCGTTCAATCGGTCTGGTTCAATGTTCGTTCGACGCAGCAAGCTTCAGCGCGGGCCGGTCGGCATTCTTCAACGGCCGCAGTTCCCCGTCAATGAGGGCGCCAGGGTGCATTTCAAGCAATTCGTAACGAACGATGCCCGTGACCCTCGCCGAAGGTTGCAATTCCAGCAGGGTGCCCGATTCCACGGGGCCTGTCACCGTGCCGTTGATGATCACATGGGCCGCCTTGACCATGCCCGTGACCCTGGCTTTGTCGCTGATGACCACCAGGGTGGCCCCCTCCGCGGCGGCCAGGACGTCGCCCTGCACTTCGCCGTCGATGCGCAGGCCGTCGGTGAAGCGCACCGGGCCGTTGACCACCGTGCCCTCACCGATGAGGCTGCGTATCGGCGGGGACTTCTTTCGTCTGAACTCCATGCCATGACCCTCCGGATGGCTACAAGGGGACGGCTTGCGTGGCCTTGACCGCGCCCGTCTCGTCCAGCACCCTGACCTGCAGGCTTTTTATCACGGCCTGCGGCGGGTGATCGATCAGTCCCTCGATGCGCAGGTACTGCTTGAGCTTCATGTCCTTCGGGCCCCCGGCCGCGGACATGCTCCAAGCTCGGCCCGCCAAGGTGCCCGCCACCAGCATCTCGTACCGGCCGGCGAACTCCGCGGCCGAGCGGGCGTTGTGCATCACCAGCATCTGATACCGCAACTGCCCCGGCGCCTGGGCCTGCGCTTGCAGGCCGCGCACCTGCAGGCCCGGGCCGGAAGACGGAATCAGGCGCTCGAAGAAGCCGAGGTCGGCCTTGAGCGTCCGCGTCTCTTCCTCCAGTTGCCGCACCACCTGTGCAAGACGCTCCTGCGACGCGCGCTCGGTCTTCAGCAGGCTTTCAGCGCTGTGGGCCACGGCCATCGCCCGCTCGTTCTCGACTCGAAGTCGCTGCACCTCGGCCTCCAACTGCGCAGCCTGGGCCTTGGCGTCACGGTCCAGGCCGGCGATGTCCTTGCCGAACTCGAAGGCCCACAGCGCGATGGCGGCGGAGAAGCCCAGAACAAGAGCAGCCACCGCCCAGCGCAAAGGCCAGGGCAGGTGGCTGCGAACGATCATCCGAGGGGCGCTCACCGACAGGCGGCGGCGCCACAGCTTCCAGCGCATGGTGGAGCCGGCACAGGGCTTGCGCCCCATGCCTGCGGGATCAGCGCTTGCTGAACTGCTTCCGGCGACGCGCGCCGTGCAGACCGACCTTCTTGCGCTCGACCTCGCGCGCATCACGCGTCACGAAGCCCGCACGGCTGAGATCGGGCTTGAGCGCCGCGTCGTAGTCGATCAGGGCGCGGGTGATGCCATGACGCACCGCCCCGGCCTGGCCGGATTCGCCGCCGCCGTGGACGTTGACCTTGATGTCAAACGACTGCGCGTTGGCTGTCAGAAGCAGCGGTTGCTGCACGATCATGATGGAGGTCTGGCGACCGAAATACTGGTCCAGCGGCTTGCCGTTGACCACGATGAGGCCAGAACCCTTCTTGATGAACACCCGGGCAACCGACGACTTGCGGCGGCCGGTGCCGTAATTCCATTGTCCGATCATGGCCGTCCTCAGATCTCGAGCGGTTTGGGTTGCTGGGCGGTGTGCGGGTGCGAGGCACCGGCGTACACCTTCAGCTTCTTGATCATGGCGTAGCCCAGCGGGCCCTTGGGCAGCATGCCCTTGACGGCCTTCTCGATGGCGCGGCCAGGATGCTTGGCCTGCATGTCCTTGAAGGCGGTGGCGTAGATGCCGCCGGGGTAGCCCGAGTGCCGGTAGTAGATCTTGTCGGTGGACTTGGTCCCGGTGACGCGGATCTTGTCGGCGTTGACGATGACGATGAAATCGCCGGTGTCGACGTGGGGCGTGTAGATGGCCTTGTGCTTGCCGCGCAAACGGAGTGCCACTTCGCTGGCAACACGTCCGAGCACCTTGTCGGTGGCGTCAATCACAAACCACTCGTGCACCACTTCGGCCGGCTTGGCGCTGAAGGTCTTCATGAGGGTTTTCCAAAAGGTGGCGAGCTCAAGCAGAGCCCGCGAACACCGGATTCCGGCTGTTTGTGCACTGTCGTGCCTCGCGCCCTCGGCGCCGCTTGTGGATCCGCAGCCAGGCACTGCGGGCGGCCTCTCAGGTCAACGAACTCTTCCCCGCCGTTTTCGGGAAAAGCCTCGTAGTATAGCCGCCTGGATCCCTTGCATGAAGACGACCCCTGCCGCCTACGGTGAGTTGACGCCGGACACCGTGCTCGAGGCCCTGGACGCCGTGGGCCTGCGCGGCGACGGCCGCATCCTGCAGCTCAACTCCTACGAGAACCGGGTGTTTCGCCTGATGCTGGAAGACGGCGGCGCGGCGGTGGCCAAGTTCTACCGTCCGGGGCGCTGGAGCGACGCGCAGATCCACGAGGAGCACGCCTTCACTCTGGAACTGGCCGCCGCTGAGGTGGCCGTCATCGCGCCTCTGGCGCTGCAACTGCTGCCGCCGGCGCCGGCCAACGCCCAGGTCTCGGGGCCGCACCACACCCTGCTGCACTGGCAACCCCAGGACGGCGGTGCCCACCGCATCAGCGTCAGCCCCTGGCTGGGCGGGCGCGACCCGGACATCGAGACGCCCGAGGCCTTCGAGCGACTGGGCCGGTTGATCGGCCGCGTGCACGCCGTGGGTGCCACGCAGGGGTTTGCCCACCGCCTGACGCTGTCGCCCGCGCTGGGCATGCAGGCGATCGAGGCCCTGCTGCAACTGAAGGCGGTGGACCCGGCGCTCGCCCCACGCTGGGAGCATGCGGCCCGCACCGCCATGGACGGCGTGGTGCGGGCCTTCGAGCGGGCGGGAAGCCCCCTGCTGCGCCTGCATGGCGACGCCCATCGTGGCAACCTGCTGGAGCGCGAGCAGACGCTGCACCTGGTCGACTTCGACGACACCTGCAGCGGCCCGGCCATGCAGGACCTCTGGCTGTTCCTGGACGGCCACGAAGGCGAGGACCGACGCCGACAACTCCAGGCCCTGCTGCGCGGCTACGAGGACTTCATGGACTTCGACGACGCGCAACTGCAGTTGATCGAACCGCTGCGCACCCTGCGCCTGCTGCGCCACAGCGCCTGGATCGCTCAGCGCTGGAGCGACCCGGCCTTCCCCATCGCCTTTCCGAGCTTCGGCACCCCCAACCACTGGGCCGACCAGACAGTGCAGCTGCACGAGCAGATCGACCGGATGGCCTGACGGGCGGCCGCAATGGCGCGCCCGTCCGTTCAAGCCGCGAGCGTGGGGTAGTCGGTATAACCCTTGGCGTCGGCCGTGTAGAAGGTGGCCATGTCCGGCGCGTTCAGCGCAGCGCCGGCCTTCATGCGCGCCACCAGGTCGGGGTTGGCCAGGAAGGGGCGACCAAAGCCGATGAGGTCGGCCCGGCCTTCGGCCAAAGCCTGCTCGGCGCTGTCGCGTTCAAAGCCGCCGGCCAGGATGAAGGGGCCCTTGAACAGCGCGCGCATCTCGGCCTTGAGGGCCGCAGGCACGGCCGGCGCGCCCATGGCGGAGTGGTCCAGCACGTGCAGGTACATCAGTTGCAGGTCCGACAGGGCCTGGGTCAGCGCCTTGAACTGGGCGTCCGCTTCGTCAAAGGCGCCCGTGCCATTGAACACACCATAAGGCGACAGGCGGATGCCCACGCGGTGCGCACCGATGGCCTGTGACGCTGCACGGGCGACCTCCAGAACGAAGCGGTTGCGTCCGGCGATGCTGCCGCCGTAGCCGTCGGTGCGGGTGTTGACGTGGGGGTTGAGGAATTGCTCAAGCAGGTAGCCGTTGGCGGCGTGCAGTTCCACGCCATCGAACCCGGCCTCGATGGCCAGGCGGCTGGCTTGCGCGAATTCCGCCACGGCCTGGGCAATCTCGGCCTCGGTCATGCCCTGGGCTTCGGTGTGGGGCTGCATGCCCTGCGCGTCGGTCCACATCTGGCCGGGGCACACGCCGGTCACCGCGCTGAGCACGCGGGCGCCCGCCGGCAGGTTGGCCTGGTGCGTCACGCGGCCGGTGTGCATCAGTTGCACCACGATCTTGCCGCCTGCGGCGTGCACCGCATCGGTCACCAGCTTCCAGCCCTGCACCTGCTGGGCGTTGTACAGGCCCGGGATGCGCGCATAGCCCAGGCCATTGGGCGAGGGCGAGGTGCCCTCGGTGATGATGAGGCCGGCAGTGGCGCGTTGTCCGTAATAGGTGGCCATGAGCGCGTTGGGCGTGGCCGCCTGCACGGCGCGGCTGCGCGTCATGGGGTTCATGACAGCACGGTTGGCCAAGGCGAGCGAACCCAGGGAATAGGGATCAAACAGCATGAAGAGTCCTGTGGTCGAGAGGTGGAAGGAGAAAACGTGGTGTGAATGATCGCCAATCAGGAGACCTCCTGCATGCAACAGAGGTCAACATGCCATTCGAATTCCCGGACAGACCGCGCCACGCGCGCGCGGTTGCGGGCACAGGGGGTCGGCTACGATTTGCTCATGACACGCCTCGTGGGCTCAAGAAACCGCAGCGAATTCATTGCCGACCCGGCCGAAGCGCTGCGCCTCGGGCGGCGGCTTGACGCCATGCTGGCATCGGCTGCGCCTGATAGGCCCAGGGGCGTGATGCGTGCGAGCCACCGCCTGTTCAACGCCATGGACGACGAGCGGCAACTCATCACCGCACGGCGGCTGAACAAGCCCCAAAGCGCTCCTGCTGCGCCTCCTCACACCCCTCCAGCTTGACCCCATGGACACCGACGGACTGCTGCAGCTGCTGGCACGCTTCCAGGCCGAGGGCGTGCAGTACGTGTTGGTGGGGGGGCAGGCGGTTCGGCTCAACGGCTTCGTGCGCGCCACGGAGGACATCGACATCCTGCTGCCGTCCTCCATCGAGAACGGCCGCCGGGTGATCAGGGCGTTGAGCTTTCTGCCCGCGAGCAAGGAGCTGGATCCGCGGTGGTTTGGCGTCAACGCGGAAGAGCCTGAGAACATCCGGGTGGCCGACGAACTGCTCATCGATCTGCTCTTTGCCGCCAACGGTCAAAGCTATGAGAGCCTGCAGCCGCACGTCCGCACCCTGGAAATAGAGGGGGTTCAGGTACGCACGCTCGACATCGAAGGGCTGCTCAAGACCAAGACAGCCTACCGGGAAAAGGACCGCATCGACCGGGACGCCCTGGAAAGGATCCAGCGCGGCCTCTGACGCACGCCAGCACGCATAGCGGCAATGTGGCAGCCCGGGACCGCCAGGGCCCGCGCCCCAGGGGCCATCAGGCCGGTAAAGGCCCCCGCCGGGCCGGCAGCGCCACCACCTGCTCATCAGCCACCAGGTAGAGCGCCTCGCCCGGCGCGGCGTGCACCGGGGCCCCGCCGGTGAACTCCCCGAAGGCGGGCAGCACCAGCACGCCGTCGGCGCGGGAGTGGAAGCAGGGCAGCCGCAGCGCATCGAAGCCGTGGCCCAGGCGGGTGACGGGATGCAGGTGACCGGCCACCGCGCTCGGGCCACCGGGCCGGGGCGTGGTGGGGTCGTGGCACAGGGCCAGGCCGGCATGGAGCCAGGGCTCGGCCACCACGTCGATGTCCAAGTCTGCCGGGGGATCGCCGGCGTGGCTGTCGTGGTTGCCGCGCACGAGGGTCAGGGCCAGGCCCGCGTGGCACTCACGCCAGCCCTGCAGGGCCTGCAAGGTGGCCGGCGCGCGGCCCGAGGCGGCGTGCAGGAAGTCGCCCAGGAACACGATGCGCCGCACACCAGGCAGGCCGCTGAGCAAGTTGTCCAGGCGCGTCAGGTTGGCCTCGGTGGTGCCCCGGGGCACGGGCACGCCCAGGCGGCGAAAGCTCGCTGCCTTGCCGAAGTGGACATCGGCCACCAGCAGCAGCCCGGCATCGGGCAGCCAGGCGGCGCGCTGGGGCAGCAGCCACAGCCTGCGGCCGTCAGGCAGCGCGTGGCTTGCGGCGCCGGGGGGCGGTGGATCGGGGCGCATCGGCCGGGGTGGTGGGGCGCAGCGCGGCTTCCATCTGCGCCAGCAGACGCTGCACACGCTGGTTCAGCTGCTCGGTGGTGACACGCTCACGCAGGCGCTCCACCATCAGCGGGTAGGCAAAGGGGGTAAAGCGCTGCGGGCGCGTGAGGCAGATCTGCCCAGCCTGGGCCATGCGGGCCAGGCAGCGCTGCAGGCGTTCGACGTCCAGTTCCTGCGCCAGGGTCTCAGCCTCGGCCTGGGCCAGCAGCAGGTTGCCCGGGTCGTGCTGGCGAAAGACGTCGAAGAACAGCTTGGCCGATGCCTGCACCTGGCGCGCGCTGCGGCCAGCGTCGGGGTAGCCGGTGAAAACCAGGCCGGCCACGCGGGCGATTTCCCGAAAGCGCCGCAGCGAGAGCTCGGTGGCGTTCAAAGCCTGCTGGATGTCGGGCACCAGATGCTCCTGGCTCAGCAGTCCCTTTGCCCAGGAGCCCGGGCCGGCCGGCTCCAGCAGCGCGGGCCAGTCGAAGGGCTGGCGCGAGAGCAACTCAAAACCGTAGTCATTCATGGCCAGGCTGAAGGTACCCGGCTGATGGCGGGCGGCACGCCAGGCCAGCAAGGCGCCCAGGCCGATGTGGACCATGCGGCCGGCCAGGGGGTAGGCAAACAGGTGGTGGCCCTCGTCGGACTCGATCATTTCGAACACGATGCGCCCGGCGCAAGGCAGGGCGGATTGCTCGGCCTGCAGCGCCAGCAGCGGCGCCAGGGCGCGCAGTTCGGGCTCGGGGTGGGCCGCCAGCCGTGAAGCGGCGTCGCCGCCCGGCCCCTGCCGCAGGAGGGCATCGGCCTCGCCCAGCAAGTCCAGCGCGGTGTCGGCCAGCTCGCTGGACAGCGGCATCTTGCCGCCCTGCCACACGGGCACGGCCCCCTGGTTTCCTGGCGCCTTGGTGACATAGGCGGTGAGATCGCGCACCCGCACCAGTTGCAAAACCCGGCCGCTGAAGATGAAGCAGTCGCCCTCGCGCAGGCCGGCGATGAAGCTCTCCTCCACGCTGCCGATGCGTCCGCCGTTGAGCCACTGCACGCTGATTGCCGCGTCCGACACGATGGTGCCGATGCTCATGCGGTGGCGGCGCGCAACGGCGGCGTTGGCCACGCGACAGATGCCGTCCTCGTCGCGCTTGATGCGGTGGTGCTCCGGGTAGGCGGCCAGCGAGCTGCCCCCGTGCACGGTGAAGCCCAGGCACCAGTCGAAGGTCTCGCGGTTCAGGTCACGGTAGGGCCAGGCGGTCTTCACTTCCTCGAACAGCGCATCAGGGTCGAAGCCCGGGCCGACGGCGAGCGTCAGCAGGTGCTGCACCAGCACGTCCAGCGGCCAGGGCGGGGCCTGGCGGCTCTCGACACGCCCGGCCGCGGCGGCGCGGCGCGCAGCCGCAGCCTCCAGCAGTTCCAGCGCCTGGCTGGGCACCACCGTGACGCGTGAGGGCCGCCCCGGTGCATGACCCGAGCGGCCGGCGCGCTGCAGCAAGCGCGCCACGCCCTTGGGCGAGCCGATCTGCAGCACGCGCTCCACGGGCAAGAAATCCACCCCCAGGTCCAGACTGGAGGTGCAGACAACGGCCTTGAGCTGGCCGGCCTTGAGCCCGGCCTCCACCCACTGCCGCACCGAGGGGTCGAGCGAGCCGTGGTGCAGCGCGATGAGGCCGGCCCAGTCCGGCCGCGCTTCCAGCAGCGCCTGGTACCAGAGCTCGGCCTGGGAGCGGGTATTGGTGAACACCAGGCTGGCGGCACTGCCCTCCAGCTCGGCCACCACCTCGTCCAGCAGCCGCAGGCCCAAGTGGCCGCCCCAGGGAAAGCGCTCCATCGTGGCGGGGATCAGGCTGTCCACCGTCAGCGACTTGGGCAGGGCGCCGCGCACGGTCACGCCGTGCGGCCCGGCCAACGCCTCGCAGGCCTCGGCCAGGTTGCCCAGGGTGGCCGACAGGCCCCACACGCGCAGATTCGGGTTGAAACGACGCATCCGCGCCAGCGCCAGCAGCAACTGCGTGCCGCGCTTGTTGCCCAGCAGCTCGTGCCACTCGTCCACGATGAGCACCTGCACCCCGCCCAGCACGGCCTCGCTGTCGGCCAGGGCCAGCATCAGGCTCAGGCTCTCGGGCGTGGTCACCAGCGCAGGAGGCCAGACCTTGCGCTGGCGGGCCTTGGTTGCTGCGGCGGTATCGCCCGTGCGCTGTTCCACGGTCCAGCCCATGCCCATGCCGTCGGCGGCGGCCTGCAGGGCCAAAGTGGTGTCGGCCGCCAGGGCCCGCATGGGCGTGATCCACAGCACGCGCGGGCCGCCAACCTCCGGGGTGGTTTCAGCACGGCACACGGCCAGGGCGCCGAACCAGGCGGCCAGCGTCTTGCCGGCGCCCGTGGTGGCGTGCAGCAGGCCGCTGCGCCCGGCCGCCATGTGGGCCCAGACCTCGCGCTGGAAGTCGAAGGGCTGCCAGCCCTGGGCGGCGAACCAGCTTTCGGCGTCGCTGGCGATCACGCTCCCTAACGAGCCCGTGCGGCATGGCGCGGCCGCCTTCGGGTTGGCGCGTCGGGCCCGCGCCCTGCGCAGGGCCGCGAGCTGGGTGCCGACGTTGGGCCCCGGCGGCAACGCGTTGGCCGCGCTCACGTGAGGCCCGGGCGAGGCGTGTGGACGGTGCGGCCTAGGCCGTCAGCAGCCGCGTCATGCGCTGCACGTGCGCGGCCGGGTCTTCCAGCTGGCCGCCCTCGGCCAGCACCGCCTGGTCAAACAGCAGGTGCGCCAGGTCGTCGAACTGGGCGTCGGCCTCCAGCTTCTTCACCAGCGCGTGGCCGGGGTTGACCTCCAGGATGGGCTTGGTCTCAGGCGCGGCCTGGCCGGCCTGCTTGAGCAGGCGCGCCAGGTGCCCGCTCATGGCGCCGTCTTCCACCACCAGGCAGGCGGGGGAGTCCACGAGGCGGGTGGAAGCGCGCACATCCTGGGCGCGGTCCTTCAGTGCGGCTTGCAGCCTCTCCAGCACCGGCTTGAAGGATTCGGCAGCCGCTTCGGCCTGCTTCTTCTCTTCCTCGTCCTGCAGCTTGCCCAGGTCGAACGCACCCTTGGCCACGCTTTGCAGCGGCTTGCCGTCAAACTCTTGCAGGTGGCTGAGCATCCACTCGTCCACCCGGTCGGTCAGCAGCAGCACCTCGATGCCCTTCTTCCTGAAGACCTCGAGCTGCGGGCTGCCCTTGGCGGCGGCCAGGGTGTCGGCGGTGATGTAGTAGATGGCCTCCTGGCCCTCCTTCATGCGGCCCACGTAGTCGGTGAAGGACACGCCCTGCTCGTCATTCGACGCCTGCGTGGAGGCAAAGCGCAGCAGCTTGGCCAGGCGCTCCTGGTTACCGAAGTCCTCGCCCACGCCTTCCTTGAGGACGGCGCCAAACTGCTTCCAGAATTCGGCGTACCTGTCCTTCTGGTTCTCGGCCACGTCTTCCAACATGGACAGCACGCGCTTGGTGGAGCCTTCGCGGATGGCCTTGACGTCGCGGCTTTCCTGCAGAAGTTCGCGGCTGACGTTCAGCGGCAGGTCGGCCGAGTCGATCACGCCCTTGACGAAGCGCAGGTACACCGGCATCAGTGCCTCGGCGTCGTCCATGATGAACACACGCTTGACGTACAGCTTCACGCCGCCACGCTTGTCACGGTTCCACAGGTCGAACGGCGCCTTGGCCGGCACGTACAGCAGCTGCGTGTACTCGGTGCGGCCTTCCACGCGGTTGTGGGTGTAGGCGAGCGGGGCCTCGCTGTCGTAGCTGATCTGCTTGTAGAACGCCTGGTACTCGGCGTCGGTGACATCGCTCTTGCTGCGGGCCCACAAGGCGGCAGCCTTGTTCACCGTTTCCCACTCGTCCTTGACCACCTGCTGCTTGGCCTCGGCATCCCACTCCTCCTTCTTCATCAGGATGGGCAGCGAGATGTGGTCGGAGTACTTGGAGATGATGGACTTGAGCTTCCAGGAGGAGAGGAACTCCGCCTCGTCCTCGCGCAGGTGCAGGATGACGTCCGTGCCGCGCAAGGGCTTGGCGATGGTCTCGACCTCGAAGTCGCCCGTGCCGGTGCTGCTCCAGCGCACGCCCTGATCGGCGCTGAGGCCGGCGCGGCGGGATTCCACCGTCATGCGGTCGGCCACGATGAAGCCCGAATAGAAGCCCACGCCGAACTGGCCGATCAGGTTGGCGTCCTTCTTCTGGTCGCCTTCCAGCTTGGACATGAACTCGCGCGTGCCACTCTTGGCGATGGTGCCCAGGTGCGCGATGGCCTCGTCCGCGCTCATGCCGATGCCGTTGTCGCGGATGGTCAGGGTCTTGGCCTCGGCGTCGAAGAACACGCGCACGTCCAGAGTGGGCGCGTCTTCGTAAAGGGCGGCGTTGTCCAGGGCCTCGAAGCGCAGCTTGTCGCAGGCGTCCGAGGCGTTGGAGACCAGCTCGCGCAGGAAGATCTCCTTGTTCGAGTACAACGAATGGGTGACGAGGTGCAGGATCTGCTGCACCTCGGCCTGGAAGGAATGGGTCTTCTTGTCCATGGGTTCTCAGGGTTCAGGTAATGCCCGCGGCTGCAGCCGCTCGCGACAGAAAGCCGCAATTGGGGCGGGGCGGCGAGATTTCAAGACAGGCGCTCAGCCCGTCTCGCGCCCCACATCGGCCTCGAAGCTGGCCGACTTCAGCGGGTTGCCAGCAGCCACCATCCCGGGGTAGTGGCGATCGAAGTCGTCGACGATGCGCTGCAGCGGCATGTCGTCGAAGCTGCCGTGCTCGCGCACATATTCCATGTGGCGCTGGCCGGCCTTGTCGAAGGGGTGGTAGAGCGAGTCGGCCCGGCCGTCGAACTCCAGCGGCAGTAGGCCGAAGCGGTCGCACAGCTCGATGTTGAAGGCCGGCGTGGCCTTGACCCAGGCGCCGTCCAGCCACAGCTCGGTGTAGCCGTGCCAGACGAAGAGGTCGGTCTTCATGGTCTGGCGCATGCGCTCGGTGCTCAGGTGGTTTCGAACGTCGGCATACCCCACGCGGGCCGGGATGCCGGCAGCCCGCGCCGCGGCCGCCAGCAAGGCCGCCTTGGTGACGCACCAGCCTACACCGATCTCCAGCACATGGCTGGCGCGCATGCCGGCCACCGAGAGGTCGATCCGGTAGGGGTCGTAGCGGAAGCCGTCGCGTACGGCGTAGTACAGCGCCACCGCCCGCTCGCGGTCGTCCGCGCCCAGGGCGTGTTGGCGGGCGAAGCCCTGCACTTGCGGGTGGTCGCTGTCGATGAGTGCGGTGCAGGCCAGGGCGGCGGCAGCGGGAGCGGGAGGGTTGACCAAGGAGATTCCCGGAAATTCAAGGGGTCTTGGGGATTATCACTAGCCCCGGCAGGGCCCGACCGTGAGACAAACCGCCTCTGTCGCCCCACGGAGTCTGAGATGCCCCAACTGAACGTCAATGGCAAGGTGATGACCTACCAGGCCGAGCCCGACACCCCGCTGCTGTGGGTGATCCGCGAACAACTCGGCATGACCGGCACCAAGTATGGCTGCGGCGTGGCGCAGTGCGGTTCCTGCACGGTGCACATCGATGGCGCCCCCGTGCGTTCCTGCGTGCTGCCCGCGGCTGCCGTGCAGCCCAGCCAGAAGATCACCACCATCGAGGGCCTGTCGCCAGACGGCAGCCACCCGCTGCAGAAAGCCTGGGTGGCGCTGGACGTGCCGCAGTGCGGCTACTGCCAGAGCGGCATGATCATGGCCGCCGCCGCCCTGCTCAAGGACAAGCCCAAGCCCACCGACGCCGATATTGACGCGGCGATGACCAACATCTGCCGCTGCG
>JBAXYD010000069.1:0-20762 GCA_037127635.1 Betaproteobacteria bacterium | reverse complement strand
GGTAGGCCTGGATCTCCAGGAAGTCGATGATGTGCTCGACGAACGCGCGGTGCTCATCTTCCTCGCGCTGCGCCGCCCCCCAGCGGATGGCCTGCTGGAAGAGGTTGGTCTTCATCTTCAGGTTGCGGCCCGACATCAGGTTGTCGATGACGTTCATGCCCTTGAACAGGGCCAGGTTCTGGAACGTGCGCGCGATGCCCATCTCGGCCACCTGGCGCGAGTTCATGTGGGCGAAGGTCTGGCCGCGGAAGGTGATGGTGCCCTGCTGCGGCGTGTACACGCCGTTGATGCAGTTCAGCATTGAGCTCTTGCCGGCGCCATTCGGGCCGATGATGGCGCGCACCTCGTGCTCGCGCACGTCAAAACTGATGTCGGTCAGCGCCTTGACGCCGCCGAAGGCCAGCGAGATGCCCTTCACGTCCAGGATGACGTCGCCGATCTTGCGGCTCTCCAAGCCGGGGCTGGCAGCTGCGTCTGTGCGGGTAGAAGTGCTCATGGTCAGGCCGCCTGCTTCACGCTGCCGAAGGTCTTCGCGTCCACGATCTTCAGCGTGGCGCTCACGCTGCCGCTGCGGCCGTCCTCGAACTTCACCGCGGTTTCGATGAACTGCTCGGCCTTGCCGCCGTACATGGCGTCCACCAGCACCTGGTACTTGTCGCCGATGTAGCCGCGGCGCACCTTGCGGGTGCGGGTGAGCTCGCCGTCGTCGGCGTCCAGCTCCTTGTGCAGCACGAGGAAGCGGCTGATCTGGCTGCCGGCCAGCTTCTCGTCCTGCGCCAGATCGGCGTTGACCTTTTCCACACACTCGCGGATGAGTTCCAGCACCTCGGGCTTGCACGCCAGGTCGGTGTAGCCGGCGTAGGGCAGGTTGCGCCGTTCGGCCCAGTTGCCCACGGCCTCGAAGTCGATGTTGATGAAGGCGCAGACCTTCTCGCGCCGGTCGCCAAAGGCCACCGCCTCCTTGATGTGCGGGAAGAACTTGAGCTTGTTCTCCACGTACTTCGGCGCGAACATGGCGCCGTCGTTCGGGCCGCCCAGGATGCGGCCCACGTCCTTGGCGCGGTCGATGATCTTGAGATGCCCGTGCGCATCCAGGAAGCCGGCGTCGCCCGTGTGGTACCAGCCGTCGGGCGTGAGCACCTCGGCCGTGGCCTCGGGGTTCTTGTAATAGCCCTTGAGCAGGCCGGCGCTCTTGACCAGGATCTCGCCGTTGTCGGCCAACTTGATTTCCACGCCGGCAATCGGCACGCCCACGGTGTCGGCCCGGGCCTCGTGGTCAGGCTGCAGGCACACGAACACGGCGGTCTCGGTGGAGCCGTAGAGCTGCTTGAGGTTGATGCCGATGGAGCGGTAGAAGGTGAACAGGTCCGGCCCGATGGCCTCGCCCGCGGTGTAGGCCACGCGCACCCGGGACAGGCCCAGGGTGTTGCGCAGCGGGCCGTAGATGAAGAGGTCACCCAGCTTCCACAACAGGTTGTCGGTGAGCGCCACAGGCTTGCCGTCCATCAGGGTCGGGCCGACGCGGCGCGCCACGGCCATGAAGGTCTTGAACAGCCACTTCTTGACCGCGCCGGCGTCCTCCATGCGGATGGTGACGCTGGTCAGCAGGCCCTCGAACACCCGCGGTGGGGCGAAGTAGTAGGTGGGCCCGATCTCCTTCATGTCGATGGTGACGGTGGCGGCGGACTCCGGGCAGTTGACGATGTAGCCGCAGGCCAGCCACTGGGCGTAGCTGAAGATGTTCTGCCCGATCCAGGCCGGCGGCAGGTAGGCCAGCACTTCCTCGTTGGGGCCGAGCTTGTCGAAGTCAGCTCCGGCGCGGGCGCGGTCCAGCAGCGTCTGGTGGGTGTGCACCACGCCCTTGGGGTTGCCGGTGGTGCCGGAGGTGAAGAACATGGACGCCACGTCACCCGGCTGGACCTGCGCCACCGCGGCCGCGAAGAAGCCGGGCTCGCGCTGCTGGCGCGCCTGGCCGGCCTGGATGAGCTCGTCCAGCGAGGCCAGGCCGGGCTCGTCGTACTTGCGCAAGCCGCGCGGGTCGTCGTACCAGATGCGCGCCAGTTGCGGGCATTTCTCGCGCAACTCGATCAGCTTGTCGACCTGCTCCTGGTCTTCGACCACGGCAAACGCCACCTCGGCGTTGTTGATGGGGAAGGCCATCTCCGCGGCCACGGCGTCCTGGTACAGCGGCACGGGAATGGCGCCCAGCGACTGCGCCGCCAGCATGCAGGCGTACAGCCGTGGCCGGTTGTCGCCCACGATGACGATGTGCTGCCCCGCGGACAACCCTGCCTCGGCCATGCCGCCAGCCAACGCGGCCACCTCGTCGGCCAACTCGCGCCAGGTGGTGGTCTGCCAGATGCCGTATTCCTTCTCGCGCAGCGCCGGCGCCTGCGGGCGGGCCTGGGCGTGCTCGAGCATCAGACGGGGAAAGGTGGTCTCCAACGCGGTCTCCTTGGCACGGGCCCGGGCGGTCGTGCCCGTCTTGGCGGGCACGTCTGGTCACGGCACACTGTGCGCTTCAGCTTGCATACTAGGCTTGGCATTGACGCCCAGTTGTCGGTCCGACGACATTCCAAGGGTTGTCACTGATGGGACTTTCCAGAGGGTTTGAGCGTGATCAATCGCAGCGTGCTCGAGCGCGCCCGCCCGGCTTCCGCAGCCGAGCTGGAGGGCATTCCGTGGCTCGGCGTGCTGGACGGCAGGGATCTTGAGCGCGCCCGTGGCGCGATCAAGATCGCTCCGGCGCAAACGGGTGAGCGCATCTGCCGCTTCGGCCGCGCGCCCACCTTCTGGTTCGGCGTCATCGACGGGCTGCTGAAAATGAGCAACGACACCCCCTCGGGCGGCACCATCACTTACATGGGCGTGCCGCCCGGCGCCTGGTTTGGCGAAGGCACGCTGATCAAGCGCGAGCCCTACCGCTACAACATCGAGGCGCTGCGCCGCAGCACGGTGGCGGGTTTGCCGATCGAGGACTTCCACGCCCTGCTGGACCGCAGCATCCCCTTCAACCGCTACCTGATGAACCAGCTCAACGAGCGCTTGGGCCATTTCATCGCCGCCCGTGAGATCGACCGCCAGGACGACCCCGACCGCCGCGTGGCCGGCAGCCTGGCGCAGCTGTTCAACCCCGTGCTCTACCCGGGAGTGGGTGGCCTGCTGCGCATCACGCAGCAGGAACTGGGCTACCTGGTGGGCCTGTCGCGCCAGCGTGTGAACCAGGCGCTGAACACACTGGCGGCCCATGGCCTGATCGGCATCGAGTACGGCGGCGTGCGGGTGCGTGACCTCTCTGCGCTGAGGGCTTTCAGCGTGCGGTGATCGTTGCGGCGCGAAGGGGCTGCAGCGTTGCCTTGGACGGCTTGTGCGCAAGGGGGCTCCGGTCTGCATACACTGCCGCTCCCGTTCGCACCTCCATGAGGATGCCCATGCTGTTGCTGCGCCGCTGGTTTGTCGCCCTGTGCGTCTTGATGCCCCTCCTGGCCTGCGGTCAGGCCACCGCACTGCCTGCCGGTCTGACCCAGGTGACATCGGTGGAGGGCATCACCGAATACCGCCTGCCCAACGGCCTGCAGGTGCTGCTGGTGCCCGATGACGCCAAGCCGACGACCACCGTCAACGTGACCTACCGGGTGGGCTCGCGCCATGAGAACTACGGCGAGACCGGGATGGCGCATCTGCTGGAGCACCTGATCTTCAAGGGCACGCCCACCACGCGCAACGTGCTGGGCGAGTTGAGCAAGCGCGGCATGCGCGCCAATGGCACCACCTGGTTCGACCGCACCAACTACTTCGCCAGCTTTGCCGCCAACGACGAGCAGCTGCGCTGGTACCTGGCCTGGCAGGCCGACGCCATGATCAACAGCTTCATCGCGCGCGCCGATCTGGACACCGAGATGACGGTGGTGCGCAACGAGATGGAGTCGGGCGAGAACAACCCGTTCCGCGTGCTGCTGCAAAAGGCCATGGCCGCGATGTACCAGTGGCACAACTACGGCAAGAGCACCATCGGCGCACGCAGCGATGTGGAGAACGTGGACATCGCCCGCCTGCAGGCCTTCTACCGCCTCCACTACCAGCCTGACAACGCCACCCTCATCGTCGCAGGCAAGTTCGACGCCGCCAAGACGTTGCAGTGGGTGGCCGAGTCCTTCGGCCCCATTCCCAAGCCTGCGCGCGCCCTGCAGCCCACCTACACCATCGATGCCGTGCAGGACGGTGAGTCCACGGTGACGGTGCGGCGCGTAGGCGGCACTCCGGTGCTCATGGCAGGCTTTCACGTCCCGCCCGGCGCAAGCCGTGACTTCGCCGCGCTGTCGCTGCTGACCCAGGTGATGGGCACGGCGCCCTCGGGGCGGCTGCACAAGCGCCTGACCGAAAAGCAGCTGGCCGCCGGCACCTTCGGCTTCGCCTGGGGGCTGGCCGAGCCGGGCCCGCTCTTCCTTGGTGCGCAGCTCTCGCCTGGGCAGGACGTGGACAAGGCCCGCACCGAACTGCTGGCAGCCCTGGACGCAATGGCCACCGAGCCCGTGACCTCTGAAGAACTGGAGCGCGTGCGCAAGCAGTGGCTGAACGCCTGGGAGCTGGGCTTCACCGACCCCGAGCGCGTGGGCGTGGCACTGTCTGACGCCATCGCCCGTGGCGACTGGCGCCTGTACTTCCTGGACCGCAACCATGTGCGCGCCGTCACCGTGGAGGACTTGAACCGCGTGGCAGCGCAGTACCTCAAGCGCGACAACCGCACGCTGGCCACCTACCTGCCCGTGACCCAGACCGACCGCGCACCTGTGCCGGCCCGGGTGGACCTGGCTGCGGCGATGAAGGACTTCCGCGGCGACACCGCGGCGGCCCAGGTGGAGAGCTTCGACCCCACGCCGCAGAACCTGGACGCGCGCACGCAGCTGGCTGCACTACCCTCAGGCCTGAAGCTCGCCTTGCTGCCCAAGGGTGCGCGTGGCGGCGTGGTGCAGGCCCGGCTGACGTTGCGCTTTGGTGATGTGGAGTCTTTGAAGGGGCTGGAGACGGTCTCGGGCCTGGGTGCATCGCTCGTGGACAAGGGCGGCGCCGGCCTCTCACGCCAGCAGATCCGCGACCGCCTGGACGCCCTGCGGGCCCAGGTGGGCGTGGGGGCGTCGGACCAGGCCTGGTCGGTCAACATCACCACGGTACGCCAGCACCTGCCCGAGGTGGTCAAGCTGGTGGGCCGCCTGCTGCGCGAGCCGGCCTTCCCTGCCGACGCGCTGGATGAGGTGCGCCGTCAGGCGTTGTCTTCGCTGGAGCAGGCCCGCAAGGAGCCGGGCGCGGTGGTGGCTGATCTCGTGGCTCGCCATGGCAACCCCTACCCCCGCGGCGATCTTCGTCACGCGCCCACCTTCGATGAGCGCGAGCAGGACCTCAAGACGGTCACTGCCGCCCAACTGCGGGACTTCCACGCCCGCTTCCTGAGCGCGGCCCAAGGGCAGTTCAGCGCCGTGGGCGACTTTGACGCCGCTGCGCTGCGCGAGACCTTGACCGCTGCCCTGGGGGACTGGAAGCAGCCCGCCACCGCCGCGGCCCGCTACGCGCGGGCGCCACAGCCGCTGACCGCCGCTGCGCCCGAGCGTTTCGTCGTCCGCACGCCGGACAAGCAACGCGCGAACCTGCAGGCACAACTGGCGCTGCCTCTGAACGACCTGGACGCCGACCACGTGCCGGTGCTGGTGGGCAACTTCATCCTGGGCGGCAACCCAGCGTCCCGCCTGTGGGCCCGGGTGCGCGAGAAGGAAGGCCTGAGCTACGACGTGCACTCCTTCATCGGCTGGAGCCCGGTGGACCGCAACTCTGTGTGGACGGCCACCGCCATCTTTGCCCCGGAGAACCAGGCCAAAGTGGAGATGGCGGTGAAGGAGGAGATCGCCCGTTTGCTGCGTGAGGGCGTTGGCGCGCAGGAACTCGCCCAAGCCCAGCAGGCGCTGCTCAGCCAGCGCCGCCTGTCCCGCGCGCAGGACCCGGTGGTCGCCGGGGCCTGGCAGTTCAACCTGGAGCATGGCCGCACCTTTGCACAGGCGCAAAGGCTTGATGAGCAGATCGCCGCCGTTACCACCGAGCAGGTCAACGCCGCGCTGCGCCGCCACCTGGACCCTGCCCGCATCGTCTGGGCCTGGGCGGGAGACTTCAAGCAGCCCTGATCAAGAAAACGCCGGGCCGCCTCAAGCAAGCTCTGCGGCACGCGCAGCTTGCACGGTGCCCACGAATCGGCGGCCGCACAGCCACATGCTGATGGCTGCCAAGAGCAGTGCTGTTGCAGAGGTGCACGCCATGGCGACCATCAAACCGTCTGGTCTCGGTTTGAGCGCATCGGACAGGGCTCCCACCACGACGGGGCTCAAAGACGAAAGGATGATGTTGAACATGATCACCAAGGCGATCAGCCGGGCCCGCATCGGGGCGGGCGTCATTTCCTGCAGCGCGGTGGGGAAGAGCATGGTGCCCGCCATCAACAAGCATTGGTGCAGGCCCATGATGACGAAGAGTTCCACGGGATTTCGAGCCAGCGGCAATGTGGCGGCAAAAATCCCGCTTCCCAGTGCCGAGATGGTCAAGACCCGGACCGGCAGCAAGGCCCCGTAGCGTTTGGACAGGGGGCCGAGACCGGCGTTCGCCACGGCCAGCCCGACAGCGGCTGCCACGAAAGTGGCCAGGCCCATTGCATTGCCCAACTCCATGGGCGACATGCCCATCTGCCGCGTGGCGATCACCGGGATGAACGCACCGGTCGCACTGAAGCCGAACACCAGCAGCCCCACACTGATCATGAAGCTTGCGAAAGTGGCAGCCTGCCCGCGCAAGAACGGCCAGACCGAAGCATCCGTCGCGACATCAGCCGTTCGTGCGACCGAGGGACGGTTTGAGCCAATCCTCACCAGCAATACGGCCGGAACGAAGATCAGCCCCGTGGCACCCGTCAGCAGGAACGCGACGCGCCAGGTTTCCAGGCTCCGCAAAGGTTCCGGCAGAGAGGGTCGCCATTGGTCGATGGCGAATATGAGCCAACCGCAGGCCGCAATGACCAGCCCGACCAGCAGCCTACCTGCAACCACCAGCGCGGAGTTGGCGTACTGCCGCTGCTTGCCTGAGAACAACTCGGGTATCAGGGCATAGACGATGGGCAACATCCCCGCCTCGGCGGCGCCCACCAGTGAAGTGGCCAGGAAAAGCTGCGTGAAGCTGCCCGCAAAGCCGCTGGCCATGACCGTGGCGCTCCAAAGGGCCAGGCAGCCGGCAAGAACCACACGACGATCAAAGCGGTCCGACAGCCAGGCGACGGGGTAGCCGACGATGGCCGCAAAGATCGCGTGGCCCAGGCCCTGCAGCAATCCGAACTGCAGATCGCTCAGTTCCAATGCCTTGCGCAACGGTTCGGCCTGCAACGCGAAGATCTGCCGGTCGGCGTAGGTGTAAAGCGTAGAGATCAGCAACACGGCCAGACTCAACCAGCTGGCAAGCGAGGCCTTGGCGGGCATTGACGTGGCCTCAGTGCTGGTGGTCATGGAAACTCTCCAGTTGCTGTCGAAGTGCGGCGTCGCTCAGAGCGGATCCCGTGGCGTGGTGCATGGCCTCGTCGAGATTCCGACGTGCTCCTTGCTGCCACACGCGTGACCTGAGCCACTGCGAAACAACCGACCAGTCACCCTGCGCGATCCGGTCATCGAAGTCGCCGGTATCTCGGTGCATGGCCGCCATGTTCTGGGCCGCGACCATCGCGCCCAGCAAATAGGACGGGAAGTAGCCGAACATGCCCTGCACCCAGTGCGGATCCTGCAACGGCCCTTCAGCGAACGATTCGCTGGGCTCCACGCCCAGCAGCGCCACCAAGCGTTCGCCCCACAGCGTGGGGACATCGGCCACTTCGATCGCGCCGTCGATCAAGGCCTGTTCCACCTCCAACCGCAGCACGATGTGCAGGGGATAGGTCAGTGCATCGGCACCGACGCGCACCCGACCGGGCCGCACGCGTTGTACGACGCGCAGCAGGTTGTCGGCGTCGAAGGCCGGCTGATCACCGAAGTGTTCGAGCATCAGCGGCACCAAGGCCCGCCAAAAGGGGGGCCTTGCGGCCAACTGGCGCTCGAAGGTCAGCGCTTGCCCTTCGTGCAAAGAGGCAGAGTGCGGACCGGCCAAGGGCTGACCCAACCATTCAACCGGCAGATTCTGCTGGTAGCACGCGTGCCCCGTCTCGTGCAGCGTACTGGTCAACGCGGCCAACAGGTTGGCCGCATCAAAGCGTGTGGTCAGCCGAACATCCTCAGGCACGCCACCGGTGAACGGGTGGACCGCGACGTCGAGGCGCCCCGCGGCGAAATTGAAGCTCAGGCTGCCCATCAGCCGTTCGCACAAGGCCCGTTGTGCTGGCACGGGGAAGGGGCCCACCGGCTCGGCCGGAGCGGACGCCTGCTGCTGTCGTGCCACGGCTCGCGTCAGCAGCGGCGGCAGCCACGTCATGACCCGGTTGAACAGTGGCTGCAGTCTCGCCATCCGAAGGCCCGGCTCGTGCCGCTCCAGCAGCGCGTCCATGCGCGACAGGCCCAAGGCCTGACCTGTGCGGTCGGCCACCTCGCGCATCACATCGACGACCGCGATCCACACAGGCGCAAACGCGCCCCAGTCGTTGTCCTGCCGGGCGCGTCCCCAGGCCTGCATCGCTGCGCCAGTGGCCAGTTCGCGCCGTTGAATAACCGAGGGAGGCAGGGCGCGTTCCAGGCAGATTGCTCGGTTCATGAGCGCCAGGTTGGCTTCTGCATCGCCCGCGAGTGGTTCGTTGGCGGCAGCGGCCAGCCACTCCGACACTCGCGAATCGTCCTGGGCCTGTTTCATCACCAGGGCGAAGGCCGCCTGCGCCTGGGCGCGTGCCGGTGCTGCCGCCGCCGGCATCTGGGTCAGCCGGTCCCAGGTGAGGATGGCCTGCACGTGCTCCAGGTGGTGCAGTTGGCGGTGGTGCGCCACCAGCGCGTCATAAGCGGGGGTGGCCGACACGCCGGTTACCCGTTACGCAGCGCAAAGCGGATGCCACGGGCGATGCCCGCGGGCGGCACCATGTTGTGGTCGTCGCCCATGTGCACCACGGTCTGCACGGTGAAGCCCGGCCGCTGCTCGGCTGCGAGTCGAGCGCCGAGTTCCTGTGTGTTGGGCACCATGCGGCAGTAGTCGACCATTTGCTGGAAGTCGTCCTTGCTGGCAGGGAGCTTGTCCGCACCCACCGAGGGGTAGCGCAAGGTGGACTCCAGTTCTCCCACGGAGATGAGCGCACGGGCCGTCGCTTCACCGCTGCGCACTCGCTCGACGAAGCCGGCCTCGTGGTCCAGCACCTCGCGGTCGTTGTACCAGATCGATGGCGCAATGGCCACGAAGTGCTGGAACGAGGCCGTTCTACGGAACAGGGCGTGCAGGGTGGTCAGGCCCCCCAGCGAATGGCCCATCAGCGTCTGGTCGGCGACGTCGACGCTCACGATTTCAGCCACGCGAGGTTTGACTTCCTCGTCGATCATGCGCAAGTAGTCATCCATCTTGCCGTAGCCATTCGGTGGGGGCGGCATCTTGCGGTACCACGGGGTGTTGGCCAATGACTCTTGCAGCGGCGTGGTCAGGTCGTCCATGCGCAGGGTCAGCGCGTCAGTCACCCTGTCGGTCGGATAGCCGATGCCGACGATGACGGCATCGCGCGTGTCGGGCCAGCAAGCCTGGATTCGCATCGTGTCCACGGCGATGCCGAAGTGCAGATTGCCGTCGATCAGGTAGACGACGGGATGGCCTTCCTTTGGGGCCGGCTTGTTGGGGATCGAAACCATCAGCCGATAGTCGCGCTGTCGAATGGCGGAGCGGAAGTCGATCTGTTGGGCGTTCAGCGCCATCTCGCGCGAGGGCGCGCCCGTTGTTGATGTGGCCATGGTGTGTTTTCGAGTGGTATGAAGGTGGAGCGCGGGGCGCGGGGCGCATGAGCCCCGTAGACCCGCAGTGGGCGGCTCAACCGTCCCATTGACCCGGGGTCGTCCTCGGCAAGTCCAGGCTCAGCTGGGCTGCGGCAAGCGCGCATTCGCCAATGACATCGTTAAGGCACCCATCGCGCAGCCCGAAGCCAGTCTTTGCATCGGAGCGAAGCGAGACGTCGCCCAGGCAGACAAGACAGGGTTTGCGCAGGCGATGCATATTTGGATATTATTTCATCCACCTCATGCGCGCAATAGGAGCGACAGCAGGCACCGGGCAACGCCTCTGCCGGCGTGGGCGCACGTCAGACCGGCGGTGTGTTGGCGCTGACTACGACGGCCTCGTCCGGGCCGACATTGCGGAATTTATGGGGCAGGCGACTGGAAAACAGATAGCCATCACCTGGGCCCAGCACGCGCTTGGCCCCGCCCACGGTCACTTCCACCTGCCCCTGGATCACCACACCGCCTTCATCTCCGATATGACTGTAGGGCGCTTTGGCCGTTTCGGCTCCAGGCGCGTAGCGCTCCAGGAGAATTTGTAGGGGGCGGGTCTTCAGGTTGTGGCCCACCTGGCGCAGTGAGATGCCACCACCGCCCACTTCCATCAATTCGCCATGGTCGAAGAAGACCTGGGTCTCACAGTCTGGAATGAGTGCGAAGAATTCAGACAGGGTCATCGGGAAGCTGTCGAGAATCTTGCGCAGCGAACCCACGGATGGCGAGATGGCGTCGCGTTCAATGCTGCCGATCGTGCTGTGTGTCAGCCCGGCGCGGCGTGCAAGCTCGCGCTGAGACAAGCCATGCATGTCGCGCAGGTAGCGCAGGCGTGAACCGACACCCGCTGATGGGTCGCCGGCATCCGCGTCGCGGCGCCCCGCAGGCTCTACAGGGTCGTTTTCATCCTGATTGATTGAGCCTGACTGCTTTGCGGGCGCAGGTTTTGTGTTGGGCGGCTTGGGCATGTCCTTGTTGCATCGACGGTCGATGATCTCTTCAACGAGTGTAGCGATGCTGCGTGCCAGATCTGCTGCTTCCTGCTAGAGTGGATGTAAAACTATCCAAACTGCGAGAACACTGATGCGGCACCCCGTCGATGTTCCCGGCGATCTCGCAACGCAGTTGCGGGATGCGGCGGCGAAGTTTGAGGTACCGGGGCTTGCCATCGCAATGGCTGCACCAGGGCGTCGTGCTGTGTTCTTGCACGGCGAAGCCGAGCTTGGTTCTGGCCGTCTCGTGAGTGAGGACACCTGGTTTTCCGTGGCGTCCTTGGGCAAGCACGTCACAGCGGCCGCCGTGCTTGACTTGGCACAGCGGGGCCTGGTTGACTTGTCCGCCCCTATCGACCGGTATCTGCTGGATTTGCCCACTGCTTGGGCGGGGCGCAGCGTCTCCTCGTTGTTGCGGCACACCAGTGGGCTGCCTGAATACTTGGCCTACACAGGGAACGAGGTGGTGCCGGAAGATCGGCGCACCTTCATGTCCACCTACGGCGCGATGGTGCCGGCCTTTGGCGAATCGCAGGGCTGGATCTACACCAACACGAACTACATCCTGAGTGGCTTCTTGATCGCCCAGTTGTCGGGTCGGTCCTTTGCCGAAGCGGTCCAATCGCTCTTTGTTCGCATGGATTGCACGGGCGCAGCTGTGAGCAGCCCGCAGTGGGCTCGCGAGACCAACCGGCAGCTGCCACAGCAGGCAACGCGTGACCAAGCCAGCTTGAGGCGGGAGGTCATTGGCGACGGCGACGTGTCGTTCACGCCGTCCGGTGCGCTGAGCTGGCTCGAAGGCTTGCTGGATCAACGCCTCCTGGATGCGGCACATCTGGACCTGATGTTCTCCGGGGCCCACTTGGCTACTGGACGCACCTCGCACTATGGATGCGGATGGTTTCTGGAGCGCCTGCAAGGCGATGTCATCGCTCACCATGCGGGCCACTTTGACGGCTGGACGGCCATGGCCATCATTCACCCGCGACAGGGCTGCGGTGTCATGGCCATGTGCAACCTGGCGCCCGGCAACACGCGAGCCATCCGCTACCTGGCGCAATTGGCGCTGGAAGGCTTTTGTCCTGGTTCGACGCCCTTGTCATTGCCTGCGCGCGACGATGACGACCCGGCGTTGACGTCCATGATCCATTCCCAACTGCTGCGCAAGCCCGGTGAGGCGCTGAATCCCGCCTGCTTCGCCGAAGAACTGCTGCGCTTGGCGGCACACGGCAGTGCCGTGCGAAACGTCATCAACCTGTACACCGGTGTTGACCCGCTTTCATTTGAGCTGGTCGAGACCCACTGCGAGGCCGCCTTTAACTTGCGCCGCTATCGCATTCGCTATGCCGAGCGGATCGATCACGTGCTGGTCGGATTGACGCCTGAACAGCGCATCTACTGGGCTTGGGTGCTTTAGTTGCGGCTTGCGCATCGCAGCAAGCTGGCGATTGTGGCGATGCCCTGTTCGATGTGGTCGGGCAGATGCGGAATCATCGTTTTCCTGGTTTGGGCAAAAAAAGCTCCAAGTCAAAGTGAAATCAGCACTTCATGAGGGTACTTTCCCTAGGTATGCATGCACCGTATTGACTGAACTTCTCATATGATGGATATTATTGTATCCAATAGTCGGCCATTGTCCATACTCATCCTCGGAGCCCAAGATGAAGCTATCCCGCGCCCTTGACCGCCTCACTCCTGTGGTCGCAGCCATCGCCCTGCTGTCACTGGCTCCAAATGTCTCCGCCCAGGCGCAGGAGCTTCAAAAGGTTGAAGTCACTGCGTCCAAGCGCACGCAGTTGGTGATCGATGTGCCGTACTCGATCACCGCCATCGGTGGCAGCGAGATTGCCGACCGCGGCGTCACCGACATCCAGCAGATGCAATCGGTGGTGCCCTCCTTGTTCATCAACCAGAACGCACCGGGAGCCAGTCGCATCCAGATGCGCGGTCTTTCCCAGGGCGTGGGCTACGGCCCCGCGCTGGTCGGCACCTATCTCGACGAGATCTCGCTGAACATGCCCGACGCGCAGCGCTCGCTCGACGTTCCCCTGGTCGACATGGCCCGCATCGAGGTGTTGAGAGGGCCGCAAGGCACGCTGTACGGCGATGGTTCGATGGGCGGCACCATCCGCTTCATCACGCGGGCGCCGCGGCTGGACAAGTTCGAGGGCAGCGTTGAAGCCGGTTTCAGCCAACTCAGCGGCGGCCAGGCGGGCTGGCGCGCCAATGGCGTGGTGAACGTGCCCTTGTCGACGGGCGTCGCGGGCCTGAGGCTGGTGGCCGGTCATGAAGACCTGCCGGGCTGGGTGGACAACAGCGTCAACGGCGCCAAAGACATCAACAGCGCCAAGCGCGACTTCTTGCGAGGCAAGTTGCTGGTGAAGCCGAGCGCGAATGTGGAAGTGACGGCGATGTTCTTCCACACCGAGACCGATACCAAGAACAGTTCAGGCTCGAAGTCCGACCGCACCATCGCTTCGTACATCGCGTCGCCGACCAAGGACAAGACCGATCTGTTCAACCTGGTGGCGAACGTCGACTTGGGCGGGGTGCGACTGGTCAGTTCCACAGGCTACCTTGATCGCCAGATCGACACCACCGCTGAACTGACGGCGGTGTACGCCGGAGCGCCCTTCAGGCCGCTGGTCATGCCCAAGCCCACCTCTGGCGGCGCCTACCGGCAAGACATGTCCCAGAAGATCACGACCCAGGAGATTCGCTTGGAGTCGGATGACAAGGGCCCGCTGACCTGGACGGCCGGTGCCTACTACCGTGAGACCGACACCCGCGCGGTGACCTCTGACGTCTGGACAGACGCCAACCTCCGCCTGCAAGGCGGTTTCGACGGAACCGGCCCAACCAACGTGCGGCAGACCGCACTGTTCGGCGAGCTCACCTACGCGATCGCGCCCCAGTGGTCGGTGACCGGCGGCCTGCGCTCCTTCCAAGAGAAGGCCGAGAACGTGGGCACCAAGCTGCCGTCGGGATTCGCCCCGCCGGGAACGCCTTCGACCGTCTACAACGACCAGGCGTCCTTCAGTGCCACCACGCCCCGCCTGAACGTGCTGTGGCGCTACGCACCGAAGTCGGCGCTCTACTTCACGGCGTCCAAGGGCTTCCGCAGCGGCGGCTTCAACGCCACGCAAACACCGCGCGAGTACGGCCCCGAGGACATTGTCAGCGCCGAGGTTGGCAGTCGCGGCACCCTGCTGGGTGACCGCCTCCAATACGAGGTGGCGGTCTATCACAGCAAGTACCGCAACGTGCAGGCGCAAGACCTGGCGGCGGGTTGCACGCCGGCGACCTGCCGCGCCTTGACGGTGAACTCTGGCAGTGCATCGGGCCCGGGCGTCGACATCGCGTTGAGCGCTGCGCTCGCTCCCAAGACCACGCTGGACCTGACGCTCGGCTACTCCGATCTGGCCTACGACGTGAAGACGCAGGAGCGCAATCCTGGCGATCCGCTGAACTTCGTGCCCAAGCTGACGGCGTCTTTGTCGCTGAGCCACCGGTTCAACTGGACGGCGGGTCTGCCGGGCATGCTGAGGCTGGACTGGCAGCACTCCGATCCCGTGAAGTTCATCATCCGCAATCAAGGTGTGAATGTCACCAGCAACAACATCGACACGCTGAATGCCCGCATTGGGGTGGAAAAGCGCACCTGGCAGCTCTATCTTGAGGGCAAGAACCTCACCAACTCGAATGGCGTCACGTTCCCGGGCATCTTCGGCTTGCCCGACTTCAGGGTTGCGCCGCGCTCACTCGGCGTGCTGGCGCGGACCCAGTTCTGACGCTGGGCGGGCAGGCGATGGGCCCACCGTGAGCCTCAGTCCTGCCGGATGCTCGTCGAGCGCTGGGGGCAGTGCCCCCAGCCCGCACGGCCTGATGGGGTTCCCCGTCAAGCCAAGGTCTCAAACAAGCGCATCAGCAGCCGCATCCTGGGAATCACGGAGCTGATGTAGAGGCGCTCCTCGTGGGTATGCCCACCGTCGCCGTCCACGCCCATGCCGTCCAGCGTGGGCGCGATGTTGGCGGTGAAGTTGCCGTCGCTGCCGCCGCCGGTCTTCAGGTCCACGAGCTCAAAGCCCAGCTCGGACGCCAGGCCGCGCGCGTGTTCGAAGAGCGCCGCGATGGCGGGGGTCTTCTCGTAACCCGGCCGGTCGATGCAGCCCGTCACGACGACGCGGCAGTCCGGGTCCACTGATTGCAGCGCCAGCATGCGGCGCGTGATCTCCTCGCCCAGTGCCGGGTTGGGCACGCGCACGTCGACCTCGGCCCAGGCGTGCTCGGGCACCACGTTCTGACGCGTGCCGCCGCCCACCAGGCCGACGTTGACCGTGAGGCCGCGCTCGTAATCGGTCATGGCCTCCATCGCTTCGATCTGGCGCGCCAGTTCGCGGATGGCGTTGCGGCCCAGGTGGTGTTCCACGCCGGCGTGTGCCGGGCGGCCCGTGACTTCCACGCGGAAGCTGCCGCATCCCTTGCGCGCCGTGACGATCTTGCCACCCGAACGCGCCGGCTCGGTGACGATGACGTAGCGCGCGCGCTGCGCCTCGCGCACGATGTGCTCGCGTGAGGTGGGGCTGCCCATCTCCTCGTCGCTCACCATCAGGTGGCGGATTGGCAGGTGCGTGGCGATGCCCTCGCGCGTGATCTGCCGCAGGGCGGCCAGCGCGATGTGGGTGCCGCCCTTCATGTCTTCCGCGCCGGGGCCGTACAGGCGGTCCCCCTCGATGCGCATGGGCAGCGGCCCGGTGATCGTGCCAGTGGGGTGGACGGTGTCCAGGTGGCTCAGCACCAGCACGCCCGGGCCGTCCGCCGCCGCGGGCGGGCAGTGGCGTGCGTCGGTGGCCAGCAGGTGGTCGCCCATGCCGTCGCGGCCAGCGATGCGCTCCACGCGTGCGCCGAAGGCTTCGTAGTCGGCCTGCACCTGCGCGGCGTAGCGTGCCATGCCGTCGGCGTCGTCAGTGGGGCTTTCAATGGCGATCCACCGCTGGATTCCGGACAGTATTTCATCCATATCGATCTCGGTTTTCATTTTTCAAATGATTACATAAGGTGATTGATTGGACTACATAACATCCATCAGAGGCATGGGGCACACCAACTACTCGGTCTGGAACCTTCATGCCGCAGCACGCCTTGGCCATCGAGCGCCGGGCAGGCCAGCGCTGCACTCAGCCGCTGTCGTTGGCCACCCCCGCCGCCACATGCCCGGCCGGTACGTGGGCGGCGGCGGAGTCCACGTGCCCGGTCTGGTCGTCGAAGAAGAAGTCCGGCTCGAATTCGCGCAGGAACTCGCCCTTGGCCAGGCCACCCAGGAACATGGCCTCATCCACCTCGATCTGCCAGTCCATGAGAGTGCGGATCGCGCGTTCGTGTGCCGGCGCGCTGCGCGCGGTGACCAGGGCGGTGCGGATGCCCATGGGTGTGGGTGCTGGTGCGCCCGGGCCCGCCGCGCTGTCGCCTGAGGCCAGGCCCGCACGCTGCAGCCGGTGCAGCGCCTCCAGCAGCGGCTTGAACGGCCCGGCTGCCAGGGGCGTGCCCGAATGGGTGCGCTCGTGGCTCTGGAACGCGTCCAGTCCGCTGCGGCGGAACACGCGCTCGGCCTCGTCGGAGAACAGCACGGCGTCGCCGTCAAAGGCGATGCGCACCTCGTACGGGTGGGCGTCCGAGGCGTGGGCGCTGTGCGGATACACGCGCGCGGCAGGCACCCCGGCGGCCAACGCGTCCCGCACGTCGGCCTCGTTGACCGACAAAAACAGGTTCGCGTCCAGCGGCTTCAGGTAGCGCCAGGGGCTCTGGCCACGGGTGAAGACCCCGCGCTCGATGGGCAGCCCGTAGTGCTGCGCCGAGCGGAACACCCGCATGCCCGACACCGGATCGTTGCGCGACAGGATCACGACCTGCACCAGGGGCGTGTCGGCGTTGAAGGCCAGCAGCTTGTTCACCAGCGAGAAGGCCACGCCGGGCCGGGCTGGCTGGTCCAGGCGCTGCAGCTGCAGCTGCATGTAGGCGCGGTCGTCCTGCGCCTCGAACAGGCGGTTCTCTTCCTCGAAGTCGAACAGCGCGCGCGAGGAGATGGCGACGACGAGCTGGCCTTGCAGGGTGGCGGGCATGGCTTGATTCTCGTGCGGGCCGCCGCGCGGCCGCGCGGGGATGTTTCACAAGCTCTCAGTGCAGGAAGCCGATGGCCGACCGGCGCGCAGCGGCCGCCGGCAGGTCGCCCCGCTCGATGGTGTCGCGGCCCTCCAGGCGCGCATTGCCGAAGGCCGTCATCCAGGCCCGTTGCATTTCACGCGGCGCCAGCTCGGCCATGGCGTCCAGCGCCTCCTCTCGCGGTTCTGGGTCGAAGCGGCGGCCCCAGTCGTGCTGCGCCCGCAGCGTGGCGTACAGCCGCCGAGCGATGGCGCGCGCCGCATCGCGGTCGGGCGGCTGCACCTCGTAGACGTTCATCCGGTTGAGGATGGGCTCCGGGATCGAGCGCTCGTCGTTGGCGGTGGCCACCCAGATCACCTGGCTGGCGTCAATGGGCACTTCGGCGAACTCGTCGGTGAAGGCCTCGGCCGTGCCTCGCTCCAGCAGGCTGTACAGCGCGCCCAGCGGGTCGTAGGCGTGCTCGCCCCGGGCCTTGTCGATCTCATCAATCACCATCACCGGGTTGGCGTAGGTGCCGTCCACGAGGGTCTCGAACACCTTGCCCGGGCGTGCACCCTTCCACTGGCTGGACGCACCGCTCAAGATCCACCCCGCCGTCAGGCTGCTCATCGGGATGAAGCCCATTCCGGTGCCCAGCAGCCGGGCCACGGCGCGGGCGAAGTGTGTCTTGCCGATGCCCGGCGGCCCCAGCAGCAGCATGGGGGCGATCTCCAGCGCGTCGGCACTGTCCTGGCACAGCGCCAGCTGGCGCTTCAGATCGTCCAGCGCCGCCAGAAAGTTGGGCAGCTCCTCGTACAGCGCATCCATCACCGGCAGCCCCGAGGGCTTGACCTGGAAGCGCTCCGGCCCCTTCTCGAGCATGCGCTCATAGGTGTGGCGCAGGTTTTCGTGCTCTTTGTGCGGCAACTTGTCCAGCCGCTTCTCGACGTCCTGTGGCCGGTACACCGCGCGCATCCGGGCGATGGGCAGGGGTGCGCTTCGCGTGCTGGGCAGTCGCTCAGGGTTCGGGTTCATGGCGGTGCGTGTTCCTTGTCAGGCGTCGAGGCTGATGCGGCGCATCCGCTCTCTCAGTCCATTGAAGCAAACAGAACGGCACCTGGCATCGGGAAAAGACCGGAGAAGAGCACGCTTTCGCAGAAGATCAGCACTCGTCGCGCGCGGCTGCTCGCAGACTGGGGTGGTGCGGACGAGCGGCGGAGTGCGGCGGCGTGCGGCGGCGGTGCCTACTTGACCCAGGCGTTGAGCTGGATGATGGGCAGCAGCACCGCCAGCACGATCAGCATCACCACGCCGCCCATGGCCACGATCAGCAGCGGCTCCAGCACGGTGGCCAGCGCCATGGCGCGGCGCTGCACTTCCCCCGAAAGCTGGACGGCCGCGCGCGAGAGCATCTGCGGCAGTTGGCCCGTCTGCTCGCCCAGGCGGGCGAACATGGCCAGCAGGCCGGGAAAGCACTTCTTGGCCGCCAACGCGCTGGCCAGGGGCGCGCCCTCGCGCACCTGCACCAGTGCGTCCAGCGCGTCGGCGCGCATGGCGTGGTTGCCCAGGGTCTCGGCGGCGGCCTGCAGGGCCTTGAGGATGGGCACGCCCGCGCCCGCCAGCATGGCCAGCGTGCCGGCAAAGCGCGCGGCGTTGTAGCCCCGGGCCAGGCGGCCCACCAGCGGCAGGCGCAGCCAGGCGGCGTCCAGACGCAGGCGCACCGCCTCCTGACGGCGCAGCACCACCAGGGCCGTGATGCCGCCGGCCACGCCCAGTGCCACGAGCCAGCCCCATTCACGCGCAAAGCGGCTGGCGCCCAGCATCGCCACGGTCAGCAGGGGCAGCGCTCGGCGCGAGCTCGTGAACACGCTGGCCACCTGGGGCACCACGTAGGTGACGAGGAAGATGACGATGAGCAGGGCGATGCCCGAGACGATGGCCGGGTACAGCGAGGCGCCGATCAGCTTGGACTTCAGCGCCTGGCGTTCCTCCAGGTCGTCGGCCAGCTTCTCCAGCACCTGTCCGAGCGCGCCGCCCTGCTCGCCCGCGCCCACCACGGCGCGGTAGACCTCGTCGAACTCGCGCGGCGCGCTGGACAGCGCACGGGCGAAGGTGTGTCCGGCGTTGACCTCGCTGCGCAGCTGGGCCACCAGATCGCGCTGCCGCGGGCTCTCGGCGTCGTCGGCCAAGGCGGTCAGCGCCCGCTCCAGCGGCAGGCCGGCGCCCACCAGGCCGGCGAGCTGGCGCGTCCATACCGTCAAGCCCGCGCCCTGGAACACACGCCGGCGCAGGCCCGCTCCCGCGCCGCCGCCCGTCTGGGCCTGGGCTGAGCCTTCCACGGCCTGCATCTGCAACGGCACCAGCGCGCGCGTGCGCAACTGGCTGCGCGCGGCGCGTGCGCTGTCGGCCTCCAGCACCCCGGTGTGCGTCTTGCCGGCGGCGTCCACGGCCTCAAAGCGGAAGGCGGGCATGGGGGGCGTCAGGGCTGGGGGCTTGGTGGTCGCATGCGGGCGCGAGGCTCAGAGCTTGTGAAGTATTCCTGCGCGCCCGAGCGGGCGTTCCAAAGGGTGCCGATCAAGGCGCAAAGCACAGCCGTAGCTCGGGCTACGGCGAGCATTTGTAACGCCGAGCGGCGCCCTTTGGGGCGAACGAGCGGGTGTGTGGGCATGTTTCACAAGCTCTCAGTCACGCGTGACGCGCAGCACTTCCTCGGCCGAGGTCGCGCCCTCGGCCACCAGGCGCTGCCCGTCCTCGCGCATGGGCCGCAGGCCGCCGCGCAGCGCCGCGGCGGTGAGTTCGCTCTCGGCCGCCCGGTTGTGGATCAGCGCGCGCACCGCGTCATCCGCGGTCATGAGTTCGTACACCCCGGTGCGGCCCTTGTAGCCGGTGTGGCCGCAGGCCGGGCAGCCCACGGCGTGCCACAGCCCTTGGGCGTCCTGGCGCCGGCAGGCCGTGCAGAGCTTGCGCACCAGGCGCTGCGCCAGCACGCCCAGCAGGCTGGAACTCAGCAAGAACGGCTCCACGCCCATGTCGGTCAGGCGGGTGACGGCCGAGGGGGCGTCGTTGGTGTGCAGGGTGGCCAGCACCAGGTGGCCGGTGAGCGAGGCCTGGATGGCGATCTGCGCGGTCTCGTAGTCGCGGATCTCGCCGATCATGATCACGTCCGGGTCCTGGCGCAGGATGGCGCGCAGCGCCTTGGCAAAGCTCAGGTCGATCTTGGCGTTGACCTGGGTCTGGCCGATGCCAGGCAGCTCGTACTCGATCGGGTCTTCCACCGTCAGCACGTTGGTGGTGGCGGTGTCCATGCGCGCCAGCGAGGCGTACAGCGTGGTGGTCTTGCCCGAGCCCGTGGGCCCGGTGACGAGCACGATGCCGTGCGGCTGGCGGATCAACCGGTCAAAGCCCTGCAGCACCTCGCCGCTCATGCCCAGGGCCTCCAGGTTGAAGCGTGTCTCGGTCTTGTCCAGCAGGCGCAGCACCGCGCGCTCGCCATGCGCCCCGGGCAGCGTGGAGACGCGCACGTCGATGGCCCGGGTGCCCAGGCGCAGCGAGATGCGCCCGTCTTGCGGCAGGCGCTTTTCCGAGATGTCCAGCTCGGCCATGATCTTCAGGCGGGAGATCAGCGCGGCGTGCAGCGCCTTGTTGGGCTGCACCACCTCGCGCAGCGTGC
>JBAXYD010000068.1:0-21374 GCA_037127635.1 Betaproteobacteria bacterium | reverse complement strand
AGCATTGGCTCAGCGCGTCGCGGCCTGAGGCGCAGGCAGGCCGCTACATCTGGTCCAGCGGGCTTCGCACCCCGCGTCCGCCCCGGTTGAGCACGTGGGTGTAGATCATGGTGGTGGAGACGTCCGCGTGGCCCAGCAGTTCTTGCACGGTACGGATGTCGTAGCCGGCCTGCAGCAGGTGCGTGGCAAAGCAGTGGCGCAGCACGTGAGGCGAGCAGGGCTTGACGATGCCGGCGCGCCGCGCCGCGGTGGACACCGCCTTCTGCACCGAGGCTTCATGCAGGTGGTGCCGCCGCACGACGCCTGAGCGCGGGTCTGCCGACCGCACGGCACTGGGAAAGGCCCATTGCCAGCCCCAGACGCGCGGCATGGCGGGGTGCTTGGCCGCCAGCGCATCGGGCAGCCAGACTTCGCCAAACCCCTCGGTCAGATCCTGCTGGTGCAGCGCCCGGGCCTGGCCCAGTTGCTGCTGCAGAGGCGCGATCAGGTTCTCGGGCAGCACGGTCACGCGGTCCTTGCCGCCCTTGCCGTCGCGCACCACCAGTTCGCGCCGCTCGAAACCGATGTCCTTCACCCGCAGGCGCAGCGCCTCCAGCAGCCGCATGCCCGTGCCGTAGAGCAGGGCGGCCACCAGGCCCATGGTGCCGCTGAGTTCGCCCAACAAGGCACGCACCTCGGAGGGCGTCAGCACCACGGGCAGGCGACGCTGGGTCTTGGCCGCCACCACCTCCTGCAGCCACGGCAGCTCCAACTGCAGCACGTCGCGGTACAGGAACATCAAGGCCGAGCGGGCCTGATTCTGCGTGGAGGGTGCCACCGTGCGATCCACGGCCAGGTGGGTGAGAAAGGCCGCCACCTCTGGCGCGCCCAACTCGCGCGGGTGGCGCCGCCCATGGAAGCGGACGAAGCGCCGGGCCCAGTCGACGTAAGCCTCTTCGGTGCGGATCGAATAGTGGCGCACCCGGATGGCGTGGCGCAGCGCGTCCAGCAGGCGAGGCGGGGACGGGGCAGTTTGATCTCCTGCCGAGGCCTGTTTGGGATCCACCGTCGATGGAACGTCTGGTGGATTGACAACCTCGGGCACTGCGGGCACAAACGCGGTCTGACGCGGAGCGTGTGATGCGGGTCTGCGGGGCGTGCGCATCCGTAAGAATTTAGGCGGCCCATTTCAGGTACGCATCGCCCAAAAGTGGGCCCACCGAAGAGGGAGGTAGCAAGGTGACGACGATGAGCAGTGACCGATTTAGGCCGACTACAGTCGATTCACCTGCTAGCCCTATACAATGTTAGGCCCCAAGAATCGCAGCCACATAGTCATCCTTCGTCGCCACGACTTTTGCGGGGCACGGCCGCCCGTACTGGTCGCTGCCGTCTACCCAACGGTGCGTCGGCACAGCACGCACGGCAGCAGCGCACAGTTCGCGCTGTGCGGCCAAGGCGGCGTCAAGCGCTGCCTGGTCGTACAGCGGCCCAAATGCCGGCTGCTCCCACCTGATGATGTCGCCCATTCGCCGGTCAAAACCAGTCGGTTGCGCATCAAGGTCTATGCACTGCCCCCAGGGCCTAACAGTGCGGTCAACCGGAATGCCAACGGCGGCAGTGCCGTCGCGCTCCGGGTCATTCATCTGCGCCGTTGTCATCCGGTTACCTTTGCGTTAGGCCCCAAGAATCGCAGCCACATAGTCATCCTTCGTCGCCACGACTTTTGCGGGGCACGGCCGCCCGTACTGGTCGCTGCCGTCTACCCAACGGTGCGTCGGCACAGCACGCACGGCAGCAGCGCACAGTTCGCGCTGTGCGGCCAAGGCGGCGTCAAGCGCTGCCTGGTCGTACAGCGGCCCAAATGCCGGCTGCTCCCACCTGATGATGTCGCCCATTCGCCGGTCAAAACCAGTCGGTTGCGCATCAAGGTCTATGCACTGCCCCCAGGGCCTAACAGTGCGGTCAACCGGAATGCCAACGGCGGCAGTGCCGTCGCGCTCCGGGTCATTCATCTGCGCCGTTGTCATCCGGTTACCTTTTCGTTAGGCGTCACACTCAACAGTCCTGGAGCACGAAATGCGACTCCTCGTCATGCTGGCACTACTCTTTGCTTCCACAGGCGTGTTTGCGACCGATTCTTGTTTTAGCCGCGTCGCGCGCCTGCTGGTCGAGGAAAACACAGCTGATCTGGCGGGCCACTTCGTGGCCAGCAATTCGAGCGTTTTGCGGGGAATCGGCGCCGTCACTGCAAAGACAGGGCGGCTCAGCCAACTCGCGCAAGGCCAGCCCAATGAATTTCCAAGATTATTTCAACGCCTGACGATTCGGTCACCTGCCGCCTCCACGGGATTCGGATCAAAGATGCTGGACTTCAGTGCATCATCGATTCGGTTGGGTCTAGTTCGGGTTCAAGTTCATATTCATCCGGAACTGGATTGTGGGGTACTCGCGATACACGTTGATTCCCCTTTCAGCCAACCAACTCTTGAGTCGACGGGCGTCGGCCTTGACGATGCCGCCTAACCCTACGCTCAACCGGACGTGCAACAGCGTTCGTCGCCCGGGCCTCATTTCATTCTGGCCCGGCCGCCGCACGCTGCCGCACGCCGGTTAGCTTCACGTTAGGCCACGCGATCACTGAGTAACATCGCGGCAACCAGGAATACTTAAGCGTCGGAACTACGCGCTCAGAAGGCGCAAACTGCCAAGAGCCTGCAATCAGAATGAAGCAAACCAACGCCAACACAGCCGAGCATCACTTCTTCTTCGCCGCGGCGCTGATACTTCTCGGTACAGCACTGCTCGGCTTTTCCCGCACGCTCTACCTAAGGCCGTGGTTTCCTGAGCGCGTCGCCGCATCCCCGCCGGAGGCAATATTCCTTTGGCACGGTGCAGCCTGCAGCGCCTGGCTCTTACTGTTGACAGCACAGACCTGGCTGACCAGCAACAACGCGCTGCGATCGCACCGCCGGCTAGGCTGGCTGGCGGTTATTGTTATCCCACTCGTAGCACTAACCGGCTGGCTAGCGATGCGTACGGGCGCCACGCGCCCCGGCGGGTTTGTCGGCGTCCCAATTAAGCCTGAGCACTTCCTCATCGTACCGCTCGGCGACCTCGTGTTCGTCGTCGTGCTGACAACGCTCGGTTTCCTTGCGCGCCGGACGCCAGCTGCGCACAAACGATTCATGCTCTTGGGCACGCTCCCCATGATGGACGCGGCCATCTTTCGATGGCCTTTCGACTTCGCGTCAGGCAACCCGCCCATTGAAGCGCTAGCGAAGCTGGTGTCCAACTCTGATCTAGTGCTTCTTCTGTACCTCCTGCCTCTACTGGCTTGGGACTGGTTGCGCCTGGGACGTATCCACCCAGTGACGGGGTGGTCCAGCCTCGCGCTAGTCAGCTATGTGCTGCTGCGCATGCCCTTAGGAGAGACGGAGGCGTGGCAGTTTCTGGCGCGCATCCTGCTTGGCACCTGAGGCTCACACATGCTGTTGAGTAAATCACCTCAAGCATGTGCGGCGAGGCCTAACCCTTCGCTCAAGCGGACCCTGCACAGCCTGCCGACAATTGGCCCGTCATTTCATTCTGGGCCAACTGCCGTCCCGCTGTTCCGGGCCGCTTAGCTCAAACGTTAGGCATCGTTCAACAATGCACGGTACATCGCGTACTTGGTTTGAGCCGGTCGGCCCTATGGCAGAGCTTCCGGAACCTGGTTACGCAGCCGAGAAGAGTCGCGCGTCGCGGAAGGTGCGTGCAGAGCCGCTCCGGGCGGCGTTGAAGCGGAGGGGAGTATGAGTCTATTTGGCAAGCTGTTCATTGCGTTGGCAGTGTCGGCGGTGTGGGGCTGGTTCGCAGACTTGCGGCATGGGGATATGCTCAGTTTTGCCTTCCGCGTCCTGTTCGTTGTTGCGTTTGCTGCCGTTTGGCACATCGTCGAATCAAGGCGACAGTCATCGCGTGGAAAAGCCAAGTCCAACACCTAGCACAACGCTGCCTAACATGGCGCTGCAGCCGACGCGCTACGGCGTGCCGCCACTCGCGGTCGGCAATGGCCTGCGGCCATTGTGTGCCGGCCGCTCCTGTCGCCACGCCTCCGCGCGCGGCTGAGCTTTACGTTAGCCGCCAAAATCCACTCAAACTTAGCCCACAAATCATGAAACCAAGTCTATTTATCGGCTCATCCACAGAAAGTCTCGATGTTGCCTACGCTCTTCAGGAGAACCTTGAACATGTGGGGGAAGTCACGGTTTGGACTCAAGGCATTTTTGAACTGTCGAAGTATTCACTTGACTCTCTCGTTGACGCTCTGGATAACGCGGACTTTGGGGTCTTTGTTTTCTCTCCAACCGACATTTCAATTATCCGAGGCACGACAAAGTCAACTGTGCGTGACAACGTGATATTTGAGTTAGGTCTTTTCGTCGGGCGTCTCGGCCGAGACCGCAATTTTATTGTTGTACCGCGAGGCGAAGAGGAGACACTGCACTTACCAACCGACTTACTTGTCCTAACACCAGCGCTCTATGAAGCAGCGAGACAAGATGAAAATATTCGTGCCGCGCTGGGGCCTGCCTGCTCAAAAATTTCTAGAGTTTTGGCAAAGCTTGGCAAACTCACACCACAGCCAGTCAGCGCAGAAATCGCGTCCGAAAACTTACCGATTGTCTATTCCGAAGAAGACAAATTGGCAATTTTGGCATCATGGATGGGGGCTCGATCTAACAGCGACAACACTCAAGTTATTCACTTTGCCGAAGTTGATAAGGTACTTCGGATCGAAAATGGCTCCGCAAAGCGCTATTTAAAGGAGGTTGCACAACGATGGTACATAGTTGACCATGAGGGCGACCATACTATTCTTTTCAAGTCCAAGCCGACACCGCCGCGTCGCAATCCGTACGTCTAGCCATGGCGGCTAACCCATCATTCAACACGGACTGGCGCGATAAAGCCGCTCCAGCCGGTTAATTCAGACGTTAGACCGCACAGGAGTGACGATTGTTGCAACTCCGCCCCCTCCTCAAATCCGACCAGCAGCGTCTGTGGCACTGGCTACACATCGCGCTCTGGGACCCTCCGCCTGCTCCGCTGCGTCCCGTAGAGGTGCTTCAGCTCCCGGGAGTACGGATCTTTGTTGAGGGCTGGGGCTTGAGCACAGATGTCGGCGTTGTCGCAGTGGTGAACGGAAAGGACGCAGGCGCATGCTGGATGCGCCTGGTTCCAGGTGGTCAAGGTCTCGCATACATCGACGATGAGACTCCTCAGCTTGGCATTGCACTGGACCCCGAGTTTCAGAATCGCGGCTTCGGCAAGTCCATGATGAAGGCCGCGCTTGCGGCAGCCTGGGCACACGGCTATCGAAAGGTGTCTCTCACCGTACACCCGGAGAACCCGGCACGCTCCATGTACCAGGCCTGCGGCTTCGCAGAAGCTGGCCTGCGAGGAACCTACCACCTCATGGTTGCCCAAAGTGCTGCCTAACCCTACGCTCAACCAGACGTGCAACAGCGTTCGTCGCCCGGGCCTCATTTCATTGTGGCCCGGCCGCCGCCCGCTGCCGCACGCCGGTTAGCTTCACGTTAGGCCGCACAAGGCGCAGCAATCGCATGTCCAACCTTCTTTCGGAACTGCATGCTCTCGAGGTTGAACTCCATCACCCCGGTGTTCGGTGCAGTCGCGCGCGGCTCGAGCAACTTCTGCACCCTGACTTCTATGAAGTAGGCCGTTCCGGTCGCACATATGATCGCTCCACGGTCATTGAACATCTGGCCGCTCAAGAGTCGCAGCCCACCATGGAGTCGGGAGCATTTGCTTTGTCAGTGCTCGCTCCGGGTGTCGCACTTCTCACTTACCGGTCGGCTTTCGCCGATCCCGAGCGCGGGCTTTCCTACCACGCGCTACGTGCGTCGGTGTGGGTCAAGACCAGTAGCGGCTGGCAGATGCGGTACCACCAAGGCACTGCGGCCGCAGAGACATGGTGAGCATCGCCGCAGCCTCCCGCGCCTCGCTTCGCGAGCCGCTGAACCGTTGCGCTCCCCGCGGCGGCGGAATACCGCCCCCGCTACGCCAGCAGCCGGGACGGGGCAGCGACTGTGGCGCACAAGCGAGAATGCAATCCACCCGTGGCACGAGTGCGGCCTAACCCCTCGCTCAAGCGGAGCACCAACGGCAGGCCACCAGGCCCGGGCTGGTGGTACGCGGTACATTTTCACCAGCCCGGGCCTGGCGTCCTGCCGTTGGCGCCCGCTTAGCTCGAACGTTAGGCGTCGCAAACAAGCCGTCTCGACATGCCCAGTAACTCTTCGATCGTAGGCACTTGGCGTCTTCGTACCTTTGAGGTCTGGACGCCCGAAGGCAAAGTCACAACGCCCCTCGGTAGCGCACCGATTGGGTACGCGATCTTTGATGATTCTGGTCGCGCCTTCATTCAGATATCTCAAGCCCCAGACGCAACTGTGAAGGCATCCGCGGAGACGCAGGCAGCGCAAGCAGCGTCCTTCCTCGCCTACTTTGGGGTCTACACAGTCAACGCGCTCGACTCAACGCTGTCAATCAAGGTTGAAGGTAGCAATCTTGCTGCCTACGTTGGCAGCACGCAGGCGCGGTCGTTCACCGTAAACGAAGGAACGCTCACGATGGGTCAACCCGGGAAGTACCGTGCCGTGGCCGTGCGGGTGTGAGAGTGTGCGCACCAGTGGCGACGCCTAACCCCTCGCTCAAGCGGAGCGCCAACGGCAGGCCACCAGGCCCGCGCGGCGCGTGGGTACATGTTGCACCGCGCGGGCCTGGCGTCCTCCCGTCGTCGTCCGCTTAGCTCGAACGTTAGGCGTCGCAAACAAGCCGTCTCGACATGCCCAGTAACTCTTCGATCGTAGGCACTTGGCGTCTTCGTACCTTTGAGGTCTGGACGCCCGAAGGCAAAGTCACAACGCCCCTCGGTAGCGCACCGATTGGGTACGCGATCTTTGATGATTCTGGTCGCGCCTTCATTCAGATATCTCAAGCCCCAGACGCAACTGTGAAGGCATCCGCGGAGACGCAGGCAGCGCAAGCAGCGTCCTTCCTCGCCTACTTTGGGGTCTACACAGTCAACGCGCTCGACTCAACGCTGTCAATCAAGGTTGAAGGTAGCAATCTTGCTGCCTACGTTGGCAGCACGCAGGCGCGGTCGTTCACCGTAAACGAAGGAACGCTCACGATGGGTCAACCCGGGAAGTACCGTGCCGTGGCCGTGCGGGTGTGAGAGTGTGCGCACCAGTGGCGACGCCTAACCCCTCGCTCAAGCGGAGCGCCAACGGCAGGCCACCAGGCCCGCGCGGCGCGTGGGTACATGTTGCACCGCGCGGGCCTGGCGTCCTCCCGTCGTCGTCCGCTTAGCTCGAACGTTAGGCCGCAAATTCAGAAAGCGTCGCCATGCCTGCCAGTAAATTTCTACCGGAATCTCTTGAGTCAGCTCGACTGATCATCCGAGTTGCCCGTCCAGGCGATGGCCCAGTCTTCAACGAAGCAGTGCTGGACTCTCTCACACAGCTCTCGCCCTGGCTGGGTTGGGTTTCACCGCCCCCCACAGCCGAAGAGTCTGAGATCAACTGTCGCAAAGCCTTCGCCAGATTCTTGATGAATGAAGACCTGATGGCGTTCTTCTTCCTCAAGGATGGCGGTGCTCTTGTCGGTGGTAGCGGACTGCACAAGGTCAACTGGGCGCTCCGTCAGTTCGAAGTCGGCTACTGGTGCCGCAGCGGATTTGGCGGCAAGGGTCTAATGACAGAGGGCGTCAAATGCTTGGCTGATCACGCCCTTCAAGTCCTGCAAGCCAGCCGCGTCTTCCTCACCACGGACGAGAAGAACGTAGCAAGCTGGCGACTTGCCGAGCGAGCAGGCTTTGAATTCGAGGGCACGCTGCGCAACGAGCGCCTGAATCTTGCGGGTAGTCTCAGGCACACACGTGTGTACTCTCGCATTGCGGCCTAACCCCTCGCTCAAGCGGAGCGCCAACGGCAGGCCACCAGGCCCGGCCGCAGGGTACGGTGTACATTTTCCTGCGGCCGGGCCTGGCGTCCTGCCGTTGTCGCCCGCTTAGCTCGAACGTTAGGCCGCAGACAAACCACCATCGGAGGTTGCCGCAATGCCCAAGATCGACATCACTGCTGTACCTGTCCGTGTGGGAACCGGGTATCCAGCCGACTTCAACACCGACTGCGCAGGGCGCACTCGAAGGCGGTTGGGCGATGCCGGCGGGCTCGACGCGTTCGGCGTCAACCTGATGACACTTCCACCGGGAAAATGGTCTAGCCAAAGGCACTGGCACAGTCACGAGGACGAGTTCGTGTACATCCTCGAAGGAGAACTGGTGCTCATCGAGAACGAGGGTGAGACATTGCTTCGGGCAGGCGACTGCGCTGCCTTTCCCAAAGGAACGGGCAACGGACACCACCTCAGGAATAACGCCCCCACCGTCGCCGTTTACCTGGAAGTCGGATCAAGGCATCCGGAGGATTTGACTACGTGCTCAGACATCGATGTGATGAGTTCAAACCGAGACGGTCGTTTCGTCCACAAGGACGGAACGCCGTACTCGTAGGAGGAATCGATGAAGCGTACTTGGACGATCATTGGGGTCAGTGACGTGGCACGCAGCTTCGACTGGTACCAGTCGCTATTCGGTCAGCTGAAGTCGGCACCCGCGCACGACTACTTCGGGCAGATTCTCGACATGGATGGAACGGTCTTGCTTTGTCTCCACAAATGGGGAGCGCATGAGCACCCCACCTTAAACAGTCCTGATCGAGCCGAGCCCGGCAACGGGCTCCTGCTGTTCTTCCGTGTGGATGACTTCGACGAAGCGCTATCGCGCGCTAGGGCTCTTGTGAAGGAGCTCGAAGAAGAGCCGCAGACGAACCCAGCAACTGGGACTCCAGAGTTCGCCCTTCGGGATCCAGACGGTTACTACGTCATGGTCAGTGCGCTCACCTGAAGGCCATGCAGTCCTCTGCCATGCACGCGCGGTAGAAGCTGCGGCCTAACCCCTCGCTCAAGCGGAGCACCAACGGCAGGCCACCAGGCCCGGTCTGGCGGTACGCGGTACATTTTCGCCAACCCGGGCCTGGCGTCCTGCCGTTGGCGCCCGCTTAGCTCGAACGTTAGGCCGCACAGGAACCAGCCTTCCGGTCCTCGAAGCCAAGTCGCTTTCGCTGCTCTCAACACCACACGCTCCGAACTGAAGAGAAACCATGAAACTTGGCTACACGATCGTCTACGTACCAAGCGTCGAGTCGTCTCTTCGGTTCTACGAACAAGCCTTCGGCCTCAAGCGGAAGTTTCTGCACGACTCTGGCGACTACGGAGAACTCTCAACTGGTGAAACAACGCTGGCCTTTGCTTCGCACGCGCTCGGAGAGGCCAACTTTCCAGCAGGCCACGTCCAAGCTAGCAAGTCCAAGCTACCTCTCGGCATGGAGATCGCGCTCGTCACCGAGAACGTTGCTGAGGCTCACGAATCGGCGCTCTCGCATGGCGCAACTGAGATGTCTGCACCTGCGCAGAAGCCATGGGGTCAAGTGGTGTCCTACGTTCGGGCGCCCGACGGTACGCTCATCGAACTCTGCACCCCAGTTCAGGCGTGAGCAGTGCGGCCTAACCCCTCGCTCAAGTTGAGCCCCAACGGCGGGCCACGCGGGTCAGGTCGGCGGTACCCTGTACATTCTCGCCAACCTGGCCCGCGCGTCCCACCGCTGGTGCCAACTTAGCTCGAACGTTAGGCCTCGAAGATGCGCCGGGCTGCACTCGCCGCTATCCGCGCTTACCAGCGCTACGTGTCACCCTACAAAGGCTTCTGCTGCGCATATCGCCGGCACACTGGTCGGGCGAGTTGCTCGGCACTGGGGTATCGAGCGGTCTCCCGGTATGGCGTTCTCGGCGGCTTCACCTTGGTCCGACGCAGAACGCAACTTTGTGGTGTGGCTTACAGACGCTTCCAGTGCCACTCGCTGCACCGTCGCGGTCAGCGTGGCGCTTGTGACATCGGCTGCGACCTTCCGTGCCATGGCGGCTGTGACTCGCCGTCAGACTGTTGCCTTCCCGGTAGCCAGACGAAATCGGAACTCAGCAGGCTTCTCGGTTTCTGTGACTGCAACAGTTGCGACTGGACGAGCCGAAAGGATCGCTCGTCTGACAAGGAAAAGGACGTTTACATTCCGCCCAAGACGCTGAGCCGCACCGATCCCTCGTCTCTTTCCAGTTCCAAAGATGGGGCCTAACCCTACGCTCAACCGGCCGTGCAACAGCGTTCGTCGCCCGGGCCTCATTTCATTCTTGCCCGGCCGCCGCAAGCTGCCACACGCCAGTTAGCTTCACGTTAGACCCCATGGACTGTGACTCATGAAACTGTCTTCCGTCTTGATTGCCTTTGCCGTTGCAGGCACGTTTCTGATTGCGGCCATCACGGCTGCGATTGCGTTTGGCGGACCGAAGCCTCCCCCGGCCATGGCAAGCATCAACAACCCCTTCAAGGCGCTCGACTTTTCGGACTTGCCACCGCTTCTTCACTTCGCCGCCGCGGATGGAGCGTCACTCGCCTATCGCTACTACAGCCCGACGCGGGAAGCACCTAGAGGAAGCATCGTTCTTGTGCACGGCTCCTCAGCGAGCAGCAACAGCATGCACCTTCTTGCCAAGGCGTTCGCCAAAGCCGGATACGCGGCATACGCGCTGGACGTACGTGGGCACGGCGACTCGGTACCGAAAGGGACGATCCGCTATATCGGACAACTTGAAGACGATCTCGACTCGTTTACACATGCCGTCTCATTGCCGAAGCCGTCCACCCTAGTCGGGTTTTCGTCGGGCGGTGGATTCGCCCTCCGATTCGCCGGCAGCAATCGCCAGGACCAATTTCAGAGCTACCTGCTCCTCTCCCCATTCTTGAGCCCAGATGCGCCCAACTACCGTCCTGGCAGCGGTGGCTGGGTCAATGTTGGCATTCCGCGTGTCATTGCGCTGTCCTTGCTGAACCACGTTGGCATCCGTGCCTTCAACGACATGCCGGTCACCAGCTTCGCGTTAAACGAAGAGGCGAAGGCGTTCCTAACTCCGGAGTACTCGTTTGCGCTAGCAGCGAACTTTCAACCGTGGAGAGACTACGAAGCGAACATCAGAGCCGTTCACCAGCCGTGCGCCGTCGTAGCGGGAACAAGTGACGAAGCCTTCTTTACCGACAAGCTTGAAAGTACGTTCCGCAAGCAGGGCAAGAGCTGGCCAGTTACGCTATTGCCGGGAGTTGGTCACATCCCACTCACGCTTGACCCAGAGGCAATCAACGCCGCTGTTAGAGCCGTGGAGAGCATGCGAACGAGTGGGGTCTAACCCCTCGCTCAACCGGCCACGCAACGGCGTGCCGGTTAGCTCAAACGTTAGGCATCACGAGACAAGCTGCGGCTGCGGCCACACCCACCACAAATGCCCCTGCACCTCGGCTTGGTCTCCCTCGTTGTACGCGACCATGACGAAGCCATCGACTTCTACGTGCACAAACTAGGTTTCCGGCTCGTTGAAGACACCTACCAGCCAGCCCAAAGCAAACGCTGGGTTGTGGTCTCGCCGCCAGGCGCGAGGGAATGTCATCTTCTGCTCGCGCAGGCTTCCAACGATCACCAAGCCACGCGCATCGGTGACCAGACGGGAGGAAGAGTCTTCCTGTTTCTGTATACGGACGACTTTTGGCGCGACTTCAACGCATACAAGGCCAACGGTGTCATCTTCGTCCGAGAGCCAAAGTCAGAGAGCTATGGCACTGTCGCTGTCTTTACGGACCTGCACGGAAACCTGTGGGATTTGATTCAACCCGCTCCAGGGTCGCTGCCGAGAGATGCCTAACCCCTCGCGCAAGCTGACCCGCTACGGCGGGCACTATGGCCTCTCGATGCCACTGCCAGGTTGTGGCAAGCTGTCTTCCTGAACTCGGAGAGGGTGCCATGTCTGTACCAATCGAACTCCTTACGCAGCAGGTGCTTCAGCTGCCCGCAGCTGACAGGGCGCGCTTGCTGGATCAGGTGGTCAGCAGTCTTGATGCCGATCGCGAGCGAGACGCCCGCTGGAATGCACTGGCTGCAGAGCGTGACGCTGAAGCAGACGCGGATCCTGCGGTGCTCGTCTCCGGTCCGCAGGCCGTTGCCCGGATACGTGCTGGCCTGAGATGACCTACAGCCTGCACCGAGGTGCGGAGCAGGATCTTCTCGAAGCCGCACAGTTCTATTGTCGCGAGGGCGGTTCTAGGCTCGCGAGCCGATTCCTGAGCGAGTTTGAGCGCGTGGCTCAACTGATGGTCGAGTTCCCGGGCATCGGGACACCCACAGACGGTCTTCGCCGAGTTCACCCACTTCGGAACTTCCCGTACTCAGTGATCTATCGCGTGACCGACGGACAGATTCGGATCTTGGTCGTCCGCGGGCAGCTCCGCGACCCCGAGTACGGTGACTCTCGGCGGTAGCTGGCATCCCGAGCAATGCCTAACCCTACGCTCAACCGGCCGCGTAACAGCGTCCGCCGCCTGGGCCTCATGTTGTTCTGGTGAGGTCGCCGCCCGCTGCCGCACGTGGGGGGTATCGGGCGGCCGCGTGAGAGGATGACGAGGTTATGCCGATATTCGACTTCCTCAACCCGAACATTCCAGGCGGTCTGCCGACGGTCGTCATGCCCGTCATCGAAGCCACTGACAGCGGCCTCAAGGGCTACGGTCATCTGGTCGATGACCCTGAACTTTGCCCCGTCGAGATTGTTCGCTGGCCCTCGACGGGCACCCGGCCCGTGGACGAAGACACCGGCGATGAAGCCGGCACCACGCAGGGCGTTTTCGTCAGCAATTGGCAGGGCGACATTCTTTACGGGAAGAATGAAGCGGTCTCCGGGCACTACATCCTGGCGTACGCAATCGACCCGCCACAGGCCCGCAACGATCATCGCCGTGAGCCCAGCCGGATGCTGCTTTGGCATGCCAATTACCACCCGGACGGCGGTCAACTCTTCTTCCCGCTGGACCGCAAGCCCTTTTACGTCCCACTGGCCTTGCCAGGTGATGACATCACGCCCGAGCGATTCGTCTGCTTCCGCTTTGCCGGCGACAAGGGCCTGTACATCCACCCCGGCATCTGGCACGAAGGCGTGTTCACTGCCAGCGGCAGGCAGCGCTTCTTTGACAAGCAGGGCGCCGTGCACGCCAGGGTGTCGGTCGACTTCGCGCGCGAATTCAATTGCCTGCTCGAGGCTCCGCTGTCGGCTCGGTGCGATCACCACGGCATCCTTGATGCGGCAGTCCAGGGGCATGACCAACGGGCGAACTTCAGCCTGAACTCGGTGGACCACGTGCATCTGCGGCCCCTCACCGACGCGGATTCATCCGAGTTCCAGCGTCTTCGATTGCAGGGCCTGCAGGAAAGCCCTTCCTCGTTCGGCTCAAGCCACGAAGAAGAAGTGCACAAGACCCTGGACCAAGTTCGGCAGCACATCGCGGGTTCCGTCGAACGGGTCTTTGTCGGAATGTTCACCGGCACAGAGTTGGTCGGCATGGTGGGCGTGGGCCGGGAACAGGGCCTGAAGGAGCGGCACATTGCGTTCATCCGAAGCATGTACGTTGCCCCGCAGGCACGAGGTCACGGTGCCGGCCAGCAACTCCTGGCCTCTGCACTGCAGCAAGCGTGGTCATGGCAGGGCGTGGAACAGGTGACGCTGTCGGTCACCGCGAGCAACGAAGCAGCCGTGCGCCTGTACAAAGCCGCCGGCTTCATGGAAGTGGGGCGCATGCCGCGGGCGCTCAAGATGGGGCCGAACCACTTCGATGAGCTGATGATGGTGCATAGGGTTGCCCGGTCATGACACCGAAGAGATCTTTCCCGTCCGGCTGGACCCTCATAAGACCGGCGGACACTTGGAAGTAGCGCCGAAGCAAGGCCGCCTTCTCGGGCATCTTGCAGAAGGTCGAGCACTGCTGAACAGGAGACCCGTAGATGCGCGTGATGGTGTTGGTCAAGGCCACTGACGACAGTGAACTGGGCACGCTGCCCTCGGCAGAGTTGATGGCAGCGATGGGGCGCTTCAACGAGGAGCTGAGCCAAGCCGGCATCTTGCGCTTCGCTGATGGGCTGAAGCCGTCGTCACAGGGCAAGCGGGTGGCGTTTGACGGCCCGGCTCGCACGGTCATGAGCGGCCCGTTTTCGCAGACCCGGGAATTGGTGGCCGGCTTCTGGCTCTGGGAAGTGCGGGACATGGACGAAGCGCTCGAGTGGGTCAAACGTTGCCCCAACCCCATGCCAGGCCCCAGCGAGATCGAGATCCGGCCGCTGTACGAGATGGATGATCTGCGCTGAGACTCTGAAGGAGAACCGAGATGCAGCACACCCTCAGCGGCCAGCGCGTCCTGATCACCCAGGCGGGCGAGTTCATGGGCCCGGCGCTGTGCGAGGTGTTTGCCGAGCAGGGCGCCGAGGTGGTGGCCAGCATGGCTGACCTCGCGCCGCCCGAGGCCGCGGCCCAGGTGGTGGACCAAGCGGTGCGGGACGCCGGGCCCATCGACGTGCTGGTGGCCAACCTCGCGTTCCGCGCGCCCACCACGCCCGCCGTGGAGGTGGGCGAGGACGAGTGGCGCGCCGTGTTCGCCGCCCTGGTGGACCCGCTGCCGCGCCTGGTGCGCGCCGCGGCCCCGGCGATGATCGCCCGGCGTAGCGGCAAGGTGCTGGTGGTGGGCAGCGCCTCCGCCCTGCGCGGCATGAAGCGGGCCTCTACCTACAGCGCCGCCCGCGGGGCGCAACTGGCCTACGTGCAGGCCGTGGGCGTGGAGCTGGCGCCGCACCAGGTGCAGGTCAACGCCATCGCGCAAAACTTCGTCGACAACCCGACCTACTTCCCGCCCGAGGTGCAGGCCAACCCGCGCTTCCAGGAGCGCCTGGCACGCGAGGTGCCGCTGGGCCGCCTGGTGGGCGCCCGCGAGGACGCGCTGTTCGCCGCCTACCTCTGCAGCAGCGCGGCCGACTGCTTCGTCGGCCAGGTCTTCCCGGTGTGTGGGGGCTGGGCGGTGCGCTGAGCCGAGGCTCCGTCAAGCCGGTCGAGCCGCCCCCTTCACCTTCAAGCGCCAGGCGTGCAGCAGCGGCTCGGTGTAGCCGCTGGGCTGCGCCAGGCCCTTGAAGATCAGGTCGCTTGCGGCTTGAAAGGCGGCGCTCTCTGCGAAGCGGCCAGACATCGGCAGATAGACCGGGTCGCCCAGGTTCTGGCGGTCGACCACGGCGGCCATGCGCACCAGCGTGGCAACGACTTGCCGGCGCGTCACCACGCCGTGGTGCAGCCAGTTGGCCACGTGCTGGCTGGAGATGCGCAGCGTGGCGCGGTCTTCCATCAGGCCCACGTTGTGGATGTCGGGCACCTTGGAGCAGCCCACGCCCTGGTCAATCCAGCGCACCACATAACCCAGGATGCCCTGGGCGTTGTTGTCGAGTTCCTGCTGCTTCTCGGCCTCGCTCCACTTGGGCTTCTTCACCACGGGAATGGTCAGCAGGGCAGCGAGCAGGGCTTCGCGCTCGGCTTCCAGGTCCACCTTCTCCAGGGCCTTCTGCACAGCGAACACGTCCACCTGGTGGTAGTGCAGCGCGTGCAGCGTGGCGGCGGTGGGGCTGGGCACCCAGGCGGCGTTGGCGCCGGCCAGCGGGTGGGAGATCTTCTGCTGCAGCATGGCGGCCATCAGGTCGGGCATGGCCCACATGCCCTTGCCAATCTGGGCGCGTCCGCGCAGGCCGCAGGCCAGGCCCGTGAGCATGTTGCTGCGCTCGTAGGCGGCAATCCACTCGCTGGTCTTCATGTCGCCCTTGCGGCGCATGGGGCCCGCCTGCATGGCGGTGTGCATCTCGTCGCCCGTGCGGTCCAGGAAGCCGGTGTTGATGAAGGCCACGCGGCTGGCCGCCGCGGCGATGCAGGCCTGCAGGTTGACGCTGGTGCGGCGCTCCTCGTCCATGATGCCCAGCTTGACGGTGCTATCGGGCAGGCCCAGCAGCTTCTCCACGCGGCCAAAGAGCTCGGCCGCGAACGCCACTTCCGCCGGGCCGTGCATCTTGGGCTTGACGATGTAGACACTGCCGGTGCGGCTGTTGCGCACCCCCTTCGCACCGTGGCCCTGCAGGTCGTGCAGGGCGATCGTGGTGGTGACCACAGCGTCCAGGATGCCCTCGGGAATCTCCTGGCCGGCCTCGCCCCACAGGATGGCCGGGTTGGTCATCAGGTGGCCCACGTTGCGCACGAACAGCAGCGAGCGGCCATGCAGTGTGACCGTGCCGCCGCCCGGGGCGGTGAAGACGCGGTCCGGGTTGAGGCCGCGGGTGAAGGTGGTGCCGCCCTTGCTGACCTGCTCGGTCAGCGTGCCCTTCAGGATGCCCAGCCAGTTGCCGTAGGCCTGCACCTTGTCTGCGGCGTCCACCACCGCCACCGAGTCCTCCAGGTCCAGGATGGTGGACAGGGCGGACTCGAGCACCAGATCGCTCACGCCGGCGGCGTCGGCGCGGCCGATGGGGGTGCTGCGGTCGATGCGGATGTCCAGGTGCAGCCCATGGTGCTGCAGCAGCACCGAGGACGGCGCGGCCGCGTCACCCTGCCAGCCGATGAGCTGGGCCGGCTTCTTCAGCCCGGTGGTGCGGCCATCGGCCAATGTCACCGCCAGCGCGCCCTTGACGATGGCGTAGCCCTTGGAGCCCACGTGCGAGGCGCCGCGGCCGGCCAGCGGGGCCGTGCGGTCCAGCACGTGGCGCGCGTAGTCGATCACCTTGGCGCCGCGCTGGGGGTTGTAGCCCGTGCCCTTTTCGCAGCCGTCGGTCTCGGGCAGCGCGTCGGTGCCGTAGAGGGCGTCGTAGAGCGAGCCCCAGCGTGCGTTGGCAGCATTCAGCGCGTAGCGTGCATTGGTGATGGGCACCACCAGCTGCGGGCCGGCCTGCCGGGCCAGTTCGGCGTCCACGTTCTTGGTGGTCACCCTCACCTTCGCCGGCACGGGCACCAGGTAGCCGATCTTGCGCAGGAAGGCCTGGTACTTGGCCATGTTCTTGATGGGCCCGGGGTGCTTGGCGTGCCAGGCGTCCAGCTCAGTCTGCAGGCGGTCACGCTCGGCCAGCAGGGCGGCGTTCCTGGGTGCCAGGTCGCTCACGAGGGCCGAGAAGCCGGCCCAGAAGGCTTCGACCTGCAGCCCTGTGCCGGGCAGCACCTGCTGGTCGACAAAGGTCTTGAGCACGGTGGCCACCTGCAGGCCATGGGTGGAAGTGCGGTTGGAGGCGGAGTTCATGGCAGCACAGGAGATGAAGGGAACTGAGGAGGTCCACAGGGTGCGGGCCCAGGCGCGGGCGAGGAATTTTCACGCTGACAGCACACTGTATTGCCACCCTAGGTGAGCATTGATGAACGAAATGGCGATGCATTTGTGCACGGTATACACATAATCCCACCGCCATGGACAAGCTCAAGCAACTCGAGTCCTTTGTGGCCGTGGCCACCAAGGGCAGCCTGACGGCTACGGCACTGGCCGAAGGGGTTGCCCCAGCGGTGATCGGCCGGCGCATCGACGCCCTGGAAGAGCGCCTGGGCGTGAAGCTGCTGGTGCGCACCACCCGGCGCATCACCCTCACCCACGAAGGCAGCGCCTTCCTGGAGGACTGTCAGCGCATGCTGGCCGATCTGGCCAACGCCGAGGCCAGTGTCAGCGCCGGCGGGGTAAAGGCCAGCGGGCACCTGCGGGTGACCGCGCCGGCAGGCTTTGGGCGCCGCCATGTGGCGCCGCTGGTGCCGCGCTTCATCGCCCTGCACCCGGACGTCAGCGTGTCGCTGAACCTGTCGGACCGGGTGGTGGACATCGTCAACGAGGGCTTCGACTGCGCGGTGCGCGTGGGCGATCTGCCCGACTCCAGCATGATCAGCGTGCGCCTGGCCGACAACCGGCGCCAGTGCGTGGCCACGCCAGGCTATCTGCAGCGCGCCGGCGTGCCGCAGCACCCGGCCGACCTGAGCCGCCACGAGTGCCTGACGCTGAGTTCGGACGCCAGCCAAACACGCGGCTGGGCGTTCCGCGTGGACGGCGAGGTGACGCATCTGCGCCCCCACGGCCGCCTGGACTGCAGCGACGGCCAGGTGCTGCACGACTGGTGCCTTCAAGGCATGGGCATCGCCTGGCGCAGCACCTGGGAGGTGGCGTCGGAAATCGCCGCAGGCCGCCTGCAGGCCCTGCTGGAAGAGTACGCCGCGCCGCCCAACGGCATCTTTGCGGTGTTCACGCATGCGCGGCACCTGCCACTGCGCGTGCGGCTGTGGATCGACTTCCTGAAACAGACCTACGGCAGCGCCGCGTACTGGGGCGGCTGAGGAGGCGCCACCCAGGGCGACTCAGCGCGGCCGGACGAGGCCTGGGCCCCGGGCGCCGCGGCTGCTCACTTCTTGGGCGCGGCGGCCTTGGCGTCCTCCAGGCACTTCTTGACATGCGCATTCTTGGCCGCACCGGCCAACTTCTTGTCGGCAGCTGACTTCTCGCACATCTCGGCCGGGTCCGGTGCCTTGGCGGGGGCCGGCGCAGCCGCCGCTGCGCCACCAGCATCGGCGACGCACTTCTTCATGAAGCTGTTCTTGGCCGCGCCGGCCAGCTTCTTCTCGGTGGCCTGGGCCTCGCACTTGGCCTCGGCGGCCGACGCATGGGCGGAGCCGGCCATCAGGCCCAGTGACAACAAGGTGGCGGTGATCAGGATCTTCATGGTCATGTCCTCTTCAAGGATGGGACGGGCGGAAAAGCCGGCTGCGCCTGCACGCCGCCGGAAGGAATATGTCTGGCCGCATGCCGGGCCGCCAGGGGCCGAAACCAGGTACGCATCGCTCTCAGGCCCACCTGCCGTCCACGCCGCCTGCACCGGCCGTGACGGCGATGCGGTCCATGGTCTGCCAGGCCACGCTGAGCCTGCGCACAAGCAAGTGGATGAAGGCGGCATCGAACAGCGAGCGCGTGGTCAGGCTCATCTGCTGCAGGGCATCGGGTGTGAGCGAGATCATGGTGGACGGCGTGGTCACGACCACATCGGCACTGTGCGTGGCTATCTCGGGGCCGGGCGCGAGGTAAGCCATCTCGCCCACCGATGCGCCAGGCCCCAGGGCCGCAACCTTCAGGCCATTGCGAAACACATCCACCAGGCCGGCGGCGATGATGTGGAAGGCATTGCCGCGGCCGCCCTTGCGGTACAGCGCATGCCCGGGTTCGTGCCGCTCCCAGCGCGCGCGGCGCACCACCTCCCACAGCTCCACGTCGCCAAAGCCCTTGAAGAACTCGAGCGAGCGCAGCAGCGTGAAACGCTCGGAGTCGAGCACGTCAGCGTCGGTGGCACGTGGCACCTGACGGCTGCTGACAAGCTCGGACAGCGCGCCAGCAAATTCGTCCCAGGTCGCAAAACGGTCTTCACGGCGACGCGCCATGCCCTTGCGCACCAGCGCGTCCAACGCCGGCGTCACGCCGTCGCGCAGACCCGTCAGAGGCTCAGGCGTGGCGGTGTAGATCTGCTGCATGAGCGCCGGCTGCTGCTCCGCGGCGAACGGTGGGCGACCCGCCACCAGGTGGTAGAGCATGGCCGACAGGGAGTACATGTCGGCGCGCGCATCCAGGTCGGCGCCGTCGATCTGCTCCACGGACATGTAGGCCAGCGAGCCCACCCGGAACACCTGCGTGCGCTCGGAGTCCAGGTTGAGCACGCTGCCGAAGTCGGTGATCTTCACGTCGGCGATGCGCTCACCATCCATCAGCGCCAGGATGTTGGCCGGCTTGATGTCGCGGTGGATCAGCCCCTGCCGCCAGCAGTAACTCAAAGCCATCGCGCACTTGAAGCCGATCTCCGCAATCTGCTCCAAAGGCAGCAGTCTGTTGGCCCGGCAGAAGCGCCGAAGCGTCAGGCCGGGCACGTACTCCATCACCAAGTAGGGGGTGGGCCCGTCGGACACGGCGTCCATGATCTGCACCACGTTCGGGTGGTGCAAGCGCCCCGCCAACGCCGCCTCAGAGGCAAAGAAGGCCGCCGACAGGCGTTCGTAATCATCGATCACGCCCTTACGCAGCCGCTTGATGGCCACGTCGGCTTCGCGGAACTCGTCGCGAGCCAGGAAGACTTCGCTGGTGGCGCCCTCGCCCAGGAGGGACAACACGCGGTACTTGCCAATATGGCTGGGCAGATCCTGGGGCTTGTCGAGCATTCGAGACCTGGGGCGACACCTGCGGCGTTGGACAGATTGTGCCGTGCCGGGTGAAACACGGCACAAGAGTTGCGCGAGACGGAAAATCCAGGCAGCAGTCTGCCTCCGGCACATCCCGCACCCCGCCCTCTCCCCTTTCGACACCCTTCACCCGGCCCATCCCATGAACGACTTCTTCCGCCTGGACCTGGACGCCGCCACTGCGGTGGCCACCCTGGAACTGCACCGCCCCGAGCGGCTCAACACCCTGGCCCCGCCCTTCTTTCCCGCGCTGCGCGACGCAGTGCAGCGCTTGAGCGACGAGGGTCGCACCCGGGCGCTGGTGCTGCGCTCCACGGGCCGGCACTTCAGCGCGGGCATGGCGCTGGAGGTGTTTGCCGGGGGTTTTGACCTGCTGCGCCTGCCCACAGCGCGTGACCGCCTGGCCTTTCAGGATGGGCTGCGCCGCCTGATGGCCTGCGCGGACGTGCTCGACCAGGCGCGCTTCCCCACGATTTGCGCCGTGCAGGGCGGCTGTGTGGGCGGCGCGCTGGATCTGGCTGCGGCCTGCGACATCCGCGTGTGCAGCGCCGACGCCTTCTTCACCGTGCAGGAGATCCACATCGGCATGGCCGCCGACCTGGGCGTGCTGCAGCGCCTGCCCAAGATCGTGCCCGAAGGCGTGGCGCGCGAGATGGCCTACACGGGCGACCGCGTGGGCGCCGAGCGCGCGCTGGCCGTGGGCCTGGTGAACGCCGTGCTGCCCGACGCCGCGGCCCTGCACGCCCACGCCAACGCCCTGGCCCTGCGCATCGCCACCAAGAGCCCGCTGGCCGTGGCCGGCAGCAAGCGCGCGCTGAACTTCGCGCGCGACCACGGCACCGCGCAGGCGCTGGAGCAGATGACGCTGCTGCAAAGCGCCATCTTCGACATCGACGAGATGACCACCGCCATCGCCGCCTGGAAAGACAAGCGCGAGACGGCCTTCGAGCCGCTGGCGCCGGTGCAGGATCCCTGAGCGGCCTGTCGCCGGCCTGGAGCGCCAGTCGGCTCGCACCCGACCCTCACCGGCCCTGCGGGAACCGCGCGCTCCAAGAGCTCCGTTCGCCCTGAGCCCGTCGAAGGGTCGCCCTGAGCCCGTCGAAGGGTCGCCCTGAGCCCGTCGAAGGGTCGCCCTGAGC
>JBAXYD010000067.1:0-21436 GCA_037127635.1 Betaproteobacteria bacterium | reverse complement strand
GCTGGCGGACAGGCCCAGGGCGCAGCGCGGGCAGCGGCGCTGCGGCGCGCAGAAGCGCTGCGTGCAAGCCTGGCACAGGCCGCCGGTGCTCCACTGCCGGCAGACCCGGCAGTCCGCTGGCAGAAGATCGGTCAGGAGGCTGCTCAGCACGGCAGTGACGTGTTCACGAGGAGGGGTCTGGGCAAAGGAGCCGCACAAGGGGAGGGGGCCTGGGGCTGGTCAATATACTGGCCCGGATGGACTTGCCAGGCGCTGCGACCCCGTCGCCTTCCCCTTCGTCTTCCAACAGCCGGCGCCCCGTTCAGCCCGTCGCGCTGGAGCGTGCGCTCGGTCGGGTGTCCCATGCCCCAGCGGCCCCCTGGCTGCACGCCGAAGTGGCCCGACGCATGGCCGAGCGCTTGGCCGTGATCAAGCTCAGGCCCCAGACCGTCCTTGACTGGGAGGCCCGGGTCGGCGGCGGGCGGGCGGCCCTGGTGGCCGCCTATGCCAGTGGCGGTGCCCGGCCAGAGATTGTGTCGGTGGAGTCTGCGTGGCGGCCGGGCGTGTTGGCGCAGACTGCCAAGGTTTCAAGCCCTTGGTGGTCTCCCGCCCACTGGCGCCGGGCCGCGCACCCCCCGCGCTCACCCGAGCAACTCGAGCCGGGTGCGGCACAGCTGGTGTGGAGCAACATGGCGCTGCACGCCCACGCCGACCCATCCGCCATCATCGCCCTGTGGCACCGCAGTCTGGCGGTGGACGGCTTCCTCATGTTCTCCACGCTGGGCCCAGGCAGCCTGCCAGAACTGCGGTCGCTGTATGGCGCAAGGGGTTGGGGACCACCCATGGCCCCGTTGGTGGACATGCACGACCTGGGCGACATGCTGGTGGCTGCGGGCTTTGCCGATCCGGTGATGGACCAGGAACAGATGGTGCTGACCTGGGCGACTCCAGACGCTGCCCTGGACGAACTGCGCACGCTGGGTGCCAATGTCGATCTGTTGCGCTTTGCCGGGTTGCGTACGCCGCGCTGGCGCCAAAGCCTGGCTGAGGGCCTGGGGGAGATGTCGCGCCACAGAACCGACGGGCGCATCGCGCTGACCTTCGAGGTGGCTTACGGCCACGCCTTTCGCCCCCCGACCCGCGCCCGGGTAGCGCCCGAGGCCCGGGTGGACCTGGCGGACTTCCGGGCGATGGTGCGCGAGCGGGGCCGTTGAGCGCCACTGGGCTCGTGCCGAACACCTTTGCGAGGCCGTGGTCTGGGCATCGCTACGCTAGAATGCGGGTTGTTTTTGCGGGGAGAAGGCACGGTCCGCTGTCGTTGCTTGGATGGTGTCTGCTCCTGCCAAATTGATCAAAGTCAGCACGCCGTCAGATTCCTTCACGATGTCCGCCTCCGTTGTTTCATCCTCGTGGCATTCCCCTGTGTCGGCTGACGCATGGCGGTTTGGCCGCCGGGTGCAGTCGCCGGGTCAGGCGGTCGGTGTGCAATGGATACTTCGGCGCAACTGCTCCCTCACCCCTGGCCAACTGGGTGGGTTCTATCTGTCCGTGTGTCTGGTGTCCCTGCTGATTGCCACTGGCTTTGCGCTGTACGGTGCGCCCGTCGTGTTGTGGTTCGCGGGCATCGAACTGGTGGTGCTGGCCGTAGCGCTTCTGGCGTATGCGCGTCACGCCACCGATGCCGATACGGTCACACTGACTGGGCAGTTTCTGACCGTTGAGCAGTCCTGCGGAAATGCGCGCACCGCCACCCAGTTCAGGACACCCTGGTTGTCGGTGGAGCCTTTGCATGGCGACGGTTCGCTCATCGAACTGGCCGGCCAGGGGCAGGCCGTGCGCATCGGCCGTTTCCTGCGCCCCGAGGTCAGGGCCGATTTCGCCCGCGAACTGCGATCAGCCCTGCGCGCCTCTCTGCAGGCGGCGCCAGCGCCAGCCGACCTTTCTCCAGAACATCCCGTCTGAAGCCCCGAAGATGAAGACCTCACTCCAATCCTGCACGCGACCCTGGCATTCGATGGCACGCGCGGCGCTCGCATTCGCTGCAGCGGCCCTGACCACTGCGGCGCTGGCCGTGAACGACCTGCCTGGTGGCCCGGCGGTACGGCAACTGGACATGCACCCTGCGGTCACCAAGATCGCAGAGCAGCAGCATTGGCTGCACTATGCCGTCATGGGCATCTGCATCGTCATCTTCGTGGCGGTGTTCGGAGTGATGTTCTATTCCATCCTCAAGCACCGCAAGTCCGTTGGGCATAAGCCGGCCAACTTCCACGAGAGCCTGGGTGTTGAGATCGCCTGGACCATCATCCCGTTCATCATCGTCATCGGCATGGGTGCCATGGCCACGCGCACCGTGGTGGCGATGAAAGATACGAGCAACGCCGACATCACCATCAAGGCCACCGGCTACCAGTGGAAATGGGGCTACGATTACCTCAAGGGCGAGGGCGAGGGCATCGGCTTCCTGTCCACCCTCGATTACGGCCACCGGGAGATGTCGAACTCGGGCAAGCCGGCCCCGACCGACAACTATCTGCTGAAGGTAGACAACCCGCTGGTGGTGCCAGTGGACCGCAAGATCCGCATCATCACCACGGCCAACGATGTGATCCACGCCTGGATGGTGCCTGCCTTCGGGGTCAAGCAGGATGCCATCCCCGGCTTCGTGCGGGACACCTGGTTCCGCGCCGAGAAGACGGGCGACTTCTATGGCCAGTGCGCCGAGCTGTGCGGCAAGGAACACGCCTACATGCCCATCCACGTCAAGGTGGTGACGGCTGACGCCTACGCCAAGTGGGTGGAAGGCAAGAAGAAGGAGATGGCGGCCAAGGCCGACGACCCCACCAAGGTCTGGAAGCTCGAGGATCTGGCTGCGCGCGGCGAGAAGGTGTACGCCGCCAACTGCGTGGCCTGCCACCAGGCCAGCGGCAAGGGCGCCGGGCCGATCAAGGCGCTGGACGGTTCGGCATTGGTGCTGGACGCCGACAAGGCCAAGCAGATCGCGGTCCTGTTGAACGGGCAGAACAATGGCGCGATGCCGGCCTGGAAGCAGCTTTCCGACACCGAGATCGCCGCCGTCATCACTTACACCAAGAACAACTGGGGCAACAAGACTGGCCAGATCGTGCAGCCGGCCGACATCGTCGCCGCGCGCAAATGACGGGCGTGTGAACGCCACGCCCAAGCGGCCACCGACCCCACCGTATTCAGATCGAGGAACCTCCCATGAGCGCAGTTCTTGACCATCACGGCCACGCCGACGACCACGACCACGGTCACCCCCACGGGTGGCGGCGTTGGGTGTTCGCCACGAACCACAAGGACATCGGCACGATGTACCTGTTGTTCTCCTTCTCGATGTTCATGGTGGGTGGCATCCTGGCGCTGGGCATCCGCGCCGAGTTGTTCCAGCCCGGGCTGCAGTTCGTCAACCCCGAACTGTTCAACCAGCTCACCACCATGCACGGCCTGATCATGGTGTTCGGCGCCATCATGCCGGCCTTCGTGGGCTTTGCGAACTGGATGATCCCGCTGCAGATCGGCGCGGCCGACATGGCCTTCGCGCGCATGAACAACCTGAGCTTCTGGCTGTTGATCCCGGCCGCGCTGATGCTCGCTGGCTCCTTCTTCATGCCGGGCGGCGCACCCGCCGCGGGGTGGACGCTCTACGCCCCGCTGACCTTGCAGATGGGCCCGTCCATGGACGCGGCCATCTTCGCGATGCACATCATGGGCGCGAGTTCCATCATGGGCTCCATCAACATCATCGTCACCATCCTGAACATGCGCGCGCCTGGCATGACGCTGATGAAGATGCCGCTGTTCTGCTGGACCTGGCTGATCACGGCTTACCTGCTCATCGCGGTGATGCCGGTGCTGGCCGGTGCCATCACCATGACGCTGACCGATCGCCATTTCGGCACCAGCTTCTTCAACCCCGCCGGCGGCGGTGACCCCGTGATGTACCAACACATCTTCTGGTTCTTCGGCCACCCCGAGGTCTACATCATGATCCTGCCGGCCTTCGGCATCGTCAGCGCCATCATCCCGGCGTTTGCGCGCAAGCCGCTTTTCGGCTACGCGTCCATGGTGTACGCCACGGCCTCGATTGCCATCCTGTCTTTCATCGTGTGGGCGCACCACATGTACACCACGGGCATGCCGGTGACGGGTCAGTTGTTCTTCATGTACGCCACCATGCTGATCGCCGTGCCCACGGGCGTGAAGATCTTCAACTGGATCGCCACCATGTGGAAGGGTTCGATGACCTTCGAAACGCCGATGCTGTGGTCGGTCGGCTTCCTGTTCGTGTTCACCATGGGCGGCTTCACGGGCTTGATCCTGGCCATGGCACCGATCGACATCCAACTGCAGGACACCTACTACGTGGTGGCGCACTTCCACTACGTGCTGGTCGCAGGCTCGCTGTATGCGCTGTTCGCCGGTGTTTACTACTGGGGGCCGAAGTGGACGGGTGTGATGTACTCCGAGACACGCGGCAAGATCCACTTCTGGCTGTCGCTGATCTTCTTCAACATCACCTTTTTCCCGATGCACTTCCTGGGTCTGGCGGGCATGCCGCGCCGCTATGCCGACTACCCGATGCAGTTTGCCGACTTCAACGCCATCGCCTCGGTGGGTGCCTTCGGTTTCGGTCTGATGCAGGTGTACTTCTTCCTGTTCGTCGTCGTGCCCATGATGCGCGGCAAGGGCGAGCCGGCGCCGCAGAAGCCCTGGGAGGGCGCTGAAGGTCTGGAGTGGGAAGTGCCCTCGCCGGCGCCTTGGCACACCTTCGAGACCCCGCCCAAGCTGGACGCCACCGCCACGCGCGTGGTCGGCTGAGCCCCTGTTCCTCACGCATGAGGCAGACCGTAGTCATGGCACAGACCCCCGAGCAACGCAAGGCCAACGCCAGGCTGGCCTGGATCCTGGCCTCGGTGGCCCTGATGTTCGCCGTGGGTTTCGTGGTCAAGATGATCTGGCTGGGGCGTTGAGATGAGATTCAGTTCCCTGCGCCTGGACAACCGCCGCATGCTGGGCAAGCTGCTGGTGGTGGCGGGCGTGATGTTCGGCTTCGGCTATGCGCTCGTGCCCATGTACCGCGCCATCTGCGACGCGCTGGGCATCAACGTGTTGTCGCTGAACGAGCAACGTATCGCTACCGGTACCTGGAGCGGGCGCAAGGCCGCCAACACGCAGGTGGACACCTCCCGGACGATCACGGTGGAGTTCGATGCCAATGTGCGCGGCCCGTGGGACTTCAAACCGGCGGTGCGGTCCATCCAGGTGCACCCGGGCGAGTTGACGACAGTGCAGTACGAGTTCAGGAACGTGCAGAACCGCACCATGGCCGCCCAGGCCATTCCGAGCTATGCGCCGCGGCAGTCGGCGTCGCACTTCAACAAGCTCGAGTGCTTCTGCTTCAACGAATACACCTTGGCGCCGGGTGAGAGCAAGACCTGGCCTGTGGCCTTTGTGATCGACCCCAAGCTGCCCAAGGACGTGACCACGATCACGCTGTCCTATACCTTCTTCGAGGTGGGGGGCAAGACGCCCGCCGCCCCGACTGCTCCCTTGGCTGCGCCTGCAGGCAACCGTACATGATCGCCCCTGTTGGATCCGATCTGAAGCCGGCCACCGAGCGGCCACTGTCGTTCCTGCAGACCGTCAAGGCGGTTGCTTGGTCCTTCGTGGGCCTTCGAAAGCGCGCGGGCTACGAGCAGGACGTGCAAAGGCTCAACCCTCTCCATGTCATCGTGGCCGGGATCATGGGTGCGGGGATCTTCATCCTGTCGCTGATCCTGGTCGTGAAATGGGTGATCGCCAGCGGCGTGGCCGCCTGAGCGTCCCATTCAGCACAAACGCAAGCACACCGTATTTGGTTTCTGGTTCGAGGAGAAGACAAGACATGGCCGCCACCACCCCCGCGGGCACGACACCGTACTATTTCATCCCATCGCCCTCGCGATTCCCGGCGCAGGCCTCGCTGGGCCTGTTCCTGGTGATCCTGGGCGCCGCGCAATGGATCAACGGTGCAGGTTGGGGCGCCTACTCCCTGGCCCTGGGAATGGTGATCTGGTTGTTCACCCTGTACCAGTGGTTCAGCGTGGCCATCGCCGAGAGCCAGAGCGGGCTGTACTCAGACCGCATCGACGTCTCCTTCCGCTGGAGCATGAGCTGGTTCATCTTTTCCGAGGTGATGTTCTTCGCGGCCTTCTTTGGTGCCCTGTACTGGGCCCGAGTTCATGCACTGCCGATGCTGGGTAACCTGGACCACCAGGTGCTGTGGCCCGACTTCAAGGCCGTGTGGCCCAGCGCGGGCGGTGGGGCCACCGCTTCCCCAGCCGGCATCGTCGAGCCGTTCGCCACGATGGGGCCGTTCTGGTTGCCTACCATCAATACCGCGCTGCTGCTCACCTCAGGCCTGACCCTGACCATCGCCCACCACGCTCTGATTGCCAACCAGCGCAGCAAGACGATCTTCTGGATGTGGATCACCGTGTTGCTGGGCGTGACCTTCCTGTGCGTCCAAGGCTACGAGTACGCCCACGCCTACAGGGATCTGAACCTCAAGCTCAGCTCCGGCATCTTCGGCTCCACCTTCTTCATGCTCACTGGCTTTCATGGCTTCCACGTGTTCGTGGGCATGCTGATGCTGGTGTTCATCACGCTGCGCCTGCACAAGGGCCACTTCACCCCCACACGCCACTTCGGATTCGAGGGCGCGGCCTGGTACTGGCACTTCGTCGATGTGGTGTGGCTGGGACTGTACTTCCTGGTCTACTGGCTCTGAGTCTGGTCGCCATCACGCAACAACGCCGCCTTGTGCGGCGTTTTTCGTCAGTGGGTCAGGTCTTGGCGCCCAGGGCAGGCCCGGAGCGTTCCGCCGAGGCAGGCATTCAGGCCGAGATGGGGATGCCCGAGGGTTTGATCCAGCCGAAGTGCCAGGCCAACAGCACAAACAGGAACACGCTGATCGACAGGCCTACCCGCACAGCCAGAGCGCGGGCCATGGCCGGGCTCTTGCTGCCAGGCTTCGAGCCCTTGCGCAGCATGAACAGGCCGGCGCCGGCCAGCGCCGCCAACACCGCCACCAGCATGATCACGATGACAACCTTCATTCGGGTGCAGTATTCCACACGGGCCGGGTGCGCTGGCGGACGTCGCGCATGTTGAGCCGTGCACGCCTGCTGGTGCTGGTGGCCGCGGTGCTCACCGCCGGCGTGACAGCGCGCCTGGGCGCGTGGCAGCTGGACCGTGCGGTCCAGAAGACAGCCCTGCAGGCTACGCTGGACGCGCGGCGCGATCTGCCCGCGCTGTCGCCGCAGGACCTGCCGCGCGACGCAGCCTCCGTGCCCGGGGCGCTGCACCGCCGCATCACCCTGCAAGGGGCCTGGCTGCCCGAGCTCACCGTGTACCTGGAGAACCGGCAGATGCGCGGCCGACCGGGCTTCTTCGCCGTGACGCCGCTGGCCCTGCCTGACGGCACGGCCGTGCTGGTGCAGCGCGGCTGGCTGCCGCGCGACCTGCGCGAGCGCACCCGCGTCCAGGCGCCGCCCCTGCCCGCGGGCCCGGTGCAACTGTCGGCACGCATCGCCCCGCCGCCGGCGCGGCTGTACGACTTCGCGGGGGCGGCTTCCGGGCCTATCCGGCAGAATCTGGATATGGGCGCGTTCGCGCTCGAGAACCGGTTGCGGCTGCGACCGCTTTCCGTGCTCGAACTCGACGAGGGCAGCGCGTCCACCGGTGCTCCCCGCCCGGACGTGTTGCTGCGCGACTGGCCCTTTCCCGCCGCCGATGTCCACAAGCACCAGGGCTACGCCTTCCAGTGGTTTACCTTGTCGGTCTTGACGATCGCCCTGTATGTCTGGTTCCAAATCCTCCGCCCCCGCCGCCATGCCGCCCGTGCCCGTGAACAAGCCCGATGAGCCCCTGGGATTGACGGTGCACACCATGCCCGCGCCGGGCCCGCAGGACATCCGGCGCCGTACCGTGAGCGGACGGTTGAAGATGCTGCTGGTGCTGCTGGCCTGCGCCGCGCCGGTGGTGGCCTCGTACTTCACCTACTACGTCATCCGCCCCGAAGGCCGCAGCAACTACGGCACGCTGGTGCAGCCCACGCGCACGCTGCCCCTCGGCTTGTCCTTGCGCACGCTGGAGGGTCAGACCGTGGATCCCAAGTCGCTGCGCAACCAGTGGCTGGTGGTGGTGGTGGGCGGCGGGGGCTGCGACGCGGCCTGTACACAACGCCTTTACATGCAGCGGCAATTGCGCCAGATGCTGGGCAAGGAGCGCGACCGCCTGGACAAGCTGTGGCTGATCATCGATGACGCGCCGCTGGCGCCAGAACTGCAGGCCTCCCTGGGCGGGCCGGAGCCCGTGCAGGCCCTGCGGGTGCCCCTGGCCGAAATCGCGGCCTGGCTGCAGCCGGCGCCAGGTCAGCCGCTGGAGGCCCACCTGTACGTGGTGGATCCGATGGGCGAGTGGATGATGCGCTTCCCGCCTCAGCCCGAGCCCGCCCGGGTCAAGCGCGACCTGGAGCGCCTGCTGCGCGCCTCCTCGTTCTGGGACCCGGCCGGTCGGTGAGCGTCCGCCACCCCCTGCAGCCCAGCTGCCCGACCCCGCCATGAACGACGTCCCACTGGTCGACCTCTCGCCCACGCTGCGCCTGGCGCTGCTGGCGTTGGTGATCGCCCTTCTGCCGCTGTCCTGGGTGTGGCTGCGCCAGCGCGGCGGTGACACCGCGGCGCGCATCGCCGCACTCACCGCGGTGACGCTGTTCCTGACCTTCGACCTCATCGTCTTCGGATCCTTCACCCGCCTGACCGACTCCGGCCTGGGGTGCCCCGATTGGCCGGGTTGCTACGGCGCGGCCAGCCCGATAGGCGCGCACAGCGACATCCACGCAGCGCAGACTGCCATGCCCAGCGGGCCAGTCACCTTCACCAAGGCCTGGATCGAGATGATCCACCGCTACCTGGCGATGACGGTGGGGGTGCTGATCCTGGTGATGGCTGTGGCGAGCTGGCTGGGGTCACGCCGCGGTGCGGCGGCCCCGGACGGCAGCGTCCGGCCCGCGCTGCCCCATTCCCCCTGGTGGCCCACCGCCACCCTGGTGTGGGTGATCGTGCAGGGCCTGTTCGGCAAGTACACCGTCACGCTCAAGCTCTACCCCGCCGTCGTCACCGCCCACCTGCTGGGCGGCATGTTCCTGCTGGCCCTGCTGATGGTGCAGCACGAAACCTGGCGCGGCCGCCGCTTGACCTTGACACCCACGCAGTGGACTTGGGCCGCGGGCGTGACGGCTGTGCTGTGGGTGCAGATTGCGCTGGGCGGTTGGGTCTCCACCAACTACGCGGTGCTGGCCTGCACGGGCTTTCCCGCTTGCAACGGCCAGTGGTGGCCTGAGATGAACTTCCCCGAGGGCTTCACGCTGCTGCGCGAACTGGGGCGCTCGCGCGAAGGCAGCTTCATCCCCATGCAAGCGCTGGTGGCCATCCACATGGTGCATCGCATGGTGGCACTGGTGCTTTTTGCCGGGCTGTGTGGTCTGGCCTGGCGCCTTTGGGCTGGTGCTGACGCGGGGTTGCGCCGCACGGCGGTTTGGCTGATGGTGTTGGCCCTGTGGCAGATGCTCAGCGGCCTGTCCAACGTGGTGCTCGGCTGGCCGCTGGCCGCGGCGCTGGCGCACTCGGCCGGGGCGGCAGGGTTGGTGGCCGTGACCACCTCCTTGCTCGCCCGCGCCTGGGCTGATCAGCGCCAAAGCGCCCAACCCTCGCGGCGGGACGGATCCGGCAGCCGCTCTAGCGGGCTGGCCTCCTAGAATCCGCAGTTCCCCCCATGTCTTCCACCGCCCTTCCAGTGGCGCCCCCGACCAGCCGATGGGCGCAGTTCTACGCGCTGACCAAGCCGCGGGTGGTGCAACTCATCGTCTTTTGCGCCCTGATTGGCATGCTGCTGGCCGAGCCTGGACTCCCCGACCTGAGAGTCACCGGCGCTGCCACCGTGGGCATCTGGCTCGTGGCTGCCGCTGCGGCGGCCTTCAACTGCCTGGTGGAGCAGCAGATCGACCGCAAGATGGCCCGCACGGCCTGGCGCCCCACGGCCAAGGGAGAACTCACCAACACGCAGACGCTGCTGTTCTCAGGCACGCTGTGCGCCCTTGGCAGCGCCATTCTCTGGCTGTTGGTGAACCCGCTGACCATGTGGCTGACGTTCGCCACCTTCGTGGGCTACGCCGTGGTCTACACGGTGGTGCTCAAGCCGCTGACGCCGCAGAACATCGTGATCGGTGGCGCCTCGGGCGCCATGCCACCGGTGCTGGGCTGGGCGGCGCTGCGCAATGATGTCGGGCCCGAGGCCATCGTGCTGTGCCTGATCATCTTCCTGTGGACCCCGCCGCATTTCTGGGCGCTGGCGCTGTACCGCACCGAGGACTACCGCCGTGCCGGCCTGCCCATGCTGCCGGTCACCCACGGGCCCGAGTTCACGCGCTTGCAGGTGCTGCTGTACACGCTGGTGCTGTTTGCCTCCACCCTGCTGCCCTTCATCATTGGCATGAGCGGCCTGGTCTACCTGGCCAGCGCTGTCGTGCTGGGGGCCATGTTCATCTACTACGCTTGGCAACTGTGGCGTGAGTACAGCGACGCCTTGGCACGCAAGACCTTTCGCTTCTCCATATGGCACCTTTCGCTGCTGTTCGCGGCCCTGCTGCTGGACCATTACGTGGGCCCCGTGCTGCACGGGATGATGCGTTGATGCCGCCGCTGCGCCGGCATCGCCGTGGCTGGTTTGCTCTGAGTGCGGCGGTGTTGGCCTGTGCGGCCGTGTCCGGCCTCAGCGGCTGCGACCGCGCCGCAGCCCCCAGCTTCAAGGGCATCGACATCACGGGCGCGGACTACGCCCGGGCGCTGTCCCTGTCCGACCCCGACGGCAAGCGCCGCAGCCTGGCCGAATTCAAGGGCCGCGTCGTGGTCGTCTTCTTCGGGTTCACTCAGTGCCCAGACGTTTGCCCGACGACGATGGTGGAGTTGGCCACGGTAAAGAAGCAACTGGGCGCTGACGGCGATCGCGTGCAAGGCGTCTTCGTCACTCTGGATCCCGAGCGCGACACGCCCGAACTGCTCAAGGCCTATGTCGACAATTTCGGTGCCGGGTTCCTGGCGCTGCGCGGTTCACTGGAGGAGACGCTGGCCGCGGCCAAGCACTTCAAGGTGTTCTTCGCCAAGGTGCCGGGCAAGACCCAGGGCAGTTACACCATCGATCACACCGCCGGTTCGTACGTCTTCGATCTCCAGGGCCGAGTGCGCTTGTTCACGCGGCACGGCACCGGGCCAGACGCTCTGGCCCACGACCTGAAGCTGCTTCTCGACGGCAAGTGAAGGGCTCAGCTGGCGCGCCGCCATCAGAAGGTGGGTTCGCAGGACCTTTCGCCATGAAAAACGGCCCCTGTGGGCCGTTGTCTTCAAACTGCCCCGCGGGCCAGATTCAGGCCGCGGCCTCGATGGCCTTGCGCATCTTCTTCATCGCCGCCACCTCGATCTGGCGGATGCGCTCGGCGCTCACGCCGTACTCGGCCGCCAGTTCGTGCAGCGTCATGCCGCCGCTGGCGTCGTCGTTCACCTTGAGCCAACGCTCTTCGACGATGCGCCGGCTTCGTTCATCCAGCGCCTCGAGCGCGTGGGCGATGCCGTCACCCGCCATCCAGTCGCGCTGGCGCGCCTCGATATGGCGTGTGGGCTCGTCGCGGTCGTCGGCCAGGTAGGCGATCGGTGCATAGGTTTCGTTCTCGTCGTCACCCTGGGGCTCGAGGGCGACGTCGCCACCAGACAGCCGCGTCTCCATCTCGATGACTTCCTCGGGCTTGACGTTGAGCTCGCGCGCCACGCGGTCCACCTCGGCAGGCGTGAGCGTGCTGCGGTGCGTTTCGCCATTCCCGGCCTCGGCCTTCATGCCCTGCTTCATGGAGCGCAGGTTGAAGAACAGCTTGCGCTGGGCCTTGGTGGTGGCCACCTTGACCATGCGCCAGTTCTTCAGGATGTACTCGTGGATCTCGGCCTTGATCCAGTGCAGCGCGTAGCTGACCAGTCGCACGCCCTGCTCGGGGTCGAATCGCTTGACGGCCTTCATCAGGCCCACGTTGCCTTCCTGGATCAGGTCGCCCTGCGGGAGCCCGTAGCCCAGGTACTGGCGCGACACCGACACCACCAGCCGCAGGTGCGACAGCACCAACTGCCCGGCGGCCTGGACGTCGCCTTGGTCGCGCAGGCGGCGCGCCAGCGTACTCTCTTCCTGAGCCGTCAGCATCGGCATCCGGTTCACGGCGCTGATGTAGGCGTTCAGGTTGCCAAGAGAAGGCACCAGCGACCACGGATCGCGGATGGCGAGGGTGGAGGCAAGGGAATTGCTCATAGACCTTTCAGTGTTAACCCTGATGTTTCAGGTTCAGTGAAATATTAGCACTCGCGGACCAAGAGTGCTGATTGATGTGGCGCAAGGGATTCTCGGAATCATGGTGTACGTCATGGGCAGTTTGAAGGACAGCCCTGATCTCTGCGTCGATCTCGCCCGGGCTCGCCCCCGCGCCCTTCGACCTGGCCGTGCCTTTCCGGGTCGGGAGTTGCCACCGCTCGGGCATGGGTCTGACGGGGTGCGCAGTGAAAGAGCGTTGAAGAGAAGGGGGCCGGCGACCCCTGGCCTGCGGATGCCTGAGGCCGCTGCCGGGCCGCGAGGGCAGTCACGAACTGGCCGAAGGCGTGCAGCAAGGGCGCAGCCTCGAAGGACGGGCCCTCCAGCATCGCCAGCGCCTGCACGGTAGCTTCCAGCGTCGAGACCTGGTCGGCGCGCCGCGCCGGGCGGATCGTCCGGTAGCGGGTTGGTGCCGGTGCGTCCAGCGACAGCCGCGGCAGCGCGGCCAGGGCCGGGTGTTCGAGCAGCATCCGCAGGCTTTTGCGCCATGTCGCGTCGATGACGACAAGCCGCACACACGCGCCCGCCGCCGTTCCCGAGGCCAACGGCGCGGGGGCGGCAGGCACGTCCGGGTAGAGCAGCCGCGTGTCCCACCCGGGGCGCTCCAGCAGTGTCGCCAGCGCCTCGGGCGTGAAGCGCTCGCCCACGACCACCTCGCACTGCGCCAGAGCCAGGCGCAGCATCGCCACGCTGTTCTTCGCCTGCCGCTGTTCCTGCGGGTGCTGCAGCACCAGCACCGGGGTGCAGTGCGCGGTCGGGCGCTCCACCAGCGCGCACAGACAGGTCGTCTGCGGGCGCAGGCAGCGCGCGCAGGTGGCGCGGCGTGGAGTGGACGGACCGTTAACGCGCGCATGGTCGCACGCCCGTTCTGTGCGCCGGCCGCCCCGCACCGGCATCGAATCCCGATCTCGGAAGTACGTGAGCACCGGTCAGCGCTGGCGCCCCAGGCCCACCGCGCCCAGACGTGAAAAGGGCGGCCCCTGGGCCGCCCTTGAGGCGCGAGAACCCGCAGGCTCTATTACTTGGGCATCACCACCGTGTCGATCACGTGGATCACGCCGTTGCTGGCGGCGATGTCGGTCTTGGTGACCTTGGCGTTGTCCACCGTCACACCACCCATGGTGCCGATGGTCAGTTCGCTGCCCTGCACGGTCTTGACCTTGCCGGCCTTGACGTCCTTGGCCATCACCTTGCCCGGGACCACGTGGTAGGTCAGCACGGCCGTGAGCTTGGCCTTGTCCTTGAGCAGGGCGTCCAGATCGGCCTTGGGGATCTTGGCGAAGGCTTCGTCGGTGGGAGCGAAGACGGTGAACGGGCCCTTGCCCTTCAGGGTCTCGACCAAGCCGGCGGCTTGCAGGGCAGTGGCCAGCGTCTTGAATTGGCCGGCAGCCACGGCGGTGTCGACGATGTCCTTGCCATGGTTGGCAGCCTGGGCTGCAAACGAGAAGACGGTGGCAGCAGACAGTGCGAGCAGTTTCTTGAACATGTGATTTCCTTCGGTTGAAAGTTTGGTGCAGTGAAGCAGGGGCTATAAATGAACTTCAGAGTTTGCATTGTGAACTCATTGGTTCAATTTGTGAACTCATTTGTAAAAATCATCCTTGTCTGAAGTGAGGGTGTCGGCACCGCCTTAGCAAGATTCCAGGTTCGTGGAGCCGAAACCTTGCGTGCGATCAAGCACAGAGACAACCTCTGGGGCGGCACGAAAGATGGCGGCCTCATCGGGCGCCGGCATCTTCAGCAACGCGGTGGCGACGGGGCGTCGGGGTACTTCAGCGGCATGCTGGCCAGCCGCCTGTGGGGTCGAGACGGTCCTGGCTGCTGGACGGTGAGTGGCTGCTCAGCCTGGCTCCAGCAGCAGGGCCACTCGGGTGGAGTCGGGGTCGTCATGGCTCAAGTCCACCTCGAAGCCCAGATGGCGGGCCAGTTCCAGCATGCGGCCGTTGTCCTTGAGCACGTAGCCCACCAGGCGTGCCGTGCCGCGCGTGCGGAAGTGATGGATGAGCTTGCGCATCAGCAGCTCGCCCAGGCCGCTGCCCTTGAGGTCAGAACGCACGACGATGGCGAACTCGGCTTCCCGGTTGTCGGGGTCGGCCACGGCACGCGCCACGCCCAGGGTTTCGTCCCGGCTGTCGGGGCCTGGGGCGGTGGCGATGAAGGCCATCTCGCGCTCGTAGTCGATCTGCGTCAGCCGCGCCATCTCGGTGTGACCGATCTGGCGCCGGCTGTAAAAAAAGCGCATGCGCATGTCCAGCGCGTCCAGCCGGGCGACGAAGGCGGCGTGCTGGGGTTCGTCCTCCGGGCGAATGGGGCGCAGCACCAGGGTCCGGCCCTGCCAGTCCACGGTCTCCACCAGGTCTTCGGGGTAGGGCCGGATGGCAAAGCGCTGGGCGCCGCCGGGGGCGGCAGCGCTCACGCGCACCCGGGCGTCCAGCGCCACGGCGCCCTGCGCATCGCACAGCAGCGGGTTGATGTCGATTTCCACCACGCGCGGCTCGCTGGCCAGCAGTTGCGCCACGGCCAGAAGGGTGTCGACCACGGCGTCGAGGTCGGCCGGCGGCACGTCGCGCCAGCCGTGGAGCAGGCGCGCCACCCGCGTGCGCTCGATCAGCGCGCGGGCCAGCGCTGCGTTCAGCGGCGGCAGGGCCACGGCCCGGTCGGCCACCACCTCCACAGCGGTGCCGCCCTGGCCGAAGAGGATGACAGGACCGAACTGCGGATCCAGGCTGGCGCCGATGATGAGCTCCAGCGCGCGCGGGCGGCGCACCATGGGCTGCACGGTGAAGCCGTCGATGCGCGCATCCGGCCGCTGCTGCGTTGCGCGGGCCAGGATCGCTCGGGCGGCGATCGTCACATCCTGCGCGGTCTCCAGGTTCAGGGCCACGCCGCCCACGTCGCTCTTGTGCGAGATCTGCGCCGACAGCAGCTTGAGCACCACGGGGAAGCCCATCGCCTGCGCGGCCTGCACCGCAGCCTCGGCGGTGGGTGCCACGATGGCGGTGGCCACCACCGGCACGCCTGCGGCCGCGAGCAGGGCCTTGGCCTCGGGCTCGGTCAGCATCTCGCGGCCTTCGCCCAGGGCCTTGTCGATGAGGGCGCCGATGCTGGCCGCGCCCGTGGCGCCGGCCCGCGCCGAGGTTGGGGGCTGCGCCTGCGCGCCGGCGTCCGGGACCGGCGCCGCCCCCACACGCCGCAGTGGTGGCGTCTGCATCAGCTCGAACTGGTTGCGCCTGTAGGTTGACAGCATGGCGAAGGCCCGCACGGCGGCCTCCGGCGTGTCGTGGCAGGCGATGCCGGCGGCGTCGAAGATCTGGCGGGCCTCCTGCACCGCCCGGGCGCCCAGCCAGCAGGCCTGAAGGCGGCCGGGCGCGGCGCGCAGCGAGGTGCCGAGCTCGGCCACCAGTGCTCGGGCGATGTCGGCACTGGGGACGATGGCCGTGGGCGCGTGCATGAACAGCACCGTGCCGGCGGCCGGGTCCTGCAGCAGGGTGCGCAGCGTGTGCACATAGCGCTGCACGGGCGCGTCGCCGATGATGTCCACCGGGTTGGCGCGCGACCAGTTGGCAGGTAGGCCGGGCTCCAGCGCTGCCCGCATCGCTTCGTTCAACGGCGCCAGCGGCACGCCCTCGCGCGCGCACGCGTCGGCGGCCAGCACACCCGCACCGCCGCCATTGGTCACCAGCATCAGGGCGTTGGCGGCAGGTGCCTGCGCCACCGCATCGCTGACGATGGGGCCCTTGAAATGCGACAGGGTCTCGGCGGCATCGAAGAGGTCTTGCAGCGTGTCCACGCGCAGCATGCCGGCGCGGCGAATGGCAGCGTCGAACACGATGTCGGAGGCGGCGAGCGCGCCGGTGTGTGAGGCCGCAGCCGCCTGGCCTTGGGCCGAGCGCCCGGCCTTGACGATCAGCACCGGCTTGTTTCGTGCTGCGGCACGTGCGGCCGACATGAACTTGCGCGCGCTCTCCACCGATTCGGCGTACAGCAGGATGGCGCGGGTGCGCGGGCAGCCGGCCAGCCAGTCCAGCAGGTCGCCGAAGTCCACGTCGGCATGTTCGCCCAGCGACACACAGTGCGAAAACCCGATGCCGCGCGCGGCGGCCCAGTCCAGCATGGCAGTGACCAGCGCGCCAGACTGCGAGACGAAGGCCAGAGTGCCGGGTTGGGCGTCCACATGGGCGAAGCTGGCGTTCAGGCCGATGTGGGGGGCCAGCAGTCCCAGACAGTTGGGGCCCAGGATGCGCAGCAGGTGCCGGCCGGCGGCGCTGAGCATCGCGGCGCGGGTGGTGGGATCGAACCCGGCGGTCAGCACCACGGCGGCGCGGGTGCCCCGCGCACCCAGGGCCTCGATCAGGCCCGGCACGCTGGCTGGCGGGGTGCAGATGACGGCCAGGTCCGGTGCCTGCGGAAGGGCGGCCACGTCCGGGTAGCAGGTGTCCGCCCCCAGCCGGTTGCGCTTGGGGTTGACCGGCCAACGCGGGCCCGCGAAGCGGCCCTGCAGCAGGTTGCTCCAGACCGTCGCCCCCACGCTGCCGGGACGGTCGGAAGCGCCGAATACGGCCACGCTGCGGGGGGTCAGGAGCTGATCAAGGTGGCGGATGGTCATGGACTTGGGGGCGCTGTGCGGTGCGGAGCTTGGGCAGGCTGTGCAGGACAGGCCGAGTGTGCAGCTTCAGGGCTCCGTCAAGATGACGCTGCCCTGTCTTGCGCCTGGGCAATCCAGGCCCGTGCCCAGTCGCTACGGTGTGGCCAACGCGCCTTCAGTGCACCGATGCCCCATCTTCCACGCAATCACCTCACCCAGCGCACCTATGCCATGGTGCTGGCGGGCGGCCGTGGCAGCCGGCTGCAGCAATTGACCCAGGGCCGGGCCAAGCCGGCGGTGCCGTTTGCAGGGCAGCTCAAGATCATCGACTTCACCCTGAGCAATTGCGTCAACGCCGGCATCCGCCGCATCGGCGTGCTCACGCAGTACAAGGCCCAGAGCCTGATCCGGCACATCGAACGGGGCTGGGGCTTCCTGTCGCACTCGCTGGGCGAGTTCATCGACATCGCGCCAGCGCAGCAGCGGCACGGCGAGGGCTGGTACGACGGCACGGCCGACGCCGTGTGGCAGAACCAGGGCCTGATTCGCGAGGCGCGGCCTGACCACGTTCTGGTGCTGGGAGGCGATCACGTCTACAAGATGGACTACTCGGTGATGCTGCAGGAGCACGTGGACCGGGGGGCGGAGCTGTCTGTAGCCTGCATCGAGGTGCCGTTGGCCGAGGCCTGCGGCCTGGGCGTGATGGCCGTGGACGACCACGAGCGTATCGTGTCCTTCGAGGAGAAACCGGCCTGCCCGACGCCGCTGCCCGCGCGCCCGGGGCTGGCGCTGGCCAGCATGGGCGTGTATGTCTTCAATGCCGACCTGCTGTTTGCCGAACTCGCGTGCGACGCAGCCGACACGGGCTCGACGCATGACTTTGGACACGACCTGATTCCGCGGTTGATCCTTGGGCGGCGTGTCTTTGCGCACCGCTTCTCGCGCAGCTGCATCAACTCCGTGGACGGCCGGCCCTACTGGCGTGACGTGGGCACGGTGGACGCCTACTGGGAGGCCAACATGGACCTCACACGCGTGTTACCCGAGCTGAACCTGTACGACGACAGCTGGCCCATCCTGAGCCAGATCCCGCAGCTGCCGCCGGCCAAGTTCGTGTTCGACGAGGAAGGCGGCCGGCGCGGCTTTGCGGTGGATTCGCTGGTGGCCAGCGGCTGCATCGTCAGCGGTGCCACGGTGCGGCGTTCGGTGCTGTTTTGCAAGGCGCGGGTGGATGAGGGCAGCGTGGTGGAGGATTCGCTGGTGCTGCCCGACACGCGCATCGGTCGCGGCGTCACGCTGCGCCGCGCCATCGTCGACAAGCGATGCCGCCTGCTGGACGGTTTCAGCGCCGGGGTGGACCGGGCCGCCGATCTGGCCCGGGGTTTCCACGTGACGCCCGCGGGCGTCACGCTGGTGACGCAGGAGATGCTGGAGGCTGGGTCCGGCCCTACCTGACGAGGGCATCATGCGGCCATGCGCCGCTTTACCGAGCTCTACGAGGCCCTGGATGCCAGCACCGCCACCACGGCCAAGGTGGCGGCGATGGTGGACTATTTCGGTCGGGCGCCACCCGAAGACGCAGCCTGGGCGGTGTATTTCCTGGCTGGCGGCAAGCCCCGTCAGGTGGTGCCCACGGCGCTGCTGCGTCGCACGGCCTGTGCCGTGGCTGGCATCGACGACTGGCTGTTCGACGAGTGCTACCAGGCCGTGGGTGATCTGGCGGAGACCATCGCACATGTGCTGCCCGCCCCCGCCTCGCGCAGCGGCGATGGGCTGGCGTACTGGGTGGAGCAGCGGCTGATGCCTCTCAAGGGCCTGAGCCCTGAAGAGCAGGCGCATAGCCTTCGACAGGCCTTCGGCGGGTTGGACACGCAGGAGCGCTTCCTGTTCGTCAAGCTGATCGGCGGAGGCTTTCGCGTGGGCGTGAGCAAGCTGCTGGTGCAGCGCGCCCTGGCCGAGTGGGCCGGGCTGGACCCCAAGACGGTGGCCCAGCGCATGATGGGCTACACCGATGCGCGGCACATGCCCAGCGCGCAACGCTTCCAGACGCTGGTGGCGCAGGACGGGGCGATGACATTGGACGCGGGCCACCCCTACCCGTTCTTCCTGGCGCATGCGCTGCCGCAGGCGCCTGCCCACGACGCCCTGGGCCCCGTGACCGACTGGCTGGTGGAATGGAAGTACGACGGCATCCGCGCCCAGGTGGTGCGCCGCGCCGGGCAGGCGTGGATCTGGTCGCGCGGCGAAGAGTTGGTGACCGAGCGCTTCCCTGAGATCGTGGCGCAGACGGGCGCGCTGCCCGAGGGCACGGTGCTTGATGGCGAGGTGCTTGCCTGGCTGCCGGGCCAGGAGCGGCCCGCTCCCTTCGCGCTGCTGCAGCAGCGCATCGCCCGCAAGCTGCTGACGAAGAAGGTGCTGGCGCAGGCGCCGCTGCGCTTCGTGGCCTACGACCTGCTGGAGCACGAGGGCCACGACCTGCGCGGCCTGCCGCAGCAGGCTCGAAGGGACCGGCTGCAGGCGCTGCTGGGCTCGATGGACCTGGCGGCCGACGCGTCCCTGGCCTTGTCACCCGAGGTGGTGGTCGAAGACTGGGTGGGCTGCGCAGCGCTGCGCGAGACGGCGCGCGAACGGGGCGTGGAAGGCTTCATGCTCAAGCACCGCACCGCGCGCTACGGCAGCGGGCGTACCAAGGCTGACGGCACCTGGTGGAAGTGGAAGGTGGACCCGCTGAGCGTGGACGCGGTGCTGATCTACGCTCAGGCCGGCCACGGCCGGCGCGCCGGCGTCTACACCGACTACACCTTCGCGGTGTGGAGCCGTCCGCCCGTGGACGCCGCCGAGGCCGCGGCCGTGGTGGAAGCCATCCGGCGGCGTGAGCCGGCCCGGCCCGACGGCCTGCAACTGGTGGCCTTCGCCAAGGCCTACTCGGGCCTGAGCGACGCCGAGTTCGCCCGCGTGGACAAGGTCATTCGCGCCACCACGCTGGAGAAATTCGGCCCGGTGCGCAGCGTGGCCCCCAGCCTGGTGTTCGAGCTGGGTTTCGAGGGCCTGAACGTCAGCCCGCGCCACAAGAGCGGCATCGCGGTGCGTTTTCCCCGCATGCTGCGCATCCGCGACGACAAGCCCTTGCACGAAGCGGACACGCTGCAGACCCTGCACGGGCTGCTGGCAGGCCAGGACCTCCGACCCGCCAGCAGCGGGCTGGCGCATGAAGCCAGCCCGCGAGCCACCGCGGTGTGAGGGCTACCGCGAGAGCCACTGCGCATACTCGTAGTACAGCGGCAGCCCGAGCAGCAGGTTGAAGGGCAGCGTCACGCCCAGCGACGAGGTCAGGTAGATGCCGGGGTTGGCCTCGGGCAGCGAGGCGCGGCAGGCCGCGGGCGCATCGATGAACGAAGCGCTGGCGCAGATGGCGCCGAACACGAAAGCCCCGCCCACCGACAGCCCGGCCCCGTGCGCCAGCGTCACGCCCACGATGCCGTGCAGCACCGGCATGAGCATGCCGAAGCCGGCCATGAACACGCCCACCTGCCGGAAGGCCTTGATCTGGCGCGAGGCGGTGATGCCCATCTCCAGCAGGAACAGCATCAGCATGCCGCGGAACAGCCCCTCGTAGAAGGGCGAGATCTGCTGCCACTGCTTGTCGCTGGCGATGTAGCCGATGCTCATGCCGCCGATGAGCAGCAGGATGCCTCGGCCCCGGATCACGCTCATGAACAACTCGCTGGCGTTGACGCGCGCGCTGCTCTTGCGGCCCATGGCCACCCGGGCGATGACCAGCGAGTAGATGACGCCGAACTCCATCAGCGCCACCATGGCGGCCATGTAGCCTTCCGCAGGCGTGCCCATCGCGGTGGCAAAGCTCATGGAGGCGAAGAAGGTCGCGGTTGAGACCGAGCCGTAGTGGGCGGCGATGGCGGCCGCATTGCTGATGTCCATGCGGCCCAGGCGCCGCGTGACGATGTAGGCGAGGGTGGGGATGCCGAAGGTCATCAGCAGCGTGATGGCCAGCAGCGGCCAAAGAGCGGCCATGTCGGCCTTGGAAAGTTCGCGTCCGCCTGTGAGGCCCAGAGAGAACAGCAGGTAGATCGCCAGCAGCTTCACCACGGCCTCGGGGAGCTCGAGCTCGCTCTTGACCGCTCCGGCCAGCGTGCCCAGCAGAAAAGCCAGCACGATGGGCTGCAGCAGGTTGGTGAGCAGCAGGTCCAGACCTGGCATGAGGACTCCTTGGAACTATGGGGCCGGTCTTGCGCCCCGGTGTGTGCGGTGAACGGCACTGTAGAAGTCGGAAATCTGCCTGTCCAATTCATCTTTCATGACAAATGCTTTGATTGAAGTTAACTTTGGGGCATGGCTGATCTGAACTTTCACCACCTGCGCTACTTCTGGGTGGTCGCCCATCGG
>JBAXYD010000066.1:0-21731 GCA_037127635.1 Betaproteobacteria bacterium | reverse complement strand
CGCCTTGCGCGAGCCGGTGTGAAGCTAGGGAAAGTTGCAGAACGCAACTTGGCGGGGCAGGAATGATGGGGTTGCAAACAGCCTCCGGTCAAGAGGTTCGCCGCTGCGGGTCAGAGTTCGGATTCGAACCAGCCGGGTGATCTTGCGGCCCTCCCCCCAGTTCATCATGCTCGGTACGCCCTCTTGTGCCTTTCAGGACCCGACCTGAAAGTCGGTACGGCTTCCGGCTCCACGAGGGTCAGCAGGCATCCGCTGCACAGGGAAACACGGAGGTTGTCAGGAATCGACTTCGCATGACCAAGACCGTGCGCAACGTCGCTCTCAGCATGATTCAGTTTTCCAGGTGGCGCGACACGTCCAATGGCCTGCGCTAACAGACTCAACCCATTCTCAGAGCTCTTGTCGCCGATCGCCCATTGCACGGGTCGGCGTGGCTGGCGACGATCCAGGCCTGCTGGGCACGACGGTTGCAAGAGTCCAGTTCCTCCTGTGCGAAGGCCAGCGAACGCTCATCGAGTGCGTTGAGGGGTTCGTCCAGGAGCACGGCAGCCGTACCGCAGGCCAGCGCAGCCGTGAGCCACAGCTTTCTTTGTGTGCCGGTCGACAAGGTCGCTATCGGCTGCGACAGCACATCGTTCAGGCCGAAGCCATGGCAATGCTTCAGAAGCACCTTGGCGTCAAAGCTGGGGTATAGGCTCTTCAGGAACCCGAAGTACTCGGTTCCCCTGAGGTAGCCCATCGGCAAGGGGCCTGGGCCGCACAAAAACACCTGCCGCCGGTACTCGAGGGGCTGTCGAACAGCGTCGATCCCATTGATGCAACGGATACCGGAGACGGGTTCCAGCGCCCCCGCCAGCAGCTTAAGCAGCGTGGACTTGCCGCATCCGTTCGCACCCTGTACCCACGTCACGCCGCGGCTGAATTCCGCCGTGAAGCCGCAGATGACAGGTCGGTTTCCATAGGAAAAACTGAGCTGACTCGCGGTCACCACGGGGCCAGAGCCGATGCCAGTCATGCGATCGACTCCGTTCCCAGGGCGATGCTGATGGCCAGCAGGACGAACCAGCGCGCCGCCTGTGTAGATGGATCGCGAATCCGCCACCGCACCTCGATCCACCAGAACGCGCACGAAGCTGCGACGAAGGCCCACCAAACCGACGTCCGCATCGCAACGTCGGCCGTCGCGATCAACAGCACGATCAAGCCTGCCACCGCTGGGACCATCACGAGCCATTCGCGCGCACGCTCCAGACGGCCAAAGTCCAGCGGAAGCTGAGCGCACTGCGACAGAACCTCCCCAAACTCCTGCCGCGACAGCGCATTCACGCGCGATACCGTCATCAGCGCCAACGCGGCGAAACCCGCCAGGCCCCAGCGCGCCCAGTCACTCGCCTGTGCTGTCAGTACGGCGATGGCACAGAGCCCTACGAAGCCCACCACCGCCGAATGCACCGTGCGTCGGGTCGAGCTGCGAATCACGGGCGCCCAGATCAGCGCATGGAACCAGCCACAAGGAACCCGTACTGAGGGCGGGCCCATGGTCACCGCCTGACCGGATTTGCGGGCCGACTCCCCTGTGCGTCCCGCACGTCGAAGGCCCTGAAGCGCCCCCAGCGCGATACCGATCGACCCGGTCAAGACCGCCAGCAACGCACTGATGGCGGCGGGTTTGTCGACGCCCAACCCGAGCATGTTCTGCGACAGCGCGATGCCCGCGCCCGTGGACAGAATCAGCGTGACCGGGAGCAAAGCGAGGGCGATCATTTCCAGGTCGGAGACCAGAGTCTGAACCCTTGGAACCGGCAGGCTGCGCTCCACTTCAGCCCATTCGGGTGGCCACAGCAACGAACGCATGGCCCACGGGATCAGGGCGAGCAAGCCGGTGTACATCAACAGCGTGGGAACGGTACAGATGGAGTGTTTGAGAGACCAGAAAAGCGGCAAAACGGACCACACCGCCAATGCCGGCGCTCCGATTCCGGCGATGCAGGCTGCAATTGCGATGTAGACGCCCCAGCGCCGGACCGACTCCCGGACCATGGACAGGCACATCTTTCGGCGCGCTCGACGGTAGGTCCATGGAACGGTGGCGCCAAGAGCAGACATGCTTGAAATTACACCACGGAGCCCGCCAGGCGCCCCAAGTGACCGCGCTCGCCGTTCGTAGCTGGTGAAGCGATCCCCTGTCATCCATCCCACTCGCAGGCAATACGGACCAAAGCTCCTGACTTTATGGACCTCGGTACGGATCACAAGCAGACCACCAACCCAGCCAACTGCTTGATTCGGCTCACTCTTTCAAACTCGCTCAGTCAGGAGGTCCTGAGAAAGTTGCAGTCTCTGCGAGGTCGGTGACCCGATGAGTAGAGGCTTCCCTGATCGGCCTGGTACGCCGCGGATCTGAAAATCTCAATCAGATCAACGCCTTGCGAGAGCCGGTGTGTAGCTAGAGAAAGTTGCAGAAAACAACTTGGCGGAAAGGGAGGGATTCGAACCCTCGGTACTGGAGAACCAGTACGCCGGATTTCGAATCCGGTGCATTCGACCACTCTGCCACCTTTCCGGGGTTCGATCTGCGGGGTCGAAATCGAGCTAGGAGTGTAGCGCAGGGCCTTGGCCGGTCTCGTGCCGGCACGGGTGGTCCGGCGCACGCAACCGGGCCCGCTCCCCGGCCAGGAAAGCGGCATTCAGTCCAGCGTGAAGGCCTCGTGGATGGAGGTCTGGATGCCGCCGCCCATCACCGCGCCACCGCCGGCCACAAAGATGGTGCGGCCGATGGCCACGGCTCCCAGGCCGTGGCGCGGGGTGGGCATGGGAGCGTACTGCTCCCAGGTGTCCTGCTTCAGGTCATAGGCCTCGTTCTGGCCGAAGACGCGGTTGGAACCCTCCCCGCCCATCACGAAGATGCGGCCGTCCACGATGGCCGCACCGTGGCCGGAGCGGGCGGTGGGCAGCGGGTTGCGTGCCTCCCAGGCGTCCTTGGCAGGCTGGTACACATGGTGAAGGTTGGAGTTGGTCAGGAAGCTGTCCACACGCCCGCCGATGACGTGGATGAGCCCGCTGTGCGGCAGCGCAGCCACGTGGTCGCGCCCGGTGGGCAGCGGCGCGCGGCGCTCCCAGCGGTCGGCGCGGGGGTCGTACACCACGTGCCAGTCGATGGACTTCTTGGTGGCGAAGGTGTCGCCAATGGCCCCACCTATGCCATGGATGACGCCGTCCATCGCCACGCAGGCCACCGAGCCACAGGCAGCAGGCAGCGGCGCGATGCGCTGCCAGCGGTCGCCGTCCTCGGTGTAGACGAAGCACTCCGCGTGCGGCTTGCGGTTCTGCTCGACGAAGCCGCCGATGGCGTACAGGCGCTCGCCCAGCGTGGCCACGCCCACGTGGTTGGCGCCCAGGGGCAAGGGGCTGGCGATGATCCAGCGATCAGCCTGCGCGTCGTACACATGGTGGTAAGGCCGGTCCACGCGCTGCTCGCCATAGCCACCCACCAGGTGCATGCGATCGCGCAGCACGGTGGCCCAGGCCATCTCGCTGCGCGGCAGCGGCAGCGGCGCCCGCTGGATCCAGCGGCCCGGGTTCTTCGCCTTGGGCGCTGGGCTGTCGAACACGGCCTGCTGGTCAGCCTGCGGAGGGCGAGGCACAAGGCCCGGCTGGTTCAACCTCTCGTAGCCACCACCGTGGTGGGCGTGACCCGACTGGGCCTGGGAACTGCGGATGCCCACGCCAGCCAGCAGCGCCGCACCCGCGGCCGAGAACATCAAACGCCTTGCAAGGTTGTTCATCGTGACTCCTCTTCGTACCAAGCGCAATGAGCGCCAGCGCGTCGCCGCTCCTCAGTCCACAGCCAAGGTCAGACCGCTCAGCAAGGGCTCGCTCAGCACGGTGTGCCAGCGCTGGCCAGGTTGCAGCGGCCAGGCGTCTGTGAGGGTACCGGTGGTCACCACCTGACCGGGCTGCACGCGCCAGTGTGGGGTGTGCTCGGCCATGGCCCGCAGCCAGTGCTGCAGCGCCTGCAGGGGGCCGTCCAGCACGATGGCGCCCTGCCCGCTGTCGCGCAGCCGGTCACCCTCGTGCAGTTCCAGTCGCAAGGACGAGAGTTGCCCGGCCAGATCGCCGAACGCCGCCACGGGGACCCGGGGCCCCACCAGCAAACGGCCGTGCAGCGCGAAGTCGGCCACGGTGTCGGGCGCCGTGAAGCGCCAGTCTGCGAAGTGGGTGTGCACGATCTCGAAGCCGTGCGCCACCCACTCGATGCAGCCCTGCAGTGCCTGAAGGCTCATGTCGGCACGGGGCGTGGCACACAGGCCGAAGACGATCTCGGGCTCCAGGCGCGGTTGGCACAGACCGTCCAGACGAATCGACGCCTGCGGGGCGTCAAGCAGTGTCAGTCCGCCTTGCCACACCGGGCCCCAGATGGGCGCGTGCACACCGTAGCGTTGCCAGATCGAGCGGTTGGTGAAGCCGATCTTCCAGCCGGCTACCACCTCACCCCGCCCCTGGCGCTGATCGAACAGTTCACTCGCCACCTGCCAGGCCGCCGGCAAGTCGAAGCCCTCGGTGCTGGACGACGGAAGCGGGGCGAGGCTCGCGCTGTCCCAGACCTGGATCAGGCGCGAGGCCACGGCGCCGACGGCGTCGGGCTTCATGACGTCAAGACTTCAACACCGCCCAGGTAAGGCCGCAAGGCCGCCGGAATGGTGATGCTGCCGTCCGCGCGCTGATGGTTCTCCAGCACGGCCACCATCGCGCGGCCCACGGCCACGCCGGAGCCATTGAGCGTGTGCACCAGTTCCGGCCGGCCCTGCGCGTTGCGAAAGCGCGCCTGCATGCGACGGGCCTGGAAGGCCTCGCAGTTGCTACAGGAGCTGATCTCGCGGTAGGTGTTCTGCGCCGGCAGCCAGACCTCCAGGTCATAGGTCTTGGAGCCGCTGAAGCCCATGTCGCCCGTGCACAGCGTGATGACGCGGTAGGGCAGGTCCAGGGCTTGCAGCACCGCCTCTGCGTGGCCCACCATCTCTTCTAGCGCCGCGTAGCTGTGCTCGGGGTGGACGATCTGCACCATCTCCACCTTGTCGAACTGGTGCTGGCGGATCATGCCGCGCGTGTCGCGTCCGGCGCTGCCCGCCTCAGAACGGAAGCAGGGGCTGTGCGCCGTGAGCTTCATGGGCAGCGCTTCGGCCTCCAGGATTTGCTCGCGCACGGTGTTGGTCAGGCTGATCTCGCTGGTGGAGATCAGGTACTGCTCCTGCTGAACGCCGCCTTCGCCGTCGGCCGGTGAGCTGCCACGGTACACCCAGAACATGTCGTCCTTGAACTTGGGCAGCTGGCCGGTGCCTTCCAGCACTTCGCGGTTGACGATGTAGGGCGTGTAGCACTCGGTGTAGCCGTGGCGCTGGGTGTGCAGGTCCAGCATGAACTGGGCCAGTGCCCGGTGCAGCCGGGCGACCGGCCCGCGCATGAAGGTGAAGCGCGAGCCCGAGAGCTTGGCGCCGGTGTCGAAGTCCAGCCCCAAGGCACCACCCAGGTCCACGTGGTCCTTCACGTCGAAAGCGTAGGTGCCGGGCGTGCCCCAGCGGCGCACCTCCACGTTGGCGCTCTCGTCAGCGCCCACGGGCACGCTGTCGTGCGGCAGGTTGGGCACGCTCATGAGCATGGTGGCGAGCTCGGCCTGCAGCGCCTCCAGCCGCTCGGCCGAGGCTTTCAGCTCGTCGCCGATGCCGCCCACCTGGGCCATCACGGCGGCGGTGTCTTCGCCCTTGGCCTTGAGCTGGCCGATCTGCTTGCTGAAGCTGTTGCGCTGGGCCTGCAGTTCCTCGGTGCGGGTCTGGATGGCCTTGCGCTCGGCCTCCAGGGCCGAGAAGCTGTCCACGTCCAGGAAGGGCTGAGGGGTCCTGCGCGTCTGCAGCCGCGCGGTCACGCCGGCCAGATCACGGCGCAGTTGTTGGATGTCGAGCATGGAGGGCTCCCGAAAGTCGAAATCGTGTGAAGAGGGCGGAAGAAGTGTGACGGCCGGAGCCGCATCAAGCAGCCGGCGGCGGGCCTGCAGCGCCAAGCGGGAGAGGCGCGGTGCACCCGGCGCATCGACACCCGCGGGGCCGCAGTGTCAAGATCGGGAAGCCGCCACTTCGGCCATGCTCTTGTCACCCAGGCCCATCGGCAGAGGGAAGCGGATCGTCTCCTCCACACCGGGCATCTTGCGCACGCTCACGGCGCCCATCTCACGCAGCCGGGCAATCACCTGCTGCACCAGGATGTCAGGCGCCGAGGCGCCTGCGGTCAGGCCCACGCGAAGGCGGCCCTCCAGCCATTCGGCCTGAAGGTCTTCAGCGGCGTCCACCATGTAGGCGGCCGTGCCCAGGCGCTGCGCAAGCTCGCGCAGGCGGTTGCTGTTGCTGCTGGTGTGGCTGCCCACCACGATCACCACGTCCACCACCGGGGCCAGCACCTTGACGGCGTCCTGCCGGTTCTGCGTGGCATAGCAGATGTCCTGCTGCTTGGGCTCGCGCACATGGGGGAACACGCGCTTGACCTCGGCCAGGATCTCGGCCGCGTCGTCCACGCTCAGCGTGGTCTGTGTCACCACAGCCAGCTTGTCGCCGCGCGGGCGGGCATTCGCCACGTCCTGCACGTCCTCCACCAAGTAGATGCCCTGGGTGAGCTGGCCCATCGTGCCCTCCACCTCGGGGTGTCCCTTGTGGCCGATCATGATGAACTCGTAGCCTTCCTTGCTGAGCTTGGCCAGCTCCACATGCACCTTGCTCACCAGCGGGCAGGTGGCGTCGAACACGTTGAAACCGCGGACATCGGCCTCGGTCCGCACGGCCTGGCTGACGCCGTGGGCGCTGAACACCAGCGTGGCGCCCGGCGGCACATCGGCCAGATCCTCAATGAAGATGGCGCCCTTGGCCTTGAGGTCGTTGACCACGTAGGTGTTGTGCACGATCTCGTGGCGCACGTAGATGGGCGCGCCGTACTTTCGCAGCGCGCGCTCCACGATCTCGATGGCGCGGTCCACACCAGCACAAAAGCCGCGCGGCTCGGCCAGCAGCACTTCCTGGGGCAAGATCACCTCGGTCATCACAGCACTCCCAGCACCTGCACCTCGAAGCGCACCGGTTGGCCCGCCAGGGGGTGGTTGAAATCGAACATCAGCCAGCCCTCGCCCACTTCGCGCACCACCCCGGCGTAGGCTCCCTGGCCATCGGGCGTGGGGAACTGCACGACGTCGCCCACGTGGTACTCGGCATCGATGTCGCCCAGCTCATGCAGCAGCGAGAGTTTCACACGCTGCAGCAGCTCGGGGTTGCGCTGGCCGAAGGCCTCGCCGGCGGACAGCTCGAAGGTCTGGCGAGCGCCCTCAGGCAGGCCCATCAACCGGGCCTCCATGGCCGGGGCCAGCTGGCCCGCGCCCAGGGACAGCGTGGCCGGCTTGTCGTTGAACGTGTTGATCACGTCAGCGCCATTGGGGCCGGCCAGGCGATAGTGCAGCGTCAGGAACGACCCGGGTTGGATGATGGTCACGCAAGACCCTCTGAAGGGGGAATACCGAGTGGGGGATGCAGCGCCCCGGACCGGCGATAGACTGGATTTCATTCTAAGAGCCCCGCCCTTCCAGGCCCCACCTCAACCCGCACCCCCGCCCGCCCGACCATGTCGATCAAGGACCTGCCCCTGACCATGCGCCCCCGGGAGCGGCTGCTGAACTGCGGCGCCCAGGCCCTGGCGCCTGAGGAGTTGTTGGCCGTGCTGCTGCGCACCGGCCTGCCCGGGCGCGGCGTGTTGGATCTGGCCAGCGCCTTGCTGCAGGAGTTCAAGGGCCTGGCCGGGCTGCTCGCCGCCCGGCCCCAGGACCTGAAGCGCGTCAAGGGCCTGGGCCCGGCCAAGCGCGCCGAGATCGTGGCCGTGATGGAGCTGGCGCGCCGCGCAGCGGCGCAGGAACTGGGCCAGGCCTCGGTGTTCGACTCGCCCACCCAGCTCAAGCGCTACGCCGCGCTGCACCTGGCGCAGCTTGAGCATGAGTCCTTCTCGGTGATCTTCCTGGACACGCACCACCGCCTGATCGAGATGCAGACGCTGTTCCGCGGCACGCTCAGCCAGGCCAGCGTCTACCCTCGCGAAGTGGTCAAGGAGGCCCTGGCGCGCAACGCCGCCGCCCTGGTGCTGGCGCACAACCACCCCTCGGGCGTGGCCGAGCCCTCGCGCGCCGACGAATACCTGACTCAGACGCTGAAGGCGGCGCTGCAACTGGTCGACGTGCGCGTGCTGGACCACCTGGTGGTGGGCCAGGGTCAGGTGGTGTCGTTTGCCGAGCGGGGGCTGCTGTGAGCCGGGCCAGCGGGGCCACCGCCTTGAAGGACTTCGAGGCCCTTGCCGCCGCGCTCAAGCGCCGCGCCAAGGACGCGGCGGCCCAAGCCGCGCGCGAACGTGCCCGCCAGGCGGCCGAAGAGGCCCGCCGGCGCCAGCAGGAACGCTTGCGCGACGAGTTCGCCCACGCGGTGGGGCCCGTCACGCAGGTGCCCGACAAGGGCCTGGCCGAACTGCACCGGCCCCGCCCCGCGCCCGAGCCCGTGCAGCGCCAACTCGACGAACAACAAGCGCTGCAGGAGGCCCTGTCCGACGAGGTGGACATCGAGTCGCTGCTGCTCACCGACGACGGCCTGAGCTTTCGGCGCCCGGGCATCGGGCCTGATGTGGTGACCAAGCTGCGCCGGGGCCACTGGGCCATCCAGTCTCAGATCGACCTGCACGGCCTGCGGCGAGACGAAGCGCGCGAAGCCTTGTCAGACCACATCCGCCAATCCCTGCAACGCGGCCACCGATGTGTGCGCGTGGTGCATGGCAAGGGCCTGGGCTCCCCAGGGCAGCAGCCGGTTCTGAAGGCCAAGGTACAACGCTGGCTGGGCCAGAGCGCCGCCGTGGCGGCCTTTGCCCAGGCCAGCGGGCCGCAGGGCGGAGCAGGTGCGCTGATCGTGCTGCTGAAGGGTTGAGGGGCAGGCTGGGCGGGGCCGCAGCCGTCAACCACCCCTTGCGCTGCCCCTCCGGCAGCCTCTTCGGCAGCCCCCTCACCCACCCTTGTTGCGCATCCAGTCGGCCGTGCCGAAGAAGGCCTCGGCCAGGCGCTGGGCCAGGGTCTCGTCCACGTCTTGCTCCTGCATGGCCTGGATCATGCAAGCCATCCACTGGTCACGCTCGGCAAGGCCGATGGCGTAGGGCAGGTGCCGGGCCCGCAGCCTGGGGTGGCCGAAGCGCTGGATGTACAGGTCCGGCCCACCCAGCCAGCCGCACAAAAACCAATGCAGCTTGTCGCGCGAGCCCGCGAGGTCCGTGGGATGCAGGGCGCGTATGCCGGCATAGGCCGGCTCCAGGTCCATCAGGTCGTAGAAGCGGTCCACCAGGGCTCGCACCCCGGCCTCGCCGCCCAGGCGATCAAAACTCACACCACCCCGCGCAACTTCATGCCCAGGGCCGACAGGCCGATGCCCGCCGGCGAACCGGACTGCCTTTCCATCAGCAACTCGCGCTTGAGGATGGCGTTGCGCACGTTCACGTCCTGCGGGATCTCACCCACCAACTCCAGCTTCACGGGCTGGCCCACAGTGGGGCTGACGTAGCGGTCGATCACCTGCTGCAACTGTTGGCGTACCGCCCGGCCTTCGCCCTGCTTGCGCACCTGGTTCACCACCAGCTGAATGGCGTAGCGCTTCTGCGTCATAGCCAGCACCTTGATCGTGGCGTAGGCATCGGTGAGCGAAGTGGGCTCGGGCGTGGCCACCACCAGCACCTTGTCGGCCAGCGACACGGTGTACAGCACCACCTCGGATATGCCCGCCCCGGTGTCCAGCAGCACTCGGTCGTAGCGCGGCGCCACCTCGTTGATCACCTGCTGCAGTTGCTCGCGCACTTCGGGCGTCAGGCGCGAATACTCGACCATGCCCGAGCCCGCCAGCAGCACCGAGTAGCCTCCCGGCGCCTTCAAGATGGCCTCTTGCAGACCGCTGCGGCCCGTGAACACATCGTGCAGCGTCACCTTGGGGAACAGGTTCAGCACCACGTCGAGATTGGCCAGACCCAGGTCGGCGTCCAGCACCAGCACGCGCTCGCCCTGGCGCGCCAGGGCGGCGGCGAGGTTGGCAGCGACGAAGGTCTTGCCCACCCCGCCCTTGCCGCTGGTGATGGCCGTGATGCTCGCCCTGCGGGCCGATGGGGTGGCCGGTGCGTTCAAGACGGTTGCTCCTGTGGTTCGACCGGCGCATCCTCGAAGAGCATCGCGCGCTCATCAGCCGACACCTCGCCGACAAACGGGGGGCCGACAAAGAAAGCCTCGTCCAGGCCCACGGGGTGGCCCGCAGCAGCCCGCTCGGCCAGATGCATCAAACCTGCCACCAAGCCTTGCATCCAGCCCGGATCACCGCAGAGGCCTTCGGGCAGGGGCAGCCCCGCTTTGCTCAGGAGTTCCAGTGCCCGGTCATAAGGTGGTTGGGAAAAAGCGTCGGGCCGCATGTTGTTCGTATTTCTCGAGGGCACAGCGTGTGCAAGACAAGGTGAACTTCAGTCTATCAGCGGCTGCCCAGAAGAAGGCCCTGGGCAAGGACCTCACAGGCGGCATGGCGCGCCACGCCTCAAGCCGCGGAGGGCAGGAACAGCGATTGCAGGTCGGACAAAAAATCAAAGCCCCGCGCCGAGGCCACGACCCGCCGCGCAGACAGCACGCCTGGGACTTCCGGCTTGGTCTCGGGCTCAGGCTCGGGCTCCAGCAGGCCGCGCTGCCGGGCCATGGCCACAGCAGCCGCCAGGGCCGATGGCGCCAGCCCGGTACGGGCGCAGAAGTCTTCCAGAGCGAAGCCTTCGCGCAGCCGCAGCGCGTTGAGCACGTACTCGAAAGGCAAGTCCTTGCGTGTCACTTCGTGCTCATTGGACACGGCCCGCCCGGCCAGCGCCTGCTCCATGTAGGTGGCCGGTTCGCGCCAGCGCACCTGGCGCAGCACCCGGTGCGGAAAGCTGAGCTTGCCGTGGGCTCCGGCGCCGATACCCAGGTAGTCACCGAATTGCCAGTAGTTCAGGTTGTGGCGGCAGCGGTGGCTTGGCCGGGCGAATGCCGAGACCTCGTAGCGCTGCAATCCAGCTGCCGCCGTGGCCTCGACGATCAGGTCCAGCATCTGAGCGGAGGTGTCGTCATCGGGAAGGCCGGCCGGCGGCCGCGTGGCAAACACCGTGCCCGGCTCCATCGTCAAGTGGTAGACCGACAGGTGGGGCGGCGCAAAGTCCAGGGCGATGTCCAGGTCGGCCTGCAGGCCTTGCAGCGTCTGGCCGGGCAAGGCATACATCAGGTCGATGTTGAAGGTGTCGAAGGCCTCGCGCGCCTCGGCCACCGCGGCGCGGGCCTGCGCCGCGTCGTGCACGCGGCCGATGCGCTGCAAGGCCTGGTCGTCAAAGCTCTGCACACCAATCGACAGCCGGGTGACACCGGCCTGGCGGAACGCCCGAAAGCGCTGCGCCTCGAAGGTGCCAGGGTTGGCTTCCAGCGTGATCTCGCAGCCGGGCTCGAGGGGCAGGCGGGCCCGCACGTCGGCCAGCAAGCGTTCGATGCCCGTGGGGGAGAACAGGCTGGGCGTGCCCCCGCCGATGAACACGCTGACCACCCGCCGGCCCCACACCAGCGGCAGCGCGGCCTCCAGGTCGGCGCACAGGGCATCCAGGTAGCGCGCCTCGGGCAGGCTGCCCGGCGCCACCGCAGCGGCGCCGGCTGCGGAGGGTTCCAGCGCGAAGAGCCGCGAACTGGTGGACGAACCGGTGGGCGAACTCACATGTGAGTTGAAGTCGCAGTAGGGGCACTTCTTCAGGCACCAGGGCAGGTGCACGTACAGGCTCAGCGGCGGCAACTCCGCCAGGTTCAGCGTGCCCGGCCGCAAGAAGCGCGCCGCGGCATCGGCAGGGCCGCCCGCCCCAGGCGCCGTCACAGGCCCCAAGCCTCGCGCATCAGCGACGCCATCTGGGCGGCCGCCAGCGCACGATGGCTGACGCGGTTCTTCTGCGCGGGTTCCATCTCGGCCACGGTGCAGCCCGCAGCCGGGATGTAGAGCAAGGGGTCGTAGCCGAAACCGGCGCCGCCGCGCGCTTCGCCCAGCAACTGCCCCTCCCAGCGGCCGAAGGCCACCAGGGGTTCGGGGTCGTCCGCGGCGCGCACCGCCACCAGCGTGCAGACGAACCGGGCTCGCCGCTGAGCCGGCGCGGCGTGCGCGTGCATGCGTTGCAGCAGCAACTGGTTGTTGGCCACATCCTGGCGCCGGCGGGTGCCCTCCCGGTCGGCCGCAGGCTCCACCAAGCCGGCGTAGTGCGCCGAGATGACGCCCGGCGCACCACCCAGCGCGGGCACGCACAGCCCGGAGTCGTCAGCGATCGCAGCGCCGCCCACAGCCGCCGCGGCGTGGCGCGCCTTGGCAAGGGCGTTCTCCAGAAAGGTGGCGTGTGGCTCCTCTGCTTCGGCCACACCCAGGGACGACTGCGCCACCAAGCTCACCGGCAAGGCGCCCAACAGGGCCTGCAGTTCCTGCAACTTCTTCGCATTGTTCGAAGCCAGGACGATGCGCAAGTCGGACATCACGCCAAACCAAGCGCCTGCTTCTGCGCCCGTACCAGCGTGGCAATGCCCTGGCCGGCCAGGGCCAGCAACGCGTCCATTTCCGTGCGGGAGAAAGGCACACCCTCGGCCGTGCCCTGCACCTCCACAAAGCCGCCACTGCCGGTCATCACCACGTTCATGTCGGTGTCACAGGCCGAATCCTCGGTGTACTCCAGGTCCAACAGCGGCGTGCCCTGCACGATGCCCACCGACACGGCGCCCACGAAGTCACGGATGGGCGAGGCCTCGATCTTGCCCTGGCCGAGCAGCCAGGTCACCGCGTCGTGCGCCGCCACGAAGGCGCCGGTGATGGCGGCCGTGCGCGTGCCACCGTCGGCCTGGATCACGTCGCAGTCCAGGTGGATGGTGCGCTCGCCCAGGGCCGACAGATCGAAAACGGTGCGCATGGAGCGCCCGATCAGGCGCTGGATCTCCTGCGTGCGACCGCTTTGCTTGCCGCGCGCGGCTTCCCGGTCCGAGCGCGTGTGGGTGCTGCGCGGCAGCATGCCGTACTCCGCCGTCACCCAGCCCTCGCCACTGCCTCGCTTGTGCGGGGGCACCTTCTCTTCGACCGAGGCCGTGCACAGCACCCGCGTCTGGCCGAAGGACACGAGCACCGATCCCTCGGCATGCACGGTGTGATGACGCTCCAGGGTCACGGGGCGCAGGTCAGCCGCGCCTCGGCCGGCCGTTCTGAGATACGAAGACATGCAGGATTCCTGAATAAGACACGAAAGGAAGAAAGGAAGAAAGGAACAGAGGCTTGACGGGATCAGTCGAAGACCAGGTCAGGGTCGGGCACTGTGGCGGGCTCGGTGTCGGACGGGGCCGCAGGCGGTGGGGCGGGCGGTGCTGCTGGCGAGGCTGCCGAAGCGGCCTGGCACAGCAAGCCCAGTGCCGTGACGTTATCGCTGCCCGAGACGGCCGCGGCCAGCGCACCCTTGACGAGCGCCGGAATGGCCACCGGCATCTCCCCCTGGTGCATGCCGTGCAGCAAGGCGGGCTCCTTCAACGGCCCCCACAGCCCATCGGAGCATAGCAACACACGGTCCCCCTCGGCCAGAGACCAGGGGCCACCGCACTCGATGGCGGGCCGACGCTTGCCGCCCAGGCACGACACCAGGACATGGCCCGCGGCGCCCTTGCCTGGCTTGAGACGTCCGGCCAGGGCCTCACGGCGTTCGGCCAGGGAATGGTCACGCGTGCGCAGTACGAGTTGGTCGCCTCGGGTCAGGTACAGACGCGAGTCGCCGCAATGGGCCCACCACAGCAGGCCCTTTTGCACCACGCAAGCTACCAGCGTTGTGCAGTGGTTCTCGGGCAGGCGCCATTCCTCGGTCTGAGCAAGCAGCCGGCGGTGCGCCTCGAGAAAGGCCATGTCCAGAAAGGCGCCTGGCAAGGGCAGTTCGGGGGTGGCCTGGCGCAAAAACAACGCGGACAGGGTCTCCAATACGCCCTCCGCGGCCCGGTCGCCATGAGGATGCCCCCCCATGCCGTCGGCCAAGCCCAACAGAAGCGTCTGGCCTGTGGACCAATGGCCCACCCGGTCCTCGTTTCGGCGGCGGTTGCCGACCTGCGACTCCTGGACGACCTGGTACTTCATTCCAGCCCCCTTCCCCGTCAGTCGCGGGGTATTCGTAACAGGCACCATTCCGGCACCAAGCTCATGAACGAGCGGAACCCGTCACGGCGCTGCGCGGATTGCGGCTGCGGCTGGTGGCCGAGCGCCCGTCCGACCGACGCCCGGGCTCACGCCCCAGTTCCCGTTGCAGGGCAAACACGCTCTGTGGGCGCTCACGCGCCTCCAGGGCCATGCACCAACGCGTCACCTCGATCAGCCCGTCGCTGTAGACATTGCGCACCCGCTCCAGATGGCGATCGAGTTCGTCGTCATCCAGCCGCTGGGGCACCTCCACGGGGGGGGCGCCGCACATGCAGGCGTAGAGGCTGGCGCCGATGGAGTAGATGTCTGTCCAGGGCCCCACCTCGTTGTCGCGCCGGTACATCTCAGGGGCGGCAAATCCGGGCGTGTACATCGGCCGGGAAAACTGGCCCTGCTTGTTCAGCACGTCGCGCGCCGCACCAAAGTCCAGCAGCACTGCGCGGTTGTCGTTGGTGATGAAGATGTTGGCCGGCTTGATGTCCAGGTGCAGCATCTTGTGCTGGTGCACCACACGCAAGCCCCGCAGGATTTCGTCGAACAGGCTGCGGATAGTGCTCTCGCGCAGCACCTTGTCGCGTTTCAGCTCGCGCGCGATGATGATGAACTCCTGCAGCGTGTCGCCTTCCAGGTGGTTCATCACCATGTACACCGTCTCATGCTCGCGAAAGAAGTTGAGTACCGACACCACGCCAGGGTGGCTGATCTGCGCCAGCGCGCGGCCTTCTTCGAAAAAGCTCTTCAAACCCAGCCGGTACAGTGGCAGCTTCTCCGGCGGCACGTAGGGCGCCAGATCGCCCTCGGCCCGCTCGGCCAGGGAAGCGGGGAGATACTCCTTCAGCGCAACCTGGCGCTGCTGCTCATCCTCCGCGAGGTAGACCACGCCGAACCCCCCGGCCGCGATCTTGCGGATGACCCGGTAGCCACCCACCACGGTGCCGCAGGGCAGCGGGGCAGGCTTGGGCTTTGACATAATTTCTGTTTTACCGGGAGCCTTGAAGACAATGGTGGTTTATAGCATGACGGGGTATGCCAGCACGCTGGCCCGCACCGCCGCAACGACCCCTGAAAGCTCGGAGGAAACAGCGGCCCTGTCCGTGGAGATCCGCTCGGTCAATGGGCGCTTCCTGGACCTGGGCTTCAAGCTGCCAGAAGAGCTCCGCGGCACCGAACCCGCCCTGCGCGAGTTGTTGGCCGGCGCCCTCAAGCGCGGCAAAGTCGAGCTTCGCATCCTTACCAGGTCCACGGCCGAACCCGCCTGGCTGTCACCGCAGCCCGATCAACTGACGGCGCTGGCGCGACTGCAGGCCCAGGTCCAGGCCCAGATGCCGCAGGCCCGGGCGCTGTCCGTCCAGGAGGCCCTGCAGTGGTGCACGCGCGGGCAGGCCACCACCGTGACGGATGAGGCTGCCCTGCAGGCAGCGCGGCAATGCCTGCAGGCGCTGCTGGAATCTCGTCAGCGCGAAGGCGAGAAGCTGGTGGCCATTTTGGCCGACCGCATCCAGCGCTTGCGCGTGCTGGCCGCCCAAGCCGAGCCGCTGGTGCCCGCGGTGGTGCAACGCCAGCAGGCGCGTTTTCTGCAGCGCTGGCAAGAAGCCGTGGCCAGTGCCGAAGGCGCGGCTCCCGGCGTGCCTGCGCAAGCCTTGCAGGAGCGTGCGCTGCAGGAGGCGGCCACCTACGCCATCCGCATCGACGTGGCCGAAGAACTGTCACGCCTGGGGGCGCACCTGGAGGAGATTGACCGCCTGCTGGCCCAGGGCGGGGAACTCGGCAAGCGCCTGGATTTCCTGATCCAGGAACTGCACCGCGAGGCCAACACGCTGGGCTCGAAATCGGTCGCGCTCGAGCTGACCGGCATCTCGGTGGAGATGAAGGTGTTGATCGAACAGATGCGCGAGCAGGTGCAAAACATTGAGTAGCTTTTCAGGGGGTCCCACGGGGTCCCCAGAAATCATCTAACCCACTGTCGTGTAAGGATATTTTGTCCCGAGCCGTCCCAGGGCGTAGCAGCCAAGCGCGCGCAACCTGTGGGGTTTATTGTGGGGTTTTTGGGGTTCGCGCCGCTTCTGAGGCGTTCATCCGATCAAAAACCCCACAGCCTCACCGGAACCTATGGGACATGAGCAGACAGCAACGACCGATCACTGACCGCGAGATCAAGGCCTGGCTTGCTGCCGGCGCCGTGGACCGCGGCGTTGGCGAAGGCCTGACCTTCGTCGCCAGCACCATCGCAGCGCAGGCCGGCAAGGCCTCGTGGATCCTTCGCTACCGACTGAACGGGCGATCCAAGGAGAAGGTGCTCGGGCGATACCCCGAGCTCTCTCTCAAGGATGCGCGCGAGCAGGTACGGCAGGACCGAGCACAGATCGAGCGCGGCATCGACGTCACGGCAGCCAAGCAGGCAGAGAAGACCCTGCAGCTCGAAGTGCCCACCGTGCAGCGGCTCGGTGAAGTCTGGTTCGCAAAGTACATCCAGTCGCGCTACAAACATCCGGAAGTCGTGGCCCGCGTCCTGCGCAAGCACATCAATCCGGTGCTGGGGCCGGTCGCCCCGCCCGACGTGCAGCCCGTACACATCGACCGCGTTCTGACGCGCATCGTGGCCGGCGGTGCACCGACCGTTGCCAACGACGCGCTGCGCTACATGAGTCGCATGTTTCGCATGGCCGTGCGCAACCACTGGATCGATCGAAATCCAGCGGCCGACTTCGACCTGGTGGATGCCGGGGGCGACGAGGTCTCGCGCGACCGCTGGCTGACTGTGGAAGAACTGCAGCAACTCGCCGTGGCCATGCGGACAACACCGAACTACGGGCGCGAGAACGAGCTGGCCGTCTGGCTGCTGCTTGCGCTGTGTGTTCGCAAGATGGAGTTGCTGTCGGCCCGCTGGGACGCATTCGATCTCGACGCGGGCATCTGGACCCTGGCCAAAGAGAACACCAAGACCCGTGCTTCGATCCGTATTCCGCTGGCGGAACCGGTCATCGCATGGCTCAAAGAGGCCAGGGTCTTCTCATTCGGCAAGCCCTACGTCTTTCCTGCCCGCCGGCTCGTCCGTTCGCGCCTGGGTGTGAATTGCAGGAATCGCTACGAGCACGTCGGCCCAGACACCCTCAACGTTGCGCTCAAGCGGTTGAAGGTTCTCGACATCGAGCACTTCACGGTTCACGACATGCGGCGGACAGCGCGGACGCACCTTGCCGTGCTCGGCGTCGATCGCTTCGTCGCCGAGCGCTCGCTGAACCACAAGCTGGGCAATGTCGAGGGGATCTACGACCGGCACGACTACTTTGCCGAGCGAGCCGCCGCGCTGGAAGCGTGGGCATCGTTGCTGGCGAAGGTCGAAAGCGGCAAGGTGCCCGCCAGTGCGACCAAGGCGCCCCGCGTTCCAGCGAAGAAGGCCAGGCGCGTGAGCGTGGTGGCGAGTGGTTGACCCTTGCCGACTCAGCTGGTGTCGGGATGAACGACCACGCAGGATTTCGGCCCGAATCCAGCACGCCGCACATCCCGCTAGCACCCTAGAGTGGCCGATATGCCTCTCACTGGAGACAGTCCGTGCAACGCAACCCGACCATACCAACGCCCCGCCGCACTGAGGTGGTGACGCCGCTCTTCCTGCGGATGCCCACCGTCATGCGCATGACCGGACTCGGGCGGTCGACCATCTACAGGCTGATTGCGGAGCACAAGTTCCCGAGCCCGGTGCGCCTCGGGCCTCGTGCGGTGGCGTGGAGAAGCTCCGATCTCGACGAATGGAGCGAGGCGCGGCCCGTCGCTTCGCACTGAAAGTGCCTCTCGCACGCAGCAAGTATGGTGCGATCGGGATACTTGCTTGTACCGGTTGCAGAACAAGGTCAGCTTTGCCGGACTTCGAACTCACGCACCCGGCCACAAGTAGTCGAGGGTAACGGGCGGCTTGCGTCCCTGACGTCCGGCTCATGGACGCGGTGACGCAAATGCTCTAAACTGATGTTGCAAATGAACGCAACACCGGAGTTCCTCATGTCCTCGACCGCCGCTTCCCCGCTGTATAGCCTCTGGTCGATTGTCCTGTCCAAGGTCGGCGGTGCCCACATCGAGCACGGCGACAACATCATCATCACGAACAACGAGGTGGGTCCGGCACCGCGGGCGGGTGGCAAGGCTGCCGCCAAGGCCGTCGTTAGGGCGTTCAAGATCGACGCCAAGCTTGGTCGGCACGCGCACGAGCACGGCAAGTCTGCTGTTGAGCACTTCACGATCCCTGACCACCTGTCAGCCAAACAAGCCCACATCATCGTCAAGTTGGGCATCCCTAGCCGCAGCCTGGAGCCGCTGAGCGACCACTTGGGCATCGGCAAGGGCGCGGCCGCGGGTGTCCTGGGAATGGACCGCGCCACGGCCAACCGCAAGGTGGCCAAGGACGACGTGCTTCCGACCTACGCGGCCGAGAGCATGCTGCGCCTGCTCGAGCTCGACGCGATGGCACGCGACACCTTCGAGACTCATGAAGAAGCGGCTGCGTGGCTGCGGCAGCCACACCCGATGCTCGACGGGGAGACGCCGCTGGACTGCGCCAAGTCCGGCTTTGGCGCCGAACGCGTCAAGGACATCCTCAACGCCGTCAAGTACGGTGGCGTCGTTTGACCACGGTCTACCGCATCGGCTACTGCGACACGTCGGCACCAGCGCAAAACGTCCTGCTCATGAGTCTGGGCTACGGCTCGACGCAGGGCAACGGCCGATGGCACACCAAGGGGCCCAACCAGGTCGTCTACTGCGGCTCAAGCCGGGCCCTGTGCCAGCTCGAAAAGCGCGTGCACGCCAACGGCGCCAACCCCAAGAACCAGGCGCTCATGCGGCTGGAGATTCCCGCGGCCACCTCCCTGATCGAGGTCGAGACGCTGGGCCTGCCCGCGGACTGGCGCGACGACGAGACGGCCACCCAGACCATCGGCAACACCTGGGTTGCCTCGGGCGCGAGCCTGGGGCTATGGGTGCCGTCCTACATCGAGCCCGGCGAGCGGAACCTGCTTCTCAACCCCGCGCACCCGGCATACGCCACCGTCACCCTCCACATCGAGCGCCACCCGTTCAAGTTCGACCCGCGGCTGTTCATGGCGCCGGTCCCCGCAGCGCCTGGCGGGACTTCGCCCTGAAGCGCCAACTTCCGTCGTCAAAAGTGTTCTTTGGCTGTCTGGCTGAGCCAGGCGCCGAAAGGGCCTTAAACGTCCGCTTCGCGGCGCCGAGATCAGCCGACTCGAAGACCGCAAAGGGTCGATTCGGGCCCATCGCGGCGTGCAGAAGCCGCCGTCAGCCGCGAGAAGCAAGGCCGCGGTGGCAAGACCGTGACCGTGGTGCGAGGCCTGGTGCTGGACGCCATTGCGCTGACCACCATGGGCAAGCAGCTGCGTGCCGCCTGTGGCGCCGCCGGCACCATCACCATGTATATGGGGTCGAACTGGACGCTATGGGGTCTGGCAAGCCTGAGAACCCGCCCGAGCACAACGATCTGCATCATCAATCTGCATGACAGGCGCGGGTGACGGGATTGCTGACACGGGCAACGGGCCTCAACCTGTGACAGACGTTGCCACTGTCACGGCCAAAGGCCCTTCTGCAGCGGTTGGAGCCATTCGCCGACGGCGGGCGTACTCACGGTACGCGCCAGGAAGCCGACATCCGGTTTAGCATCCGGCGCTACCGCGAGCGTCAGCAATGGGTTGGAAAGCTGAACTTCACGCCGGGAGTGCGTAGTCCCTCCATCAACGACCGGTCCCGACCAGTGCGGTGGACTCGACTCGACCCATCACACCCACCCACCCCTCTCCTGTGAAGCAGTCGGCCGGGGCACAACGCTAGAACTGCTTCGGCAATCCTGCTTGCTTCAGTACGCCGTTGGCGGTGTGCCGGGACAAGATCTTGTGGTCAACCGGGAAGCTCGTTCCGCTCCGCGGGGAGTGCCAAATGTCGTGATCGCCCTTGCCGTGGCGGACGAACAAGCACCCACCCTCCTTCAGCAGCCGGATCAATTCCGGCGTGAAGCTTTGGCCCATCGGGATCAGGCTGCAGCAGGAAGGGCGATGCTGAAGCGGCGGGCTAGCAACTCGACAGTCACCTGGCTATCGGCCGGCATGCAGCCGTTAGCCTCCAACAACTCCGGCACCATGCCCTTGAGCTTGGCATCCAGGGCTTCGATGGTTTCTGCTTCCGTGATCAGACCCGGCACATCGTCAGATGTGGCTACCCAGACCGCGGCCTCGCCATCCCATTCGGCACGCACAAAGTACGGTTTGTTCATCGCGCGATGATACGCCGCATGCCAGTGACGAGGTGGGTGACAGGGACGCCATGCGGGCTGGGAACGAATGACTGGTCTGATCGGCGGAGGGTGGCCGCTCCTGGCCGTTATGGAAAGCTTTCCATAACGGCCAGGAGCCGCCCTTGGTGAAGGACTGTGTTGCGACTGCCTGTTGTGCCCGTCGCAGTCCGTATCATGGCCAAGCAAATGGCTAAAATGGCCATTGCTTTGAAGGAGCGTCATGCGAGTCAGTGCCACCGAAGCCAAGAACCGATTTGGCAGCCTTTGCGCCCAAGCCAAGCGCGCACCGGTATTCGTAGAGAAGGCGGGTCAACTGGACACCGTGATTCTCTCGGCCGAGCAATACGAAGCCCTTCGGGCGGCGCACGATACGGCGGACCGCGCCACGCGCAAGAAAGCGTTCGAAGCCGAATTTGGTGACTGGATTGCCGCGCAGAAGGCCCGTTTCGAGGCGCACGGCATTCCTGGCGCTGACCTGCGGCCGTGGTGAACGGTTGATGGCCCAGTACGACGTCTTTGCCAATCCGAGCAGCAGCGCGGCAGACGGCATCCCCTACGTGGTCGTCATCCAAAGCGACCTGCTGGATGTCTTGGCCACGCGACTGACCATTCCCCTGGCCGAGCTTGACATGGCGGTCAAGGTGCCCACCGCGTTGTGCCCGGTCATCGTGGCCAATGGGAAGCGTCTGCATGCACTGGCGCACTACGCGGCGCCTTTGCCCGCCAGACTGTTGAAGCGCCCAGTCGACAACGTGGCCGCGCAGGCCAGTGCGCTGGTGTCAGCCATGGACGCTGTCTTGTCTGATCTGTAACTCTAATCGGATTTGGGTAGCAGGTTCGGGGTCAATAGAACAGGACTCTCGGCGTCTCCTCTGGGTCGTTAAGAGACCATCGACCTGCCGCCCGAGAGCAAACATCCGGCCTCGACGGCGGCTGCGGCAAGCGATAGTCCCGAGCAAGGCGCCGGATGTCAGGCGACTACAGCGCTCGTCGATCGACAAGTACATGACAGGATGGCGCCCCGCCTTGGCCCGTGCGCGGCAATTGCTGCCCGAGGTAGGGGTTGGGGTCGAAGTTGACGCCAGGCAGTTACTGTCGGCGCCGATCCAAATCTGAGCCACCTTGCCGACCGAATATTGAGCCAGGGG
>JBAXYD010000065.1:0-22225 GCA_037127635.1 Betaproteobacteria bacterium | reverse complement strand
CGGTCTGGGCGGGTTGCAGCACGGGCTCGCGCGAGAACACGGCGCTCACGCCCATGGGCCCGTGGCGGGCCGCACCGTGTTCCTTGCGCAGGCGCTGCCGCAGGCTGGCCAGGAGGGGATCGTGCGTGACGGTCGAGAGGTCTTCCACCTGCACCCGCTGGGGCATGCGCTTGCCGCCAGCGGCCCCAACGGTCACGAAAGGCAGACCGAGCCCCAAGGCCCAGGCGGCCAGAACCCCCTTGGCGCGCACCTGGTCACAGGCGTCGACAAGACCGTCCACGGCGTACGGCTCATCCGCTGCACCCTGCAGCAGAGCGGGCCAGTTGTCGGGCGCCACGAAGTCTTCCAAGGTCGTGACGTCGCAACCCGGGTGGATGTCGGCAATGCGCTCGGCCAGCGCCTGCGCCTTGGCCTGCCCCACGGTGCGACCCAGGGCCTGCACCTGGCGGTTGACGTTGGACTCCGAGACGTGATCGAGGTCGATGAGCGTCAGGCCCGCGACGCCACAGCGCGCCAGCGCTTCGGCCGTCCAGGAGCCCACCCCGCCCAGGCCCACCACCGCCAGGCGCAGCCCGCGCAGGCGCTGGTAGGCCGCCTCGCCGTGCAGGCGTCGCAGGCCGCCGAAGCGTCGCTCCAGGTCGGGGCGTTCGGGCTCGGCCTGGATCACAGGCTGCGTTCGAGCTGCCAGACCTGGTACTTCAGGCCGATCACGGCCCCGGCCACGATGCCCGCGAAGGCCAGGAAACTGCCCACGGCCAGGGTGGACAGTCCTGAGAGCCCCTGCCCCACCGTGCAGCCCATGGCCGTGACGCCGCCCACACCCATGAGCACGGCGCCCACCAGGTGGTGCGCGGTGTCCTGCGTGCCGGCAAAACCTTCCCAGCGGAAGCTGCGCGTGGCCAGCGCACTGACCAGGGCGCCCACGATCACGCCCACCGTGCTCACGACGGCAACCGTCAGCACCTTGCTCTTGTCGCTGAACATGATCAGCCAGTCCACCGTGTACGCGATGGGCGCCACGAAGGTGAGCGATTCCATGCGCTGGGAATTGGTGGCCAGGAAGGCCTCCTCCAAGGTCTGCGGATGCTCGGCCAGGTGGCCCAGGCGCCCCGACACCCACCACACGCCCACCACCACCAGCCCGATACCGAAGCCCGCCAGCAGCACGTCGGCGCTGCGGCCCTCGGGCCGCCACAGGGCCCACAGCACCAGGCCACCGCCCAGCAAGCCACCCAGCGCCAGAGCCAGCACGCGCCGCTCCAGGCCCACCACGCCCGCCAGCAGCGAGGGCAGGTCCTGCCCCGTGGGCAGCGTGACAGCCACCGCGTCCACCGTGGCCACGCGCGCCACCCCCACGATGCCGCGCATGGTGGCGTAGGCGGCAATCGCCAGCACGGCGAACACCACCACGGCCTTCAGGCTGCCGCCGCCGATGCGCACCAGCGTCTTGCTGCCACAACCCGAGGCCAGCACCATGCCCACCCCGAACAGCGCCCCGCCCACCAGGTTGGACAACCAGATCAGGCGGTTGCCGGCGTAGATGCTCTTGCCCGCCTCCACCCAGCCCAGGTACACCATGACGTTGAAGCCCAGCATGGCCACGCCAATGGCCAGCGCCCACATGCGCATGCGGCTCCAGTCACCGATGTTGACGATGTCGGCCACCGCCCCCATGGTGCAGAAGTGGGTGCGCTGCGCGATGGCGCCGAAGACGGCGGCCAAGATGAAAGCGGCCCAGAGGACCTGGGCCGCGAGGCCGGGAAGATCGGATTCCTGCATGGCCGGGATTCTAGGAGCGCCCCTCCCGGCCAGCAGGGTGTCAGGTCACTTCAGCGTGGCCAGACGCTCCCTGCCAGCTTGCGCCGCCTCAGACTGCGGATAGGCCTTCATCAACTCGTCGATGGTCTTGCGGGCGCTGGGGCGGTCCTTCATCTCGGCTTGGCTGTTGGCCAGGGCCAGCAACGCCTCGGGCGCACGCGGGTGCTTGGGCGACGAGGTCACAAAGGCGCGGAAGGCGGCCACGGCTTCCTTGTAGTCACGCTTGCCGTACAGGGCGTTGGCCGACCAGAAGCGGGCCGCTTCGGCATAACCGCTGCCAGGGTGGCGCCGCAGGAAGGCCGAGAGGGCGCCAAGGGCCTTGTCGAAGTCGCCCGTACGCATGATGGCCAGCGCTTCGTCGTAGCTGCGCTTCTCGTCCGGGGCGGCCATGAAGTCCTGGCCGTCCAGGGTGACCTTCACGGGCTCCAGCCTGGCGATGCGGTCGTCGGCTGCCTGCGACAGGTCGCGCTGGCGTTTCTGCACCTCGGCCACGTCACGCGTCAGCTGTTCGTGGCCGCCACGCATGCGGGCCAGCTCGCCCTTCAGACCCTCGATCTGGCCATTGAGGTCGAGGATGCTGCGCCTGAGCGCCTGCAGCAACTCCTCCATGGCCACAAGTTGCTGGGCCGACTGGGCGATCTGCGCCGCCTGCGAGTTCTGGCGCACCTGCGCCTGCTGCTGCGCAGCCAGCAACTCGGCGTCCCGGGCCTTGGCACCCTCGTCCAAGGTCACCAGACGCGCGCGCAGATCGATGATGGCCTTGCGCGCCTCTTCGTCATCAAACAGGCCGGCCAGGGCCGGCGCCCCCGCCAGCAGACATCCAGCGGCCATCAGGCCGGCCGCCAGGCGGCGCACGCCCCCAGGCCCGGGCAGCATCGGAATGAGTCTCACGAGCGGTCCTTCAGCTCGGCGCGACGGTTCTTGGCCCAGGCGGCCTCGTCACTGCCTTGCACCGCCGGGCGCTCCTCCCCAAAGCTCACCGCTTCCAGCTGCGACTCGGCGCCTCCCAGCAGCGTGAGGGACCGCACCACGGCCTCGGCGCGTTTCTGGCCCAGGGCCAGGTTGTATTCGCGGCCGCCGCGTTCGTCGGTGTGGCCTTCCACAATCATCTTGCGGGCGCGGTTGGCGTTCAGCAGCCGCGCATGGGCCTCGACGACGGCGCGCCCGTCGTCACGGACCACAAAGCTGTCGAAATCGAAAAAGACGATGCGGCCTACACCTGGAGGCAGACCGTCCACGCCCTTGCCGCCCATTTGCCCAGCCTGCACCGTGGTCACCTGTGATTGCGCAGCCGGCGCGGGGGCCGCAGGTGTTGCGGGCTGGCCAGCGGCAGCCGCCTGACCCGAGGTGACAGCGGCCTGCGTGGGTGCGGAAGGCACGGGAGAGAGCGTGCGCGACTCCACGGGCGGTTCATCGAGCTTGACGGAAGAGCCGCAGGCCGCCAGCAGGCCAGCCAGGGCAAGGGACACACCGGTGTGGGCAAGGGTTCTCATGTCTCGATCCTCGGTTCAAAGCCCCGCTAGGGGCGGTGCAAGTGCGCGCAGTCGTGCACTTCTCAGCGCCCGAAAGGCCCCCACGCCGGTTCACGCATGTCGGCGCCGCTGGACAACAGGCGAGTCTTGATCTTGCCATCGAGCGTGGTGGTCATCAAGACGTCACGCCCCTGGGCACGCGTGGCAAACACGATCAAACGCCCATTGGGCGCAAAGCTCGGGCTTTCATCGTCCACCGTGTCGGTCAGGGTCTGCACGATGCCGTTGGACAAGTCCATCGTGGTCAAGCGGAAAGCCGAGCCGTTGCGGTTGACGTAGGCCAGCGTCCGACCGTCCGGGCTGAGGGCCGGGCTGATGTTGTAGTTGCCGCTGAAGGTGACGCGCTCGGCACTGCCGCCGGCCGCAGGGGTGCGGTAGATCTGCGGGCCGCCACCCCGGTCGCTGACAAAGTAGACCTGCCGGCCGTCGGGAGAGAACACCGGTTCGGTGTCAATCGCCGGGCTGGTGGTCAGGCGGCGCGGCGTGCCACCAGTGCGCGGCATGACGTAGATCTGCGCCGGGGCGTCGCGCGACAAGGTCACGGCCAGCTCGCTGCCGTCGGGCGACCAGGCCGGCGCGCTGTTGCTGCCCTTGAAGTTGGCCACCATGCTGCGCTTGCCCGTGCCCACGTCTTGCACCCACACCACGGCCTTCTGGCTCTCGAAGCTGACGTAGGCGATCTCCCGCCCGTTGGGCGACCACGCCGGGGAGATGATGGGCTCGCTGCTGCGCAGCGCCACCTGCCCGCCCTCGCCGTCGGCATCGGTGATGTGCAGCGCGAACTGCCGGCCGCTGCGCGTGACATAGGCGATGCGCGTGGCGAACACGCCCTTGTCGCCCGTGAGCGCCTCGAAGACCTCATCGGCGATACGGTGGGCGGCCAGACGCATGTCGGCCGCCGGCACGGTGACGGCGCGGGCCAGCGCCTGCGCGCCCTTGACGGCGTCCCACAGCCGGTAGCGCACGTCGAAGGTGCCGTCGGCCAGCCGGTTGATGGAACCCGCCAGCAAGGCGTCTGCACCCTGGGCGCGTACCTCAGCCTGAGGCAAGCGGCTGCGCTCATCCAGCCCGGCCGGAGCGTCCAGCGAGCGGAAGACACCGCTGCGCTCGAGATCGGCACGGATCACCGAGGACAGCGACACCATGCCGGGAGCTTCGCCACGGAACGGCCCCAGCGCCACCGGAATCTGGGTGGACCCCACCCCGGAGATCTCGACACGGAACTGGGCCGCGGCCGGCAGCACGAGGCTGGCACCGAGGGCGGCCGTCAAGCGACGTCTGGACCACATGAAACTGATTCTAGGAGCAGGCCATGGCGGAACCGTGCCCCGCACCCGCGATGCCCCCACCCAAAACGGAGCCGCGCACCGTTGCGTCACCGCGATAATCTCTCCATGCCTTCGGTGCTGCAACGATTCGCCCGGGTGGGACCCTACTTCCGCAGCGGCAAGGCAGCCATCGCGGCGGCGGGTATGGCTGCGCTGGTGGGGGCAGCTACCGAGCCGCTCATCCCGGCATTGATGCAGCCGCTGCTGGACAAGGGCTTTTCTGGGCAGAGCCTGCCGCTGTGGGTCATTCCGCTGGTGATCGTGGGGCTGTTTGCGGTGCGTGGCGTGGCCGGCTTCGTCGCCCAGTACGCGCTGACCTGGGCCGCCAGCCGCGGCGTGCAGCAGATGCGCCAGGCCATGTTCGAGCACCTGATGCGGGCCGAGCCCGCGCTGTTCAGCCGCCGCAGTTCCAGCGAGCTGACCAACACCCTGGTCTACGAAGTGCAGCAAGGCGCCACGCTGCTGGTGGGCTCGCTGCTCACCCTGGTGCGGGACTCCCTCACGCTGGCCGCCCTGCTGGCCTACCTGCTGTGGCTGAACTGGCAGCTCACGCTGTTTGTCTCCATCCTGTTCCCCGCCGTGGCCTTCGTCATGCGCACCCTGGGCAAGCGCCTGCACCGCCTGACGGTGGCAGGACAGAGTGCCACAGACGAGTTGGCCTACACCGTGGAGGAGAACGTGCTGGCCTGGCGCATCGTGCGCCTGCACGACGCCGCGCACAGCCAGGGCCAGCGCTTTGCGGGCCGCAGCAGCCAACTGCGCCGCCTGGTGATGAAGGCTGCCATCGCCTCAGGCACCATGACGCCCATCACGCAGGTGATGTCGGCGATTGCGCTGTCCTCGGTGATCACCGCCGCGCTGTGGCAGAGCAGCACCAGCGGGGCCACGGTGGGCGGCTTCGTGGCCTTCATCACGGCCATGCTGATGCTGGTGTCGCCCATCAAGCACCTGTCGGACGTGATGGCGCCCATCACGCGCGGGCTGGCCGCCATCGAGCGCGGTCTGGACCTCATCGAGCTGAGCCCCCTCGAGACCAGCGGCACGCACACGGTGGAGCGGGCACGCGGCGAGATCGAACTGCGCGGCGTGGGCCTGCGCTACCGCGAGGACCAGGAAGGCGCGCTTCAGGGCGTGAGCCTGCAAATCGAGCCCGGTCAGACCGTGGCGCTGGTGGGCCCCTCGGGCGCGGGCAAGACTTCGCTGGCGAACCTGCTGCCGCGCTTCGTGACGCCCACCCAGGGGCAGGTGCTGCTGGACGGTCTGCCCCTGGAGAAATGGGACGTGCGCGCGCTGCGCCGACAATTCGCCTTCGTCAGCCAGGATGTGGTGCTGTTCAACGACAGCGTGGCCGCCAATGTGGCGCTGGGCGCCGACACCGACCCGGCGCGTGTGCGCCAGGCGCTGGAAGGCGCGCACCTGGCCGAGTTCGTCGACAGCCTGCCGCAGGGCATGGACACCGCCATCGGCCACAACGGCAACCAGCTCTCGGGCGGCCAGCGCCAGCGCCTGGCGATAGCCCGCGCGCTGTACAAGGACGCACCAGTGCTGATCCTGGACGAGGCCACCTCGGCCCTGGACAGCGAGAGCGAGCGCGCCGTGCAGGCGGCGCTGGAGCACCTGATGCGCAACCGCACCACCATCGTCATCGCCCACCGCCTGTCCACCATCGAGCATGCCCACCGCGTGGTGGCTCTGGAGGCCGGCCGCGTTGTGGAGCAAGGCACCCCGGCCGATTTGCTGGCCGCTGGAGGCCTGTATGCGCGGCTGCACGCCATGCAATTCAGAACCTGATCCGGAGCACCGGCCGCTTCAGCCGCCTGCAGCGCCCCCACTTGACCGATCCCCATATGACCGATCCCCACATGACAGCCCCCCTTTGGCAGGAGCCCCCGACATGACCCCCCACGCCCCTACCCCCACGATTTCCCGCTACCCCGTCCCAGCGCTGGAGAACCTGCCCGAGGACATCCGCGCCCGCATCCTGGAAGTGCAGGCCAAGGCCGGCTTCGTGCCGAATGTCTTCCTGGCGCTGGCGCACCGCCCGGCCGAGTGGCGCGCCTTCGTCGCTTACCACGACGCGCTGATGCTCAAGGACGGCGGAAACCTCAGCAAGGGTGACCGCGAGATGATCGTGGTGGCTACCTCAGCGGCCAACGATTGCCTTTACTGCGTGGTGGCGCACGGCGCCATCTTGCGCATCTACGAGAAGAAGCCGCTCGTGGCTGACCAGGTGGCCATCAACTGGCGCAAGGCCGACATCACGTCGCGCCAGAGGGCCATGCTGACGTTTGCCATGAAGGTGTGCCAGCGCTCGCACGAAATCGACGAAGCTGACTTCGACGCCCTGCGCGAGCACGGCCTGGACGCCGAAGATGCCTGGGACATCGCCGCCATCACCGCCTTCTTCGGCATGAGCAACCGTCTGGCCAACGCCACAGGCATGAAGCCGAACGACGAGTTCTACCTCATGGGACGCGTGCCCAAGGCCAGGTGATCCGGTGAATGCACGCTGCGCGCCCGACTGGCCCATGACCCTGGACCGACGCAAGGCGCTGAGCACCGCCGCCGGGGCCGCATCGGCGGCAGCCGTGCCTGGATGGGTGGCCGCTCAAGGCAGCGCGCCCGGACCGGGCAGCGCCAGCCGCGAACCCCCCGCCGCCCCTGGGGCCAAGGTGCTTCGCATCGTCTCACTCAGCGAGACGGGCTTCGACCCCGCCCGCGCCGGCGACGCGCCGTCCATTCAGGTCATCGCCCACCTGTTCGAGCCCCTCTACGGCTACGACCCCCTGGCCCGCCCCGTGCGCATGATCCCGCGAGCGGCCGCCGCGCTGCCCGAGGTGTCCGACGACTGGCGCACCTGGGTCGTGAAAGTCCGCCCCGGCAGCCACTTCACCGACGACCCCGTCTTTCAGGGAAGGCCCCGGGAGTTGACCGCAGCCGATTTCGTCTACAGCCTCAAGCGGTACGCCGACCCTGCCACCAAGAGCGCGGGCTGGAGCTCGCTGGAGCAGATGGGCATCCTGGGTCTGGCCGAGCTGCGCAAGGCGGCGCTGGATCAGCGAAAGCCCTTTGACTACGACCGGCCCATCGAGGGCCTGCAGGCGCCAGACCGCTATACGCTGCGCATCCGCCTGGCCACGGGCCGGCCACGCTTTGCCGAGCAGCTGGCCGGCAACACCACTGGCGCCGTGGCGCGCGAGGTGATCGAGTCCTGGGGCGACGCTTCACCCGAGCACCCGGTGGGCACCGGACCCTACCGGCTGGCCTACTGGCGCCGGGCCTCGCGCATCGTGCTGGAACGCAACCCGCGCTACCGGCAGGCCGTCTACGCGTCCGAACCCGCCCCAGACGATGCCGATGGGCAACGCATCGCCAGCGCCCTGCGCGGCCGCCGTCTGCCCATGGTGGACCGGGTGGAGATCTCCATCATCGACGAGAGCCAGCCCGGCTGGCTGGCCTTTCTCAGAGGTGATGTCGACTACGTCATCGTGCCCGACGAGTTCGTGCCGATGGCCGTGCCGGGCGGGCGGGCGGCACCCTACCTGGTCAAGCGCGGCATCCAGGCGCACTTTCTCACCCTGCCCACCACGGCTTACACCATGTTCAACATGGCGCACCCCGTGGTGGGCGGCTATGCGCCGGCGCAGGTGGCGCTGCGGCGGGCCATCGGGCTGGGCATGGACATCGAGCGTGAGATCCGCCTGGTGCGCAACGGCGGGGCCCTTCCCGCCCAATCCCCCATCGCCGTGCACTTGAGCGGCTACGACCCCAGCTTCCGCTGCGAGATGACTGCCTACGACCCGGCCCGTGCCCGCGCCCTGCTGGACCTGCACGGCTACCGGGACCGTGACGGTGACGGATGGCGCGAGCGGCCCGACGGCACGCCCCTGCTGCTGGAGGTGGCCACCCAGCCCACGCAGGCGGCCCGACAGCTGGACGAGTTGATGCGCCGCGACATGGCCGCCCTGCAGTTGCGCACCGACTTTCGCCCCGCCACCTGGCCCGAACAGTACAAGGCGGCACGCGCGGGCAAGCTGATGATGTGGTCGCTCTCGGGCCGGGCCGGCGCGCCCGACGGCATCCAGGGCCTGTACCGCTACGACGGCGCGGCCGCCGGCGGGCTCAATCTCTCGCGCTTCGATCTGCCCGAGATGAACCGCCTCGTCGCACGGCTGAACGAACTGCCCGACGGCCCGGAGCGCAACGCCGTCTTCCACCAGACCAAGCTGCTGGCCGCAGCATGGATGCCCTACAAGCTGCGCATCCACCCCGTGCAGGCCGTGCTCACCCAGCCCTGGGTGCAGGGCTTCCGCCAACCGCTGTTCCGGGCGAACTGGTTCGAGTACGTGGACGTGCAGCGGCAGGGCGGCTAGCGTTTGGCCCCCCGCACTTTGGGCGCGGGCACCTTGGTCTCGACGCCGGGCACGGGACGCATCCGGCCCATCACCTCCTCGGCGTCGCGCAGCGCAACGATCTGCGCGTCGGTCAGGCCGATCTCGCGCAACACCGCGCCGGAGTCTTGCCCCAGCGTGGGCGCGTTGCGCCGGTGACGCCCCGGTGTGGCCGATAGCTTGGGGACGAAGCCCGGCACGGTGAGCTTGGTGCCGTCTTCCATGTGCACCTCATCGAGCATGCCGCGGGCGCGGTAATGCGGGTCAGCCGCAATATCGGCCACGCTGTAGATGCGTCCGGCCGGCACCGAGGCGCTTTCGAGCGCGGCCAGCACTTCGTCAACGCTGTGTCGCACCGTCCAGGCGCCGATCACTTGGTCGAGTTCGGCCACCCGCGCCACACGGCCTGCGTTGTCGGCCAGGGATGGGTCATTGGCGAGGTCGTCGCGACCGATCAAGGTCATCAAGCGGCGAAAGATGCTGTCACCGTTGCCTGCGATCAGCGCGTAACCACCGTCTTTGCAGGCATATGCGTTGGTGGGCGCGATGCCAGGGAGCGCACTGCCCGCCGCACCCCGTACGGCGCCGAAGGCGCTGTACTCCGGCAGCAGGCTCTCCATGCAGTTGAAGACCGCCTCGTACAGCGCCACGTCGATCACCTGGCCCTTGCCGCTGGCATGGCGATGCTGCAGCGCCAACAGGACGCCGATCACGCCGTGCAGCGCGGCCAGCGTGTCGCCGATGCTCACGCCCACGCGCACCGGCACGCGGCCTGGCTCGGCGGTCAGGTGGCGCATGCCGCCCATGGCCTCGGCAACGACACCGAAGCCCGGCCGGCTGCGGTAGGGCCCGGTCTGGCCGTACCCGCTGATGCGCAGCACGATCAGGCGGGGGTTGGCGGCCAACAGTTCGTCAGGGCCGAGATTCCATCCCTCCATCGCACCCGGGCGGAAGTTCTCGATCAGCACGTCGGCTTCGAGGGCCAGCTTGCGCACCACGTCCTGGGCCTCGGGCGTGCGCAGGTCCAGCACCAGCGAACGCTTGTTGCGCGACTGCACCTGCCACCACACGGAAGTGCCATCCTTGAGCAGGCGCCACTTGCGCAGCGGATCGCCAACGCCCGGCGGCTCAATCTTGACAACTTCGGCACCGAAGTCGGCCAGTGTCTTGGCTGCGAACGGGCCGGCGATCAGCTGGCCGAGCTCAAGGACCTTGAGCCCGGCCAAGGCAGCGGGCTGCGGCTGTGCAGGGGCGTCAGCAGGGACGTCGGGTAGCGACATGCGGGCCATTCTCAGGTCTCTCAGGGGCTCTGTCATCTGCTCGGCCTCGTCGGGCGTCCCCTGTTGAGCAGTTCCTCGATTCGCGCGTTCCGGCCGGGCACTGCCAACGGCGCCGCTTCGCGCGCCGGGCCCCCTCGCCGACGGGCCCGGTCGCCCCCATGACGCCAAGACCCTGCGCCATCAAGCCTGCCAGTCGATCATCATCTTCAGGCACTGCGGGTCACCAAAGGCCACCTCGTAGGCCTCGCGCGCGCGCCCCGGGTCGAAGGTGTGGGTGATCAGCCCGTCCAGCGACAGGGCGTCGCTCTCGACCAGCGCCGTCACTGCCTGCAGGTCGTGCTTCTTCCACTGCGCAGCGATGCGCAGCGTGGCCTCGCGCATGAAGGCCGGCGCGAAGGCAAAGCTCAGGTCCTGCTTGTAGAAGCCGGCCAGCACCACCTCGCCGCCGGGCGCCAGGCGCATGATCAGGCCATTGAGGATGCTGCCATCGCCGCTGACATCGACGATCGACGTGTAGTTCTTTCGCGTGTCCTCGTCAGGATGGATGCACGGGTAGCCGATCGCGCCCGTGCGCCGCTCCGCCTGCGTCTCCCATACCGTCGGTGCCGGCCATCCCTGAGCCAGGCAGATGCGCGCCAGCAGCCGGCCCATCACACCGTGGCCGACGATCAGGTCGGGGGCCACCATCGGCTGGCGCTGTCCGCCGAATGCCACGGCGTGGTAGCAGGTCGCGGCCAGCGCCAGCAGCACGGCCTTGGGGCCGAGCGAGGGCGCGACGCGCACCACGCGGTCGTGCGGAACGATCAGGCGCGAACCGGCGCCGCCGAAGATGTTGCGCACGCCCTGGAAGCTGTAGGAGCCGGGGATGAACACCGTATCGCCGACGCGGATGTCGGAGGACTCGCCGATGCGCACCACGGTACCAACCGTCTCATAGCCCGGCACCAGCGGATAGCCCAGCCCGGGGAAGGGCGGCATCGTGCCGTCCCACAGCAGCCGCTCGGTGCCCGTGCTGATGCCGCTGGAGCTGACCTCGACTTCCAGGTCAGCGGCCTCGAAGGGCTTGAGTTCGAGTGTCTGCACCGAAAGTGCTTTCGGGGCGTCGAAGACGATAGCCTGGGCTTGGGCTTGGGTCATGAAGGGTCGGTGTTGGACTGACAGCAATGCCATCTTAGTCAAGCGTCCGCTCACGCCAGGATCTGCGGCTTGTGCAGTCCTTCCCCACTTCGCCGCGCCGACATCCAATCCTTCCACTGTGATCGTCACGGGCGCCTCCTCCGGCGTCGGCCTGCATGCCGCCCCATCGCTCGCCCAGCGTGGCTGGTTCGTCGTCATGGCATGAGACGCAGCGAGGGGGGCGCCGAGCCCTGATCGGACCGTGCCCCAGCCGATCCGACAGCATCGTGAAAGGCTGAGAGACCCTACATCAGCACAATGTCGTACTGCTCCGGGTTCATGCCCGGCTCGGCGCTCAGGGAGATGGGCTTGCCGATGAATTCGCTCAGGCCGGCCAGGTGCACGCTTTCCTCGTCCAGCAGCATCTCCACCACCGCGGCGCTGGCCACCACGCGGAACTCGCGCGGGTTGAACTGGCGGGCTTCGCGCAGGATCTCGCGCAGGATGTCGTAGCACACGCTGCGCGCGGTCTTGACCTGCCCGCGGCCGTCGCAGGTGGGGCACGGCTGGCACAGCATGTGGGCCAGGCTCTCCCGGGTGCGCTTGCGCGTCATCTCCACCAGGCCCAGGGCGGAGAAGCCGCTGAGCGTGGTGCGGGTGCGGTCGCGGGCCAGTTGCTTGCGGAACTCGGCCAGCACGGCCTCACGGTGCTCCTCGCGCGTCATGTCGATGAAGTCAACGACGATGATGCCGCCCAAGTTGCGCAGGCGCAGCTGACGCGCCATGGCGCCGGCCGCCTCGAGGTTGGTCTTGAAGATGGTGTCGTCAAAGTTGCGCGCGCCCACGAAACCGCCGGTGTTGACGTCCACCGTGGTCAAGGCCTCGGTCTGGTCGATGATGAGGTAGCCGCCGCTCTTGAGCTCCACACGCCGCGCCAGCGCCTTGGCCACGTCTTCCTCGATGCCGAAGAGGTCGAAGATGGGTCTTTCGCCGCGGTAGTGCTCAAGTTTGTCCACCACGGCCGGCATGTAGGTGCGGCCGAAGGCCTGCAAGGCCTCTAACTGCATGCGCGAGTCGATGCGAATGGAATGCGTGGCCTCGGTGGTGAGGTCACGCAGCACGCGCTCCACCAGGCTCAAGTCCTGATGCAGCAAAGTGCCTGCGGGCTTGGAGACGGCGCGCTGGCGCACCAGGCTCCAGGTCTTGCGCAGATAGGCGATGTCTTCGGCCAGCTCTTCGTCGCTGGCCTCCTCGGCGTTGGTGCGCAGGATGAAGCCACCGCCGCCGCCGGTCTCGGCCGTGCCCACCAGGGCCTGCGTGCGTGCGCGCAGCTGCTCACGCGTCTCGGGCGAGCCGATCTTCTGCGAGATGCCGATGTGCTGGTCTTGCGGCAGGTGCACCAGCATGCGCCCGGCAATGCTGACCTGCGTGGACAGGCGCGCACCCTTGGTGCCTATGGGGTCCTTGATGACCTGCACGGTGAGGGTCTGGCCCTCGAACACCTGGCGCTCGATGGGCACGGCCGGCGCGTCCTCGGCGCGCCGGCCTCCCGGCAACGCAGCGTGCAGGTCGGCCACGTGCAGGAAGGCCGCGCGGTCCAGCCCGATGTCGACGAAGGCGCTTTGCATGCCGGGCAGCACGCGCGACACCTTGCCGAGGTAGATGTTGCCCACCAGCCCGCGCTCCAGCGTACGCTCGACGTGGAACTCCTGCACCGCACCGTTCTCGACCACCGCCACCCGCGTCTCGTGCGGGGCCCAATTGATGAGGATGTCCTGTGTGGCCATGGGGGGGAGTCTAGAGGCTGGCCGCTGGGGATGCTCGCCAGCGGGCGCCGCTCAACGCCTGGCGCGGCCTGGCGCCCAGTCGCTGAGCGCCATCTGCGCGCCAGCGCGTCGCAGCAATCCGGCCGTCTCGTGCAGGGGCAGCCCCATGATGCCGCTGTGGCTGCCCTCGATGTGCGCGATGTGGGTGGCCAACGCCCCCTGGATGCCGTAGGAGCCGGCCTTTCCGAAAGGCTCGCCGCTGGCGATGTAGGCCTCGATCATGGCCGCCGACAAGGGGGCGAAGCGCACGCGGGAGACGTGAGTGGCCTGCTCGGATCGAAACCTCCCCCCCGGTCCCTTGACGCAGGCCACGGCCACCGAGGTGAGCACGCGGTGCGTGCGGCCGGAGAGCGCGGACAGCATCGCTGCAGCATCCCGCGCTTCAGCTGGCTTGCCCAGGATGCGCCGGCCCAGGGCCACGGTGGTGTCGGCGCACAGGATGGGCGCGGGCGGCAGGCCGCGCCGCCGGTGCCGCGCCACGGCGGCCTGTAGCTTGGCGCGGGTCACCCGCTGCACGTAGGCCAGCGGCAGCTCGCCAGGCCACTCGGCCTCCAGGGCCTCGGCATCTTCGTCTTCGCCGGGCAGCAGCGGCTGATGAGTCACGCCGATCTGCGCGAGCAGGGCCTGGCGACGCGGACTCTGGGAGGCCAGCCAGATGAAGCTGTGGGGGGCTTGGACAGGCCTGTCCTGAGCAAAGTCAGAGGGCTCGACCCGAACGGTGACGGGATGAAGGTGATGGGATGCTGGGCGGGGCATGGGACCGTCACTCCCGGTGGTAAGGATGGCCCTGCATCACTGACCACGCGCGGTACAGCGCCTCGGCCAGCAGCACGCGGGCAAAGGCATGGGGCAGCGTCAGGTCTGACAGGCGCAGGGTCTCGTCTGCCGTGGCCTTGAGTTCGGGCTCCAGGCCATCGGGGCCACCGATGACAAACGCCACATCGCGCCCGTCACCACGCCAGAACTGCAGACGTTCGGCCAGCAAGGAAGTGGTCAGGCGGCTGCCACGCTCGTCCAGGATGACGCGGCGCGCGCCCTTGGGCAGGATGGCCTCCAGTCGCTGCGCCTCGGCGGCCATGCACTGTGCTGCGGACTTGCCGGCCCGCGGCTCGGCCTTCAGCGCCTTGAGCTCCAGCCTGCAGTCCGCAGGAAAGCGCTTGGCAAAGTCGACCCAGGCAGCGTCAGCCCAGACGGGCTGGCGCTGACCGATGGCGGCCACGACCAGCCGCATGCGCTTCAGCTCTTGGCGGGGCGAGCGGCCTTGCGCACCGGTGCCTTACGCGCAGGGGCCCGGTTCCCCGGGGCCTTGCGCGCGGGCGTCTGACGGGCCGGGGCAGCGGGTTTGGCCGCCTTGCCCGGTGCCGCCGTCTTGGCCATCACGGCGACGCGCTTGCGCGGCGCGGGCACGGTTGCAGGCGCAGCACGGCTGGGAGCGGCCTTGCGAGCAGGCGCCTTTCTCGCTGGTACCTCCGCTTGGCGTGTCGGCACCTTCGAGGCGGTCTTCGCGGCCGTCTTTGCAGCAGTCTTTGCAGCAGTCTTTGCAGCAGTCTTTGCAGCAGTCTTCGCGGCCGTCTTTGACACGGTCTTTGAAGTGGGTCTGGTTGCAGCGGCCTTGCTTGCAGCGGGCTTGGCGCCAGACTTTCGGGGTGCCGGGGCCTGCGGCTCAGCGGCCTTCACCAAGCCCTGGATCTTGGTGTTGCGCTTCAACGCCACCGGCTTGGCGCCCCAGAGCTCTTCGAGGTGGTAATAGTCGCGGATGGAGGGCTGCATGATGTGGACCACGGCAGAGCCGCAGTCGACGATGATCCACTCGCCGTTTTCTTCGCCTTCCATGCGCAGCACCTCCATGCCACGCGACTTGACAGTCTCGCGCACGCTGGAAGCCAGGGCCTTGGTCTGGCGGTTGCTGGTACCTGAGGCAATGATCACCCGCTCAAAAAGCGGCGTCTGGGCCTCGGTATTGAAGACGACAATGCCTTGCGCCTTCACGTCCTCGAGCCCATCGACGATGGCTTGTTGCAGCTTGCGGATGTCCATTCAGGTCGGGGCCGGGCCCCGGTAGAGGTGATGTCGGGCAATATAGCCTGCGACGGCCGTTCCGACCATCGGAGAAACGTCAAGCTCTTGCGTCAGGGCATCACGCAGGGCCGAAGAAGACACCGGCATGTCGGGCAGGGGCAACACTGCCATCCGATGCGGGTGCCCGAGCAAGGCTGCAGGGGGTGCGGGCAGGTGTCCGCTACGTGCGGCCACAGCCACGGTGACGTCGGCCAGCAAGGCCGGCCATTCGTGCCAAGTGTCCAGGCGGCCGTACTGGTCTTGCCCCAGGATCAGAAAAAAGGAAGCCGCGGGCTGCTCCGCGCGGCACTCGCGCACGGTGTCCGCGGTGTAGGTGGGGCCGGCACGGCGCAGTTCGCGCTCATCGAGCCGGAAGCGGGACTCGCCCTCGATGAGCAGGCGCACCATGGCCGCCCGGTGGAGGCCGGCCTCCAAAGCCCGGCCAGCCTTTTGCCAGGGCTGGCCCGCGGGCAGCCACCACAGTTCGTCCAGTTGCAGGGCTTGCAGGGCCGTGCGGGCCAAGGCCAGGTGCGCCAGGTGCGGTGGGTCGAAGCTGCCGCCCAGCAGGCCGATGCGCGCGTGGGCGCCCGTGCTCACGCCCAATCCCGGGGGCGCAGGAAGTCGATGTACAGCCGTGCCTCCGGCGTGCCGGGCTCGGGGCGCCAGTCGTAGCGCCACTTCACGATCGGCGGCATAGACATCAGGATGCTCTCGGTGCGGCCCCCGCTTTGCAGACCGAACAGCGTGCCGCGGTCGAACACGAGGTTGAACTCCACATAGCGGCCGCGGCGGTAGGCCTGGAAGTCGCGCTCGCGCTCGCCGTAGGGCATGTGGCGCCGGCGCTGCACGATGGGCAGGTAGGCATCGACAAAGGCGTCGCCCACGGCGCGCATCACGGCAAAACTTCCCTCGAAGCCCAGTTCAGAGAAGTCATCGAAGAACACCCCGCCCACACCGCGCGGCTCGCCCCGGTGCTTGAGGAAGAAGTACTCGTCGCACCAGGTCTTGAAGCGCGGGAACAGCGCCGGGTCGATGGAATCCAGCACCTGACGGCAGGTGCGGTGGAAGTGCTGCGCATCCTCCTCAAAGCCGTAATAGGGGGTGAGATCCATGCCACCGCCAAACCACACCACGGGCGCCTGCCCCGGCGGCAGGGCGGCGAACATGCGCACGTTCAAGTGCACCGTGGGCACGTAGGGGTTGCGCGGGTGCATCACGAGCGACACGCCCATGGCCTCGAACGGGGCGCCGACCAGTTCCGGCCGGTGCTGCGTGGCCGAGGGCGGCAGCGTCTTGCCCTTGACGTGGCTGAAGTTGCAGCCGCCGCGCTCCAGCAGGCCGCCCTCCTCCACCAGGCGCGACAGTCCGTCGCCCTCCAGACGGCCGCCCGGCTCACGGGTCCAGCCGTCGGTCAGGAAGGCATGGCCGTCCTCGGCCTGCAAGGCGGTGATGATGCTTTCCTGCAGACCCAGCAGATATTGGCGAACTGCGGCGGTGTCGATGGCGGTGTGAGGAGAGGTCATGGGTACATCCGTTGGATTCAGACCAGCTTGATCGGCGAAGCCTGCTCGGGCCGGCATCCGCGGGCTGAACCGACCCGACGCTCGATCTCGGCCATGTCCACCTCGGCGTCGCCGCTCAGCAGGATGCAGGAGTGCACACCCACGCGGCGGCGGCCGTAATCGATGTGGGCCAGCGCCAGCGGCACTTCGGCCCCCAGGGTGACGCGGTAGAAGCCGCTGCGCCAGCCGGGTCCGAGGGAGCGAGTGCCCTCGGGAGCCAGCACCAGCCAGAAGAAGTCGTCGCGGTCCCGTGCCTCGCGCATCTGCCGCACCATGTCGGCCACGATGCCGCCGGGCGCACTGCGGTTGACGGGCACGCCCCCCATCCAGCGCAGCCAGCGGCCGAACAGCGGGATACGGAACAGCGACTCCTTGCCCCACAACGTCACCCGAATGCCCATCGACCACTTGGCCAACATGCCTACGATGAAGTCCCAGTTGGAGGTGTGCGGATAGACCACGATCACACCCTGCCGGGCCGGCAGGCCGTCGAAGTCGAGTTGCCAGCCGGCCATCTCCAGCACATGGCGGGCCAAGGAACTGCCCTGAACTTGCACGGGCCGCCCGGTCAGTTCCTGCGGCACGGTACAAGGGAGTTCGAGGGATCGCAGGGCAGCGCTGTCGGATTTCATGGGATCGGGCAAGCAAAGTCACCGCGGCTTGATGGCACGGTGGCCGATGTCGTGGCGCCAGTGCGCGCCGTCGAATGAGATGGGGTTGAGCATCTCGTAGGCACGCTGCTGCGCCGTGCGCACGGAGTCGCCCAGGGCCGTGACGCACAGCACGCGGCCACCGCTGGTGCGTACGCTGCCATCAGCGGCGCGCTCGGTGCCGGCGTGGAACACGCAGCCGTCGTCGTACGGGCCAGGCAGCCCGGTGATGACATCGCCTTTGCGCGGCGCGCGCGGGTAGCCGGCAGCGGCCATCACCACGCCCAGGGCCACATGGCGGTCCCACTGCAGATCCACCTGGTCCAGGGTGCCGTCGGTGGCGTGCAGAAACAGGTCCAGCGGGTCGCTCTTCAGGCGCATCAGCAGCACCTGGGCCTCGGGGTCCCCCAGGCGGGCATTGAATTCCACGGTGCGCGGGCGGCCCTGCGCATCGATCATCAGTCCGGCGTAGAGAAAGCCGGTGAACGGCATGCCGTCCTTGCGCATGCCGGCCACGGTGGGGCCGATGATCTCGCGCATCACCCGGGCATGCACGTCAGGCGTCACCACCGGGGCGGGCGAATAGGCGCCCATGCCACCGGTGTTGGGGCCCTGGTCGCCATCGAAGATGCGCTTGTGGTCCTGGCTGGTGGCCAGCGACACGACGTTCACGCCGTCGCAGGCCACGATGAAACTCGCCTCCTCGCCGGCCATGAACTCCTCGATCACCACGCGCGCGCAGCCCTCGTTGTGCTGCACGCCCAGCGTGTGGGGCGCCAGCATGTCGTCGATGGCGGCATGGGCTTCTTCCTCGGTCATCGCCACCACCACGCCCTTGCCCGCGGCCAGGCCGTCGGCCTTGATGACGATGGGCGCGCCGCGGGCGTGCACGTACTCATGCGCCGGCACAGGATGGATGAACGTGGCGTACGGTGCCGTGGGGATGCCGTGGCGCTGCATGAAGTCCTTGGCGAAGGCCTTGGAACTCTCCAACTGGGCCGCCGCCCGGGTGGGGCCGAAGATGCGCAGACCCCGGGCACGGAACAGGTCCACGATGCCCGCGGCCAGCGGTGCCTCGGGGCCCACCACGGTGAGAGCCACCTTCTGCTCGGCGGCAAAGTCGGCCAGGGCGTGCAGGTCGGTGATCGGCACGTTGCGCACGCCCGGCTCGCCGGCCGTGCCGCCGTTGCCTGGCGCCACATAGACCGTCTGCACCCGCGGGCTGCCGGCCAGCTTCCAGGCCAGCGCGTGTTCGCGCCCGCCACTGCCCACCACGAGGACCTTCATTCGCTGATCAAGGCGTTGTGGAACACGTCCTGCACATCGTCCAGGTCTTCCAGCACGTCCAGCAGCTTCTGCATGCGCACGGCGTCCTCGCCCGAGATTTCGATGGGGTTCTCGGCGCGCATGGTGACCTCGGCGATCTCAGGCTTCAGGCCCGCAGCTTCCAGGGCGTTCTTCACGGTCTCGAAGTCGCCCGGCGCGCTCAGCACCTCGATGGAGCCGTCCTCGCCTGTGACCACGTCTTCGGCGCCGGCGTCCAGGGCCACTTCCATGACGCGGTCTTCATTCGCGCCAGGGGCAAAGACGAACTGCCCGCAGTGCTTGAACTGAAAGGCCACCGAGCCCTCGGTGCCGAGGTTGCCGCCGTACTTGCTGAAGGCGTGGCGCACCTCGGCCACGGTGCGTACGCGGTTGTCAGTCATGCAGTCGACGATCACCGCCGCCCCGCCGATGCCGTAGCCCTCGTAGCGGATCTCCTCGTAGCTCACGCCCTCGAGGTTACCGGTGGCCTTGTCGATGTTGCGCTTGACCGTGTCCACCGGCAGGTTCACGGCCTTGGCCTTCTCGATGGCCAGGCGCAGCCGCGGGTTGGCCCCGGGATCGCCGCCTCCCAGCCGAGCGGCCACCATGATTTCGCGGATGACCCGCGTCCAGGCCTTGCCCCGCTTTTCATCCTGCCGGCCCTTGCGGTGCTGGATATTGGCCCATTTGGAATGCCCGGCCATCGGATCTCCTTGCCCGTCGCCCGGATCACCGGCCGAGGGCGGGGCCGGTTCAGGTGCAGGGACACATGTGGTTTGTATAGACTGCCCCGAGTTTACCGGCCACCCCTCAGGTGAGCCGCCGCCACGACCCCAGACCCCCCGGAGGCCTCATGCCCGAGCCCATCCTCGTCGCCCGCCGCGGCGCCACCGAGTGCCATTTGCTGCCCGCGCTGGCCAACCGCCACGGCCTGATCACGGGGGCCACCGGCACCGGCAAGACCATCACGCTGCAGACCCTGGCCGAGGGCTTCAGCGGCATCGGCGTGCCCGTGTTCATGGCCGACGTCAAGGGCGACCTCACCGGGATCAGCCAGGCCGGGCGGGTGTCAGACAAGCTGGCACGGGTGCTGGCCGAGCGCGGCATCGAGCCACCGCGCGCCCTGGCCTGCCCCACCACGCTGTGGGACGTGTTTGGCGAACAGGGCCACCCGGTGCGCGCCACCATCAGCGACATGGGGCCGCTGCTGCTGGCGCGCATGCTGGCCCTGAACGAGACGCAGGCCGGCGTGATGAACCTGGTGTTCAAGATCGCCGACGACCACGGCCTGGCCTTGCTGGACCTGAAAGACCTGCGGGCCATGCTGCAGCACGTGGGCGAGAACGCGAAGGACTTCACCACCGAATACGGCAATGTCAGCGCCGCCAGCGTGGGCGCGATCCAGCGCGGGCTGCTGCAGATCGAGCAGCAGGGGGGCGACGGCTTCTTCGGCGAGCCCATGCTGAACATCTCCGACCTCATGCAGACAGTGGAAGGCCGCGGGGTGGTCAACATCCTGGCCGCCGACCGGCTGATGACGGCCCCGCGCCTGTACGCCACCTTCCTGCTGTGGATGCTGTCGGAGCTGTTCGAAACGCTGCCCGAGGTGGGCGACCTGGAAAAACCCAAGCTGGTGTTCTTCTTCGACGAGGCGCACCTGCTGTTCAACGACGCGCCCAAGGTGCTGGTCGAGCGCATCGAACTGGTGGTGCGCCTGGTGCGCTCCAAGGGCGTGGGGGTGTACTTCGTCACGCAGAACCCGCTGGACATCCCGGACACCGTGCTCGGCCAGCTGGGCAACCGCGTGCAGCACGCGCTGCGCGCCTTCACCCCGCGTGACCAGAAGGCCGTGCAGTCGGCGGCCAGCACCATGCGCGCCAACCCCAAGCTCGACGTCGCCACGGCCATCACCGAGCTGGGCGTGGGCGAGGCGCTGGTGAGCTTTCTGGACGAGAAAGGTCGCCCGACCGTGACCGAGCGCGTGTACGTGATGCCCCCGGGCAGCCAGATCGGGCCGGTGACTGCGCAGCAGCGCGAGGCGCTGCGCCAGAGTTCGCTGGTAGCGGGCGTGTACGAGGCCGCGGTGGACCGTGAGTCCGCCTTCGAGAAGCTCAAGGGGCGTGCGGCAGGCGGCGTGACCGGGGCGCCAGGGGGCACGGTGGGGGGAGTGGGCAGCGGCTTGCCCACTGGCATCTCGGGCAGCGCAGGTGGCAGCGGTGGCACCGCGCCGGCCGAATCGGGCACGGGCGGCAGCCTGCTGGGCGGGCTGTCGGACATCTTGTTTGGCAGCACCGGGCCGCGCGGTGGCCGCAAGGAAGGCTTGGCAGAAGCTGCGGCGCGCAGCGCCATGCGCAGCGTGGGCTCGGCCGTAGGCCGCGAGATCGTGCGGGGCGTGCTGGGTTCGCTGCTGGGCGGCGGGCGGCGGCGCTGAAGCTGACCGCAGCCCCACGCTGCAGTGCCCATCGGGCGCTCACTGCGGGGCTGGAGACCCTTTTACTCACCAACCATGACACGAGGCCCTCGCATGCTGGTCACCCTGCTATCCGTTGCCGCGGCGGTGGCCGCGCTCGCCCTGGGCGCCGGGCAGGCGGGGATGTTGGGCGGTCAACCGCCTTCCCAGATCGGTGTGAGTGACGGCCGCCTGCCTCCACCCAAGAAGTCTCCCAACAATGTGCACAGCCAGGCCGCCAGTTGGGGGCCGGAGTTTTCGCACACGCGCATCGACCCGCTGCCTGTGCAGACCGACGGCCCTGCCACCCTCACCAGGTTGCGGGGTTTGATCGAAGCCACCCCGGGCGCGGTGGTGGTGAAGTCGGATCCCGACTATCTCTACGTGCAATACACCACCAAGTGGATGAAGTTCGTGGACGACGCGGAATTCTGGTTCGACCCCACAGCGCAGAAATTGCAGGTGCGCTCGGCTTCCCGCCTAGGGGACGGTGACATGGGCGTGAACCGAGCGCGCATCGAGGACTTGCGCCGGCGGCTTGCGCAGCCCTGAGCAGCCGGCACCGGGGGCAGCACCCCCTGCCTAGAATCGCGGCCATGTCCAAAGCATCTGCGGCCCCCAAGGCCGGCGGGCCTTCAGAGCCCGTAAAACCAAGCAATTTCCTGCGCGGCATCATCGAGCGCGATCTCGAGGCCGGCACCCACGCCCATCGCCTGTTCGGCGGCAGCCCGGGCGACGCCGCGTACCACGCCACGGGTGCGCCAGACCCGGCTCGCCTGCGCACCCGCTTCCCGCCCGAGCCCAACGGCTACCTGCACGTGGGGCATGCCAAGAGCATCTGTCTGAACTTCGGCCTGGCGCGCGACTACGGCGGCGTGTGCCACCTGCGCTTTGACGACACCAACCCCGA
>JBAXYD010000064.1:0-22728 GCA_037127635.1 Betaproteobacteria bacterium | reverse complement strand
CGCTGGCGACCCTCGCCAACCCCCTGCGCAAGCACCGCGACCTGACGACGGAGCAATACGTGACGCTGCAGGCCAAGCAGGGCCGCGTCCCCTACGGTGTGCAGATCAAGCTGGTCGATGACCACGGCAAGGAGCTGCCCCACGATGGCCAGGCCGTCGGGCACCTGCTCGTGCGTGGCCACTGGATCGCATCGGGCTACTTCCGTGCTGAAGGAGGCGCCATCCTGGACGAGGAAGGCTGGTTCGACACCGGCGACATCGCGACCATCGACGCAGACGGTTACATGCAGATCACCGACCGTGCCAAGGACCTCATCAAGTCTGGCGGTGAATGGATCTCGTCGATAGCTCTGGAGAACGCCGCCGTCGGACACCCCTGCGTGGCCGAAGCGGCTGTCATCGCGATCGCCCACGACAAGTGGCAGGAGCGGCCGTTGATGCTGGTGGTGCGGCGCCCGGGCAAGGACGTCAGCAAGGAAGAGCTGCTGGGCTTCCTCGCGGACAAGGTCGCGAGCTGGTGGCTGCCAGACGACGTCCTCTTCGTCGAGGAGCTTCCCCACACGGCGACGGGCAAGCTTCAGAAGATGAAGCTGAGGCAGATGTACGGCGGCCACAGACCTTCGAGCGGCTGAGGCCCACCACTTTCCCGATGGGGATCTCAGGGCTCGGCAATATCGAGGCGCCGATCGAAGGTCACGACATTGGCGGCGGCCGCGCCTCGCGCCGCATGGACCCGCTGGGCAAGGGCCTGGCGCAGATCCTGCTGGACATGCCGGTGAGGGTGCCGGCTGAGTGGCTGGGATAGCATCGCTGGCCCAGGGAGACCCACAAAAGGACAACACCAGCCCATGCTCACCCCTGAGCAACAGGCACGCGTGGCCATCTATCAACTGCTCAGCGCAGCGGGCTGGGCCGTGCAGGATGTCAAGGTTGCCCATGTGCATGCGGCGCGCGGAGTGGCCCTGCGCGAGTTCGAGCTGAATCGTTCCCTTGTGAACCAATGGACCACGAGATCGTTCGATCCGCACATCCCCCAGGCGACAGGCTGCAAGTTCGGCGAGCCGACGGCGATGTCCCAGGGTCGGGCGGCCAAGTTGGAAGTTGCCAGATCGTCCGAGAGGTTGTCGACGGCACGGCCATGCTCCTGGGAGCATTTCTCGCTGAACCAAGCCGCAGCGGGCTGCTTGGGCATGTGCCTCAACCGGGCCTCACCCTCGGCCGATCAGCTTAAGTGCTGCTCTTGCCTGCGACCATCTTCACGGCCATTGGGGCGCGGGCGAGTACAGGCAGTACGCTGTTCAAGACGTCTGCACTCGAGAACATCGCCATGGACAGCGCCATCACGACGATCGGGCTTGCCTGGATCAGGAAAGTGCGAGTCGCTTCTTCAGCAAGCCGTGATCAGCAACGCGCCATCGCCGGTCATTGGAAGAGCGCGGACGAGTATCTGTTTACGATGGGCGATCAATCCGAGAAACTCCGCGCGAACAGGCAAGGCCTGAACCCAGACCTGCTGGCCGGCAAGGTCCACTTGTGCGCCGACTGAAAGCCCACGCCCATGGCCGACGACTACGCCGAGCTTCTCAACCCCGAGCGCGCGCTGATATTCTGGATCATCCATCGCACCAACCTGCCCTGGGTACTGCAGCACGGCCTGCATTGCGGCAACAGCGCAAAGCGATCTGACCGGTGGGTGAGCATTGGCAACCAAGAACTGATCAACAAGCGAGCCCTCTGGCCTGTGGGCGTCGCCCCGGGCGGTGTGTTGAACGACTATGTGCCCTTCTACTTCACTCCCTTCTCACCCATGATGCTGAACATCAAGACGGGCTGGAATGGCGTGCTGAAGCACCCGCCGCAGGACATCCTTTCCTGGTATCGAGCCTGCCGCGGGTAGCCGAACTGGGCCTGCCTTGGCTCTTCACGGACACCCATGCCAACAACGGGCTTGCCAGCTACTTCAGCCAACTCGCAGACCTGCAACGAATCGACTGGCGCATCCTCCAGACACGAGACTTCAAGCGCGACCCCGATGATCCGGGGAAGTTCAGCCGTTACCAAGCTGAGGCGCTGCTGCACAGGCACTGCCCATCGCAGGGATTGTCGGGAGTCGTGTGCTTCGACGATCGGAGCAAAATGGCGGTCCAGCAAGTGGTCAATGATGCGGGCGCAACGCTCAGAGTGATCAAGCAACCGAGTTGGTACGTCTGATGATCTCCTACACCCATGGCAACTTGCTTGACGCGCGCGTCGAGGCGCTGGTGAATGCCGTCAACACCGTAGGTGTGATGGGCAAGGGCATCGCCTTGATGTTCAAGGAGCAGTACGGTCGAAATTTCGATCTGTATGCCGCGGCCTGCAAGGCCAAGAAGGTGAAGCTTGGTCAGATGTTCGTGACGGAGACGGGCGAACTTGATGGGCCCCGCTGGATCATCAACTTCCCAACGAAGGCTCACTGGAAGGGCAACTCGCGCCAGGAGTGGGTGGAGTCTGGGCTTGAGGACCTCAAGCGCGTCCTGCGCGAACGAAAGATCCGTTCGGTGGCCATCCCGCCCTTGGGGGCCGGCAACGGTGGATTAGCCTGGTCTACAGTCAAGGCGCGAATCGATGCTGCCCTCTCTGAGGTGGAGGGCGTTGAAGTCATCGTCTATGAGCCCACGGACGAGTACCAGAACGTGTCCAAGCGCGCGGGTGTGCAGAAGCTGACGCCGGCGCGTGCGTTGTTGGCCGAAGCGGTGCGCCGCTGCTGGGTGTTGGGCATGGAGTGCAGTCTTCTTGAAGTGCACAAGCTTGCCTGGTTTCTGGAGCGTAGCCTCCAGCACTTGGGACTGCGCAATGACTTGAAGCTCAGTTTTGTCGCCCACCGCTATGGCCCGTTCGCGCCGAATCTGAGCCACCTTCTCAACAGTCTGGATGGCAGCTACCTCCGATCGGCCAAGCGCATCTCCGATGCCGGGCCGTTGGATGTCATTGGCTTCGATGACACCCGCAAGGAGTTGGTGCAGGGCTATCTGAAGAGCGAGGCTAAAGAAGTTGCTCAGGCCCTCGAATTGGCCAGCCGGGTGATCGATGGATTCGAATCGCCATTTGGCATGGAGCTATTGGCGTCGGTGGATTGGCTGCTGAATCGCGAGGGCGTGGTGCCCGAAGTGTCTGCGCTGCTAGAGGGTTTGGCGAACTGGCCGGCAGACAGTGCAGCGGGCGCAGGGAAGCGCAAGAGCGAGATCTTTGACGAGCGCTCAGTGCGCATTGCCCTGCGGCGGCTACTGGACAGTCCACTCTACGCCACGGCTTGATTGCCCAGCGTACTCCGCGCCGCAGTACGCGCCCGCAAAAACCGTCGACCGCCGGCTTGACGACTTGGAATCGCAGACCCTCCGCCAGCCGCAGCGCGCGCTGCTGGAGGCCCACCAAGGCCGTGCACGGACTCCTGGTGAACACGCGGGGGGACGTGAGCGAGGCCACTGGCGCGGCGGACCCGGTGGCCAAGTCATCGACTTCCACTGCACAGAAAGCAACTGCTTCCGCACCATCAACCAATTCCGTATCGCCATACCGGGCTGCGTGCGCGAGTTCATCGTGCCTGACACCGTGCTGTTCGTGAACGGCATCGCGCGCCAGCGATGGAGGACAGCGAGAAGGGGCTGGGCACCTGCGCCAAACCGATGCAGAGGCCTTCGCGGCGGTGGGGGTCAGGCCCCACTAGGCGCCGATCACGTGATGAAGCCGGCCCTCGACATCTTCGCGCGCGAGATCGCGCCCGCGGGCACCTCGTGGTCGCCCGGCACCACCAGCCCGGGCGGCGGCCGGCCCTCGCCCTCCCCGCTGATCAAGCCCCTGGCCTTCTTCGTCGACAAGGCCGCGGTGCCGGTGCAGGTGGTGCTGGACGGGCAGGTGCTGGCGGTGGAGGTGCCGCTGGCCGGACCGGAGCTGCCCGTGGACCTGCCGCTGGCGGGCCGCGCGGCACCGCCGCAGAGCCTCCCCGAACCCGCGCCCTGGGGGGACGGCCTGGCCGGGGACGTCGAGCCGCAGATCGAAGTGCCGCTGGTGCGGTTGGCCTGGGCACGCAGCGGTGACAAGGGCAACACCGCCAACATCGGCGTCATCGCGCGCCGGCCCGAGTGGCTGCCGCTGCTGTGGGCGCGCCTGACGCCCCAGGCCGTGCACGCGCACCTGGCCCACCTGGTGCTGGGCCCGGTGGAGCGCTTTCACCTGCCGGGCATCAGCGCCATGAACTTCGTGCTGCACGAGGCCCTGGACGGCGGCGGCCCCGCCTCGCGCCGCATGGACCCGCTGGGCAAGGGCCTGGCGCAGATCCTGCTGGACATGCCGGTGCGGGTGCCGCGCAGCGCGCTGGGCGAGCAGGCCTGAAGCCTGCCCCTGGACTGTCAGCGCAGGCTGCCGCGCCCTTCTTTGGCGTGGAAGGTCTGCGCTGTCTCCCAGGCCACGGCCTGGAGATGGGCTGCCACATCGGCTGGCAGGCCGGCGGTGTACTTGCTGCCCACCGGGTTCATCTTGTAGACCGAGGCCATCACGGTGCAGGCGGCGAGGTAGGTGCCCGCCAGGGTGGGGTGGCGCTTGTCGGTCACGATCAGGCTGACGTCGGGGCGCTTGGCCACCGAGGCGGCAAAGGCCAACCCTGCCGGCACCACCAGCGCGTTGTGGGCCTTGCCGGCCTTGACGTACTCCGCAGCCAGCGGCGCGGTCATCTCCGGCTTGTCGGAGTAGGCCCAGGACATGAACAGGATGGGCTCGGTGCCGAAGCTGCGCGCCGTGGCGCTGTGCTTGCCGACGAATTCATGGAACAGCGGCCCCAGCTGCGGATGGATGGGGCACTGGCTGCAGTCCATCATCATCACCGCGTCGAACTTGCGCTGCCCCCTGGCGTTGAAGCGCACCTCGTTGTCGCCCACGAAGGAATAGCTGCCCAGGCCGTTGTCTGCGCGCAGGTGCGCCCCCACGTCATGCCAGTTCAAGCCCGAGCCGCTGATGGTGGCTGACGAGGCCCGATAGCCACGGCCCCCCGCAGTCGTGAGCAGCTGGCCCACATGGCCATGCATGGAGTTGTTGTAATAGTAGAAACTGTTGCCCAGCCACAGCAGTGACTTCACTTCCGCAGGCGGCGTCGATGCCGCAGCCTCGGAGGCTGGCCGCGGCTCGGGCGCCGGCACCGATGCGCATGCCGACAGGATCGCTGCGGCGCAGAGCGCCAGGGTGCGTTGCACGATGCTCATGTCTTTGCGATTTCTGGCGTTGCTCAGAAGCTGAGCCGAATGCCGGCGTCAAAGCCGCTGCTGTTGCCACCTGCGGCGGTGGCCTTCAGGCCGACACCGAACTGGTTGCCGGTGCCCTTGTTGTCGATCCGCGCCCAGTTGCCGTACAGGGCCGTGCGCTTGGACAGCGCGTGCACGACACCCAGGGCAATGTGACTCGCATCGCTGGCCACGCCCTTGGCCGCGAGCGTGGTGTAGGCCGCGCGCAACTCGGTGGTGGGGGTCAGGTCCCACTGCGTGCCGACCATGGTGGCACGCGTGCGGGTGATGCCGACCTTGTTTTCGCCCCACAGCAGCATGAGCTTGACCGGTCCCATCTGGTAGTTGATGCCTGCCAGAAGGCCATGTCCTGTGCTTCTCGGCCATCACGCCACTGACCCTTGCGCCGCTGCTCGGGCCCCAGAGGTTCGACCCCGGGGCTGACATCGAGCCCGTGATCAACGTCATGGAGGTGCCGGTGCTCGTGGTGGGCACGCCGGCACTGAAGGGCGACGACTGGGAGGACCTGCTGGCCCAGGCCCGCGCCCGCCCCGGCAGCGTGCGGTGGGCCTCCTCGGGGGTCGGGACGACCGGTCACCTGGTGATGGAGCAGGTGCGGCGCGCCACCGGGCTTGACATCGTGCACATTCCCTACAAGGGGGGTGGCGAGCAGATCCAGCACGCGCTCGGTGGGCAATTCGAGGTGCTGTCCACCAATCTGGCACCGGCTCAACTGGGCCTTGTTCAGGCCGGACATCTCAAGGCCCTGGCCCTGGGAGCGCCCACGCGGATGTCCATGCTCCCACAGGTGCACACCCTGGCCGAGTTGGGTTGCCCTGGGGCCAATCTGGGCTCGGTATTCGGGCTGTTCGCGCCAGCGCGTACACCAGGCGTCATCCTGGAGCGGCTCAATACCGAGTTGAACCAGATCCTGGGCACAGCTGCGGTTCGCCAGCGACTCGCATCCGTCAACAGTGCGCCCACCGGCGGCAGCCGGCACGCCTTTGCGGCCTTGATCTCCCGTCAAATCGAAACCCAGCGCGACGCCATTCGGGGCGGCAGGCTCATCTGAATTTTTTCAAGACTCGAGCGAAACGGGCACATCCGCCCGTTGCGGTTCCGACCCTTTGCAGTGAAAGATCAGCGCACGACGCAGGGTTCGCCAGCCTGCTGCAGCAACTGCTCCACCTGACGGTTGAGCGAGCCGAAGACGCGGTCTGACAGGTGGCCTGCAGCGGGCGGACCCATGACGATCTGCGCGCAGTGGTGCTGGCGTGCGGCACGCGCGATCTGCTCGGCGCTGCTGCCCTCGACCACATGGCGCTCGTAGGGGATGCCACGGGCGTCGAGCTCGCGGCACATGGGTGCCAGCTCCTGCTGGCCGTCCTCTTGCTGCACTTCGTTGATCCAGGTGGGGCTGACGAACATGCGCACATGGCCGCTGTAGTGCGGCTGCACTGACAGCAGGTGCACGCGGATGGGCTCGCGCTGGTTCAGCTCTGTCAGGCAGTTCAGTGCCCAGCGCTGGTCATGGTCGGCACGGACGGGGGCGAGTACGTCGATCATGGTGAACTCCTCAGGCAGCAACCGCCGGTTGGGCGCGCCGATGACGCGCATCCATCCACCTGCCGACCACCACGACGCCGACGGCGCAGACCACTGGCGTCGCGTGGTGCAGGAAGTTCGCGTTGGTGTTGATCCAGCCCGACACCGAGCTGTCGTCCACCATCATCTCGCCGGCCACCCAGCCCAGCAGCGCCGCGCCCAGGGTGATGATGATGGGAAAGCGCCCCATCAGGCTCAGGATCATCTTGCTGCCATAGATGATGAGCGGAATGCTGATCACCAGGCCCAGCACCAGCAGCACCGTGTTGCCCTTGGCGGCAGCGGCCACGCCCAGCACGTTGTCCAGGCTCATGATGAGGTCGGCCACGATGATGGTGCGAATGGCCGCCCACAGGTTGGAGTGGGCGTCCGGCCCCTCGTCGTCGCCTTCGGAAGACAGCAGGCCCGTGCCAATCCACAACAGCGCCAGCCCGCCCGCCAGCTTCAGGTACGGAATCTGGAGCAGCATCACCGCAAAGAAGGTGAGGATCACGCGCAGCACGATGGCCCCGACGCTGCCGAAGATGATGGCCGAGCGCTGCTGCTGTGGCGGCAGCGAGCGGCTGGCCAGCGCGATGACCACGGCGTTGTCGCCGCTGAGCATGATGTTGACGATGATGATCTGGCCGAGCGCGACCCAGAACGCACTGGTGTTGAGCATGTCCCACATGAGGTGGCCTGTCCTTCAGGTCTTGCCGGCAACCGGGGGGTGGGTGCCGCTGCAAACTGCAGCTTAAGGAGCCGGGGTTGTCGCCCGCTGTCAGCCGCTTGAAGCCCGGCTTACCGAAACATTACCGCAGGCTTGCAGCCGGGGCGGCGCCCCAGTGGGCGGCGGGTCACGGGGCGGGAAACACCACGCTGAAGCGGTTGCCCACGCCGTCGGCGTCTTCCTGCACCAGGATGCGGGCGTCATGCAGGCGCGCAATCTCCTGCGCGATGGCCAGGCCCAGACCGCTGCCCTCGCCCGAGCCCAGCAGGCGGTGGAAGCGCTCGAACACCCGCTGCTGCTGCTCCGGGGGGATGCGCGGGCCGTCATCGCTGATCGACACGGTGGGCGTGGGCGCATCGCTGACCCGCACGGTCACGCGGCCCCCTTCTTGGCTGTAGCGGATGGCGTTGTCCAGCAGGTTGTCGAACAGCTCGCGCAGGCGCCCGGCATCGCCGTGCACGGACACCGGCGCCTCGGGGGCCTCCAGCCCCAAGTCGATACCCCGCTTGAGCGCCTGCGGCACCCACTGGGCGGCGATGTCCAGCAGCAGGGCGTTCAGGTCCACCGGCCGGAAGTCCATCATGCGGGCGGCCTCGGGTTCGTTGCGCGCCAGGGACAGCAACTGCGAGACCAGGCGTGAAAGCCGCTCCGCGCCCATCATCAGGCGGGCGACCAGGGCCTCGCGCTCGGCCGGTTCCGGCTGGCGTGCCAGCAGCTCGATGTGGGCCTTCAGGCCCGCCACGGGCGTCTTGAGCTGATGGGCCGCGTCCGCGATGAAGCGCGACTGCAGCTGCAGCACCTGCTCCAGCCGCTGCAGCAGGGCGTTGACCGACTGCACCAGCGGACGAACCTCCTCGGGCACCTGCTGCTCGTCCAGCGGGCTCAGGTCCTTGTGCGAGCGCGCGGCCACGGCGCGCTGCAGATCCTGCAAGGGCCGCAGCCCATGGCCCACCCCTGCGCGCACGATGAGCCCGGCCAGCGCGATCAGCAGCACCTGCGGCACGATCACGGCGGCGACGATCTCGCGGGCGATGGCATCGCGCTGATGGCGTGTTTCCGCCACGCGCAGCAGGGCGCCGGCTTCTGCGGTCAGTGGCATTTGCACAGCGCGCACGCGCCCGTGCGCAAGCTGGGTGTCGTACAGCACCTCGCCCGTGCGCGGGCTCGGGGCTTGAAGCGGCGGCAGGGGAATGGCCTCGCCGGCCACGCGCCGCCCCTGGGCGTTCACCAGCTCGAAGCTCACCCGGTCTTCGGGGTCTTCCAGCAGCACGCGGCGGGCGGCCTCGGGCAATTCCAGCGCCAGGCTGCCGGCAGGCTCCCGGCGCACCATCAGGCCCAGCTCGTGAGCGATCTCCCGCAGGGCCTTGTCCTGGGCATGCTGGGCCACGCGCTGGGCCACCAGCACGCTGATACCGGCATCCACCACCAGCAGCGCCAGCAGCGGGACCAGCAGCCAGCGCAGCAGCTGCGTGCGCAGCCGTTGCGACTCAGGCCGCATGCTCCACCAGGTAGCCCATGCCGCGAATGGTGCGGATGTCGATGCCCGTGGCCTCCAGCTTCTTGCGCAGGCGGTGCACCAGCACTTCCACCGCGTTGCTGGACAGCCCTTCCTCCCACCCGTAGAGGTGGTCCACCAGCTGCTGCTTGGTGACCACGCGGCCCACCCGCATGAGCAGCATCTCGGCCATGGCGAACTCACGCGAGGTCAGCTCCACGGGCTGCTCGTCGCAGTACAGGCGCCGGCCCGCCACGTCGATGCGCAGGCGGCCGTGCACGATCTCCGGGCTGGACATGGCGTGCGCCCGGCGGATGAGGGCGCGCACGCGCGCCTCCAGCTCGAACAGATGAAAGGGCTTGGTGAGGTAGTCGTCCGCGCCCAGGTCCAGGCCGGTCACGCGGTCTTCCACGCTGTCGCGCACGCTCAGGATCAACACCGGCACGCGCGAGCGGCGCGCTCGCAGGCGGCGCAGCACTTCGAAGCCGTCGAAGTGTGGCAGCCCGACGTCCAGGATGGCGAGATCGAAGGAGTCGGTGGCGAGCGCGGCATCGGCCTGCGCCCCGTCACGCGCCACGTCCACGGCATGGGCCGACTGCGACAGCGCGCGGCTGATCGCATCGGCCAGCATCGCGTCGTCCTCGGCCAGCAGGATCCTCACTTTATACACCCTCCGGGCCGCTGAGCCCCGACATGATGAACCGCCCTCGGGGGCGCTGTTGCGGGAGATCGTTCAATGAGAGGCAGCGCAGGCCCGTCAAGGTGCGGCGAGTCTGGAAAACGCGGCATCCAGCCGCGCATCGGCGTCCTTGAGCTTCTGGCGCGTGCCCTGCATCCAGGCCTTGTCCGAGCGCAACTGCGACTGGGCGACGCCGAGCATGCGCTCGACCTCCGCAGGCTGCGGCCCACCAATGCCTACCCGTGTGCGCACCATGTCAGCGGGCGACAGCAAAGATCGCAGCGTGGGCTCCGACAACGGCAACTTCGCCTCGGGCAGCCTGTTCTTGGTCAGGGCGGCGGCAAAGAGCTGGACCGCCTTGTCGTAGGGGAACTCCTTGGGTCGCAGGCCCTGGGACCGCGCGTGGCCCACCATGTCGGAAGCGAAGCTGTGGCCCACACGGAAGGGCACCTGATGGTCTTTCTGCAGCGTCTCGGCAATGTCGATGGACGTCGTCCAGTCGTCCTCCAGTTCGGCCAACGCCCGCGCGGGATTGACCGTCAGCACATCCATGACTGCGTTCATCGACGCGATCATGCGCACCGCCTGCGGAAACAGCGCGAGTTCGACGGGCGTCTGCTTGTAGTCGCGCATGCCGGGAGTCACGTTGTGGGCGCGCAGGCTCACGGTATGAGCCACTCCCACTACGGTGGAGGCCTGCTCTCGCGCGTTCATCACTAGGCCTGGATTGCGCTTCTGCGGCATGGCGCTCGAGCCGTAGGTGGACCCCTCCTCCAGCAGCAACCACGGGCGCGTCTGGTGGTACTGGGTGTGGATGTCGTTGAGCAGGGCGCCCAGGCGGATGGCTGTCGAGGAGGGAATGCCCGCGGCCTCGATCGGGATGTCGACGGTGGAGACCTGCCCGGCGTCGTAGGAGTTCTCGATCAGCCCATCGAAGCCGAGCAGATCGGCCATGCGGCTGCGGTTCAGCGGCCAGCTTGAATTGGCCAGCACGGCGGTGCCCATGGCGCTGCGGTTGAGCCGGGAATGCAGTTCACGCATGCGCTGGGCATCACGCGCAAAGGAGGCCTCGAAGGCCAGCAGGTAATGGGCATAGCTGATGGGCTGGGCCTGAACGCCGTTGGTGTAGGCCGGTACCACCGTGTTGACGTGACTGGCCGCGGTGATGAGCACTCGGTCTCGCAGGCTGCTCAGGGCGTCGTAAAAGTCGAGCACCTGGTTGCGCAGCTGGGCTGCGCGGAAGGTGGCGTACATGTCCTGCCGGCTGCGTCCCGCGTGGATCAACGACGCGTCCGGCCCGACGTGGCTGGTGATGATGTCCTCGATCTGGATCACGTCCGAAGGGCTCTTGCCGCCTGGCTTGCCCGCCTGGTCGATGGTGAAGGCCACGCCCTTGGCGATCAGGCGCCCGGTTTCCAGGGACAGGATCTTCTCCTCGACCATCATCAACAGTGAGGCCTTGTTGATCTTGTTCATCCAGTAGAACTGGCTCTCTGCCTGATCGACGGGGCTCGTGGTGTTGCCGCGCGAGGCCGGCGCGGGCACGAACGCGCCGATACGCGCCGCTTGGGCGTTGCACTCCTCCGTGGTCTTGCAGGCCAGCGCCCCAGGCGTGGCGGCCTGGGCCGCCTGAGCGGCCAGCGCGAGAACGCTCCAAAGCATCCAGTTCTTTTTCATTCACAACTCCTCACGACTTCTGGTGACTCTTGCGGAGCCCGTACCCATGATCCTCGAGCTTCCTGACCGACGTCAGGATTCGGCAGGTGACCCTACTTCGTCCCAAAGATCCGGTCGCCCGCATCCCCCAGCCCGGGCACGATGTAGCCGTGTTCATTGAGCTGGCGGTCGATGGCAGCGGTGTAGACCGGCACATCGGGGTGGTGGGCGTGGAAGTTCGCCAGGCCCTCGGGCGCTGCCAGCAGGCTGACGAAACGGATGGATTTCGGCCGCGTCTCCTTCAGGCGCTCCACCGCGGCCACGGCCGAGTTGCCCGTGGCCAGCATCGGGTCCAGCACGATGGCATCGCGCTCGTGCATGTCCTGCGGCATCTTGAAGTAGTACTCCACCGCCACCAGCGTCTTGGGGTCGCGGTACAGGCCCACGTGGCCCACTCGGGCGCCCGGCACCACCTCCAGCATGCCGTCCAGGAAGCCGCTGCCCGCGCGCATGATGACGACGAACACCGTCTTCTTGCCGTCGATCATGGGGGCCTGCATGGTCTCCAGCGGCGTCTCGATCTCCACCAAGTGCACCGGCATGTCGCGCGTGACCTCATAGGCCATGAGCATGCTGATCTCGTGCAGCAGGCGCCGAAAGCTCATCGTGCTGAGGTCCTTCTGGCGCATGAGCGTGAGCTTGTGCTGCACCATTGGGTGGGTGATGTGGTGGACTTCAGGCGTGGTCATCAAGGGCTCCTACTCTCTCAAGAATAAGTGGCGGCCTGACCCACGGTGTCGTTTGCACTCGGCCCTTCGACCTCGCTCAGGACAGGTCTGTCGAAGTGTGCGCGAGGGCTTCGACAAGCTCAGCCCGAACGGTTTCTTCGCGAACGCTGGGTGCGGGCCTGGGCCTGGACGTGGGCCTGGACGTGGGCGTGGGCGTGGGCGTGGGCGTGGGCGTGGGTATGGGTATGGGTATGGGTATGGGTATGAGTATGAGTATGAGTATGAGTATGAGTATGAGTATGAGTATGAGTATGGGATGCTCACAAGCAAACGTGGCGGGCGGATCCACCAAGCCGTTCGCACTGAGCCTGTCGAAGTGCGCGCGAGGGCTTCGATGAGCTCAGCCCGAACGGTTTCTTCGTGAACGTTAGGTGTCAGGTCCCGGATGATTGATGACTCTTTTGGTGAACAGGCGAGGGTGTGATTCCTGCCACTTTTTCATCGCCATCAGGGGTGTCTGGTGGCTGAGCGCCTTTTGCGGCAAGTGCTGGTTGTACAGCCACACGTAGCGATGCAGGGTCTTGCTCATATCCTCGGCGCTGTTGAAGCGGTGCGTCTGCAGCACCTGCTCCAGCCTGCCGTTGAACCGCTCGACCATGCCATTGGTCTGCGGTGTGCGAGGCTTGGTCAGGCGGTGCTCGATGCCCAGGCTGTCGCACAGGAGGTCGAATTCGTGCTCGCCAGAGGCGTCCTTGGCCCGGCTGCCGAACAGTCTGTCCGTGAACTCTTTGCCGTTGTCGGTCAGGATGGTGCTGATCACAAAGGGCGCAGCCTTGGCCAGTTCCTTGAGGAAGCTGCGAGCGGCTGCGGCCGTCTTGCGCCGCTTGATCGAGATGAACACCCAACGCGTTGCGCGATCGATGGCCACGAACGCATAGCCGCGCGACGGCTCGTCAGCCATCTGAGGCAGGTATTTCACGTCGATGTGAACGTATCCCGGCTCGTAGGCTTTGAAAGGCTTGGCAGGAGAAGACTCGGGCGACGGCTTGGGCAACTTGTCCACACCTCGGCGCACCAGCAGGCGGTGCAGGGAAGACCGACCCATCTTCGGGTGGATGAATTCGCGCACCACCGAAAGCAGGTCGTCCAGCGGCAGGCGCAGTTGCTTGCGCAGGTAGACAACCAGTTCCTCCTGGCCGGCATTCAGCGTGGTCTGCAGCCGGTGCGGGGTGTGGCTGCGGTCTTCCACGCAGTCCCGATGCTTCCAGCGCTGCACGGTCGTGCGACTGATACCGTACTGCTCAGCCAACTCGTACTCGCTGGCCGAGGACTGCTGGATCTGCGCCCGCACCGCAGGCGTGGTCGTGGCGTTCTTGTGCAGTGCGATCATCATGCGGCCTGGCTCCCGGGAGTGAATGCTGCCATGACTGCCTTCAGGACCTCTCGCCCCAAGAGCAGCGGTCGCCGATTATGCAGAAGCCAATCATCCGGGACCTGACAGTTAGGCGCAGTCATGGGCCTGGGACGCTCAGAACACCGTGCCGTCGCTGTCGATCTGCACCGGCGGGGCGCCGCCCTCGCGCAGATCCCGCGCGATTTGCCGGCCCGCCGCCCAGGTGCCGCCCTCCAGGATGCAGGCCAGCGGCATCTGCTCGGCCGACACCCCCAGTTCCTGGCGCACCAGCACCGCCAGTTCGTCCAGCAGCGTCACGGTCAGGGCTCGCCACTCGATCACGAACTCGCTGCCGGGCTTCCAGGTCTTGGTCAGATCGAGCGCATCGCGCGGCACGATCACGCCGCCGTCCAGCAGCAGCCCGCCGTTGCGGTACTCGGGCAGGCCGGTGAGGGCGTCCAGGCCGGTGATACGGACGTCCGCCCACTCGAAGGGTTCCAGCAAGGAGTAGGTCAGCCACTGGCTGAGCTTGTGAAACGGCACCCAGCCGGCGGTGGCCATGTCGGGCTGGCCCGGCTGGGGCGGGCTGCTGGCGGCGCTGTCCTGGGCCAGGGCTGGGCGGGCGACCACGGTGTCGCTGCCGGCCCACAGGTGCGGCCACACATCGCCGGCGGGCAGGCCCAGCACCCGGCTGCCGCTGGTCCAGATCGGGGCGTAGCCGGTCACCAGTTCGCGCAGTATGTCGGCCGCCGCCACCTCGGTGCGCTGGCCGCCGTCCGTCAAGGTGTCGTACAGGCGGCCTGGGCGCGCGTGCCCGCCCAGGGCTGTGGCCTGCGCCTGCAGCACCTCGCCCAGGCGCGTCAGCAGGGCGGCGCGGCCCTCCAGCCCCACCAACGGGTTGGACGGGCTGGCCTGGAACACTGCACGCAGCGCGGCAGCGTCCAGGCGCTTGAGCGCCAGCGCGTCCACGCGCAGCGGGTCGGCTGGGTCTGACGAGAAGACGCCCGCCACGAAGGCCCGAAAGCTTGCAACACCCAGGCCTTCGGAGCGGGTGAAGATGGCGCGCTCCGGGGCCTTCTCTGGTGCCTTCTCTGGGGCTGTCTCGGGCGTCTTCTCAGGCGTCTTCTCAGGCGGGCGGTCTTCGGCGGGCCCTGTCGCCGACCGGGCAGGCAGATCGGCGGTGGCGCCGGGGAGCGCATCGGGCACAGCTTCGGGCACAGCTTCAGGCACAGCATCGAGGGCTGCCGCCGCGCCCGCGGGCCCTGCCCCATCGGCCTGCGGCGCCGGTGCGGCGGCCCGCTCCTTGGCTACGCCGGTTGCGGCCCCCAGCATCGCCAGCAGATCCGCGCCCTTCTGGCGGTGCACCGGCAGGGCCAGCGCGTCCAGTTCCGGGCGCTCGACAAAGTGCCACTTCGCCCCGGCCCCGGCGTCCAGCAGCACGCTGACCACGGTCAGGTCGATGCGCGCCCGCGCCACGTCGGCGGCGGAGCGGCCCGCCAGCAAGGCGTCGAGCTCGCCCTTGCGGTCCACCCCGCCGGCCTCGAAGTGGCGCCAGCGGCTGTGGTACGGAATCTTCAGGTCCGCAAAGCGTTCACGCGTCAGCGCGGCCACGCGCCGCGCCACCTGCGGCAAGAGGCTGCGGTCGAGCTTGAAGTGGCCTGAGCGCCCCTGCTCCACGGCTCGTGTCACGGCCGCGCAGCGCGCGCGGATCGTGGAGGGCTCGCGCATGGCGGCCAAGGGGTCTTTGAATTTCATGCTCACTCCAAACCCCGCCCTTTGACCTGCGCCAGGTCTTGCGCGGTGGGGACGCTGCCGTCCGTGAAATAACCCGCGGCGATCTTGGCCTCGATCTCGACCTTGGCGTCGGCGGGCACCAACTCGTCGGGGATCTTGACGCGCTCGCCCACCTCGATGCCGCTGCCGGTGATGGCATCAAACTTGTCGTTGCTCATGCTCACCAAGCGGTGGATCTTGCGGATGCCCAGCCAGTGCAGCACGTCGGGCATCAGTTCCTGAAAGCGCATGTCCTGAACGCCGGCCACGCACTCGGTTCGCAGGAAGTACTTGTCGGCACGGTCGCCGCCCGCCTGGCGTTTGCGCGCGTTGTAGACCAGGAATTTGGTCACCTCGCCCAGCGCCCGGCCTTCCTTGCGGCTGTAGGCGATGAGGCCCACACCGCCCTTTTGCGCACCGGCGATGCACTCCTCGATGGCGTGCGTGAGGTAGGGGCGGCAGGTGCAGATGTCCGAGCCAAAGACGTCCGAGCCGTTGCACTCGTCGTGCACGCGCGCGGTGAGCGTCACGTTCGGGTCGGCCAGGGCACGCACGTCACCGAATACATACAGCGTTTGTCCGCCGATGGGCGGCAGGAAGACTTCCAGGTCGCTGCGCGTGACCAGTTCCGGGTACATGCCGCCCGTCTCCTCGAACAGCGCGCGGCGCAGATCGGCCTCGCTCACCTTGAAGCGCCGCGCCACGCCGGGCAACCACCACACGGGTTCCAGCGCGATCTTGGTCACCGTGGCCGAAGCGTCTTCCAGCAGGATGCGTCCGTCGATGGCCAGACGTTGGAAGGCCAAGGCCTGCTTGATCTCCGGCAGGTGGATGTGGGCCTTGGTGACGGCAATCGTCGGGCGGATGTCGTAGCCCTGTTCGAGGTAGCCGGCATAGACCTGCTGCACGCTGGCGCCGAAAGGGTCGATGGAGACGATCTTGTCGGGCTCGCCCCACCGGGGGTAGGGGCCCACCAGGTCCGTGGGGGAGGTGTCGGTGAGGTCGGCACGGTGGCCGCGTGTGAGGTTGCCTGCGGCCACGGCCAGCGCGCGGTACACGCCGTAACTGCCGCTGTGCGTGCCCACCACGTTGCGTTGGCTGCGGTTGGTCGTCGTGCCCACCAGCGGTCCGCGGACCAAGGGGTCCGCATCGCCCCAGCGAATGGCCGGCGCACTCGCGGTGCCCTGGCCAGGGTGGGAGGTCAGGCGGATATGGCGGGGGGCAACGGGGGCTTCTGCGGCCATTGGGGGCTCCGTGGGAATGCGCCGGGCACAAGGCGTGAGAAGCAGCGGAGCATAGCCGCGGAATGGGGCCCCTGGACATGATGGGGCCGGAAGTCCGTCATGCAGCGGGTGAGGCGGCAGGTTCCGTGCCAGGCGGGCCAGAACTCCGGGGACACAATCGGCCATGCCCGCACGACGTGAATCGCCTTTCAGCGCCGCAGGACAGAAGGCCGGCCTCAGATACCTCAGCGCCAGGCAACAGGCTGACTGGCAAGACCAGGGTTATCTGGTGCTGCAGCGCTTCAAGACTGCTCAGGCGGTGCAAGCGCTGCGCCAACGGGCGGTACAGATCGTCGAAGCCTTCGAGCCAGGCGCCACGATGAGCGTGTTCAGCACCCGAGACCAGGCGCGCCAGGCCGCCGACCGGGCCTTCCTGGCTTCGGCCACGGGCATTCACTGCTTCTTCGAGGAAGAGGCCTTCGATGCCCAGGGCCGCCTGCGCCAACCCAAGGCCCTGTCCATCAACAAGATCGGCCATGCCCTGCACGACCTGGACCCCGTGTTCGACGCCTTCTCGCGCGGGTCGGTGCTGGCGGACCTGGCGGCCGACCTGGGACTGGTGCAGCCGCAGATCTGGCAGTCGATGCTGATCTTCAAGCAGCCAGGCATCGGCGGCGAGGTGCGCTGGCACCAGGACGCGACTTTCCTGCACAGCACGCCCATCACGGTGACGGGCTTCTGGTTTGCGCTGGAGGACGCCACCCGCGACAACGGCTGCCTGTGGGTGCAGCCTGGCGGTCATCGGGGGCCGCTGCGCGAGCGCTTTGTTCGGCGACATGATGGAGACGGCACTCCAGGTGCGCTGGGCCTGGAGCCGCTGGACGACACGCCTTGGCCGGACACGGCCGGAGCCGTCCCGGTGGAAGTGCCGGCGGGTACGCTGGTGTGCCTGCACGGCCTGCTGCCGCATTACAGCGCCCCCAACCGCTCGGCGGTGTCGCGCCAGGCCTATACGCTGCACACGGTGGATGCTGCCAGCCAGTGGTCACCGACCAACTGGCTGCAACGCCCCGCAGGTTGGCACCTGCGGGGGTTCTGAACGTCGCCGACGGCCAGGTCCGAACCTGCCTCACCTCCGTCCACCCCGGCAACACAAATTAGGGCGGATGTGTCGTGTCCAGACAACTGTCTGGCCTGGCGGGTCGCAATCCCACGTTCGTTCTGATGAAATCGATGAAGCAGCTTGACATGTCGGAATTCATCGATCCGTCACAGGAAATCCAGACACTACCCGGCGACGATTTTTTCCACTCCAACCTTGGCCTTCACCATGAAATGCCCAAATCCCCGACGTTTCCGCTTCTCAACCCTGGCCCGAGCAGCTTCCCTGGTGGTCTTCGGTGCTGGCGCTTGCGTGGCAATGGCCCAGACCAGCCCAGACGACAGTGGCACGCCTAGACCAAAGGACGACAGCGTTCGCCTGGGGACGATCACCATCGTTGGCCAAGGCGACCGCCTGGGTGCAGGGCAGATGCTGAACGAAGACGCGGTCAAGGCGCGCAGCACCATCACCCGTCAAGCCACGGAGAAGGATCGCGCTACCGGCAACCCGTACCAGGCCCTTTCGCTACTCCCCGGCGTGAACACCTTCAACCACGACGCCACCGGCCTTTTCGGCGGCGGGATGACGGTGCGCGGCTTTGGTGCGGACCAGCTGGGCTTCTCGATCAATGGGGTGCCCGTCAATGATTCGGGCAACTTTGCGGTCTATCCACAGGAGTACACCGACCAGGAGAACCTGTGCACGCAGTCCATCGCCCAAGGCAATCCGGACGTGGAGTCTCCGCACATCGGCGCCACGGGTGGTAGCGTCGGCATCACCAGTTGCGATCCGGAAGACAAGCGCCGCTTCCGGTTTGCCCAGACATTGGGTGGCTTGTCCTTGTCTCGGACGTTCGTGCGCGCTGACACCGGCCGCTTTGCAGATGGCAAGGCCAAGATGTTCTTCAGCTATTCGCATACCCAGGCTGACAAGTGGAAGGGCGAAGGCAGCGCCAAGAAGGATCACATTGACGCAGCGTTCTCGCTCGACCTGTCTGCCGACAACAAGATCGTGGGCTCAGTCCTCTACAACAAGGCTGTCAACAACAACTTCCTGTCCATGAGCCTGGCACAGCTCAACGCCAACGGCTATTACTGGGACAACTCTCCGAGTTTCTTCAGCACGAACACCCAGGCAGGGCACATCCCGGCTGTCAACGGCACAGCGCAGGTCGAGGCCAGCCCGTTCTCGACGGCCAATTCCAAGCCTCCCTACTACGCTCTCTCGGTGAACCCCTTTGAGAATGCCGTGGTGTCAGTGTCCGGATCATTCAAACTGGCAACCGACACCTATCTGAAGGTTCAGCCCTACTTCTGGTACGGGTTCGGGACGGGCGGCACACAACAGGCAGCTCTGTCTGAGAAGGCATTCCTGGACAGGACGACCGGCAAGACGGGAGCCGGCATGGACCTCAACGGAGATGGCGACACGCTTGACACCGTGACCGTGGCCCGCAGCAGCGTGACGAAGACACACCGGCCTGGCATCACGGCGGAACTCAACCGGACGTTTGGCAGCCACCAGGTACGCCTTGGCGTGTGGTACGAGCGTGCAGAGCACCGGCAGACCCAGCCAGCGGTGCCCGTGGACAACGCGGGCAACCCTACGGACATTTGGCTGCAGCAAGGCCAGATCCTGCGGCCGTCGGGCTCCACCTATCAGGGCAGAGACTGGTTGACTATCAGCCCTGCACAGCAAATCTACGCGAGCGACAGCATCAGCTTCATGGACGATCGCGGCGTGTTGTCGCTGGGCGTGCGCGCCCCACGGAGCACGCGCAACTTCACCAATTACGCCAGCGAAGGTTCAGGTTCTCAAACCACATACACCTACGAGAAGTCCTTCGAGGAAGTCTTGCCTCAGGTGGGTATTCGCTTCAACTTCGACAAGACATCGCAGGTGTTCTTGAACGTGGGCAAGAACTTCCGCGCCCCGCCGAACTTCGCGTTCGCTCCCTCCAACGCAAACATCAAGATCGTGGCAGGCGTGCCCACCATGGTGACGCCAATCGAGGCCGAGACCTCAGTCGTTTCGGACCTGGGGATGCGCTTCCAGACCAAGGCGCTGTCCCTTTCCGCCACATTGTTCAACGTGGACTTCAAGAACAGACAGGCCAATTCGACCGAACCTGTCACCAACTTGACCACGTACGTGAACTCTGGTTCGGTCAATAACCGTGGCGTGGAAATCGAATTGGGGACGGCGCCTGTGGGAGGCCTGTCCGCCTACCTCTCCCTGACCGCGCAGAAGAGCGAGATCAAGAATGATGTGACGCTCAGAGGCCAGTTGATTCCTCTCAAGGGCAAGCAATTCACGCTGACGCCCGAGTTGATGGCTGGCGCAGCTGTGCAATATTCGTCGGGACCGCTGTACGCCCGGCTGAAGCTGAAGCACACGGGTGAGCAGATGGCGACGCTGATGAACGATGAGGCAGTGCCCGCTTACACAACGGCCGACTTCGACGCGGGTTACAGATTGGGTGACCTGGGCCTGGTGCGCAATGCCCAGTTCCGGATGAACATCAGCAATCTCAGCAACGTGAAGTACCGCAACCCGAGCTCTGGCTCGGTGGTGAACGCCACGGCCGTCGGTACTTATGGGCCCAGCACGGTCTTCTATTTCCTTGGTGCACCGCGGTTACTGTCCCTGACGTTCTCGGGCGACTTCTGAACTTGCTGTGACCTGGGCGCACATCTCTCCGAAAGGCGCCTCCGACGGAGACGATGTGCGGCGTCACTTGTGAGTTCACTGAGGTTGAGGTCACGGCACGGGCCATGCCTGCACCTTCTCAGCAGTGGTTTGCCTGACCCCTTTCGGCAAGAAAGACGATCTCGCAGCCAGCAGGGACATCCGCTGCAAATCAGCCCAGCCGAATCCCGCCTCGGACACCAGCAGCGCGGCCTCCCGGCTGGCGCTGGTGCGGGACATGAGCCGGTTGTCGGTGTGGAAAGAAAGCGACACTCCGGCCCGCCAGAGCGCCCCAATCGGGTGCGCTGCGATGGACGTCGCCGCTCCGGTTTGCACATTGCTGGTGGGGCAGACCTCCAGGTGCAGGCCGCTTTCGCCCACTTCCTGCAGCACGGCGGGGCCCTGCGGGCCGTCGATCAGGTCGGCCAGACGCACCCCATGCCCCACCCGGGCGGCGCCCAGGCGGGCCGCCTCCAGCACGCGCAAGCCCTCGTCGGCCTCACCGGCGTGCAGGGTCAGTGGCAAGCCAGCGTCGCGCATTCGGCGCAACAGCGCCGCGTGGCGGGAAGCCGGCCAGCCCGCCTCGGGGCCGGCCAGGTCGAAGGCGATGACACCGCGTCCCTGCCAGCGCAGGGCCAACGCCGCGGCGCGGGCGATCTGCTCATCGCTCTCCTGGCGCATGGCGCAGACGATGAGGCCGCTGGGCAGGGGACTGCGCGCCAGGCCGGCCAGCAACGCGCGCACCGCCTCGTCACCCGTCACGCCCAGCGGCTCGAACAACAGCGGCGCAATGCGGAACTCCGCCAGCACGCAGCCGTCCAGCCGCGCATCCTCCGCCGCCTCGAAGGCCACCCGCTCCAGCGCCTGCGGCGTGGCCATGGCGGTCACGGTCAGCGCAAAGCCTTTCAGGTACTCCACCAGCGAGCCGGCATGCGCCCGCTCGTCGAACCAACGCACCAGGCCGGGCAGGTCGGGTGCGGGTGCAGGCAGGCCGCGGGCCTGCAGCAGCTCCAGCAGCGTGGCCTCGCGCAGGCCGCCGTCCAGATGCTCATGCAGCAGCACCTTGGGCAGGCTGCGCGCCGTGGCGAGCAAGGCCGGGGAAGGCTCCTGGGGTGCAGGCACATCGCCACCCGCTGCCGGGGTTGCGGTGGCGGCAGACTTCGAGGGCCCCGAGGGCTCTGCGGTGTGACCATTCATTGCCTGATGCTAGCAACCCCGGGGGTGAGGAGGGCCTGAAGATTGCTATCCTGACATACGCAGCAACACTCCCCTGTCACCCTCATCCTTTTCCGAGGAGATCTCGATGACCCCCAAGCTCCTGGCAGCCTCCTCCCTGGCCCTGGCCCTGGCCGCCACCGCCGCCCTGGCCGAGCCCGCCGTCGTCTACGACATGGGTGGCAAGTTCGACAAGTCCTTCAACCAGGCCGCCTACGACGGCGCCGAGCGCTGGAAGAAGGAAACCAGCAAGCCCTACTTGGAGTTCGAGATCACCAACCCCACGCAGCGCGAGCAGGCCAAGCGCCGCATGGCCGAGCGCGGGGCCAACCCCATCGTGGCCATCGGCTTCTCGCAGGGCTCCACCCTGGAGAAGGTGGCCAAGGACTTCCCCAAGCTGCAGTTTGCGATCATCGACTCCGTCGTGCCGCTGCCCAATGTGCAGAGCATCGTGTTCAAGGAGCATGAGGGCAGCTTTCTGGTAGGCATGATGGCTGCCATGGCCAGCAAGACCGGCAAGGTGGGCTTTGTGGGCGGCATGGACATCCCGCTGATCCGCAAGTTCCAGTGTGGCTACGAGCAGGGCGCGAAGTACGCCAACCCCAAGGCCGAGGTCAGCGCCAACATGACCGGCACCACGCCCTCGGCCTGGAACGACCCGGCGCGCGGCGCCGAGCTGGCCAAGACGCAGTTCGCCGGCGGCGTGGACGTGGTGTTCGCCGCCGCGGGGGGCACCGGCATCGGCGTGTACCAGGCCGCCAAGGACGCGGGCAAGCTGGCCATCGGCGTGGACAGCAACCAGAACCACCTGCAGCCTGGCACCATGCTCACCTCCATGGTCAAGCGGGTGGACGTGGCCGTGTACAACGCCTTCAAGGGCGTGAAACCGGGCGTGGTGTCGCTGGGCCTGAAGGAAGGTGGCGTGGACTACGCGATGGACGAGCACAACGCCAAGCTGGTGAGCGCCGACATGAAGAAGAAGGTGGACGCGGCCAAGGCCGACATCGTCAGCGGCAAGATCAAGGTCATCGACTTCATGGCGAACAACGCCTGCAAGTGACCCCGGCCCGCCTCTTCGCTTCCGCGCCTTGCGGCTTGTGAGCATCCCAGGCCCATGACCGCGCTTGGGGTTCGCGAAGAAGCCGTTCGGGCTGGGCTCGTCGAAGCCCTCGCGCGCACTTCGACGGGCTCAGTGCGAACGGCCTCTTGG
>JBAXYD010000063.1:0-23451 GCA_037127635.1 Betaproteobacteria bacterium | reverse complement strand
CTTCAGGCTTCAGGCTTCAGGCTTCAGGCTTCAGGCTTCAGGCTTCAGGCTTCAGCCTTCAGGCTTCAGGGGGACGAGGCCGCTCCAGCAGGGACCGGATCAAATCCTCGGTCGCGGCCAGGCGGTCCGAGGCCTCGGACCAAGCGTCGCCAAAGCGCCGGTCAGCCGCAGCCAGATCGGACGCCGCAGCAGCCTCGGACGGCCGGGACAGTGCCAGACGATCCAGCGCCGAAGCCAGACTGTCCCGCAAGGATGCAAGATCATGCAGAGAACGCAGTTCCCCCGCCTCAGACAAGGGTACCGCGCTGGACCCGGCCGCGTCCTCCGACGCAGCGGGGCTGTCCCCTGCACCCGGCAACAGGCCAAGCGACGGCGACGGCGGGTCGGCCAGACATTGACCCAGCCGTGCGACACAGGCCGCCGATGGCTCGGTCAAGAACCCGGCAGCGAATTGATGCAGCACGCGGCGCACCTCCTCGGCTGCGGCGGTGAGTGTCTGCGCAGCCCAAGCGGGCGCGGCCACCACCGCAGCCGGGCCAGGGGGCGTGGAACACGCCCGCAGGACCTGCACCAGCAGGTGGGACAAGGCGGCCAAGGCCTCATGGCCCACCCGGTCCGCCCCCTGCGCCAAGGCAAAGGCCTGTACCGCCGCCTCTGACGGCACAGGCAAGGCGGCGGCATCGGCCCATTCGGCCAGCACCATTGACAAGCGGCGAGACGCTTCGTCAGCATCGTTCAGGAAGGCATTGAAGACCGGGATCTCAAGCCGCAAGGAACCGACGACCTTGATCTCGTCATCAGGCGTCACCACACGATCGGCGTTGGCAGCAAGGCCCCAGCCCCCCAAGTCAAGATCGGCCGCTGAGGGCAATCCTGGCACGGCATCGGCCAAGCTGCGCCGCGCCGGGGCCGGACCGAGCGCCGAGGAGGCGGGCTCAGGCGGCAGCAGCAACTCAAAGGCGGGCTCTTCAGGCTGCGCGTCGCTGCGGGACGCCGCCGCCCCGGCGGTCGCTGCAGGCGCAACGCTGTCGTCAATCGCGCCCGGTTGCAGCACCAAGCCTTGCTCAGCACCTGGGCCGGCTGGTGCGCTCACGTCCCGTTCTCTGGCCGCGGCAGCCTGCAGCGTCGGAGCTGGCGCAGGGTGATACGGCAGGCCGTAGGCCGCGGCGAAGCGTGCCAGCCGGGGGCCTGCGGCCGCGGCGCCCGGGCCGGCGCAGGCCGCCAGCGCGCTGTGGCAGCGGAACAGCAATTCGTGTCCCAGCTGCCGGGCCGACTCCTGCGCGTTCGCGCGCACCTGGGCCGCACCCTGCGCGCGGGGGCTGGCAGGCGCGGCCCCCGGGGCACCCGCCTCGGCCAGGCCTGCGCCCGTGTACGGCGCATCGGCCAAGGCCGTACGGGCCAAGGACAGCAGGCGCGGCCCCATTCGCTTGAGGTAGACATCCGGCGCCAGCAGTTCGTCCGCCTGTGCCTCGTAGGCCGCAGCGGCCAGCTTCCACAGCCCCGCCTGCGGGGCGGCGACCCCCTCGCCCAGGGCGGCGCACAAATCGCTCATGGCCCGAAAGCCCTGTGGTCCGGGCTGCCGCAGGGTCTCCAGCAGCGCAGCCTCCAACTCCACACGAGCAGCGGCGTCCAAGATGCGCGGGGCCGTGAAGGGATCGGCAGGGAGGTCCACCAGCGTGTGGCGCCCGGGCCACAGATCGGCCGGATGCACGCGGTCGATGCCGGCCAGTTGATGAACCGCCCGGTAATGGGGGAACAACTCGGTGGCCACGGCAAAGGCGTCGCCGCCAGGATGTTCGGCCTGCCGCAGCCCGGCTTGCAGCGCCTGCTCAATGACGCGGTGGGCATCGGGCCCGTGGCGGGCGGGGGAGGCCAGCAAGCCTGCCAGAGCCCCGACGCAACCTTCGACCAAGAGCGCCAGCGGTGCGCGGCCGCAATCCCTGAGGGCATGGGCGCAAGCACGCATCGGCGCTTCGACCGCGGCCAAGCCAGCCAGGCCCTCATCCGCAGGCGCTTCAACGTCGGCCCCACCTGCCGATGCCTCTTGCTCCGCCAGCGACGGCCCGGCGGCGAGCATGGACGCAGCAGATTCCCGCAAAAGGCCCAACACCTCCTGAAGCTGGATCAGGACCTCGGAGAAGGGTTCAGGGAAATCAGGGGACAGGGGCGTCATGACGCTCGTCCCGAACGCGCTGCAGCGTCGGCGGGGCCGGCAGGATCAGATCTGCACCATCTCGAAGTCTTCCTTGCGGGCTCCGCATTCGGGGCAGGTCCAATTCATGGGCACGTCGGCCCAGACGGTGCCGGGGGCGATGCCGTGCTCCGGGTCGCCGGCGGCCTCGTCGTATATCCAGCCGCAAATCAGGCACATCCAGGTACAGGGTTGGCTCACGATGACTTCACAAGGTGGTCACTACAATGGATCGCAATTGTAGCCACCGAGGGTCATGCCGAGCTCAGCGAAGCCGCGTTCTCCAGCATGAGGGCGCTGCGCCACCTGAGATCGGCACCTCCTCCTCGAACTGAAGCCCACACCCCGGTCTGACCAGACTGCGGCCTGCCCGCCCGATGAATCCCGACGCACACGACCAAGCAGACGCTCTTGAACCCGGGCAGGAAGCCCCGCCGCCGGCTTGCGTCATGACGTTCAACGTCAGCGACGCCAGCGGTGCCGGCGGCGTGGCCGGGGATGTGGCGACGATCGCGGCCATGGGCGCACACCCGCTGCCGGTGGTCACCACCATTCTGATGCGCGACACAGCCGAGATCTTCGACCACCACCCCATCGACGACGAGGCCGTGATCGAGCAGGCGCGATCCATCCTGGAGGACGTGCCCGTCTCTGCCTGGAAGGTCGGGTTCCTGGGCTCGGCCGACACCGTGGCCGCCGTGGCCGAGATCCTGTCGGACTACGCCGAAGTGCCGCTGGTGGCCTACATGCCCGACCTGAGCTGGCTCGACGAAGACCAGCGCGAGCCCTATCTCGAGGCCTACCGCGAACTCATCTTGCCGGCCGCTGAGGTGCTGACCGGCAACCACAAGACCCTCACCGACTTCTTGCTGCCGGAATGGGACAGCGAGCGCCCGCCTTCGGCGCGCGAGCTGGCCGTGGCCGCGGGTGAGCGCGGTACCCGCTACGTGCTGGTCACGGGCGTGATGCTGCCGGCGCGCGGCGCCGAGCAATTCATCGACAACGTACTGGCCTCACCCCAAGGCGCCTTGACGGGCGAGAAGTTCGAGCGATTCGATGCCGGCTTCGTCGGCGCCGGTGACACCTTGTCCGCGGCCCTGGCCTCGCTGCTGGCCGCAGGCAGCGAGCTGCAGGCCGCTGTGGGTGAAGCCCTGGCCTTCCTGGACCAGAGCCTGGACACCGGCTTTCGCCCTGGAATGGGCAATGCGGTGCCGGACCGCTTCTTCTGGGCGTTGCCGCCGCCCGAGGAAGGCGAGCCGGGCGCCGGCCCCGTTGATGGTAGCCCCGAAGATGTTCCTGAACCCCCCAAGACACCAGGCGCTGCCCGCCGGATCCATTGACATGACGAACGACAGCCTCTTCGCACGCGCCCAGACAGTCATTCCCGGCGGCGTCAATTCCCCGGTGCGCGCCTTCCGCGCGGTCGGCGGCACGCCGCGCTTCATCGCGCGCGCCCAGGGCGCCTACATGTGGGACGCCGAAGGCCAGCGCTACATCGACTACATCGGCTCCTGGGGGCCGATGATCCTCGGCCACGGCCACCCGGCCGTGCTGGAAGCCGTGCAGAAGGCTGCCACCGACGGCTTCAGCTTCGGCGCACCCACCGAGCGTGAGATCGAACTGGCCGAGGCCATCATCGCCCAAGTGCCCTCGGTGGAGCAGATCCGGCTGGTGAGTTCGGGCACCGAGGCCGGCATGAGCGCGCTGCGCCTGGCACGCGGCGCCACAGGGCGATCCAAGATCATCAAGTTCGAGGGCTGTTACCACGGCCATGCCGATGCGCTGCTGGTCAAGGCCGGCTCGGGCCTGGCCACCTTTGGCTTTCCGACAAGCGCCGGCGTGCCCGCAGAGGTTGTGCAGCACACCCTGGTGCTGGAGTACAACAACCTGGCGCAGATCGAGGAAGCCTTCGCCACCCATGGCGCGGAGCTCGCCTGCGTCATGCTGGAGCCGATTGCCGGAAACATGAACTTCGTGCGCGCCAGCGTCCCGTTCATGACCCGCCTGCGCGAACTGTGCACTCAGCACGGCGCGTTGCTGGTGTTTGACGAGGTCATGACCGGGTTTCGCGTGGCACTGGGCAGCGCGCAGAGCCTCTATGCCCAGCTCATCCCCGGCTTCAAGCCCGACATGAGCGTGTTTGGCAAGGTGATCGGCGGCGGCATGCCGCTGGCCGCCTTCGGCGGCACCCGCGCGGTCATGAGCCAACTCGCCCCGCTGGGTCCGGTCTACCAGGCTGGCACTTTGAGCGGCAACCCCGTGGCCACCGCCTGCGGCCTGGCCACCCTCAAGGAAATCGCCAAGCCGGGCTTCTTCGACGCGCTGTCGGCGCGCACCCGCTCACTGGTCGACGGCCTGACCCAGGCCGCCCAGACAGCCGGTGTGCCCTTCTGCGGCGACAGCCAAGGCGGCATGTTCGGTTTCTTCTTCCACGACAGCCTGCCGCAGAACTACGCCACCGTGATGACCACCGACAAGGAGCGCTTCAACCGTTTCTTCCACGCCATGCTGGACCAGGGGGTGTACCTGGCGCCGGCGCTGTACGAGGCCGGCTTCGTCAGTGCCGCACACAGCGCCGCCGACATTGCCGCCACCGTTGACGCGGCGGCCCAGGCGTTCAAGGCTTCCTAGCCGCTGGACCGCCCGGCCCGTCTGATGGCCAGATAGGCTGCCAGCCGGCCAGACGGACCGTCAGGCCGCTGGATCTGCCGACACCCCGGAACTCTCCTGCGCCCTCCGCCCCATGCATCTGCACATCCTGGGTATCTGCGGCACCTTCATGGGCGGCCTCGCCGCCATCGCGCGCGAGGCCGGCCACCGGGTGACCGGCTGCGATGCCAACGTCTACCCGCCCATGAGCGACCAGCTGCGGGCCCTGGGCATCGAGCTCATCGAGGGATTTGCAGCCGACCAACTCGCGCTCAAGCCCGACGTCTTCGTCATTGGCAACGTCGTGACGCGCGGCAACCCGCTGATGGAAGCCATCCTGGACGCTGGCGCGGCCTACACCAGCGGCCCGCAGTGGCTGGCCGAGACGGTGCTGCGTGACCGGCATGTGCTGGCCGTGGCCGGCACGCATGGCAAGACCGGCACCACCTCCATGCTGGCCTGGATCCTGGAACAGGCGGGCCTGCAGCCGGGCTTTCTGGTGGGCGGGGTGCCACTGAACTTCGGCATCTCGGCGCGGCTGGGAGCCGGCCGTTGCTTTGTCATCGAGGCCGACGAGTACGACACAGCGTTGTTTGACAAACGCAGCAAGTTCGTCCATTACCGCCCGCGAACCGCCATCCTCAATAACCTCGAGTACGACCACGCCGACGTCTTTGCTGACCTCGGCGCCATCGAGACGCAGTTCCACCACCTGGTGCGCACCGTACCGGCCAGCGGGCGCTTGGTGGTCAACGCCCGCGACGAGGCGCTGCAACGCGTGCTGCAGCGCGGCTGTTGGAGCACGGTGCAGCGCTTCGGCACCAAGCGTGAGGAGCCGGGCGGCCTGTGTGCCCGCGGCGAACCTCACGCCTTTGACGTGCTGCGCGGCAGCTTGAAGATCGGCCATGTCGCCTGGGATCTGATCGGTGAGCACAACCAGATGAACGCCCTGGCGGCCATCGGCGCGGCCGAACACGCCGGGGTGGCGCCGGAGGAGGCGACTGCGGCGCTCGGCGCCTTCCGCAACGTGCGCCGCCGCCTGGAGTTGCGCGGCGAGGTGGCCGGCATCCGCGTCTACGACGACTTCGCCCACCACCCCACGGCCATGCGCACCACCGTCAACGGCCTGCGTCGCAAGGTGGGGCTGCAACGCATCCTGGCCGTGTTCGAGCCCCGCTCCAACACCATGAAGACGGGCACCATGAAGGCCCAACTGCCTTGGGCGCTGGAAGAAGCCGACCTGAGCTTCTGCCTGCAGGGCCCCTACGGCTGGAGCGCGCGCGACGCCTTGGCGCCGCTGGGGCCGCTGGCCGTGGTGGCCGATTCGGTGGAAGCCTTGGTGACCCAGATCGCAAAGGTCGCGCAGCCGGATGACCATGTCCTGTGCATGAGCAACGGAGGCTTCGGCGGCATCCACGGCAAGCTGCTGCAGGCCCTGGCCGCCCGCTGACCGGGGGCCAGCCCGGCCGGCGAAGGCCGGCTGGCCGGTGGCCGCCGCGCCGGTCAGCAGACCGTTCAAGCCGTTTGGGCCGTTCAGGAACGCTGCATCGTCGCCCGCAGGGCTTCGGTCAGACCGCCCAGGCTTTCCTGCAGATGGGCCCGGGTCTCCACCGAGGCCTTGGTGTTGCGCACCGCCCGCTGCAACTCGGCCTGCAGCCGGTGGGCATGCAGGCGCATCAGGCTCAGTGCGTCGGCCGGCAAGGTGGTCGATCCGCGGGTCAGCAGGACCATGACGCGCCGGAGGTGTTCGCGCTGCAGGTTGCGGCGCATGCGGTCGATCTCGCCGCCGGCAGACAACTCGCTCCAGACCGCTGACTGCAGGGTGGCGTAGACCTCACTCAGCGAGATCAGCTTGTCTCCACCCGCCGCGCCGACCGCACCAGCCTTGCCCGGTGCGCTCGGCGCGCGGACCAGCAGCGGCAAGTCAAGCAGCCGTGTGGCAGTGCCAGCCGACAGCAGCCGCTCCACCGCCTGGGTCTGCAACTGCAGGACGATGGCGGGGATGCTCACCGGAACGCCCCGGTCCCACTCGATGTAATCGGGCGCGAGGTTGGCCAGGAACTCGGGCCGGAAGCGGAAGCTGTCAGCGCTCAGGACTTCCTTGGCCAGGAACTGCAAGGCCTCGCGCTGACGCTGCGGGTCCACCGGGGTGAAGCTCGGGCGCTTGCTGCCGGGCAGGTCACGCACGGCATGCAAGCCGCCCACGTACTTGGCCGCCAGCGCGGGCAGGTCACGCAACTGGCGAAAGCCGCTGAGCAGGCTGCGGCGCAGGCGCAGCGGGTCTTCGCCAGCCGAGGGGACGCGCGCCTGCACGCGGGCCCAGAGCTCCTTGCTCAGGGCCATGCGGCGCTGATACCAGGCCAATGGGTCGTCACCGAGATCAAAGCGGTTGGCCAGCGGGTCGAAACCCTCCATGGGTCCGAAGCCGCCGCCGGCATCGACATCGTCCGCATAGGCCAACGCCGGCTCGCCGCTGCGTGCGGCGATGCGCGCGAGTTCGGTCGCACTGGCAGACTCCTCGATCGGCTTGTACGCGTACTCGATGGCCCAGTAATCGTAGGCGCCCAGCGTGGTGTTGTTCGGGCTGCCTGTGGGCTCACCGGGCAAAGGCAGGTTGTAGGCGTTGTAGTCCATCACCGAGCCGGACACGCCGTTGGCCTCGGTGAAGGCACGGTCCTTCAGCTGCGCCCGGGTGACCGTCGTCGAGGCCTTGAAGTTGTGCTTGAGCCCGACGGTGTGGCCAACCTCGTGCATGATGGTGTCCTTGATGACCGCCAGCACGAAAGCCTCGGCCTGCGGGCTGTCGGGAGCCAAGTCACCACGGGTCTCGAGCAGGTCCAGGGCGAAGGACAACTCTGCGGCCGCCTCGTGGCTGTACTGACAATGCGCCGCCGCGCCATCGCGAGCGCCGTTGCGCGCCCAGGGCAGGCCCTGCGTCGGTGAGGCGAACTCACCCAGCGGCCGCTGAAGGTCCTCGACCACCAGGCGGCGGGCCCCGCGACCAAACACATCGCTCATGCCGATGTCGGCGTCCAGGATCTCCCCCGTGCGCGGATCCGTGTGGCTGGGGCCGATGGCAAAACCGACGTCGGCGCCGACGAACCAGCGGATCGACGCATGCGTCGCATCCATGTTGTCCCAGTCGGCGTCATCGGGCTGCTGACGGGCGACCACGGCATTCTTGAACCCGATCTTCTCGAAGGCCTTGTTCCACTCCAGGATGCCGGCCTCCACCGCCGGGCGGTAGCGGGGTGGGATGTTCTTGTCCAGCCAGTAGACGATGGGCTGCACGGGTTCGGACAGCGCCGCGGCTGCATCCTTCTTCTCCAGGCGCCAGCGCTGGACCATGTGCACGCGCGGGTTGGCCCGCAGGTCGGTGGACAGGTCGCTGTAGGCCTCGGTGAAGTGGCCCAGGCGCGGATCGGCTCTGCGCGTAGCCATGGGCTGTTCGGGCAGGGCACGCAGGTTGTAGACGACGCTGAAGAACAGGCTGCGCGGGTCGGGCGTGGTCTGGGGCAGCACCGGCCCGGGGGTGGGCGTGGGCGAAGGCATTGCCGGCGGCGCCGGGATGCGTGGCGTGGCGTAATGCATGCGCGTGGTGATCACCGACAGCGTCTTGTCCGCCCGTAGCGCCTCAATGTGCGAGTTGGCGCGGTCTGGCGCGTAGGGCAGGCGAAACGCCGCCTCCAGCCGGGTGGACAACGCCGGCAGGTCCCCGAGCAGCGCGGATGCATCCAGCAGCACCGACTGCCGCTGCGGGTGATCAGCGCTTGCCGCCGGGCCCGCCAGCAACAGGCTGGGCGAGAAGGCCTGCTCGACGGCGGTCTTGCCAGCACCTTCGGCACGGAACAAGGTGTTGAGCGCCACCAGTTGGAGCTGGTTGCCCACGCGGCGCCATTCGGCCAAGTAGTCGCGGCCCATCTGGCTTGCATACAAGCCGCGCTCGCCGACGGCGTTGGCGATGTTGAACGTGAACAGGAAGGGCTTGCCCAGCGCGGACTTCGGGATCTCGATCCAGACCTTTTCGTCCTTGCGCCACAGCGGAAAGAGACCGTCCTGCACCTTTGCGTCCTTGATGACCTCGTCAAAGGGCTTGGGCGCCGAGGGGTCCGGTGGTCGCGCTGCAGGGGCGGCACGGGCGGTGGGCGCCGATGCGGCCGGTGGTGCGGCCGGTGGTGCGGCGGGTGACGTGGCGGGTGACGCGGCGGAAGATACGACGGATGACGCGGCCGGTGATGCGGCGGCCGCCGCCTTGGTCAGGGCCGGGCCGCCCGCGGAACTCAGTGCTGGGGACACGGTCGAACAGGCCGCCAAGGTGCCTGCCAGCGCCGAGGACAGGGCCAAGGCGGCGACAGGATGGCGAAACCGCAGCTCAGGGCGCAGGGTGGGCATGGTGGAAGATGGGTTGAGGCGCAAACAAAGAGGCGCGGGTGGGGCGGGGCACCCAGGCGCCCGGCGCCCAGGCCAGGCCAAGGCCGCTGGCAGCCCAGGACAAGCCGCGGGCACCGCGACAAGTTTCCCACGGGCGCTTTGAAGATGCAGCCGCCCGCCCCGGGGCGCCCCGGGGCCCCCAGGAGCATCCGGCAGCGACCGCGTGGCCGCATGGGGCAGCGCGGACTGCCGATAGACTTCTGATCGACCCGCGGCGCGGCCACGCCATCGCCCTTCTCGAATGTTCCCGAGCAGCCCCGGACATCCCTGGACAGCCCTCTGACCGACTTCATCCAAGCCATGCGACTGAAAGACAAGATCTGCATCGTCACGGGCGCGGCCCAAGGCATCGGCCTGGCCACCGCGGTCAAGTTCGCCCGCGAGGGCGCGGTGGTCGTGGTGTGTGACATGCGCCGTGAGGGCATCGACGCCGCGGTGGCCGCCTGCCGGGCGGAGGGCGCGCGCACCGAAGGCTTCATCGTGGACGTGACCGACCGCGCCCAAGTGGACGCGATGGTGGGCGCCGTGAAGGCGCAGTTCGGGCGCATCGACGTGCTGGTCAACAACGCCGGCATCACCCAGGACGCGCGCCTGCAGAAGATGACGCTGGCGCAGTTCGACGCCGTCATCGACGTCAACCTGCGCGGTGTCTTCCACTGCGCGCAGGCGGTAGCCGACACCATGGTGGCCCAGGGTGCGGGCGTCATCCTCAACGCCAGCAGCGTGGTGGGCGTCTACGGCAACTTCGGCCAGACCAATTACGCCGCGTCCAAGTTCGGCGTCATCGGCTTCACCAAGACCTGGAGCCGGGAGTTAGGCCCGAAGGGTGTGCGCGTCAACGCCGTGGCGCCGGGCTTCATCGAGACGCCCATCCTGTCCACCATCCCCGCCAAGGTGCTTCAGCAGATGCGCGACGACGTGCCCCTGCGCCGTCTGGGGCGGCCCGAGGAGATCGCCAACGTTTACGCTTTCCTGGCGAGCGATGAGGCGAGCTACGTCAATGGCGCCGTGATCGAGGTGGCCGGCGGGCTGACCGTCTGAGCCCCCCGCGCTCGGGCAACGCCGGGCCAGCCAACGGCGTCCCGCCAGACGCAGGGATGCTGCCGGCGGCGCCTTCGGCTGGCGCCCCGAAGGACGACAATCCGGCAGATGTATGCCCTCTTTGAAGAAGCCGGTAAATTCCTCGCCGGTCGCGTGATGTCCGAGGCCGAAGCCTCGGTGCAGGTGGAGCTCGAATCAGGCAAACGGGTGAAGGTCAAGGCCGCCCACGTCCTGCTGCGCTTTGACAAGCCCGCGCCGGCCGTGCTGCTCGAGGCCGGCCAGCGTCTGGCCAACGAGATCGACCTGGACCTGGCCTGGGAGTTCGCCCCGGAGGCCGACTTCAGCTTTGTCGATTTCGCGCGCGACTATTTCGACGCTTCCGCTGGCGTGGAGCGGCAGGCCGCGGCGCTGTTTCGCCTGTTCGAGGCGCCGCACTACTTCCGCCGCGTGGGCAAGGGCCAGTTCCGCAAAGCGCCGGAGGAGACGGTCAAGGCCGCGCTGCTGGCTATCGAGCGCAAGCAGCTGCAGGCCGCGCAGATCGAAGGCTGGACGGCCGAGCTGGTGGCCGGCACCTGCCCCGCGCCTGTGCGTGAAGAGCTTTACCGCATCTTGTTCAAGCCGGACAAGAACGGCCCCCCATACAAGGCCGTGGTCGAGGCGGCCAAGCGCGCGCACCGCGCGCCACTGGACCTGCTCAAAGAGGCCGGCGCCATAGACAGCCCCTACCAGTTCCACTGGCGGCGCTTCCTGTTCGAGCAGTTCCCCAAGGGCACAGGCTTTCCGCCGCTGACCGTGCCTGCGCAGAAGGACGAGTTGCCCCTGGCCGAGGTGCAAGCGTTCTCCATCGACGACTCCCACACCACCGAGATCGATGACGCCCTGTCGGTGCGCGGCCTGGGCAGCGGCACGGTGGTCTTTGGCGTACACATTGCCGCCCCGGCTCTGGCGATCGCGCCCGATTCGCCCATCGACAAGGTGGCGCGGGAGCGGCTGTCCACGGTCTACATGCCAGGCTGGAAACTCACCATGCTGCCCGACGAGATCGTGCAGGCCTTCACCTTGACCGAGGGCCGTGACTGCCCGGCAGTGAGCCTGTACGTCACGTTTGACGAGGCCACGCTGGAGGTGCGCAGCCGCGAGACCCGCATCGAGCGCGTGCCCATCGTGGCCAATCTGCGTCACGACCTGCTCGACAGCGTCATCACCGAGGCCACGCTGACCGGCCAGATGCCCGCCGACCACCCCTTTCCGGCAGAACTGTCCTTCGCCTTCCGCCTGGCGCGGCACCTGAAGGCGCTACGCGAGCAGATGCGCGGCAAACCCGAAACCTTCAACCGGCCGGACTACAACTTCAAGCTCGAGCGCAGCGCGCAGACCGCAGGCACCGAACCGCAGGGCCACGAGCGCGTGCTCATCACCACGCGCCAGCGCGGTGCCCCGCTGGACCTGATCGTGGCCGAGGCCATGATCCTGGCCAACAGCCACTGGGGCGGCTGGCTGGCCCAGTTCGGCGTGCCCGGCATCTACCGCAGCCAGGCCAGCCTGCTGCCAGGGGTGAAGGTGCGCATGGGCACCAAGGCCCTGCCCCATGCGGGCATGGGCGTGCCCCAGTACACCTGGGCCACCTCGCCACTGCGGCGCTATGTGGACTTGGTCAACCAGTGGCAGATCATTGCCTGCGCGAGGCATGGTGCCACCGCCGCCCTGGCGGCCGCCTTCAAGCCCAAGGACGCCACGCTTTTCTCCGTCATCTCCAGCTTCGAGGGGGCCTACACCGCCTACAACGCCTTCCAGAACGGCATCGAGCGCTTCTGGACGATTCGCTGGCTGGAACAGAACGGCGCGACCGAACTGGAGGCCTCGGTAATGAAGGACGGCTTGGTGCGCGCTGACGACCTGCCGCTGGTACTGCGGGCCAACGGCACCGAAAACCTGCCGCGCGGCGCGCGCGTGCGGGTGCGCATCACCGGCAGCGACCTGCTGACTCTGGATGTATGGGGCGCGCTGGCGGCTCGGCTGGATGAGCCCGCCACCGCCGCCACGGCCGCGTCTGCTGAAGAAGCCGAGGAAGATGAAGACAACCCGGCCGCCGGACCCCTGGCCCTGGCCATCGACTTGACGGAGCCCGGCACAACCCCGCCCGGCCCGGCGGATGGCCAAGAACCCGAGCCGACCACGCCCTCCGGGGCCGGCGCTGCCTGAGCGTTCACGCCAGGCCCCTGAACCACATGCGTGCGCGAACCGCCAGGATCACGACGCTGCAAGCAGCGCTGGGCTTGTCGGTGGCGGTGCACGCGGGCTTGCTGACTCTGCGCTTCGTAGACCCGCAGGCCTTCGAGCGCGTGTTTGCCGACACCCCGCTGGAAGTGATTCTGGTCAATGCCCGGTCCAACGAGTCGCCGGTCAAGGCGCAGGCTATCGCACAGGCCAATCTCGCAGGCGGTGGCGAGGCCGAGCAGGGCCGCTCCACCTCGCCCCTGGCCGCCTCGGCCGAGGTCCGCCTGGGAGACGCGGCCGAGGACACGCGCCAGCGCATCGATCAGATGCTGCAGGAGCAGATGCAACTGCTGACACGTATGCGCAGGGAAGCCGCGCTGCTGCCACCGGACGGGGCTGCCGACCAAGGCACGCCCGAACAGCGCGCAGAGCGGGAGCGACGGCGCCAGATGATCAAGCAGCTGGCCGAAATCGAAAAGCGCATCAATGAGGAGAACGCCCGCCCGCGCAAACGTTACGTGAGCCCGGCCACAAAGGAGGCCGTCTATGCCGTGTACTACGACACGATGCGCCGAAAGATCGAGGACCGGGGCACGCGAGACTTCCCGGAAGTGCAGGGACGCAAGATCTACGGCGAACTGACGATGAACGTCACCGTCGATGCCACGGGCCGCGTGGTGGAGGCTGAGGTCGTGCGGCCCTCGCAGTCCCGACTGCTGGACCAGCGCGCCATGGCCATCGTGCGCGGCGCCGCGCCCTTTGGCGCGTTCACGAGCGCCATGCGCCGCGAGGCGGACCAGATCGTGGTGACTTCGCGCTTCCGGTTCACGCGGGAAGATGGCTTCGAGGCCCAGACGCTCAGCTCCACCGCCCAGGGCCGGCCGCGCTGACCTGCCCGCCCTGCCTGCCAAGACCATGAACCCAGACCGCTATTTCGTCCTTGGCAACCCCGTGGCGCACAGCCATTCGCCCTTCATCCATGCGGCGTTCGCCGCTCAGACGGGGCAGAACCTGGTCTATGACCGACGCCTGTGCCCGCTGGACGGCTTTGACGCGGCCGTGCGGGCGCTGGCAGCTGACCGGCAAGGTGGCCCGGTGCGCGGCTGCAACGTCACCGTGCCCTTCAAGCGGGATGCGCTGCGGATCGCCACCTGCGCGACCGAGCGCGCCCATCAGGCTGGTGCCGCCAACGTGCTGAGTTTCGCCGCTGGCCAATGGCAGGCCGACAACACCGACGGCGCTGGCCTGGTGCGCGATCTGCAACAGCACGCCAGCTGGTCCCTGCGCGGGCAACGGGTGCTGCTGGTGGGCGCCGGCGGTGCGGCCGCCGGCGTGCTGGGGCCGCTGCTGGCATGCGGGCCGGTCCAGGTCGTGGTGGCCAATCGCACCCTGGACAAGGCCCGGCACCTGGTGGAGACCCACGGGGACCTGGCCGCACGGCACGGCGTGGCACTGGAGGCGACGGGGCTGGACAGCCCCGGCCAGGGCTTTGATGTCGTGCTCAACGCCAGCGCCTCCAGCCTGGCGGGCGCCACAGTGCCGGTGCCCGACAACGTGCTGCGCCCGGGCGCGCTGGCGGTGGACCTGATGTACGGCCCGGCAGCCGCTCCGTTCCTGGCCTGGGCGCGTCAGCATGGCGCCGTCGCCCGGGATGGCCTGGGCATGCTGGTGGAACAAGCCGCAGAGGCCTTCCAGATCTGGCGCGGCGTGCGGCCCGACACCGTGCCGGTGCTGCGGGCTCTGGGCGAACGGCTGGGAGCGGCGCGATGAGGCTGCTGCTGCGTCACCTGGCGCGTCTGCTGCTGCTGGTGGCCGTGGGTGTCGCCGCGCTGCAGCTGAGCTTTGCCGTGCGCGTGCTGGCCATGCGCTGGATCGACCCGGTGTCCACCACCTTCCAGCGCAGCGAGGCCTGGCGCCTGCTGAACACTCGCGGACGTATTGAATGGAGCCAAGAGTGGGTGGACGCCGAGCGGATCTCGGTGCACCTGAAGCGGGCGGTCATCGCCAGTGAGGACGCTGCCTTTGCCAGCCACACTGGACTGGACTGGGCCTCGCTCGAAAAGGCCTGGGACCGCAACCAGCGCGCTGAAGCCCGCGCCGAGGCGCGGGCGCAGCAGCAACCCCCGGGTGGACGCAAGGTGGAACCCAAGGTCGTCGGCGGCTCCACCATCACGCAGCAGCTGGCCAAGAACCTGTTCCTCTCGGGTGAGCGCACCGTGCTGCGCAAGGCGCAGGAGTTCGTGATCACGCAGATGCTGGAGGTTTTGCTGCCCAAGCGCCGCATCCTGGAGATCTACCTCAACAGTGTGGAATGGGGTGAAGGCCTGTTCGGTGCCCAGGCCGCGGCGCGCCATTACTTCCGCATCGACGCGCAGCGCTTGGGTATCGACCAGGCTGCACGCCTGGCCGTAATGCTGCCCGCCCCAAAGCGCTTTGAGAAACGCCCCGCCTCCGAGTACGTGATCGCGCGCAGCGCCACCATCGCGGCCCGCATGGGCGCGGTGGAGCTGCCCTGAGATTCGCCACACCCGTAAGCCGCACACACGCCCACCCTCCCACCCTCCCACCCGCAGCATGACCGACAGCCTGACCGAAGAAATCGCCGCTGCCGCCGCCCGCCTGGTGGTGGAGTCCGGGCTGGAGTACGGCGCGGCCAAGCACAAGGCGGCGCGCGCGCTGGGCCGGCGTGGCGGCAACGCCCGCGTGGACATGCCCTCCAACGAGCAGGTGGAGGACGAGGTCCGCGCCTACATCGAGCTCTTCCTCGGCGACTCCCAGCCCGCTGAAGTCGCCGCCTTGCGTGAGGTCGCGCTGGACTGGATGCAACGCCTGGCCGAGTTCCGGCCTCATCTCGCGGGCGCGGTCTGGCGCGGCACCGCCACGCGCGAATCGGCCGTGCACGTAGATCTGTACTGCGACGACAGCAAGGCTGCGGAGATCGCCCTGCTGAACATGGGGGTGGACCACGACGTCCATGTGCTGGATGCCGGCCGCACCACCGCGCGGGACGTGCTGAGCGTGAGCTCGCCCAGCCGGGTGCTGGGGCATCCCGTCACCGTGCACCTGATCGTCAACGACCACGATGACCTGCGCGGCGCACTCAGGCCAGACGCCAAGGGGCGCACCTGGCGGGGCGATCTGGCGGCGCTGAAGCGGCTCATGTCCAGCGAGGGAGAGGGCCATGGGACGGCCAAGGAGTAGGGCATGAAGACGCCGAACAGCAAACGCAGACAGGGGCTTATCGTGGCCGGCGTGGCCGTGGCCGCGGGCGTGGCAGGCGCGGGGTGGCAGGCCTGGCAGGGCCTGCGCGCCCGCGCCGCGCCGGCCGGTCCGCCGTGGGACCAGCGCTTTCCCACCCCGCAGGGTGGGGAACTGGACCTGTCGTCCTTGCAGGGCCGCCCGCTGGTGCTCAATTTTTGGGCCACCTGGTGCCCGCCCTGCATCAAGGAGCTGCCCGAACTGGACCGCTTCCACCGCGAATGGTCGCCACGGGGCTGGCAGGTGGTCGGGCTGGCGGTGGACGGTGCCCAGCCGGTACGGGAGTTCCTGCAAAAGCAGCCGCTGGGCTTTGCGGTGGGCATGGCCGGCCTGGAGGGCACTGCCCTGAGCCGCCAACTGGGCAACGACCAAGGGGCCCTGCCCTTCACCGCCGTGTTCGACCGCCACGGCCGCCTGATCCAACGCAAGCTGGGGCAGACCGACTTCGAGGAACTCTCCGGCTGGGCCCGCGGGGTCTGAGGCGCTGAGCCTGCGGGGGCCAAGGGACCAGGTAGCGGGCTGCGCCTCCCGGAGACGTTCTCGGTACCGGCAGCCCCAGGCGCGCTGGGCGCTATTGCCGGCATCACCCCGCAAATCGCTGCAAATCCAGGACAAGTCCTGGAAAGACCCTGGCCTTGAGAGCCGTGTGCCGGCGGTGCCGGCGCGCCTCCGTGCCGCGCGGCGATGCCTGCGGCTGACATGGCCCGGGTCCTGATCGTGACAGCCCACCGGGCTTCAGCCATGATGTTCAGCGCAAGTTGAAAGCAGTTCCCTACAGTTCATTACACTGCGGGCTCCCCTGATCCAAGGACCTCCCATGGACCTGCGCAAGCTCAAGACCCTGATCGATCTCGTCTCCGAATCAAGCATCTCGGAGTTGGAAATCACCGAAGCCGAAGGCAAGGTCAGGATTGTCAAGGCGGGCCCGCCCGCGGTGGCAGCCGCGCCCGTAGCCACCGTCGCTGCCGCGCCTGCCGCCCCAGTCCCCGGCCCTCTTGCCGCGCCAGCGTCCGCCCCTGCCGCCGAAGCACCCGAGGCCAAGGTGATCAAGTCGCCCATGGTGGGCACCTTTTACCGATCAGCCAGCCCTGGCGCCAAGGCCTTTGTGGACGTGGGCAGTGCGGTCAAGGAAGGCGAGCCCGTGTGCATCATCGAGGCCATGAAGATCATGAACGAGATCGAGGCCGATCTGGGCGGCACGATTGCACGCATCCTGTGCGAGAACGGCCAGGCCGTGGAGTTCGGGCAGCCGCTGTTCGTCCTGGAATAGGGCGTCCGACATGTTCAAGAAGATTCTGATCGCCAACCGCGGCGAGATCGCTCTGCGCATCCAGCGCGCCTGCCGTGAAATGGGCATCAAGTCGGTCGTCGTGTACTCAGAGGCCGACCGCGAAGCCAAGTACGTGAAGCTGGCCGACGAGGCCGTTTGCATCGGCCCGGCCCCTTCGGCGCAGAGTTATCTGAACATGCCCGCCATCATCTCAACCGCCGAGGTGACCGATGCCGAGGCCATCCACCCGGGCTACGGCTTCCTGAGCGAGAACGCAGACTTTGCCGAGCGCGTGGAGAAGAGCGGCTTCGTCTTCATTGGACCCACACCCGAATCGATCCGCATCATGGGCGACAAGGTCTCGGCCAAGCAGGCCATGATCAAGTCGGGGGTGCCATGCGTGCCCGGCTCCGAAGGTGCGCTGCCCGAAGATCCGAAGGAGATCATCCGCATCGCCCGGTCCGTGGGCTACCCGGTGATCATCAAAGCAGCCGGCGGCGGCGGCGGTCGCGGCATGCGGGTCGTGCATACGGAAGCTGCACTGATTCACGCCGTGCAGACCACACGCACCGAAGCCGGCGCGGCCTTCGGCAACCCATCGGTCTACATGGAGAAGTTCCTGGAGAACCCGCGGCATGTGGAAATCCAGGTGCTGGCTGACGGCCAGCGCGGGGCCGTCTGGCTGGGCGAGCGGGACTGCTCCATGCAGCGCCGCCACCAGAAGGTGATCGAAGAGGCACCGGCCCCCGGCATCGCGCGGCGGGTGATCGAGAAGATCGGCGACCGCTGCGCCGCGGCCTGCCTGAAGATCGGCTACCGCGGAGCCGGCACCTTCGAGTTCCTCTACGAGAACGGTGAGTTCTACTTCATCGAGATGAACACCCGGGTGCAGGTCGAGCACCCGGTGACGGAGCTGGTCACGGGCATCGACATCGTGCAGATGCAGATCCGCATCGCCGCCGGCCAGAAGCTGCCCTTCAACCAGCGCGCGATCCAGCTCAAGGGCCACGCCATCGAATGCCGGGTCAACGCCGAGCACCCCTACACCTTCGTGCCCTCGCCAGGCCGCATCACGATGTGGCATTCCCCCGGCGGCCCCGGGGTACGTGTGGATTCGCATGCCTACACCAACTACACCGTGCCGCCCAACTATGACTCCATGATCGGCAAGATCATCGTCTACGGCGACACCCGTGAGCAGGCCCTGGCCCGGATGCGCACCGCCTTGTCCGAGACGGTGGTCGAGGGCATTCACACCAACATCCCGCTGCACCGCGATCTGATGGTGGACTCGGGCTTTTGCGCAGGCGGCACGAATATCCACTACCTTGAGCACTGGCTGTCGCAGCGCAAGAAATGAAGTCTTGATGTTCGAACTGACGCTTGGCTGCCCGCAGGCTCTTGTGGAGTCGGTGGCAGACGCATTGAGCGACGACCTCGACGCCTTATCGGTGTCGGTGGAAGACGCTGACGCCGACAGCCCCGCCGAGCAGGCCTTGTACGGTGAACCCGGCCTGCCGCCACCCCAGCCGGGCTGGGAACGTTCCACCATCCGCGCCTTGTTCGAAACCGAGGATGAGGCCACGCAGGCGGCCACGCTGCTGATGGCGCAGATCTGGGCCGAGCGGCTGGAGTTGATCGCCATGGTGCCTGTGGCTGATGAGGACTGGGTGCGGCTGACGCAGTCCCAGTTCGCACCCGTGGAGATCACCCCAAGTTTCTGGATCGTTCCTACCTGGCATGAGCCGCCCACGGGCGCCCTGCAGGTCATCCGGCTGGACCCTGGCCTGGCGTTTGGCACGGGATCCCACCCCACCACACGCATGTGCCTGCGCTGGATTGCCCACCATGCCAGCCCCGCACAGCCCTGGTCCCGCGTGCTGGACTATGGCTGCGGCTCGGGCATCCTGGCCATCGCCGCCGCGCTCCACGGCGCCCGTGAGGTGGACGCCGTGGACATCGATCCGGCCGCGGTGCAGTCCAGCCAGGACAACGCCCTGGCCAACGATGTGCAGCTGCACTGCGGCCTGCCCGAGCAGGCCGCTGGCACCTACCCGCTGGTGCTGGCCAACATCCTGGCCACCCCGCTGAAAGTGCTGGCCCCGCTGCTGTGCGGACACCTGCAGACCGCGGGCTGGCTGGTGCTGGCCGGCATCCTCCAGCGGCAGGCCGAAGAGCTGATGGTGGCCTATGCGCCGTGGATCGACCTTGAGGTCACCGACCAGGAAGACGGCTGGATCCTGATGACAGGACGCCAGCGGGGCGCCTGAAGCCCGACGTTGCATGCTCTTGATCGTGGCCACATGATCCGATGACATTGACCACGCGCTGCCCGGCTTGCAACACCGTCTTCAAGGTGGAGCAGGACCAGTTGCGGCTGGCCGACGGCTGGGTGCGGTGCGGACGCTGCGCAGAGACCTTCCCGGCGCATGACGCACTGGCGCAGTTGCAGGCGGCCAAGGGCGCCTCAGGCCCGCTGACGGCAGACGCAGCTGCCCTGGCGGACGACTTTGCCCCAGCGGCACCGCCCCCCAGGCTCGGGGCGACCGATCCCATACGCCCCGGGTCGTCGGAAACAGACACCTTGGGGCTGGCCGACACCCTGCGCGAGTCCGCCACGGCCTCGGCAGCCGCAGCCCAGCGTTACCTATGGGATCCGACACCCCAGCGCACGCCGCCGCCCCAGCCCTGGGTCACGGCAGCCTGGGGCGCAGCCGGGGCGATCAGCCTGGTGAGCCTGCTGGTCCAGACGGCGCTGGCCTGGCATGACGAACTGGCCCATGCAGTGCCGGCTCTGCGGCCCGGGCTGGAGGTCGCCTGCGTCATGGCCGAATGCAGAATTGAACCGGCGCGCCGGATCGAGGCCCTGACCATCGAGTCCAGCCAACTCACCCAGCTTGGCGGCGCCGTCTACCAGTTCTCCCTCACGATCCGCAACCGCGCGACGGTGGACCTGACACCGCCGGCCCTTGATCTGGTGCTGACCGGCCAGGACGGGCAGGTCATCACCAGAAAGGTGCTGCGGTGGGTTGACTTCGGCCAGCGCACCCGCTCCATCGCAGCGCAGAAAGACATGAGCCTGCAAACCCATCTGAACACCGGCAATACGGCCGTGACGGGCTTTACGATCGAGTTGTTCTATCCCTGAGGCTGGCTCGCCGCTGGCACCCGACCCCTTTCTTTCGGAGACACCATGCCCGCCTTGATCTGCGGCTCCCTCGCCTTTGACACCATCACGACCTTTCCCGGACGCTTCGGCCAACAGATACTGCCCGAGCAACTGCACATCCTGAACGTGTCCTTCCTCGTGCCCGAATTGCGCCGGGAATTCGGCGGCTGCGCGGGCAACATTGCCTATAACCTGCGCAAGCTGGGCGGCGATCCCGTGGTCATGGCCACGATTGGCAACGACGGGGGCGACTACCTCGAGCGAATCCGCTCCTGGGGGGTGGACACGTCGCTGGTCACCTGGGTCGAGGATCACTACACGGCCCAGGCCATCATCATCACGGACACCGACAACAACCAGATCACCGCGTTCCACCCGGGCGCCATGCAAAAGGCCGGGGAAGTGGAGGTGCCTGAACGAGCCGACCTGAAGGTCGCCATCATTGCGCCAGACGGGCGCGATGCCATGATGCGCCATGCGCGCCAGTTGCAGGAAGCCCGCATCCCCTTCGTGTTCGACCCGGGTCAGGGCCTGCCCATGTTCGACGGCGCGGAGCTCAAGGAATTCATCGCCCAGTCCACCTGGGTGGCGGTCAACGACTACGAAGCCAAGATGCTGTGCGACCGCACGGGCCACACGCTGGAGTCTCTGTCCACCTCACATCTGAAGGGGGTGATCGTCACGCTGGGCGCGCAGGGATGCGACATCTGGGTACAGGGTCGCAAGGAGCATGTGCCTGGCGTCGCGGCGCATGAAGTACTCGATCCGACCGGTTGCGGCGATGCGTTCAGAGGAGCGTTGCTCTACGGGCTTGAGCGAGGTTGGTCGCTGCAGCGATGCGTGGCGTTGGGCAATCGCCTGGGCGCCGCCAAGATCGCCTGCCGAGGGGGTCAGAACCACCTTGTCGATCCCGCCTGGGCACAGGGATGACCTGATCCCCCCGGGCCCGCCGCGCGCGCAGAAACCTCAACATCGAGCAATCGGCATAGGGGGCCCCCGTTATCGGAGGCACCCCTGCCACACCACCCGGCATGCGGATCCGCACCGGGCGGTTCCAGAGTTTGAGGTCATGACAATCGTGGCACACCCAGCCGGTCGTAGTAGGTAATGGTCAACACGCTGTTGATGGCTCCACGACTGTTATGCCTCCAGCGGTGGCAGTTTCCCGCCACTTGCTTGGCTGCATCTTCCGTGGCCCCCAGCGCCTTGAGTTCCCGGTAGATCGTCCCCGTCCGCTTCCACTGCTTGAGCTGGATGGCCCTCAGGCGATGCCGCAGCCACTCATCCAGCGCTCGCCAGACCTTGGGCGTTTGCGCCAGCCCGAAGTACGCCTTCCAGCCCAGCAGGCAGGGCCGCAGTTTCGCCACCACCTGCTCCATGCTGCGCCCTCCCGAGCCCCGCGTGAGCTGCCGTGTCCGGGCCTTGAAGTTGTCCAGCGCCTTCTGGGCCACCGCACATTTCACCTCCCGGCCCGGGGCCACCCACAGCGCATACCCCAGGAACTTGCGCCCTAAGGCGCCGCCCACCGCGCTCTTGGCCTCATTGATCTGAAGCTTCAAGTCGCCATAGAGTTTCCTGAGCCAGGCCATCACCCGCTGCCCGGCCTGGATGCTGCCCACGTAGACGTTGCAGTCGTCAGCGCAGCGCGCCAAGCTGTGCCCGCGCGCCTCCAACGCCCGGTCCACCTCGTCGAGCAGCACGTTGGCCAGCAACGGGCTCAGCGGCCCGCCCTGCGCCGTGCCCAGATGTCGCTCCACCACCACCCCGCCATCCATGATCCCGGCGTTCAGATGCGCCCGCACCAGCCGGATCACTCCGGCATCGTCGATGCGCCTTCTGAGCCTGTCAATCAGGATGTCGTGGTTGACCCGGTCGAAGAACTTCGCCAGGTACACGTCCACCACCACGCGCTTGCCCGCCTGAACGTACGCCCGCGCGACCTTGACCGCATCGTGCGCACGCCGCCCAGGCCGGAACCCGTGGCTGTGTTCGCTGAAGGTGGGGTCGATCAGCGGTTGCAGCACCTGCAGCAATGCTTGCTGGATCAGCCGGTCCGTCACCGTCGGGATACCCAGCTCACGCTGGCTGCCGTCCGGCTTCGGAATCATCACCTTGCGTACCGGTTGGGGCCGGTAGCGCCCCTGCAACAGCGCTTGGCGGATGTCTGGCCACTGCGTTCGCAGCAAGAGCTTGGTCTGCTCGATGTCGAGCCCGTCCACGCCAGCCGCTCTCTTGTTGGCCTTGACCCGCTTCCACGCCATCTGCAGGTTCTGTCTCGTCAGCGCCGCCTCCAGCAGGGAACCAGCCCCCACCTTCGGCCGTGCCAACCCTGTGCCCGGGGGCTCACTTGGCGGGTCGCAGGCTTCGTCGCTGAAGAGATCGCGCACGGCTTCACCTGGCCCTGCGCCCTCCCGCCCAGGCTCACCCGGCATCTGACGCATGGCCCTTGACATCCTCGGGTCCTCGGTCACTCACTCTCGTTCGGCCCTTCGCCCAAGCCTCTTCTCCCATCCGGGCTTCGGGCTCGCGCTGTTACGACCTCTGCTGACTTCTCGCTCCGGCACCAGCCGTCGCCCTTTCAGGCACAAGGCGAGATCTCCCCGGGTAAGAACGCACTCCTTCGCTGCACAACCACCGGATTTACGCCACCTGATGCTTGATCACAAGAGCTTCGCGGTTTCATGCCCGCTCGCCCTGCCAGGCACCGCCTTCTATCCTGTTCTTGTCCACAGACAAGCAGCTTCGCTCCACGCTTCCTCCTCACACTCGGTCGCCCTCATGCAGTTGCGCTTCACTTCGTTCGCTGTGATCAACTCACGGGAGGACTTGCACCTCCAAGGGTGCGCCCGTGCCGGGCGCACCAAAGAAGTGACCCGGCCGAGGCCGGGTCACACAAGCGACGAATCAAGGATTGGGGGTGACCCCCGCCCTCACCTCAGTCGCTCAGGGCTTGCTGCCCGTTGGAAACGGCCAGGCCGCTGCCGGACTCAGGGCTGTCTTCGCTGCAGGTGCAGCGGCCGCAGGGGCAGCAGGGGCAGCAGGGGCAGGGGGAGCCTTCTTCGCTGCAGGCTTCTTGGCTGCAGGCTTCTTGGCAGCCGGGGCCTTCTTGGCTGCGGCCTTCTTTGCCGGTGCTGCCTTCTTCGCCGGTGCGGCATTCTTGGCTGGCGCAGCCTTCTTCGCTGGCGCAGCCTTCTTGGCGGGAGCAGCCTTCTTCGCCGGTGCGGC
>JBAXYD010000062.1:0-23560 GCA_037127635.1 Betaproteobacteria bacterium | reverse complement strand
CCCCTGGCTCAATATTCGGTCGGCAAGGTGGCTCAGATTTGGATCGGCGCCGACATCTACGGTCTCCAGTTCGAATCCCCGTAGGCAGGGAGGCATCCATTACATCTCCCTGATCAGGGCTCTTCAGCATAGCGGCATTGGCTGCTGAGTCGGCCGCGAGGGGCCTGGCAGCCATGTCAAAGCCGCTCGCTCTTGACAGGCTGCGGAGCCCAAGTCAATATCGCTCTGGGAAACGATGTACCGACCATCGAAACATAACCCGAGGGTTCCGAACCCCCAGACAGGAGACAAGGCATGGGCGAAAGCGACCTCCGAGATTGCCAAGACGGCCCAAGCGGCGCCGCTGCTGCGCCACAGCGCCAGGCGACCAGGCGCAAGCTGCTGATGACAGGCGCGGCAGGCGTGGCGGTGGGGGCATTGGCGCCCTTCCACGCCCTGGCGCAGGCCTACCCCGTTCGCCCCGTCAAGATGATCGTCTCCTTCCCCGCCGGGGGCGTCACGGATCTGAGCATTCGCCGCATTGCCGAGCGTTTCCAACAGCTCTATGGGCAGACGATGATCATCGAGAACCGCCCTGGTCGAGGCGTGGCATCGGCCGGGGTGGCCACCGCCCAGCCCGACGGCTACACCGTGGGCATCATCGGCCGGTCACAACTCAGCCTGTATCACCTCCTGCGCGGAGCGCTGCCGTACCACCCCGTGGACAGTTTCACCTGGATCTCGGCGCTGATGGGCTCATGGTTCGGCATCTACGTCAAGGCCGACGCGCCCTGGCGCTCCATGGCCGACGTGATCGCCGCGGCCCGCGCAAGACCAGGAGCCCTGCGCTACGGCACCGCCTTCGGCCATGGGGGCCTGGCCCATGCGCCGATGGAAGAGTTCGAGCGCAAGGCCGGCATCAACATGGTGCACATTCCCTTTCGCGGCGACCCGGACTCGCTGTTGCAGCTGGCCCGGGGCGAGATCGAACTCACCATCGCTGCAGGCAGCGGCATCCCGTTTGTCCAGGACGGCCGGCTGCGCCTGCTGGCCTGGATGAACCCGACGCGAAACCCGAAGTGGCCCGAGGTTCCGACCTTGCGGGAGCTGGGGTACCCCCACGAGGTCCAGGCCGTGGTGGGCGTGGGCGGCCCCAAGGGCATGAACCCCGCGCATGTGGCCTTTCTAGAAAACGCCTTTCGCACCATCCTGGCCGAGCGCGAGGTCCAGGATTTTCTTGACGGGATCTACCAGCGCCCCGACTTCATGGCCAGCGCGCCGTTCACCGAGTGGGCACGCCGGCAGCTACCGCTCGAAAAGGAAATCATCGACAGGTTCAATCTCGCAGACGCCGCCGGCGGGGCCGCCCCGCCGCGCTGAAGCCGATAGTGCTCGAGCCGGACGTGCTGCAGGCCAAGCTCGGCCCGCGTGTGGCCCTGCGGGGCCTGATCCGCTATGGCGATGTGCTGGCCAGTCGGGGTTGTCGGCTGACTGGTTTTCTCGTGCACATCTCGCAAGTGGCCAACCGGCCCGCCTTTCTGGCCGACGAGGCCGCTGTCATGCGCCAGTATGGCCTTGACGATGCGGAGCAGGCCCTGATCCGCGCACGTGACTATGCGGGCCTGTTGCGGGCGGGCGCCCATGTCTACGCAGTGGCCAAGGCGGGCCATGTCTTTGGCGCCACGCTGCTCGACATCGGCGCAGGTCTACGAGGCCAGACCACCGCCGAGTTCATGGCCTGGCGCCGCGCGCGCAACGCACCCGCACTGGGGCACTGATGGCGAAGTTGGTGGGTGCCCTGGGAACCTCTCACGCCCCGTCGATCGCGTTCGCCCATGACGCGGGACACCAGGACCGCCCGGAGTGGCGCGCATTCTTCGACGCCTGGACTCCGGTGCGCCAATGGCTGGAGCGCATCCGCGCCGACACGCTGCTGGTGGTCTACAACGATCATCTCAACACCTTCCAGTTCAACCACTACCCGACCTTCGCGCTGGGCATTGCCGAGCGCTTCCCCGTCGCAGCGGAGGGCCGGGTGCCCCGGCCCCTGCCTGAAGTGCCGGGCGATGTCGCACTGGGCTGGCACATCGCGCGCTCGCTGATCCAGCAGGAGTTCGACCCCTGCCTGTGCCAGCACATGCCCCTGGACCACGGGGTGCTGTCGGTATTGCCTTTGCTCGATCCGCCACCGTGGAAGTACCGCCTGGTGCCGCTGGCCGTCAATGTCATCGTCGAGCCGATGCCCACGCCTGGGCGCTGCTGGCGTCTGGGTCAGGCACTCGGACGCGCCGTGGCCAGCGCCCCGGGCGACGCGCGCGTGGTGGTGGTCAGCGCGGGCGGCTTGTCACACCAGCTTCACGGGCCTGATTTCGGGTTCACGAACCCGGTGTGGGACCAGCGTTTCCTGGACCTCATCGAGTACGACCCGGCCCCGCTGGCGCAAGCCACCCATGAGGACTTCATCACCCGCGGAGGGGCCGAGTCGGTGGAGATGATGGTGTGGCTGGCCATGCGGGGCGCGCTGGACAGCGCCGCCCCACAGGGGGTGCGCCGCGTGACCCGCTTCTACGACGCGCCGATGCTCACGGGCTACGGCATTCTCGCGCTCGAGCCGGCATGAGCGGGCGCGCGACCGCAAGCCGCACTCACCCTGGAGACCTGCCGATGAACTTCTTCGAGCAACTCGTGATCGAGCAGGCCTGCACGCGGCTGTGCGTCGATTTCGCACGGTTCATCGACCTGTCCGAGCCCGGGCGCTGCGCCCAGCTCTTCACGCTGGATGGCCTGTACGAGCGACGCGGCGAGAAGCTGCAAGGGCGCGCGACGATCGAGCGTGCGCTTGCAGCGCGCGTCCCCACCCGCGTGACACGTCATCTCGTGCACAACATCAGCGTGGAGGTGCTGGACCTGGAGCACGCGCGCGGCTACAGCGTGTTCACGATGTACGGCGCTGACGCGCCCGCGCCAGCCCCCGGGGGCGTGCCGGCGGCACCGTTGCCCCTGCCGGCGGCATTGCTAGCCGAGTTCATCGACGAGTACCGCCGCACGCCCGAAGGGTGGCGTATCGCCCAACGGACGGGCCGCAGCATCTTTCGCCCCAGCTGACAGGCGCGGCCCGCACCCCCAGCCATCCACCGCATGAGACTCATCACCTACCGCACACCCGCCAGGCACGCCTGCCTGGGCGCGTGGATCGACAAAGACCGCACTGTGGTCGACGTGGCGCGCGCGATGCCGCTGCGCAACGCAGGCCTTGCCGGCGCCTGCGCTTCGATGCAGGCGCTGATCGAGGCCGGCGAACGTGCATGGGACGCAGTTCGGGAGCTGCTGGTGGCGCCGCCCGAAGAAGCCTTGCTGCCCACGCAAAGTGTCCACCTGCTGGCGCCCGTGCCGGTGCCCGTGCAGATGCGCGATGCGCTGGCCTTCGAACTCCATCTGCGCCAGGCCAAGCGCGCCAGTGCGGCCATGCGCCTGCGCGACCGCCCACCCGACCAGGTGCAGGCAGAACTGGAGCGCATGGCGCAGTCTGGGGCCCTGGACCCTGCGCCCGTGTGGTTTCGCCAACCCCTGTACTACAAGGCCAACCGCTTCACCGTCATTGGCGACGGCGCGGACGTGCGCTGGCCGAGCTACAGCCAGGTGCTGGACTATGAGCTCGAGTTCGGCGTCTTCATTGGCCAAGGCGGCCGGGACATTGCAGCGGGTCGCGCCCGCGCCCACATCTTTGGCTACAGCGTGTTCAACGACGTCTCGGCCCGCGATGTCCAGGCGGACGAGATGTCCGGCATGCTCGGCCCGGCCAAAGGCAAGGACTTCGATACCGGCAACGTCATCGGGCCGTGCATCGTCACGGCGGATGAACTCCGCGACCCCTACGCCCTGACGATGGTGGCCCGGGTGAACGGTCAAGAGTGGTCACGCGGACACACCAGCACCATGCGGCACCGCTTCGAAGACATCATCGCCCATGTCTCACGCGATGAGACGCTACACCCCGGCGAATTCATCGGCTCGGGCACCGTCGGCAATGGGTGCGGGTTTGAACTGGGGCGCTTCCCCCAGCCCGGGGATGTGGTGGAACTGGAGGTGGAGGGGATCGGGCGGCTGCGCAATCGCTACGTGCGCAGCTGAGCCTGGTCGGGCTCGGCTGCATTGCGGCCGTGGCTGCGGCCTGTGGTCCATGCGCTGGAACCGAGCTCGGCCGAGATGGCTTGGGCGCAGGCGTGGACATGCCCCAGCAGCTCGGGATCGGCGGGTTCGGCAATGCGCAGGCTGGATGCCACGATCGCGACGGCGGCACACAACCTGTTCGCGCTGTCGAACACCGGGGCGGCAAGGGTGGCGATGCCGTAGCTGTTCTCGTTGACCGCCACCTCCCACCAGCGCTCCTTGATCAGGGCCAGACGCTGGCGCAGCACGGCGGGGTCGGTGAGCGACTGGGGGGTCAGCGCGAGCATGGGCCGCGCCAGCACCTGCTGCTGCACGCGCTGATCGGCAAAGGTCAACAGCACCCGCCCGAGCGCCGAGTAGTTGGCCGCGATGACCACCCCCGGCTTGATCGACAGGGCCACCTGGCGCTCGCTCGGAATGCTGGTCACGATCAGCGCGTCACCCCCGGCCGGCACGGCCATGGCCGTGGACTCCTGCGTGCGGTCACGCAACTCCGTCATGTGGCGCTGCGCCACGCGGGCCAGGCCGAACTGCTCGCCGGCAGCCATGCCCAGGCGGTAGAGGTTCCAGCCGAGCTGATACCGATCGCCTCCGGGCTCCTGGCTCACAAAACCCACCTGGCGAAGCGTGGCCAGGTGCCGGAACACCCGCGCCTTGGACTCGCCCAGACGCCGCGCCAGATCGGTCACACCCAGGGGCTGCCCCGCGCCTGCCAACTCGCCCAACACCCGCGCCGCCGCGGTGATGGACTGGTTGGCCCCGGCGCTGTCCCCGTCGGGCAGGATGGGTTCAGGTGCAGGCGACGACATGCAAGTGAGTGTAAGCAGCCCATCTGGCGCCGCCCCGCTGGTGAGGGCGCAGCGGCGGGTTTACCCCGACGCCAGCGGGTTGTGATTTGTTTCTCCTGGCGATATAGTGTTTCTTAGAACGAACCGACCACAGGCTGAGAACAAGCCAAGAACAGACCGACGCAGGCACATGCGGGCACATGCGGGCGCATGCAGACGCATCCAGACGCATGCCGCCAGTCCTGCCACCCCATGAACCAGAGAACGCGCGCATGAGCATCAAGACGGGCAAGGCTTACCTGGAGTCGCTGCGGGATGGGCGGCGGATCCTGCTCGACGGCCAGGTGGTGCCCGACGTCACCCGGCACCCCCGTCTGGCAGGCGCGGCCCACACCATCGCCGAGCTGTTGGACATGCAGCACGACAGCACCCACGGGCCAACGCTGACCTGCACCTCGCCCAGCAGTGGCCACACCGTGGGCGTCAGTCACTTGGTACCGCAGACGCCCGAGGATCTGCGCAAACGCCGAGAGGGCCTGAAGACCTGGGCTGACGCGACCTACGGGATGATGGGACGCAGCCCGGACTTCATGAACGTCATGATCTCGGCCCTGGGCGCGGCCCATCCCTTCTTCGGGCAGAAGCGCTCGGAGTTCGGCGCGAACATGCAGCGCTACGCGGAATACTGCCGCGAGAACGACATCGTGATGACGCACGTGCTCGTGAACCCGCAGGTCGACCGGTCACGCTCCGTGGACAAGCAGGAAAAGGATCTGGCGGCCAAGGTGGTGCGGGAGGGCGACGCGGGCTTCTGGATCAGTGGCGCGCGCACCGTCTCTACGTTGGCGGCCTTCTCCAATGAAGTGCTGGTGTTTCCCTCGACCTATCTCACACCCACGCCAGAGGCCGCCGACTACGCCTTCGGCTGCGCCCTGCCCGTGGACACCCCCGGCATCACCTGGATCTCGCGTCCCGCCGTCACCACCGGCGTGAGCGCCTCGTACGCCGACCTGCCGCTGTCCAACCGCATGGATGAAACCGACGCGGTCGTCATCTTTGAAGACGTCTTCGTGCCTTGGGAGCGCACCTTTCTCTACCGGGATGTGGAGATGTGCAACCAGGTCTACCCGCGCACCATGTCGGGGCCGCACGCGGCCACCCAGTCCGCCGTGCGGGCCTTGGCGAAGACCGAGTTCATGCTGGGCCTGGCCCTGTCCATCGCCCGATCGACCAAGATCGACGAACACCTACACGTGCAAGGCATGCTGGCCGAGATCATGGTGTTCGTCGAAACCATCAAGTCGGTGCTGGTGGCCAGCGAAGTCAATGCGAAGAAGACACCCTGGGGCACGCTGGCACCTGATGCGAACGCGCTCTGGGTGGTGCGTCTTGGCTTCCCCAAGATGTTCGTGCGCATGCAGGAGATCATTCAGCTGCTGGGGGCCAGCGGGCTGGTGGCCGTGCCTTCCTATGCCGAAGTCAAGGGCCTGGGCAGCGAGCTCGTCGAGCGCTATTACCAATCGGCGCAGAGCGACGCTGACGAGCGCATCCGGCTCTTTCGTCTGGCCTTCGATGCGTCGATGTCGGGCTTTGCCGGTCGCCAGCAGCTCTACGAGCGTTACTACACCGGCGATCCGGTCCGCCTGGCCGGCACGCTGTTCAACCTGTATGACAAGAAGCCGCACCACGAACGGATGACGAGCATCCTGGAAGACATCCGCCGGCGCGCCCAGGACTGGGACGGCGGTGGTGGCCCCGGGTGCCACACGCCCGCCTGAACGCACGATTGCGCTGCGGCAGGAACGGCCCGACCAGGACCCGCCCCCCTTGCCTTCATCACCCCAGACACACCGGAGACACACCCATGAAGCTATGTCAGTACGAGGTGGGTGGCAGCGGCATCCGCCTGGGCGTGGCCCTGGCCGATGAGAGCCTGATTGGCGACCTGGCCACCGGCTACCTCGAGTACACCGCCACCCACCCCAGCACGCCAGGGTGGCCGCACGCGCTGCCTGGCACGATGGAGGCGTTGCTGGCCCTGGGCGAGCCCGGTCGCGCCGCCGCCCAGGCCGCGGCCCACACGCTGGCGGCGCACGCCTCGGCCGGCGGGCTGAAGCCGCCGATGGCCTGGCCGAGCGCCCAGGTTCATCTTCACGCGCCCGTGCGGCGGCCGCCCAAGTTCTTCGCCGTGGCGATCAACCACCGGGCGATGATGGCTCGCACCAAGCGGGCCCCCGACTCCACCGCCGCGCACTATTTCATCAAGCTGCACACCACCATCGTGGGGCCTTATGACCCGATCGAGATCCCGCCCATCGGCCAGGTGGGCTCGGAGGTGGAACTGGTGGCGGTGATCGGCAAGGGCGGGAAGAACATCCCACTTGAAAACGCGCTGGACCATGTGTATGGCTACATGCTGCACAACGACGTCACCGCGCATGAGATGCGCCGTACCCGGGAGTGGGTCGTCGTCAACCCCGGCACCGAGAAGGAAGAACGCCTGTCCTACCCCGGGCGCTACAAGAACATCGACAAGACCGCGCCGCTGGGGCCCTGGCTCGTCACGCGTGACGAGATTCCCGACCCCCAGACCATCCTGCTGCAGACCTGGCTCAACGGCAGCCTGTGCATGGAAGGCAACACGGCCGATCACATGTTTCCGATTGCCGAACTGGTGAGCTACATCTCCAGCGCACACACGCTGGAGCCGGGCGACCTGATCTCCTCGGGCACGGTGCCTGCCCAGGCGCCCTGGACCTTTGCCACCATCGACTATCTGAAGCACGGCGGGGTGGCCGAGACGGAGGGCACCGGCCTGGGCCGGCAGCGCAACCCGATCGTGGCGATCTGAGGCCGGCGACGACCAACTCATGCAGCGCGACGGGCTGGCGGCATTCGGCGACGAACCGCGCGGCGCATGGAGCGCGGGCGACATCGCCAGCGTCCCCTACTGGGTCTACCAGCGGCCAGACGTGCTTGAGCGCGAGCACGCCCAGGTGTTCCGCGGCCGAACCTGGAACTACCTGTGTCTGGCCGCCGAAGTGGACGGGCCTGGACGTTTTCGCACCTGCCGCATGGGTGACATGCCCGTGGTGGTGGCACGCGACGGCCAGGGCCGGCTGCAGGCATTCGAGAACCGCTGCGCCCACCGCGGGGCGCTGATCGTGCTGGAAGACGAGGGGACGGCGCGAGACTTCACCTGCGTGTACCACGCCTGGCGCTATGACCTGGCCGGCAGTTTGCAGGCCATCGCCTTCTCCGAGGGCGTGCAGGGCAAGGGGGGCATGCCCGCAGACTTCTCCAAGGACACCGTCGGGCCGCGCAAACTGCGCGTGGCCGAAATCCACGGCCTGGTGTTCGGCTCACTGGCCTGGGACGTGCCGCCCATCGAGGAGTACCTCGGGCCGCAGGTGCTGGCCAAGCTCGGGCGCGTCATGCACAAGCCCGTCGAAGTGCTGGGCCGCTTCACCCAGTCCCTGCCCAACAACTGGAAGCTGTACGCGGAAAACACCAAGGACACCTATCACGCCAGCTTGCTCCACATTTTTTTCACCACGTTCCGCATCACCCGGCTCACGCAGGACGGCGGGGTGATCGTGAGCGCCGATGGCGCGCACCACGCCAGCGCCACGCACCAGCGCCCGCTGCAGGGACAGGAGGCGGCCTATTCGGCGCAGCAGCTGCGCAGCGAGTCGGACCGCCTGCAGCTGGCCGACCCGGGCTTCCTGAACGCGATGGACGAATTCGGTGACGGCGTCGTGGTGCAGATCCTGAGCGTGTTCCCCGGGTTCGTGCTGCAGCAGATCCACAACTGCCTGGCCGTCAGGCAGATCGTCCCGGAGACGGTCGACCGGACGGCGCTGCACTGGACCTTCATCGGCTTTGCCGACGACAGCGCCGAACTGCGGCGCATGCGGCTGCTGCAGGCCAACCTGGTCGGCCCGGCCGGCTACGTCTCGATGGAAGACGGCGCGGTGGGCGGCTTCGTGCAACGCGGCATTGCCGCCGCACCGGACGAGCGGGCGTTGATGCTGATGGGCGGCACCGGTGCGGAGTCCCAGGACAACCGCGCCACGGAGAGTTCGGTGCGCGGCTTCTGGCGCGCCTGGCGCGCCCACACCGGATACTGAGCCGCTGCACCAGCCCACCCCGCCGTCCGCCCCGCGCTTCCATGGCCCCGACCCCCCACAACCAGCCCCCCCCGGACACCTGGCGGGTGGACACCACCGCCCCCTGGTGGTCTGCCCTGCTGGACTTGCAGGGCCAGCACGCCCACGCCATCGACGACGACCGGTTGGAGGACTGGCCCCGGCTGTTCACGCAGCACGCCGTGTACCGGATCACCACGGCCCGCAACCACGCCGCAGGCCTGCCCGTCTCGCTGATCTACGCCGAGGGCAGCGGCATGCTGTCGGACCGGGTGCTCGCGCTGCGGCAAGCCAACATCTACGAGCGCCAGCGCTATCGGCACCAGCTGGGCCTGCCGCTGGCGTTCAGCGCCGACGGCAGGCGCATCTCGGCGCGCAGCGCCTTCACCGTCATCCGCACGGTGCGCGGCGGTCTGCCCACGCTGTTTGCCACGGGCCTGTATCTGGACCGGGTGCTGGTCGACGGCGACCGCGCCTGGTTCGAGGAGCGCGTCGTGGTGTGCGACAGCGACGTCATCGACACCTTGCTGGCACTGCCGCTGTGAGGGCGGGCATGCGCACGCCGGTCCCCTGCATCGCCATTGCCTGCGGCGACCCCAATGGGATCGGCCCGGAGCTGGCCTGGAAGCTCGCCGCCGAGGTCATCAGCCAGCCGCATGCCGCACGCCCCATGCTGGTTGGCGACGCCCAGGCGCTGGACCACTACCGCCAGCGCCTGGCCATCGCGCCGCAGGTCGCGCAATCGGTTGAGCAAGTCTGCACGCCGAGCCGCATGGGCGCGGACTTCCGACCCGGCCAGCTGTGCGCGGCGGCCGGCCGAGCCACGGTATCGGCCATCGAGACTGCACTCGAGCTGGTGCAGGCCGGCCGGGCGTGCGCGATCCTGGCCGCGCCGCACAGCGAGACGGCCGTGAACGCGTGCGGCGTGGCGTTTTCCGGCTACGGCGGGCTGCTGGCCGACCTGACGGGCACACCGCGGGATCAGGTCTTCCTGATGCTGGTGGCCGGTGATCTGCGCATCGCCCATGCCACGCTGCATGTCTCGGTGGCGCAGGCCCTGCAGCAACTGGATCACGGCCGGGTCCAGGCCGTCGTGCGGGCGCTGCACCAGGAATTGCAGGCCAGCGGCCTGGCGCAGCCGCGCATCGGCCTGTTCGGGATCAACCCCCATGCCGGCGAAGGCGGGCTGTTCGGCGATGAGGACGAACGCATCACCCGCCCGGTGGCCCGGGCGCTCAGCGCCTTGGGCATGGACGTGCGCGACCCGCAGGGAGGTGACGTGTTGCTTGCCGGCCCGCGCCTGGACGGCTATGTCGCCATGTTCCACGATCAGGGCCATATTCCCGTGAAGTTGCTGCGCCCGGCCGGGGCCGCCGCCTTCTCGCTGGGCCTGCCCGTGCGGCAGGCCAGCGTGGCGCATGGCTGTGCGTTCGACATCGCGGGCCAGGGCGTGGCCAGCACGCGCGCCATGCGCGAAGCCTGGGATCTGCTGGTGCGCGGCGCCACGCCGCACCAGAACGGCACATGACCCCGCACCACACCCCCCACCACACCCCGTTGCACACCCCGTTGCACACCCTGCACTTGAGCGCGCCCGGCGGCACGCAGGCCCAGGTTGCGTGCGCCCAGGGGACGCGCGTGCTGGATGCGCTGCTGGATGCCGGGTGGCAGGTGCCACATTCGTGTCGCCGCGGGGTGTGTCAGAGCTGCCGGGCACGGCTCGTGGCGGGCACGCTGCAGGCGCCGCGCCTGGCCGGGGGCGACGTGCTGTTGTGCCAGGCCACCGTCATGGGCGATGCCCGCCTCGCGCTGGACCGGCTGGAGGTCGCCCCCCCGCCCCAGCGCCTGGCCAGCCAGGCCCGCATCCGGCGCCTGCGCCGCGTGGCAGCCGATGTCGTGCATGTGGAACTGCGCCTGCCCAACGGCGTCCACGCGCATTGGCAAGCCGGGCAGTCGCTGGAACTGCGGGCCCCCGACGGAACGGCCAGGAGCTATTCCCTGGCCCGCCCCCCGCTGGGAGATCTCAGCCTGCACCTGCACATCCGGCTCCTGCCGGGGGGGCGCTTCAGTCAATGGCTGGAGCAAGCGCTGGCCGAGCCCCAACCTCCCACCACCACGCTGAGCGTGCGGCTGCCCTTTGGCAGTCTTGGGCTGCCGCCGGACGGCCGGCGCAGCGCCATCCTGCTCGCCTCGGGTACGGGGTTTTCCGCGCTCGGGGCCATCGCGGAAGCGGCCATCCAGCGCCGGGACCCGCGGCCCTTGCACCTGTACTGGGGCGTGCGCCGCGCAGCCGATCTCTACGACCTGGCCAGGGCCGAGGCCTTCGCACGGGACCACCCCGCGCTGCGCTTCATCCCGGTTGTGTCCGAGTCAGCGCCTGGACAAGCCTGGACGGGGCGCAGCGGACTCGTCCATCAGGCCGTGATGCACGACTTCGCGGACCTGACGGATGTGGAGGTGTTGGCCTGCGGCGCCCCGGCCATGCTGGAGGCGGCGCAGCAGGCGTTCCGCGCCGAACGTGGTCTGCCGGCGTCGCAATGGCGCAGCGACGCCTTTCACCCGGCCCCGCTGTGGGCGTCCCGCCCGACCTGAGGAGCGCCCATGGCCGTGCTCGTTCTGACCCAGCCGCAGCCGTCCGAGCCTTTCCTCGAGGCATTTGCCCGCCTGGCCCCGCACGAAACGGTCTACGCCGATCTGGAGATCGCACGCCGCGCAGCCGATGACATCGAGGCCATCGTGTTGTGGCGCCTGAACCCAGGAGTCCTCGGGCCCTTCCGGTCCTTGCGCATGCTGTGTGCGTCCGCCGCAGGGGTCGACAAGATCCTGGCATGCCCCGACCGCGCGCCCAACCTGCCCGTCACGCGCACGGTGGACGACGCACAGAACCAGCAGATCGCGCAGTACGTGGTGATGATGGTGCTGCGTCATGTCAGGGGCCTGGTCGGCCTGGAGAAGCAGGCGCTGGCGCGCGCCTGGCGCCGGCAACCAATACCCGCGCCGGCTGCCGTGCGCATCGGCCTGCTGGGGCTGGGGCAGTCCGGGCAGGCGGTGGCGCGCGCCCTGCTCCCCCTGGGCTTCACGGTCCTCGGCCACAGCCGGCGCCCCCGCCCGGTGGACGGCGTGCAGGTCTACAGCGGCCCCGACGGGCTGCAGCAGATGCTGGCCCAGACCCAGGTGCTGGTCTGCCTGCTGCCCCTGACGCCCGACACCACGGGCCTGATCGACGCCCGCCTGCTGGCGCAGATGCCTCGCGGCGCCTATGTGATCAACGTCGCGCGCGGTGACTTGCTGGTCGAGCCCGATCTGATCGCGGCCATCGGCAGCGGCCAGCTGGCCGGGGCCGCGCTGGACGTCCAGGCGCGCGAGCCGCTGCCTGCGGAAGACCCGCTGTGGGACGACCCGCGCGTTCTCGTGACACCGCATATCGCGTCCTTGCCCCACCCCGACACGGTGGTGCGCCAGGTCATCGAAAACCTCGGGCGGGCCCGCTCAGGCGCGCCGCTGCTGCGACAAGTCGACCCTACACAGGGCTACTGACGGCCACAGTCCGCACCCACGCCACTCCGTAAAGGAACCCCCATGGACCTCCATCAAGCGCTTGCAGCACGTCCGCAGGAAATGGATGAGACCGAATGGGCCTTGCGGCTCGAGCTGGCCGCCTGCTACCGGGTCTTCCACCATCTGGGCTGGACCGAGAGCATCTTCAACCACATCACGCTGCGCATCCCCGGCCCTGAGCACCACTACCTGATCAACCCGTTCGGCTTGTTGTACAGCGAGGTGACGGCGCGCAATCTGCTGCGCATCGACCTGGCCGGCCAGAAAGTGCACGCCTCCCCGCATCCGGTGAATGTGGCCGGGTTCGTCATCCACAGCGCCATCCACCACAGCCGCGCCGATGCCCACTGCATCATGCACACGCACACCACTGCGGGCATGGCCGTGGCCTGCAAGGAGGAGGGCCTGCGCACCGACAACTTCAACAGCGCACAATTGCATGGGCGGGTGGCGTACCACGACTTCGAGGGCATCACCACCGACCCGGCCGAGCAACCCAGGCTGGTCGCAAGCCTGGGCGACAAGGAGGTCCTGATTCTGCGCAACCACGGCCTTCTCGTCACAGGCGTGCACCTGCCGGCAGCCTTCGCCACGATGTGGTGCCTGCAGCGTGCCTGCGAGGTGCAGTTGGCCAGCGACACGCTGCGCGGCGCGAACCGGCCAGTACGCCCCGAGGTGCTGGATGCGATACCCCGACAAGCGCAGCCGTTCAGAGGCAGCAGCGACCCGGGCACCCCGCGCCGCGGGCAACTGATGTTCGATGCCGCGGTGCGCTCAGCCGGAGTGCGGCCCGTGGATCTGCTGTGACGGGGGAATTGTCCCAAGATCGCGGGATGCGCAGCCGCCACCCTGGCATCACGCTCCGTTGAGCGGTCGAGGCGGGGTAGTTCGGCCAGCGGGCGGCTACTCGTCCTGCCGGATGCGGGTGGCGATCCAGCCTGCTGTTCGTGCTGGCGCAGAACTACCTGCAGGACCTGCTGAAGCTGGCCGCCGGCGCGGTGGAGGGCGTGCCCGTGCTGGCCGCGGTGCTGACGCCCGACCGCTGGCTGCTGTGGCTGTTCGTGCTGTCGGTGTACTACTTCCCCACGGGGGTGGTGGGTAGGTTGAGGGCGAGGGTGAAGACGTTGAAGAAGGATCAGGCGCGGGGCCGAGGCGGCGCCAGCGCCAGTGGGGTGCCAGGCCGCGGTGGTGCCCCATCACAGTCCTCCATTGGAGTGACCCCTCCTGGGGTGATCGTACTTTTCGTGCAGATTGGTGCGCTTTCGCCTGACGCCCAACATGTATTTGGGTTTCAGGCCGACGCCTCTGTTCCCGCAGGTCGGAGGTGATGAATCAAGAACGGTCGCTGGAAGGTGTTGTGTGTCATGATTTTGACTGTCGCCCTTAGTGCCTATACAATCATCCAGATAAGAGTTCTTAAACCATTTATCGGATCCTTTTAGGGTGCTAAATTCATGGCGAGCCCCATACCGCTGCCGGTCGAGCGCGCCCTGGCACAGCTGGGCCAGAACATCTCGTTGGCGCGGCGACGCCGTCACATGTCGCAGCAGATGCTGGCAGAGCGCATCGGTGCCTCGCTGAACACCGTTCGCAGGATGGAGCAGGGGTTCGCGGGCATGGCGTTGCAGCACGTCGCACGTGCCTTACAGGTCTTCGGGGAGCTCGACAAGCTAGAAACCCTCCTAGACGCCCCACAGGACAGCGTGGGGCTGACGCTGATGGACGAGGCGCTGCCGCAACGCGTCCGAACACGCGCGCGTACCCCTGAATCGGGTTCGTTCTGACGATGGCCTCACAAAAGCACGCAAGAAGACCAAACACAAAGCAGGTTGAGCTGGAGGTGTTTCTCGGCGAGGCTGAGCATGCTGTGGGTAAGCTGGTTTACGTGCGGGCCGGACAACGGGAGTTCTCCCAGTTCGCCTATCGGGAGACCTGGCTCTCAGACACGCGCTTCTTCGACGTGTCCCCGGACCTGGACAAGACCGTGGGCTACCAGGTTCGCCGGGCGGCGACCCAGGCGGACTCCGTCTTCTTCTTTGCGCTGGCAGACACCGAGCCCGACAGCTGGGGCCGGCGGGTCATCGCACGCGCTCACGCCAAGGAACGTCAACAAAACCCGGCGCTCGGCCCACTGACCGAACTGGACTACGTGTGCGCGGTCGACGACCACAGCCGGATCGGTGCCTTGCGTTTGCGCGACGCCAGCAACCGCTATCTGCGCAGCGTTGCGGCAGGGCAGCGAACGACGCCTGCGTTGTTGGAACTCGAGCACATGCTCAGCGCCAGTCGCGCCGTCGAGCTGAGCAAGGAGTCGGCCGAGGACTTGCGATATCTGCTCGGCAAGGCGACCTCATTGGGTGGCCTGCGGCCCAAGTGCAGCATCCTTGATGAAGATGGCGCACTGGCCTTGGGCAAGTTTCCGAGTGTGCAAGACGAGCGCAGCGTGACCCGAGGCGAGGTCTTGGCGCTGCGCCTGGCCCAGCTGGCCGGTATCGAGGTTGCTCCGGCCCGCATCGTCATGGTCCAAGGCGAACCAGTGACGGTCATCCGCCGCTTCGACCGCACCGCCGAGCAGGCTCGCATCCCGTACATCTCTGGGGCCACGCTGCTGCAATCCAACCGGGGCGATGAGCGCGCGTACACCGAGCTGGTCGACGCGATGCGCGCCAAGTGCCTCGCTTTCAAGCAAGACGCGCAGCAATTGTGGCGGCGGATGGTGTTCAACCATCTGGTGACCAACGTGGACGACCACCTCCACAATATCGGCTTCCTCTACGCCGATGCCAACCTGTGGCGCCTGGCACCGGCCTTCGACCTGAATCCCTTCCCCGACAAGATGCGCGAGTCCAAGACCTGGCTCAGCGAAGACACTGGGCCCATCACTTCGGTGGACACGCTGGTGGCGCAGGCCGCGCGGTTTGAGTTGAGCGCCGGTGAGGCCAGGCAGGTGCTGGCTGAGGTGGTGTCCGCGGTCAGTCAATGGCGACACATGGCGGTGATGCCTGAAGTCGGCATGGCTCCGCATGAACTTGACGCCTTCGCGCCCGCCTTCGAGCATTCGGAGCTGGAGCGCGCTCGCAGCGCAATCCGCTCCGACGTGAAGTAGCCGGCTCCCGCAAGATATCCGGTCGAGGTCACGGCACCGAACACAACATGGTCCGCCAGACAGCTGAGTGACCCGGCCTGACCAGGGCCGTCGACCGGCACCGGAAGTAGCCGAACGGAAGGTCTGCTGAGACTCACAGACCTCGAAAGTCAGCGAGTTTTGCGCGCATCGCTCCTGGCGCAGGGTCTGCGGTTCGAGCTCAAGGGCGGCACGTCACTCTCCAAAGGCTTCGGAATCATCTATCGGTTTTCTGAGGACATCGACATCCGCATCGAGCCGGTTAAGGCCGTACAGCTCAGGTCAGCCGTTGCACTCGCTCAGGCCGATGGCGCACAGGGTGCCGCCTGCGGAGCGGCACTGGGACAGCGCAGTTGACTCAGCCTGAGACTTGGAGGAGTTGACCGCGTAGCCCACTGCGCCATTACTGCCGCGCGCCAGGGCGCCGCACATGCCGTTACCGTAGGTGGCCACTACCGAGCAGCCCAGCCCGCACTGGCTACTGGCCCCGGCGCTGGCATCAGCTTGGCTCTGGTAGTTGTATGAGATGCCGGCTGCGCGGGTGGTCGGGTTGACGGCGATGGCACCGTGGTAATCCACCTCCTCGCCTCCACCGCAGCCTGCCAGTGCAACGGCCGCCAAGACGGCCAGCGATGTCAGCGACGAACGAAGGTTACGGCGCGCGGTGTGCTGCGTGATGTGCAGCGCGGTGGAGTTGTATTGATTGTTTTTCATGTTGTTCTCCCTGAAGCGTCGGCTCTACTGCAGCACGCGATAGCCGCGGCCGCCCAGACAGCGCCGGATCACGTTGCGCTGCGAGTTCTCGGCCTCGGCGCCAGCGCCCACGGCCCCGGAGACGGCCCCTACACGGGCGGTGGAGGATCTGCTGTAGCCGCCCCCGGCCGCTGCAGCCAGGATGGCGCCCAGCGCGGCGCCGGCCACTGCGCCTGCAACAGCGGACTGGCCCGCCGAGGCGGTTTGCTGGGCAAACCCCTGGCAGTCCTGGAGGTCGCGTTCGAACTTGTTCATGTCGACGCCCTGGGTGTCCACCAACGGTCGGTAGGCCGCGCCTGTGGGCCCCATGCTGGCGCAGCCGACGATCAAGGACGTGCAGCACAGCAGCACGACAGTGCGTGAAAGTGTCTTGTTCATTGATATCTCTCCCCTGAATGAGCTGGGTTAGGCCGGGCGCAGCTGCGGGCAGCCGCCCGGCGGGTTCACTTGCTGCCCACGGGCTCAGCGCCCATGACCGGCTGCCCGTCCTTCTCGGCTGAGCGATCGAAGACCAGCGTCTTGCCGAAGACGAGCTGAACCCAGGTGGGGTAGGTGTAGGCGGTGCCCTTGTTGTGGTCGATGATGGCGCCGATGCCCCCGCCGAAAATGATGTTGCCGACCATGCCGGCGTTGGCGCGCGAGATGGCGCGGCCCGCGGCCTCGGGGTTGGAGGGGTGGCGGCAAGTGATGTCCATGTCCTTGCTGGAGCGGCGCACCTGTGCGGTGTCGCCTGAGCGGGACGTGATGGCACCGTAGTCGTTGGAGATTCGGCACTCGGCGCCCGAGACCATGTCACCCGCCTGGGTCTTGGTCTCGATCTTCATCGGGTGCGTGGAGTCGTTGACGATGGACGCGCAGCCGGTGGTGGCCAGCACAACCGCCGAGGCGGCTGACAGGATTGCAGTGGTTCTGAGCATGTAGGGTTCCCTGAGTGTTGAGCTTGCGTTGCTTGATCGACCTGAAGAACTGCCGGTGCTTGGCCGCCCCCCATGGGGCTGCTGCCAGGCACTGGCGGGCGCGGGGTAGGTCAGTTCCCAGCGTCTGAGAGCGCAGCAGCCAGCCGTTGCCTGCGGCTTGGCTTTGCCGATGAGGGGGCTTGACTGCTCACCTGCCCCAGGTGCTGCTGCAGCGCCCGCCATGCCTGGCCGATATCGCTGGGCGTCAGGCCGGCCTGGGTGACCGGGCCCACAAGTACGGCGGCCATGGCCGGGCTGCCTTCGGGGCCGGGGCGCTGAGCGATCCACAGGGCCAGCAGCAGCCAGACCGAGGGCTCGTCGTCGGTGATGTCGCGCAGTTCTTCCAGCGCTTGCTGGTAGGCCGGCTGCAGCGCCGGGTCGATCTGGAATCCCTGGGCTAGGTTCGGCAGGTCTTGCACCAAGCCGCCGCGGGCCAGGTGGTCGGCAATGGCGCCCGACATCTCGGCCAGCGTGGTGTAGCGAATTGAGGTGCCTGGCGCATCAGCCGCGTCGTCGTGGTCCGCCTGCTTGCGCAGAAACGCTGGGATCTCGATCGCATCCATCGCCGGTGCCACCAGGGAGTGGACCTGTGTGCGCGCCGACCGCCAGACCGAGGGCGTGCCCATGCTGGCCGAGGTCACGCTGCTTCGCATGGCGCTGGCGGCGATCTTCATCCCACCTGAAGACGTGCCGAACTTCATCCCGGCGGATGACATAACCGTCCGCGCATCCACCACCCGACCGGTGTTCCCCCAGCCCGCAGCCAGCATGGACTGCACGCGGTGCAGCAGCGACTCATCCTTGGGCTTGTCTTCGTCGGCCCTGCGGTGCACCAGCACGCCGTGCGTGTGGCGGCTGATCAGGCGGTGCTCCAGCGCCAGGGCTCGAGCTTGGGTGACGGGTTCTTCCTCCACCACTGCCTCGTCCATGCGCTGGGCCAACACCATGTCGTCGGGCGCAGTCAAGGCGTCCAGCGCTGCCACGCGGCGGGCTGCGGCAATGCGCTGCATATCGTCACCATCGACGACGCTCACGATGGAAGCCCGGCCGACCTCCACCTCCTGCCCGTCGGACCCCTGAGCCAGCAGTCGCACCTCTTCGAACTGGGGTAAAGCCTTGGCCTGTGGCGAGTCACCGTCTCTGGCAAACCCCGCCAGGGCCAGCAGCGTGTCCCCGCCAAACGCCCGCTTCGGCGTCGGCAACTCCCACTGCGGCGCCTCGGCCATGCCCCAATCCACCCGCAAGCCTGTCCATACGCTCTGGCGCATGCGCTGCAGCATCCGGCCTGCCGCAGCCTCCAGCGCCTCGCCTGGCGTGGCGAACTCACACGCCCCACCCGTGGCCTCGGCCAGATGCCGGAGAACCGCTTCTGCGGGGGACGTGCCCACGCCAATGACGAACACCCGGTGTCCGCTGCGCTGGGCCGAGGCGATCATGCGTTTGGTGTCCCAGACCTCGCCGTCGGTGATCAGCAGCACGTCGGCGCAGCACGGCGCCTGCTGAGCGGCCTGAGCACGGTCTTGACCTTTGCGGGCTTTGGAGGAGGGTGCAGCCGGCAACCAGGAAGGCAGGGCGAAAACACCTAGCAGCGCCGCCTCCATCTCCGTGCCGCCCAGGGTGGCGTCCGTTGCCTCCACGGCCTCACCCAGCCGCTCAAGCACTTGCGGCGTGCAGCGCTGGGGTGCCAAGGCCAATTCGGCGTCAGACCCAAAGCGCGTGAAGCTCACCTCGTCGTCCTGGCTGAGCCCCGCCATCACCCCCATCAGCGCCCGCCGGGCCGAGGCGATGCTGTCGCCGCCCATGGAGCCTGAGCAGTCCACCAGCAGCTTGAGCGCCAACCCTGTTGTCCCTTCAGCCTTGGGTGCTACTGGCAACTCGAAGGAGGCCACCGCCACCCCTTGAGACCAGGTCAGCACCTGCGGCCGCGCCTCCTGCGGTGTGACCAGCAGCACCACGTCCCGGTCCAGCCGCGCACCGGCCGCCAGCGCCACCTCCAGGCCGCCAGGCACTGCCGTGCAGCGGGTGGGGTGCGTCGGGCACTCCACGCCGCCTGCGGCCAGATCGCCCGCCACCTGTACTGACAACTCCAGCGGATAGTCCGCATGGATGGACACCTCTGGTACCTGGTGCGGGTGCAACCCCGAGCTCTCAGGATTGCCGTACCGCGGAGCGATGGTCATGGGCACGGCCAGGCGCAGCCGCCCTTGCTCAAAGGCCACCAACTGCGCGAAGCGGATCTCCAGCACCACCTCTTCGCCGCGCTTGAGGTTGCCGATATTGGCCGTGTACAGGCCGTCTGGCCCTGCTTCCAGCAGCGCTGGCGCGTCGCCGTCAGCCAGGGCGTTTTCGTACACCTCCTCGGCCTGGGTGCGGGGCATCACCTCGCACTCCACGCGCCGGCCGCTGAATTCCGCCGCAAAGCCCAGCAGCACCGCCGACAGCGGCAGCGGGAAGGTGTAGACCACCTCCAGCGTGCGCCGGCTGGTGTTGCGGTAGGTCTGGCGCAGCGTCAGTGAAAACAGCAGCCCGTCCAGCCGGCCCTGCGCCTGCACCCCGGCCAGCACGGGGTGGACCCCGTCATCAGCGGCAGCGCGCAGGCAAAACGCCCCTTCGGTCGATTCCGTCATATTGAAAGTCCCTGAGCAAATGTTGTTGCAGCAATGCCTGTGACCGGCAGGACGGTCGTATGAGCTGGGAGGGGCGGGGCAGGCTCATCGACGCTGTGATGTCAATATAACTGTTAAACAAACACCAAGCTGTCAATAAAATACCGAACGTCAAGCCCGTCTCCCAGCGGCAACATGTGCCGTCCTGTTGGTTGCAGACAGGAAGGATCATCTGCAGGGGGTGGCTCATAGGGCGAGCCAGTGCGGCTCAAGCCCGGTTCACAGACCCCCGAGGAAACACTGCTGGTTTTTTAGACAGTTGACATTGATGTCAACCCAGCTTCGCGACGAGATGAACAGAGCCGTCCGATTTCGCGCGCTTGGTTTTGTATTGACAAATAAATTGTTGTCAATACACTAATGCCGATGCGAGTCGAGTTTGACCAAGCAAAGCGTGATGTCACATTGGCTGAGCGAGGCTTGGACTTCGCTGACGCGATCAATGTGTTCGAAGGTCGTTCCATCACGTTTGAGGATGAGCGGCGCGTATACGGCGAGAGCCGGTTCATCACCATCGGTGAACTGGGGGAGCGGATGGTCGTCATCGTCTGGACGCCCCGTGGCCACGCTCGCCGAATCATCAGCATGAGGAGAGCAAATGACCGAGAACAAGCCCTTTACACCCTGGGTTGACCCAGACGATGCCCCGTCCATCACGGCTGCGGACCTCGAGCGCGCCACTTTCCGTGTCGATGGCCGCCAGGTGAGCCGGGTCGAGTTTCAGCAAGACTTGGCCAAACGTCCTCCCGGCCGGCCTCCTGCGGCGGTCAAGCGGCCGATGCTGAGCATGCGCGTGGATGTCGAGGTGCTGACTCGGCTGCGCGCATCCGGGAAGGGTTGGCAAACGCGCGTCAATGCCCTTTTGAAAGAGGCCGTGGAGCAGGGCCGGCTTTGAGCTGAAGTCCTCGATAGGCTTGATTTGTAGGTTCTCCCCAGACGGCCCTTCGCCCTGGCTACGCCCCCCCTTGGCCCACTTCCACCCCAGCCTCCCCCCGCGCCGCGCTCTGACGGCCGGTGCGATGCAGTTGGTGGACTTCACCTGTACCTACCTTTATCCTTGATGTCTGGCACAGTGCGTAGCAAAAGTCGCACATCCATTCATGATCAGCACGCAGCAACTCCAGTCCGTTGCCGATCGCATCGTCGAGCGAGCGAGCTCGTCTGCGCGGGTGATACTTTTCGGCTCGTACGCCAGAGGCGACGCCTCTGAAGACTCTGACGTCGATCTTCTCGTTGTCGAGAGTGAACTGCCTGACAAGGCGGCGGAGTACCTGCAGTTGAAGTCTGCCGTCGGGCGGATTGGAGTGGGCGTGGACCTGATCGTCATGTCCGATCAGGAGTTTGAGCGCAGGCGTCATGTGCCGGGTACGGTTCCATATTGGGCGGCCAAGGAAGGCCAGGTGCTGCGATGAATCCCTTGGCTGACGAGGCGCAAAAGCTTCTGCGCCTTGCCCTTCGCGACTTGCGGGCGTGCGAAACGCTGCTGAACGCACAGGGGCTGGATGAAGCGGTAGCTGCCTTTCACGCGCAGCAGGCCACGGAAAAGGCTTTGAAGGCGGTTCTCGTCCTGAAGGGCATGGAGGCTCGCAGGACACACGACTTGGAGGAACTGGCTTCTCGTCTGGAGTCACAAGGCCTTGTATTGCCAGTCACGCAAACTGAACTCTCGGCCCTGACGCCGTACGCAGTGGAGTTCAGGTATGAAGAGGGCGTACCAAGTCTTCTCACTGGGGCCCAAGCTCTTCGAATGGCTCAATCGCTTGTGACCTGGGCCGCCGGGGTGCTGGATGGCGCCGTCTGATCCAGACGACAAGCCTTCCCACCCCAGCCCCCTTGGCCCACTTCCACCCCAGCCTCCCCCCGCGCCGTGCCCTGACGGCCGGTGACCACGCCGAGCTGGCGGTGCTGCGGCTGCTGGAGGACGGGTTGTCGGACGCCTACACGTTGTTTCACAGCGTGGACTGGACGGAAGCCCGAGGCACGCAAGCGCGCCACGGCGAGGTGGACATCGTCATCGTCAACCAGGCGGGCGACGTGATGCAGCTGGAGGTGAAGGCCGGCTTGGTGGACTTCACCAGTGCCGGCATCTTCAAGACCTACGCAGGTGAGCGAAAGGACGTGGCCGGCCAACTCAGCGCCCAGTACGGCGCCATGCGCTCCCGCCTTGATGGCGCTGGTCTGAACGTGAAACTGTTGCAGCGCCTGGTATTGACGGATGTCCGTGCCGAAGGGCAGACCGCGCGCTGGCCGCGCGAGCACATCATCGACAGCACCGAGTATCCGCACCTGTGCAGCCGAGTTCAGACAGAACTTGGCCCCGGCACGCCCGCGCCGACCACCCAGCGCGCCGTGACGGACTTCTTCGGTAACGTCTTCCGGGTGCAGCCCGATGTCTCTGCCTTGGCCGGGCGCCTGGTGGCGGCCAGCACGCGGTTGTCCTCGGGCCTGGCCACCTGGGTGCCGCGGCTGCGGGTGCCCTCGGGCATCGTGCGGGTGGTGGGCACGGCCGGCTCGGGCAAGACGCAGCTGGCCCTGCGCCTGCTGCGCGACGCAGCCGCCCAGGGCCAGCGCGGCGCCTACGTGTGCTTCAACCGCGCCCTGGCCGACCACATGGCCACCGTGGTGCCCGTCACCAGCCAGGCCGAAACCTTCCACCAGATGGCTGACCGCATGAGCCGCGCCGCGGGCCATGGGCGCTGCGCCGCTTCACGGGTGCGTACGACGAGCAAGCCAACCCCATGTGGACATCCGGCCCGCTGCTGGCCGACACCGTCTACCGCTTCAAGGGCCAGAGCGCGCCGGCGGTGGTGCTGACCGAATGCGACTTTGAGCAGTTGGACGACAAGACGCGGCGCCTGCTCTTCGTGGGCCTGACGCGGGCCCGGGTTCACCTGGAGTGGGTGGTGTCCGAGAGGGCGGGTGAGGTGTTAGCGCAGGCCGTTTGAAACTGCCTCGCACCATTGCGACCGCTGACCCGAATTCTGACCCCGTGGGGGTTCCAGACTTCTAGGCATTCGTACTCGTCACGACCGCGCGCAGCCCCTCATCCAGGGTCAACAAGTCGAGCTGATGTACCCACGCAGTGGCGGCGATAAGGGCATCTGGAAGCTTGATCTTGCGCTGGCGCCGCAGGGCAATTGCAGCGTCTTCCACATCGCGGTCGATCGGAAAGTAGCGAAGAGAGACCAAGCGTGTACGGATCAGCGAGTCTTCCTCTGGCGTGATCCCCTGAAAGCCAAGCAGTTCCATCCGCGTGACTGCGCTGTAGCCGCACTCGCTGGCCAGCGGGGGATTTGCACCGAGCACGCCCATCACCGCAGGTGAGGCCTTGAGCATCCCCAGCACAAAGTTGGTGTCCAGGAGAAACCTAACTCCACTCATCTCGCAGCCTCGCCTGAATCTCCGCGGGGTCGCCCTT
>JBAXYD010000061.1:0-23913 GCA_037127635.1 Betaproteobacteria bacterium | reverse complement strand
TCTTTGTACTCCGAGGCGAAGTTGACGTGCTCGATCTCGATGCCCACCACGTCGGCCACGGCCGCGGCATCGACGAAGTCGACATTGGAGGAGCAGTAGCCGGTGTCGTCGTCATCCTCCCAGTTCTTCATGAAGATGCCCACGACTTCATGGCCTTGCTGCTTGAGCAGCCAGGCGCTGACGGCGGAGTCCACGCCGCCTGACAGGCCGACAACGACACGGGTTTTCATCACCCCGGATTGTCGCGGAGCCGCATCCTGGGGGGCGACGAACAAGGCTGCACGCCCCGCCGGGGGGTCACGCAGGGGCTGGCCGTGACGGGCGGCCCCTGCGCTTCAGTGCGCCAGGATCTTGGACAGGAAGTCGCGCGTGCGCTCGTTGTTCGGGTTCTCGAAGAAGGCCGCGGCGGTGTTCTGCTCGACGATCTGGCCCTGGTCCATGAAGATCACACGGTCGGCCACCTGGCGGGCAAAGCCCATCTCGTGCGTCACGCAGATCATGGTGATGCCCTGGTTGGCCAGCTCGATCATCACGTCCAGCACCTCGTTGATCATCTCTGGATCGAGTGCCGAGGTGGGCTCATCGAACAGCATGATCTTGGGCGTCAGGCACAGGGCGCGCGCGATGGCCACGCGCTGCTGCTGGCCACCGGACAACTGCAACGGGTACTTCTGCGCCTGCTCGGCGATCTGCACACGCTGCAACTGATGCATGGCCCGTTCTTCGGCCTCTTTCTTCGGCACCTTGCCCACCCACATGGGTGAGAGGGTGAGGTTTTCCAGCACCGTGAGGTGCGGGAACAGGTTGAACTGCTGGAACACCATGCCTACCGAACGCCGGATGGCTTCGATGGCCTTGACGTCGTCGCTGAGCTCCACGCCGTCGACCACCAGCTTGCCCTGCTGGTGTTCCTCCAGACGGTTGACACAGCGAATCAGCGTGCTCTTGCCCGAGCCCGAGGGCCCGCAGATGACGATGCGCTCACCTTTGGCCACCGACAGGTCGATGTCGCGCAGCACGTGGAAGTCGCCGTACCACTTGTTCACCTTGTCGAACGTGATGATGGGGGTGGATGCGGTGGTGTTCATTGGCGTCGGGTTCCGGTGTTCAGGTGCTGCTCCAGCCAGCGGCTGTAGCGCGACATCGCGAAGCAGGCGACGAAGTACACGCCCGCCACGAAGAGCTGACCTTCGAGGAAGAACTTGCGCCAGTCGGCGTCGCCCAGCGCGAGCTGCACCGCGCCGGTGAGGTCGTACAGGCTCACGATGGTGACCAGCGAGGTGTCCTTGAAGGCGCCGATGAAGGTGTTGACGATGGCCGGCACCACCAGGCGCAGCGCCTGCGGCAGCACGATCATGCGCTGGGTCTGCCAGTAGCTCAGGCCCAGCGACTGCGCCGCCTCGAGCTGGCCCTTGGGCACGGCCTGCAGGCCGCCGCGGATCACCTCGGCCAGATAGGCCGCGGAGAACAGCGTCATGCCGATCAGCACGCGCATCAGCACGTCGATGGTGTTGCCCTGCGGCATGAACAGCGGCAGGATGAACGAGGCCATGAACAGCACCGAGATCAACGGCACACCCCGCACCACCTCCACGAACAGCACGCACAACGTGCGGATGGCCGGCAGGTGCGATTGCCGCCCCAGGGCCAGCAGCACGGCCAGGGGGAAGGCGATCACCAGGCTCACGCTGGACAGCAGCAGCGTCAGCGGCAGGCCGCCCCAGCGCGCCGTCTCCACCGGCGTCAGGCCCAGGAAGCCCCCGCGCATCAGCACATAGAAGCCCCCGAACACCGCCACCCAGGCCAGTGCCAGGGCGGGGCGCCAGAAGCTGCGCAGACAACTCACCGCCAGCAGCACCACCACCAGCGTGCTGGCCAACAGCGGCCGCCACTGCTCATCGAAGGGGTAGCGCCCGAACAGGATCAGCCGGCCCTTCTCGGCCACCACGCCCCAGCAGGCGCCGATGCCATAGGCCTCACGGCAGGCCTGGTTGTCGGCGCCCGGCACGGCGTAGATCACGGCCCAGCTCCACAGCGGCGGCAAGATCACGGCCAGCACCAGCGCCGTGACCAGGGTCAGGGCCGTGTTCCAGGGGCCGTCGAAGAAGCCGCGCTTGACCCAGGCCCACGCGCCGATCTCCGAGCGGGGTGGCGCCCGGCTGGCCACCGGGACGAAGGTGTCGGGGCTGGCCATCACCGGTCCTTCAGGCGCGAGCGCGCGTTGTAGATGTTCATCAAGGCGGAGGTCAGCAACGACAGGGTGAGGTAACAGGCCATGACCATGGCGATGCACTCGATGGCTCGGCCCGTCTGGTTCAGGGCAGTGGAGCTGATGGACACCAGGTCCGGGTAACCTACGGCCACGGCCAGAGAGGAGTTCTTGGTCAGGTTCAGGTACTGGCTGGTGATGGGCGGGATGATCACGCGCAGGGCCTGCGGCAGCAGCACCTGGCGCAGTTCCTGCCCGCGCGACAGGCCCAGCGAGGCCGCAGCCTCATGCTGGCCGAAGGGCACCGACAGGATGCCCGCGCGCACCACCTCGGCGATGTAGCCGGCGGTGTAGACCGTCAGCCCCAGCAGCACCGTCAGGTACTCGGGCGTGACCGAGCCCCCTCCCACCACGTTGATTTCGGTCTTCTCAGGAATGTCCAGGCCCGATGGGGCGCCGCCCGCCAGCCAGCCGATCACGGCGCCGAGCACGGTCAGGGCCAGCCCAGGCAGCCAGACGGGCGGCATGCGCCCGGTGATCTCATGCCGCTTGTGTGCCGCGCGCGACCAGAACACCGCCACACCCAGGCCGGCCGCCAGGCCCGCGAGCGTGGCCCAGTGCCCGCGCTCCCACAGCGGCAGCGGGAATTGCAGGCCGTTCTTGCTGAAGAACACGCCGCCGGCGTGCATCGCCTCTTCGATGGGCGGCAGCAGTTCGGTCAGCACGAAATACCAGATGAACAACTGCAGCAGCAGCGGCACGTTGCGCGTGACTTCTACGTAGGCGCTGCACAGCGAGCGCACCAGCAGGTTGCGCGACAGCCGCCCCACGCCCACCAGTGTGCCCAGCAGCGTGGCCAGCACGATACCCACGATGGCCACGCGCAGCGTGTTGCCCAGGCCCACCAGGTAGGCCTTGAGGTAGCTATCCGACGAGTCGAAGGGGATCATGGTCTCGCCGATGGCGAAACCCGCAGGTTGCAGGATGAACGAGAACCCGCTCTGGATGCCCCTCAGCCGCATGTTCGCGAAGGTGTTGTTCAGCAGGTAGGCCAGGGCGCCAAACAGCACGGCCAGGGCCAGGACCTGGTAGACCACACCGCGGAAAGCCTGGCTGCGCCAGGACCAACTGCGCTGTTTCGGGGGCGGGCGGGATGCGCTCATCGACGGTCTCACGAAACACGGCCCGCTGCAAGGCAGGCCGTGTGGGGTTTCAACTCACAAGAAAACGTTGATGCCGGACCCAATAGGCCGTTAAACGTTGCTGCCGGACCCAATAGGCCGTTCGCACTGAGTACGTCGAAGTGCGCGCGAGGGGCTTCGACGAGCTCAGCCCGAACGGTTTCTTCGCGAACGCCGGGTGTGGTCATGGGCCTGGGATGCACACAAGAAAACGCCGGGCCGCTCCCAAGTTTTCTTGCGCCCCCGTGGGGGGCAGGTCCGGGCGCCGCCCGGACCTTGGGGGCCCAACTCAGGCCTCAACGCACGGGCGGGGCGTACATGAAGCCGCCCTTGCTCCACAGGTTGTTGGCGCCGCGCGGCAGCTTCAGCGCCGTATTGGGGCCGACGTTGCGCTCGAAGATCTCGCCATAGTTGCCCACGGCCTTGATGGCGCGGTAGGCCCAGTCCTTGTCCAGGCCCAGCAGCTTGCCGGTGTCTTCCGACACGCCCAGGATGCGCTGCACCACGGGGTCCTGGCTGGTCTTCATCTGGTCCACGTTGGCCTGGGTGATGCCGTACTCTTCGGCCTCGATCAGCGCGAAGACCACCCACTTGACGATGGCAAAGAACTCGTCGTCACCGCGGCGCACGGATGGGCCCAGGGGCTCCTTGGAGATCAGCTCGGGCAGGATGAGGTGGTCATCGGGGTTGGTGGCTTCCTTGTTGCGCACCGAGGCGAGGCCGGAGGCGTCGGTCGTGTAGGCCTGGCAGCGGCCGGCGAAGTAAGCCTTGTTGGTGGCTTCCTGGGTGTCGAACACCACGGGCTTCATGTTGAGCTTCATCGACTTGGAGTAGTCGTTGAGGTTCTTCTCCGTCGTGGTGCCGGATTGCACGCACACCGTGGCGCCCTTGAGCTTGGTGGCGCTGGTGATCTTGCTCTTCTTGGGCACCATGAAGCCCTGGCCGTCGTAGTAGGTCACGCCGGTGAAGTGCAGGCCCAGGGAAGCGTCCCGGGTGAGCGTCCAGGTGGTGTTGCGGCTGAGCATGTCGATCTCACCCGACTGCAGCACCGCAAAGCGCTGCGAGGCGTTCAGCGGCGTCCACTTGATCTTGGTGGCGTCGCCGACCACGGTGGCGGCGATGGCCTTGCACACGTCCACGTCCAGGCCAGCCCAGTTGCCCTGGCTGTCCGCGGCCGAGAAGCCCGGCAGGCTTGGGTTGACGCCGCATACCAGTTGGCCACGCGCCTTGATGGCGTCGAGCGTCTTGCCGGCGTGGGCCGGCGCAGTGGCCATCGCACCGGCGGCCACCAGGGCGCCAAGGGCGAGACGGGGGAGGGACTTCAGCATGAGCAATCTCCTGAATGGTATGAAACGCCTGCAATGCACCCTTGCGGTGCAGGTATGGGGGGGCGACGGTATCCGCAAATCCGGCTTGCAGCAATTGTGCCAATCCCTATCCCGGCGGCGTGTGGGGTTGGAATGGCGTGCCCAACGCGACCAGGCTCTCGTCGGCGGCCACCGTGTCCAGCGGGAACCGGCGGCCCGCCAGATGGTCTTCGATGCAGCGCCACACCAGGGGGCTGCGATGGCGGGCCTGGCTGGCACGGACCTCCGCGGGCGTCATCCACAGCGTGCGCACGATGCCTTCGTCCAGGGTGTGCCCCGGTTCGCCCTGGGAGCAGGTACCGGCGTAGGCCATGCGCAGGTAGGTGACGTCCTCGCCCGTGGCTGCGCGCTGAAAGCGCGACAAATAGACCCCCACCAGGCAGGCGGGCTCGAAGTGGCGGCCAGTCTCCTCCAGGGCCTCGCGGCACACGGCCTGCAGTGGGGTCTCGCCCTGCTCCAAGTGGCCGGCCGGGTTGTTCAGTCGCAGGCCCTCGGGCGTGTGCTCCTCGATCAGCAGGTACTGCGGCCCGTCGGCCCCCTGGCGCTCGATGATGGCGGCCACGGTGACGCTGGGCTTCCAACGTGGATGTGTCATGCCCCCGATGCTAAGGGGAGAGAGCCGGCACGCCTGACTGGAACGCTCGCGCATCGGCCGCGGCCCGTGCGCCTGTTCGCGTCGTTGTGTAAGCTGGCGGGCTGCGTTTCAGAACGAAGAAGGGGTAAACCTCATGTTGATCGGTGTGCCGAAGGAGTTGGCTGCGGGCGAGAAGCGGGTCGCCACAGTGCCCGACGTGGTCGAAAAGCTCGTCAAGCTGGGTTTTTCTGTCGCTGTGGAAAGCGGGGCGGGCGATGCGGCGAACTTTGCCGATGACACCTACCGCGCGGCCGGCGCGCAGGTGCTGCCCTCGGCGGCGGACATCTGGGGCCAGTCCGACATCCTCTTCAAGGTGCGTCCGCCCTCGGCCGACGAGGTGGCCCAGTTGCGCGAAGGTGCCACGTTGATTGGTTTTGTGTGGCCGGCGCAACATCCCGAGCTGATGGCGCAACTGCAGGCCCGCAAGGTCACAGTGCTGGCCATCGACTGCCTGCCGCGCCAGTTGAGCCGGGCGCAGAAGATGGACGCGCTGACCTCCATGGCCGGCATCACGGGCTACCGCGCCGTGATCGAGGCGGCCAACGCCTTTGGCCGCTTCTTCAACGGCCAGATCACGGCTGCGGGCAAGGTGCCCCCAGCCAAGGTGTTCATTGCCGGCGCTGGCGTGGCGGGTCTGGCTGCCATCGGCACGGCGGCCAATCTGGGCGCCATCGTGCGCGCCAACGACACCCGCGCCGAGGTGGCCGACCAGGTGAAGTCGCTGGGCGGCGAGTTCGTCAAGGTGGACTACGAAGAAGAAGGCTCGGGCGGTGGCGGCTACGCCAAGGTCATGAGCGAGGGCTTCCAGGCCGCGCAGCGCGCCATGTACGCGCAGCAGGCCAAGGACGCCGACATCATCATCACCACCGCGCTGATCCCGGGCAAGCCCGCGCCGAAGCTGATCACGGCCGAGATGGTGCAAACCATGAAGCCCGGCAGTGTCATCGTGGACATGGCCGCCGAGCAGGGCGGCAACTGCGAACTGACCGTGCCGGGCGAGGCCGTGGTGCGCCACGGCGTCACCATCGTGGGCTACACAGACCTGGCCAGCCGCCTGGCCAAGCAGGCCTCCACGCTGTACTCCACCAACCTGCTGCGCCTGACCGAGGAGCTGTGCAAGACCAAGGACGGCGTCATCAACGTCAACTTCGAGGACGATGCCATCCGTGGCCTCACGGTCGTCAAGGACGGTGCCGTCACCTGGCCAGCCCCGGCGCCCAAGCTGCCTGCCGCGCCGGCGGCCAAGCCTGCCGCAGCGGTGGCTGCGCCCAAGGCGTCGTCGCACGGTCATGGGCCAGGCGAGCCGATGTCGGCCAAGACCCTGGCCATCGTGTTCGGTGTGGGCGCGGTGCTGTTCGCCCTGGTGGGCGCCTATGCGCCGGCCAGCTTCCTGTCGCACTTCACGGTCTTCGTGCTCGCCTGCTTCGTGGGCTACATGGTGGTGTGGAACGTGACGCCCTCGCTGCACACGCCGCTGATGAGCGTGACCAACGCCATCTCGTCCATCATCGCCATCGGCGCGCTGGTGCAGATTGCGCCGCCCGTGGACGCTGCCGGTGCGGCCAGCCGGCCCGACACCCTGATCCTCACCATGGCGGTCATCGCCCTGGTACTCACGGCCATCAACATGTTCGGCGGCTTCGCGGTCACGCGGCGCATGCTGGCGATGTTCAGGAAATGAAGCGCCACCAGAACAAGAAGGAACGGACATGACTGCCAGCCTTGCCACGGTCGCCTACATTGGTGCGACCATCCTCTTCATCCTCAGCCTCGGCGGCCTGTCGAACCCCGAGACCGCGCGCCGCGGCAACCTGTTCGGCATGCTCGGCATGGGCATCGCCGTGGTGGCCACCATCCTGGGCCCCCGCGTCACGGCCATCGGTGTGCCCTACATCGTGGGCGCGCTGGTTCTGGGCGGCGCCATCGGGTTGTACGCCGCCAAGAAGGTGCAGATGACGCAGATGCCCGAACTGGTGGCACTGATGCACAGCCTGGTGGGCCTGGCGGCCTGCCTGGTGGGCTTTGCGAGCTACGTCGACACCTCGGTGGCTTACACCGGTGCCGAGAAGGTGATCCACGAGGTGGAGATCTACATTGGCATCCTGATCGGCGCGGTGACGTTCTCGGGCTCGCTCATCGCCTTCGGCAAGCTGTCGGGCAAGATCGGCGGCAAGCCGCTGCTGCTGCCGGCGCGCCACGCGCTCAACCTGCTGGGCCTGCTGGTGGTGCTGTGGTTCGGACGCGAGTTCGTCATCGCCCCCGATGTCGCCGCGGGCATGACCCCGCTGCTGGTGATGACCGTGATCGCGCTGCTGTTCGGCGTCCACATGGTCATGGCCATTGGCGGGGCGGACATGCCGGTGGTGGTGTCCATGCTCAACAGCTACTCGGGCTGGGCGGCGGCGGCCACGGGCTTCATGCTGAGCAACGATCTGCTCATCGTCACCGGCGCGCTGGTGGGCAGTTCGGGTGCGATCCTGAGCTACATCATGTGCCGCGCCATGAACCGCAACTTCTTCAGCGTCATCGCTGGCGGCTTCGGCGGCGGCGCACCAGCGCCCAAGGCGGCCGGCGACGCCGCCCAGCCGCAGGGCGAGGTGCAGCCGGTGAGCGCGGCCGAGACGGCCGAGCTGCTGCGCGAGGCCAAGAGCGTGATCATCGTCCCTGGCTACGGCATGGCGGTGGCGCAGGCCCAGCACACGGTGTACGAGATCACCAGGCTGCTGCGCGAGAAGGGCGTGAACGTGCGCTTTGCCATCCACCCGGTGGCCGGGCGCATGCCCGGGCATATGAACGTGCTGCTGGCCGAGGCCAAGGTGCCGTACGACATCGTCATGGAGATGGACGAGATCAACGAGGACTTCCCCGGGGCGGATGTCTCCATGGTGATCGGCGCCAACGACATCGTGAACCCGGCCGCGCAGGACGACCCCAGCAGCCCCATCGCCGGCATGCCCGTGCTGGAGGTCTGGAAGGCCCGCACCAGCATCGTGATGAAGCGCTCCATGGCCAGCGGCTACGCCGGCGTGGACAACCCGCTCTTCTACAAGGACAACAACCGCATGCTCTTCGGCGACGCCAAGAAGATGCTGGACGAGGTGCTGGGGGCCTTGAAGGGCTGACAGGCCGCGATCTTGGCTCGCTGAGGCCTGCGCCACGTTCCCGCCATGACCCTGGCCATCGTCAGCGCCATGCGCGAGGAGCTGAGCGCGCTGCTCGCGCGCCTGGAGGGCGCGCAGGTGGTGCATGCCGGGGGCCGCGCCTTTCACCAGGGACGGCTGGCCGGGCGCGAGGCGGTGCTGGTGCTCAGCGGCATCGGCAAGGTGGCGGCGTCGGCCACGGCCGTCCTGCTGATCGACCGCTTCCAGGCGAGCAGCCTGCTGTTCACCGGTGTGGCCGGCGGGCTGGGCCCCGGCGTGAAGGTGGGCGATGTGGTGGTGGCCAGCGCCTTGCTGCAGCATGACCTGGATGTCTCGCCACTGTTTCCGCGCTGGGAAGTGCCGCTGACGGGCCGCTCGCGCTTCGATGCCGATGTCCGCCTGCGCGATGCTCTGGCCCGCGCTTGCGACCAGGTGCTGGCGCGGCCCCACCCGGGCCTGGCGTCGCTGGGCCTGCACGCGCCGCAGCGGCATCTGGGCCTGGTGGTCAGCGGCGACCGCTTCGTCTCTTCCGCCGCAGAAAGCGCCAGCCTTCGCGCCGCCCTGCCCGACGCGCTGGCCGTCGAAATGGAGGGTGCGGCCATGGCCCAGGTCTGTGCCGACTTCGGCTGCCCCCTGGGCGTGCTGCGCAGCGTGTCCGACCGGGCGGACGACGCGGCCCATGTGGACTTCGGCCGGTTCGTGGACGAGGTGGCGGCCGAGTACTCGCGCGACATCGTGCTGGCCGCCTTGTCGGGCGGCCTCGGAGCGGCCAAGGCCTGAGGCTGCCTGCAAGCCATCGACCTTCGCCTGACGCTGAAGCCGTGCCGGCTTGCAGCACGCCTTGCGAACCGCCGAACCTATCGAATCCCCCGATGCGTCTTCGTCAGCCTCTCGTCAGAATCGACGAAGGAGGACGATTTCATGCACAGACCGTGGCTCGCGCAATACCCGGCAGGGGTGCCAGCCGAGATCCCGGCCGATGCCTGCTCCTCGCTGGTGGCGCTGATGCAGGAGAGCTTCGAGCGCCACTGCGACCTGCCGGCCTACCGCTTCATGGGCAGCTCCCTGACCTTCGGCGCGCTGGATGTCCAGTCGCGTGCGCTGGCCGGCTGGCTGCAGGCGCAGGGGCTCCAGCGCGGGGACCGGGTGGCGGTGATGCTGCCCAACGTGCCGCAGTACCCCATTGCCGTGGCAGCCATCCTGCGCGCCGGAATGGTGGTGGTCAACGTGAACCCGCTGTACACCGCGCGTGAACTCGAGCACCAGCTCAAAGACTCAGGCGCCCGGCTCATCGTCATCCTGGAGAACTTCGCGGCCACCCTGCAGAAGGTGCAGGACCACGTGCCCGTGAAGAAGGTGCTGCTGGCCGCCATGGGCGACCGCCTGGGGTGGCTCAAGGGCGCGATGGTGAATCAGGTGGTGCGCCGCGTGAAGAAGCTGGTGCCGGCCTACCGCCTGCCCATAGCCTTGCGCTTCAACGAAGCTCTGGCCCTGGGGCGCGAGGCGGGCTTCACGCCCCCGCCCGTGGGCCCGGACGACATTGCCGTGCTGCAGTACACGGGCGGCACCACGGGCCTGAGCAAGGGCGCCGTCCTGCTGCACCGCAACCTGGTGGCCAACGTGCTGCAGTCCGAGGCCTGGAACCGGCCGGCGTTGAAGGCCGTGCCGCCAGGCGAGCAACTGGTCACCGTCTGCGCCTTGCCGCTACATCACATCTTCGCCTTCAACATCAACATGATGCTGGGCCTGCGCATGGGGGCGTGCAACCTGCTCATCCCCAACCCGCGCGACCTGACCGCCACCTTGAAGGAGTTGTCACGGCACCGGTTTCACAGCATGCCCGCGGTGAACACCTTGTTCGCCGCCATCGCCCACCACCCTGACTTCTCCAAGGTGGACTGGAGCAGCCTCAAGCTCAGCGTGGGCGGCGGCATGGCCGTGCAGCAAGCCACGGCCCGGCTGTGGCTGGAGAAGACCGGCTGCCCCATCTGCGAGGGCTACGGCCTGTCCGAGACCAGCCCGTCGGTCACCTGCAACCCGGTGAACGCCACCGCCTACAGCGGCCACATCGGGGTACCCTTGCCCAGCACCGAAGTGCGCATCCTCGGGGACGACGGCACCGAGCAGCCACCGGGCTCGCCCGGCGAGATCTGCATCCGCGGCCCGCAGGTGATGGCCGGCTACTGGCAACGCCCCGACGAGACGGCCAAGGTCATGACCGCTGACGGCTTCTTCCGCAGTGGTGACATCGGGGTGATGGATGAGCGCGGTTGCGTGCGCATCGTCGACCGCAAGAAGGACATGATCATCGTCAGCGGTTTCAACGTCTACCCCAACGAGGTGGAGGACGTGCTGACCCAGCATGCAGGTGTGCTGGAGGCGGCCGTGGTGGGCGTGGACGACGCGCGCTCGGGCGAGGCCGTGAAGGCCTTCATCGTGCGCCAGGATCCGGCGCTGAGCGAGGCCGACGTACGCGCTTGGTGCGAGTCCCAACTCACCGGCTACAAACGCCCGAAGGTCATCGAGTTCCGCACCGAGCTGCCCAAGACGGCGGTGGGCAAGATTCTGCGGCGCGAGCTTCGGGGATGATGGGGCCCGCCCGTGCCATGGGCACAGGCCCTGGCGAAACCTTGTGCGTGTTGGACAGCAACCAATGAAACTCCAGACCCTGCGCGAACGCCGCGCCCGCATCGTCGCTGGCGAGACCACCCACGAGTCCGTGCTGGCGCAGGCCCTGGAGGCCGCCGCCACGCCGGCGCTGGCCGGCACCTTCACCCGCCTGTACCCGCAGGCGGCGCTGCAGGCCGCGCGGCACGCCGACGCCATGGCAGCGGCCGGGGTGGAGCTGCCGGTTCTGGCCGGCCTGCCGGTGTCCATCAAGGACCTCTACGACGTGGCCGGCGAAACCACGCTGGCCGGCTCGGTCATTCGGCAAGGTCGGCCGGCGGCCGCTGCCGACGCCCCGGCCGTGGCCCGCCTGCGCGCGGCCGGCGCGGCGGTGCTGGGCAAGACGAACATGAGCGAGTTCGCGTTCTCAGGGGTGGGGGCCAACCCGCACTTCGGCACGCCCGCCAACCCGGCCGACGCGGCGGTGGCGCGCGCCCCGGGCGGCTCGTCCTCGGGCGCGGCGGTGTCGGTGGCCGCGGGCTTGTGCGTCGCGGGACTCGGCTCGGACACGGGCGGCTCCATCCGCATTCCGGCGGCGCTGTGCGGCCTGGTGGGTTTCAAGAACACGCAGTCGCGCGTGCCGATCGCGGGGGCTTTTCCGCTGTCGCACACGCTGGACACGGTGTGTGCCCTGGCCGTGTGCGTGGAAGACTGCCTGACCGTGGACGGCGTGCTCTCGGGCCGCCCCTTGCCCGCGATGTTGCGGCCCCTGGACGGCGTGCGCCTCGCGGTGCCGCAGACCCTGGTGCTGGACGGCCTGGACGCCACGGTGAGCGCGGCCTTCGCCCGTGCGCTGACGCGCTTGTCTGCGGCTGGCGCCCGCCTGGTGGAACTGCCGCTGAAAGAACTGGCCGAGGTGGCATCGATCAACGCCCCCGGAGGCTTCTCGCCCGTGGAGGCTTGGGCCGTGCACCGCGAGGACATGCGCACCCAGCGCGAGCGTTACGACCACCGCGTGGCCGCTCGCATCGCCCTGGGCGAGCCAGTGTCCGCGGCCGACTACATCGTGATGCAGCAGCGCCGGCGCGACTGGATCGCCCGCATGGGCCGCGCGCTGCAGGGCATTGACGCGATGCTGTGCCCGACGGTGCCCATCGTTGCGCCGCCCGTGGCCGATCTGCTGGCCAGCGACGAGGCCTTCTTCAAGGCCAACGGCCTGCTGCTGCGCAACACCTTCATCGGCAACTTCCTCGACGGCTGCTCCTTCAGCCTGCCCTGCCACGCCGAGGGCGAACTGCCCGTGGGCCTGATGCTCACCGCACCGGGCGGGCAGGACGCCGCACTCGCCGGCGTGGCGCTGGCGGTGGAGGCGGTGCTGGGCCAGCGCTGAGGCCCTGCGCTTGGTGGCGCAAAGCGCTGTGCGCAGTGCTGCACGATCCAGCAGTGTTCAAGATTGCTCTGCTTGCTTCAATCGCTTGCGACAACCTTCCTCGCGGCGTAGACTGCGGCCATGTCATCAAAATTCACCAGCGCACTCGCGCAAGGCGGCCTCTCCGGCAAGGCCAAAGTCCGGTCTACGGCGCCCAACAGGGGCGTTGGGGCCTCGGGCATCCTGAAGTCCAAGGCCACGACGTTCAAGAAGCCACACGGCACGGGCGCCCCCGTGAAGACGCCGCGGAGCAAGCAGCCGCAGACGGGGCAGGTCGTCGTCGAGGACCGCAAGCTTCTGCAGCTACAGGATGAACTCCGGCTACTGCGCGTGAGCGTGGCCCAGCAAGCCCACGCCATCCGGGTGCTCCAGCAAGAGCGCCAGCAGGCCAGCCTCGCAGCGAGCGCGCCTGGCTCATCGCTCCCAGAAGCACCGGATGAGGCAGGTAACAGGCGCGTGGCGCAAGCCCTCGCGGATCTGCAGGTGCGACTGGGCATGGCACCCAGCACCGGCGCTGAACAAGCCACCGAGCTGGAACAAGGCTCCGAACGCGTCAAAGCTGGCTGGATTCAAGGCGGCCTGCTTGTCGGCAGCGTGGCCTTCGGCCTGTCCTGGTCTCGTACCCGGCAGGCGCTGGAGCAGGCTTGCGGCCGAGGGGAGCTGTTCAGCCTGAAGATTGGCAACAAGCGCTGGTATCCGGCCAGCCTCATGGACCTGACCGTCGAGGACGTCAAGGCGGTTTGCTTGCTCCTTCGAGGAGTGGACCCCGTGTCGCAGTTCATCTTCTGGGAGCGCAAGCACGGCTCTATTGCCGGGCAGACGCTGCCCCAGGCCCTGCGGGCCGGCAAGACGGCGGCAGTCCTGAGAGCCGCAGAGGTATTCGCCAGCGAACACGCCGAGCATGCTGCGATGGCCTGAGCCTGGCACTTTCGAGACGCTGGTCCCGGCGGTCGCGGTGCCCACAGCAGGCCTGTGGCGCCTGAGCAAGCGTCCCGCGAGCGAGCCCTACTGGGCCCGTGGCGCACAGTCTCGTTTCGACGACCCTGCAGGTGCCACCCCCGGCGCCGCAACGTTCGGCGTGCTCTACGTGGGCCAAGACCCGGAAACCGCGTTCTGCGAGTCCGTTATCCATGAAAACAGCCTGTTCCTCAACGGTGCTTTCGTCGTCTCGAGGGCCGGCCTGGTGGCCCGCTCACTGGTCGGCTTCAAGCACCCGACCAAGCCTTCAATGACGCTGGCAGACCTCACTGGGGCAGGGCTGAAAGCACTTGGCCTCAACAACGACATCTCCGCCGGCGACAACTATTGCATCTCGCAGGCTTGGGCAGCGGCGATCCACGTCGCGCGCCCTGAGTTGGACGGTATCCGCTACGTCAGCCGGCAGCGCAATGATGCCTTCTGCTACGCCCTGTTTGACCGCAGCGGGGTTGTCGGCGACGGAGCTGCGCCCATGCCGCCCGCCCTGCTCAACGCGCTCTGCTTGCGCTTCAACGTGCGCGTCGTCGCCTAGTCACTCCGCGAGGATGTTGATGAAGCCGCCACCATCGAGCGTACCGAACGACACGCCCTGTCGTCGATGAGCCCGAGACTGCCCTGAAGGCCGATGGCCGAACAGGAGGTCTCCATGCTCAGGTCGATTCGCAAGTCGTTTCTCGGAAGCCGCGCGCTGTTGGACAGCGCATTCGCTCAGGTCAAGGTCGTCGGGCGGCTCTGGTCCTGCATCTTGGCCTGCTCGCTGGCTGCGGGATGCGCCGCGCCCGTTACCCAGCGCGTCACCGTCGATGACCGTGCGCGCGTGGCTGAGGAGCAGGCCCAGCAGGCCTTGGCGTTGCAGTCGGAGTTTGCGATGACCCTGCGGCTGTGGTCGGTGGGTTACGCCGTTCTCAAGGCGTCCACGGCCGACTGCACGGAGATGCTGCGTCCGAGCCTTGGCATCTACACCCTCAGCACGGAGCAGTTGCCTGCCGCTGCACGTCACCGGGCCTTGGAATCGCTCAGGGTGGACGCCAACCAGCGGATCTTTGCCGTCTACCGCTCGGGCGCCGCGGAGGCTGCCGGCGTCAAGCCGGGGGACGTCATCCTGAGCAGCAGTGTGGGCACCAAGCCTGCAAGGGAGTTCCGCAGCGAAGCGCTGCAACGCATGCCCTCGGGCGTTCCCGTCAAGCTGAAGCTTCAACGCGCCGGGCAGTACCTGGAGGTGGATGTCGTGCCCGACATGGTGTGCGACTACCCGCTGCAATACCGGCCCAGCAACGACATCAACGCCTTTGCGGACGGCAGCATCATCTACGTCACCCGCGGGATGATGCGTTTTGCTGCAGATGACCGGGAACTTGCCCTGGTCATCGCCCACGAACTGGCGCACAACACCATGGGCCACCGCGGAAAGAAGACGGCCAATGCCACGGTCGGGCTGCTGTTTGATGTGCTGGGCGCTGCCGCCGGTGTCAACACCAGGGGAGCGTTCTCGGACGTCGGCGCCCGCGCCTTCTCCCAGGACTTCGAGCGGGAGGCCGACCATGTCGGCATGTACTACCTGGCGCAGGCGGGCTATCCGACAGAGGGTGCCGCCCAGTTCTGGCGCCGCATGGCCACCGAACACCCCGCAAGCATCCGGACCAACCTCTCGGCTACCCACCCCGCCACCGCCGAGCGCTTCATCGCGCTGGAGCGCATTGCCACCGACATCCGGGACAAGCAGGGCCGGGGGGAGCCGCTGACACCCGTCAAGGCCAAGCCTTGATGCGTGCCAGCGAAACCTTCATTTGCGCTCCCGGATTGGGGCGGTGCAGCAGGCGTGCGCTGCGACTGACGCACCGAGAATCGTGACCACCGCGGGGACCAGCAGACCCGGGTCAGCCGCCAGAAGGGAGTACGCCAGATGAGTGGGATTCGCCGGCTCTATGCCGTTTGGTGTGGAACGGCCCGTCCTCATTTGGCAGCCGCCGGTGCGAACGGGCTGGCCGGCAGATGCTTGAGCTTGGACATCCGCAGGTAGGCGATCGCGATGAAATTCGCGCTGGTTCTGAAACCGCGTGCCGCCCGCTTGGCCCGCCGCAGCAGGCCGTTCATGGCCTCCACGAAGGCGTTGCTGCGGTGATCCACCATCCCCCCCACCACGGCGTCGAAGCGCTCCTTGAGCGTGGTGGCCAGCTCTTTCGGCAGAAACGAGCTGCTGCGAACTATCGCGGCATCACAGATGAGTAACGGCTGACGCCAATCCAGAACAAGACTGAACTTAAGAGATAAACGAACACGCCGATACCGGTGACATTGACGGACAGGAACAGTACCTGCTTGTTCGCTGTCGACGCTAGTACGGCTAGTCCGGCCAAGATTGAGAGCGCTGCGCCCCATTTGGCCGTTCTCACATGCACGCGCCACTTGAACAAGGCCGAAATGACTGGATACAGCCACAGCAGGCTCAGCACAGCCATACCGAGCGCGATCCCGGTCCAGCTAATCAACAGAAAAGTGGCCCAGTCCATGAACAGGGACGCTGTCATGAGAGCCGCTGACACCAGAATGAGGCGCCGGCCTCTGATACCACCGGATCGGGTGGCCTCAGGTGCCAGGGAGAGACTTGTTATCGGGCTTGTTGAAGCTGGAGCCTGACTCGATTTCCAACGAGTTGCTTGTTCAAGTCGAAGTCCTCGCATATCTGACAGGCCCCTTACTCGTCGTATGAGCCATCTCACCAGCCTGTAGGTCAAGTAGACCGCCAAGGCAATTGCAAACATTCTGAAGAAGTACGACATGCAGTGCGGCTCATGCTGAATAGTCTTAGGCGGACTATGGCTGCAGGCGTGGTCTCTCGAAGCCAGTGCTTCTACCGACGTGGTGATGCAAGGATCGGCCGGCAGCTATCCTTTTATGTTGGCGACACACCCTGTCGCACCCACCTTCCACACTGCGTTCCATCGTGACTGCAAGGTGTGAGGTGAACATGTTCTGGACGGGGTTGGTGGTGGCGCTGGTCGCCCTGGTGGTGTTCAAGCTCGGAGCCCTGTCCGTGTGGGCGCAGGTGACGAGCATGATGCTGACCTTGATCTTCTTCGCCGCCTTGGGCTGGGGGGTTTTGACTGTATGGCGTCGGCTGACGCGCAGGATGTGAAGCGCCCGACCCAAGGGTGGGCGGGTCCAGGAATGTCCGATTGACGACCCCGCCCGGGCCAGTTATCTTGGATTCAACAAGAACAATCCGGGCAATGCCCCGGGGAGGACCGGCAGGTATGCATTGGGAAAGCCTTAGGTTGGTGACAGGCAGTACGCTGACTGCGCACGCTCCGCATGTTCGATGCAGAAACGCCCTGAGCCGCCCTCCAGAACCCATCGAGAGCAGCCACGCCGGTAATGGGTCGTCGGCTGATGACCGGCACCCACCTTCAGTTTGCGAATGACCGCGTTTGCCTGCCTGCTCGTTGCCCTGGGCCTCTGGCTCGCCTACCGGCAGAAGAGCCGCGAGCACCGAAGGCTCAACCAGTTGGGTGTCGAGGTCTTCGACAGCTTCGGCGCCAAGGTGCGAGCGAAGACCCTAGGTGCGGCCTCTTGGCTCACCGTGACCGCCCTTATCAGCACGGGCGTGGTAATTCTGGCGGTGCAGTACGAGTCCACGTGGGGGTGGCTGGTGCTGCTGCCGCTGTACGCCTGGCTCCTGTTCCTGATGCTCGGCACCTGACTGAACACAGCCTCTCAGGCATCACCACCCACCAACAAGCTGACTCACCAAGGAAAGCCCGATGACGATCGAAGTCGAATTCATTGACGCGCAAACCGGCACGTTCACCAGCAAGAAGGTGCAAGAGCCGCCCATGTCCTTCTTCGAAGCCGTCAGGTCCGAGCAGTGGACGGACCGGCAGATCGAGACCTTCATCGACCGACTCGATATCTCGGCTGACGCCAAGGCCAATCTGGCCAGCTTCGCCAAGGTGTCCTTGAAAGTGGGACGCGAGGTGGTGCGTATCGGCCGCAAGATCGTCGACGTGCTGTTCTCGTTCCTGCGCAACTTCTCCGGCATCGGGTTTGGCGTGATCTTCGCGGTGGTGATCACCACGCTGCTCAGCGCCATTCCCCTGCTGGGCGCCATCCTGGGGCCGTTGGCTTCCACGCTGCTCGTCGCATTCGGCGGCTATGTCGACCTCAAGAACCCTGCCTTCTCGGCGCGGCTGGATGCGTTCGTCGAGGAACTGCGCCCCCTGGCGGCCTGACGCCATCAACGACCCGAGGAGTACAGATGGATACCTCAACGGAAGACCTGTTCAAGGATGTGCAGACGGTGGTGGCCAGACCGCTGGAGTTCAAGGCGCGTCTGAACATCGGAGAGGATGCGTACACGAGCCTCACCGTGATCGGCAAGTTGCGCGAGTACTGGGACTTGATCGGGGCGGCCGGTGCGGGTGCCGCAGTGGCCAAGTCCGCCGTGGTGGCCTCTGCCTTCTTCGCACCCAAGGGGGTGCTCGCTGCTTTGGGCCTGGCCACTGCTGCCACACCCGTAGGCTGGGTGATCGCGGCCAGCATCATCTCTGCGGGGGCCTGGTACGGGTTGAACCGAAGCCACAGGAAGGCCACTGCGGACCGGGTGGTGGTAATTCCCAAGTACATCAATACCCCGCTGGATACGCTGGCCGTCAGCCTGGCTGACCTCTTGTTGCCCCTGGCTTTGAAGGTGGCCAAGGCAGACGGATCGATTGGCGAAGCAGAGCGCGGCCACATAGCCAACTACCTGGTCAACAGTTGGGGGTACGACGCCCTGTTCGTGAGTCAGGCCATGGCCACGGTAGAGGCGAATCTTGACCAGTTGGAGGTGGAACCTGTGGCCACGTGCCTGGCCCTCTTCAGCGAGGCCAATCCCGATTGCAAGTACGAGGTGATGACGGGCGAGACCTTGAAGTTGCTGCAGGAAGTGATGGAAGCCGACCGGCAGATTCATCCTGCCGAACAGGACGCCATTGCGAAGGTCGAGGCGATCTTCGAGTCTGCCAGACCCGAGACGTTCGCAGACAAGGCGATCAACCTGGCCACCTCCTCCGCCTCACATGCGAAGAAGGGCGCCCAACAGGCGCTGGGCAAAGTGTCGGAAGTGTCGTCTTCGGTGACCGATCGAATCCGCAAGAAGATTGCCACCGGTTCGGGCAACTCAGGCAAGGAAGTCTAGGGCGATGGCCGCAGGAAGCCACGACACCCTGGTGCAGAGGCTGGCGATGATGCTGGTCAAGCTCAACCAGGGCGAGAGCCTGGACCCCCGGGCCCTGGCGCAGGAGTTCGGCGTCAACGTGCGCACCATCCAGCGCGACATCAACGAGCGCTTCGGCTACCTGCCGCTGGAGAAGATCGACGGCACCTACCGGATGACGCCGGCTTTCCTGGGGCGCCTCACGCTCAAGGACATCGACCGCTTTGCGGCGCTGGCAGGTGTGGCGGGTCTGTTCCCGTCGCTGTCGGTGGAGTTCCTGCGCGACATCTTCGATGCCCGCGTGGAGCCCGCGCTCCTGGTCAAGGGGCACCACTACGAAGACCTGCGCGGCAAGGAGCGGGCCTTCAAGGACATCGAACGGGCCATCGTGGCGTGCCGCCGCGTGCGGTTCGCCTACCCTGGCAACAGCGGTTCGAAGACCTACGAAGTCGACCCCCACAAGCTCGTCAACCTCAAGGGTGTCTGGTACCTGGCGGCGCGGCATGAAGGGCGGCTGAAGACCTTCTCGTTCTCCAAGCTGGACCTGCCGGTGGTGACCGACGCGGTGTTTGAGCCCGATCCCAAACTGCTGGAACAGTTGCAGACCGACGACGGCATCTGGACGAGCGACAAGCCCATCGAGGTGGTGCTGACGGTGGATGCGCAGGCGGCCCCGTATTTCCGCCGGCGCAAGCTGATCGCCAATCAGGTCATCGACAAGGAGCTTGCCGACGGCGGCCTCATTGTTTCAGCCAAGGTGGGCCATGCTAATCAGGTGCTGCCGATCGTGAGGTACTGGATTCCGCATCTGAGGATCATTGCGCCGCAGGAATTTAGAGTTGAGATTGACCAAGCCTTGCGGGACTACTTGGAAACTCGTCTCGTCGCGGGGTGCGCGGGCTAACACATGCTGTTTGCGATGAGCAACCTGTGAATGGTTCGTAAGACACTTAGGTGCACAATCCACTTTTCCGCCCTCTATCGCCTGCATGAACCCCGACCTGCTTCTCACCGCTATTGGTGCATCAATATGCACTGCACTGATTGGTTTTGCACTGTGGCGTCAGGCCGCGGCGCGGCAAGCTCAACTCATCGGAGAGCAGCGTGAGAACACGCAGAAACTGGAAAAGCAGATCCACCTGCAGGAGCGTGACTTTCTTGCAGAGCGAAATCAACTTGAAATTACACACGCTGACAATGTCCGTATAGCTCGCGCGGCAGCCTTCGAGGATGGTCGCAGATTGGGTCTGACAGAAAGCAATGCGGATCATATGAACGAGCTTTCTTTACAGCGATTGGAACTTCTGAAAAATTTCGAGACCGAGCGCGAGCAGGCACTTACCGAAGTTCGAGATAAAGTACGGGCCGAGTATGAGCTTCAAACTAAGCTCTTTAGTGTAAAGATAAGTCCATATGTATGCGTGCGAGAAGACAAAGGAATCCTGAGAAGTAGTTATGAAACTGCGGCAGGCTATCAATACCAGCTCTTGGTCAACGGTATTCCAGCCTTCTCCCCGCACGTCGTCACAGAGCACACTGAAATCAAGAAAGAAGTAAATCCAGAGGTCGAGCGTTTACTTATAAGGACCGCAGAGCGCGCTGCAGATGCCGCTATTTCGCTTTACTTGGGTGGTAGCCCTCAATTCGCTAAGCTCGCCGAGCCAATTATCAAGCGAATTCCAAAGGTATGAGCCTCTGCACAGTACTACCTAAAATTTATATCCGGTATCGGCTTGGTTCTCGCCACATCAACGATGACGGTGGCGATCAGGTCTCGTAGTCGAATTGATGGTTGAACCGGCAGGCGAAGGCTACGGGGTAGGTGTGGGCTTACTTGTCGAACTTCATCGCCTTGTAGCGTCGGCTTGCTGGCAGCGTGTATGGTGCCGCGAAAGGGCGCAATGCCTTTGTCGACGGGCATCTTGACCAGCAAGCTCAGAAGGAGTTTTCAAATGGCTGGAACCGTAACTGAGGTCACTCAGAGCCCAGCCGCTAGGATGAACTTGTGCACATAGCTTTTGGTTAGCCGGAAAGAGGGCTTTTGTAGGAGCAAGGTAATGGGAAGACTGAAGTGGGTAGTTGTGGGGATACTCTTAACCAGCATGGGTCTCAATGCCTATTGGATGTGGAATAACAGACCTCAAACAGCCGGCAGTTCCAGCCTACGCGTGCCAGTGGTCATGCGCACTCCTGGAGGCTTGTTGGAAGTCAGTACGATCACCGCGGAGGAGAGATTCGAAAGCACGGTGAACCACACGATCCTGGGTGTCCCAGTGGGCAAAACTGTCGCTCTGATCAGGGTTCCAACGGTTTATCGATACCATGTTGAACTGGCCAAGGAGTGGAAGATCGCCGAAGTAGGTGGGTCCTTGTTGGTGATCGCACCGCGAGCCCAGCCTTCGTTGCCCGTGGCAATCAACACTGCAGAACTTCAAGGATTCTCAGCGGGGGTCTGGTCGCCATTCGCCGGGGCATCCACCCTTGCCGCTCTGCAGAAGTCCATCACCCCTCGGCTTGATGTCAAGGCGAAGTCCGATGAGATGATCAGTTTGCAGCGAGAGGCGGCAAGAAAGACCGTTACGGAGTTCGTGGAGAAGTGGGTGCTCGTGGAGCCGCGCTGGAAGGGCTTGGCCAAGCCCACGGTGATGGTTTTCTTTTCGGACGAGCCCTTAGGCCGGAAGGCCGCGCCACTACTCAAGGATCTTTGAGTGGCCCGTCCGGAGGTCGCGATTGGATTCAATCTTGGCGGTTCGATGTCGGTCTTGGGGAGCCGCTGCTGATGACCATCCGCCTGCACGTCGACCGCAGCCTCGTCGAGCACGACGAATTCGCCCTGCCCGAAGGCGCCGCACGGCATGCCCAGGTGCGACGTGTGCAGCCCGGCGATGAGTTGCATTTGTTCGACGGCCGCGGCCATGAGCATGCGGCGCAGGTGCTGGAGATGGGGCGCAAGGCGGTGGTGGTGCGCCTGGGCCCGGCCTGCGCCGCCTTGGCGGAGCTCCCCCAGCGCATTACCCTGGCCCTGGGCATGCCGGCCAACGAGCGCATGGACACGCTGGTGGAGAAGGCCACCGAACTGGGAGTGCATGCTATCCAGCCGCTGGAGTGCGAGCGCTCGGTGCTGCGTCTGTCAGGCGAGCGCGCGCAGCGCAAGCGCGAGCATTGGCAGGCGGTGGCGGTGGCGGCGAGTGAGCAGTGCGGCCGGGCTTGGGTGCCGCAGATCGAGCCGGTGCGCAGCCTGATGCAGTGGTTGCAGGGGTTGCATGGGCTGGAGGCTCCGGAGGCTGCGGGTGTTGCGCCGGGCCGGTGGCTGCTGAGCTTCGGTGCGCAGGCCCTGCCGCCGGGTGCATGGCTGCAGAAGATGAAGACCCCGCCCACGGCCTTGCAGGTGCTGTCAGGGCCGGAGGGGGGACTGTCGCCGTCCGAACAAGAGGCGGCTCGTGCGGTGGGTTTCTGCGCGGTGACGCTGGGCCCGCGCGTGCTGCGGGCCGACACCGCGCCGCTGGCCCTGCTGGCCTGGTGGGGGCTGCGTGAGTGAATTCGCTTGAGCGTGCCTGATCGAGGCTGAATTCGGCTGACCGTGGCTGGGCGCCGCGCGCCGCCTTCAGCCCCTCGCCGAGCCCGCCACCAGGTCGAAGCGGAACAGCCGGCAGTCGATGGGGCCGTTCCACATCGGCACGCGCCGGCTCTCCTTCAGGCGCATGAGCGAGGGCAGTTTCCTGTCCGGGCTGAGGAGCCAGGCGGTCCAGCCCGGGTAGTGGCGCTTCCAGTGCGCCGCCAGCCCGCCGAAGAATTCGGCCGAGCTGGCATCGGCTTCGAACGCCTCACGGCTGGCCTGCCGCACGCCGGCCACCCCCTTGGCCTCAATGCGCTCGCCGTAGGGCGGGTTCAGCAGCATCACGCCCGCAGCGGCCGGGGCCGGGCGTTGGAGCGCGTCGCCCGTCTTGAACTCGATGGCGTGGTGCACCCCCGCGCGGCGCGCGTTGCGCGCGGCGAAGTCGGTCATGCGAAAGCTCACGTCGCCGGCAAACACCGGCACGGCGGGCGGGTGCACGCGGGCCTGGGCGGCCTGCCGCATGGCCTGCCAGGTTGGCAGCAGAGGGCGGAAGGCCAACAAGCGCTCGAAGGCGAAGCGGCGCTGCAGGCCGGGCGCCATGCCGCAGGCCATCTGCGCGGCCTCGATGGCGATGGTGCCCGCGCCGCAGCAGGGGTCCAGCAGCGGCCCGTCTTCTGCACGGCCTTGCCAACCCGCGGCCGCCAGCAGGGCTGCGGCCAGCGTCTCCTTCAGGGGCGCCTCGCCCTTGACGTCCTGGCGCCCGCCCTGGGCGTCGCGCCAGCCGCGCTTGAACAGCGCCTCGCCCGAGGTGTCGGCAAACAGCGTGGCGTGGTCGGGGCCCACGTACAGCACCAGCGGCATATCGGGGTGGCGCGTGTCCACGCTGGGGCGCTCGCCGGTAGCCTCGCGCATCACGTCGCACACGGCGTCCTTGATGCGCAGCGCGGCAAAGTTCACGCTGCGCAGCGGGCTGGCCTGCGCGTTGACATCCACGCGCAGCGTCTGCGCCGGGGTGATCCAGTCGGGCCAGGGCACGCGCCGCGCCAGGTCGTACAGGTCGTGTTCGTCGCGGTAGGGGCCGTCCACCAGTGGCCACAGCACGCGCTGGGCCAGGCGGCTTTCCAGGTTCAGCTGCATCGCCTGCATGCCGTCGCCGGGGGTCCAGACCCCACCGCGGCCGGCTTGGGCGGCCTGGCCGGTGAGGCGCTGTACCTCCTCGGCCAGCAGGGCCTCGGTGCCGCCGGCCGCCGGCAGGAACAGGTTGACTGTGCGCGACAGCGGGGACGGGGCTGCGCCCTGGGGGGAAACGTCGTCTGTCATCCGGAAAGCCTGGTTCAGATCGCCTTGCGCAGGTTGGCTGGTGCAATCTTCAGCGCCTCGCGGTATTTGGCTACGGTGCGGCGCGCCACCTGGATGCCTTGCTCCTCGAGCATCTCGCTCAGGGTGCTGTCGGACAGGGGCTTGACCGGGTCTTCGGCGGCCACCATCTGGCGGATCAGCGCCCGCACGGCGGTGCTGGAGGCATTGCCGCCGGTCTCGGTGTTGAGCGAGCTGCCGAAAAAATACTTCAGCTCGAAGGTGCCTTGCGGCGTGGTCATGTACTTGGCCGTGGTCACGC
>JBAXYD010000060.1:0-24571 GCA_037127635.1 Betaproteobacteria bacterium | reverse complement strand
CCTCGGTGAACTCGGCGTTCTTCTTCGCATAGCTGCTGTGCAGCGAGTAGCCGCCGGCGCCGGCATGCGTGTCCACATAGCGCCAGCCCTTGTCCTTCTGGTTCATGTAGCGCAGCACAAGCATCAGCACGATGTGCTTGAGCACATCGCCGTGGTTGCCGGCGTGGAAGGCGTGGCGGTAGGCGAGCATGGGGGGTGGACTGTACGCGCTGGCGCGCAGCCCGAGAATGCGCAGATCCGTACCCCCTTCCGCGGCCGCGTCTGGCCTTGAAAGCCCCCATGCCCACGCTCTTCGACCCCTGCCGCCTCGGCGACATCGACCTGGCCAGCCGCGTCGTCATGGCGCCGCTGACGCGCAACCGCGCCTCAGGCGGCGTGCCCAACGCCTTGATGGCCACCTACTACGGCCAGCGCGCCGATCCCCGCACCGGCGCCGGGCTGCTCATCAGCGAGGCTGCGCAGATCAGCCCCCAGGCCCAGGGCTATGGCGACACGCCCGGCATCTACAGCCCTGCCCAGGTGGACGGCTGGCGCCTGGTGACCGACGCCGTGCACGCCCGCGGCGGGCGCATCGTCTGCCAGCTCTGGCACGTGGGCCGCATCTCCCACACGAGCCTGCAGCCGGACGGCGGCGCGCCGGTGTCGTCCACGGACCGGCCCGCCCAGGTGCGCACCTGGATGGCGGGGGAACTTCATCCCTGCTCCGCGCCGCGGGCATTGCGCACCGAGGAAGTGGCCGCCCTCGTGGCCGACTACGCCCACGCTGCGCGCTGCGCCATCGACGCCGGCTTTGACGGCGTGGAGATCCACGCCGCCAACGGCTACTTGCTGGACCAGTTCCTGCGCGACAACCTGAACGACCGCAGCGACGAATGGGGCGGCTCGCTGGACAACCGCACGCGGCTGCTGACCGAGGTGGTGGCCGCCGTGGCGGCCGAGGCCGGCGCCGGGCGCACAGGGGTGCGCCTGTCACCCGTGAGCCCGGTGAACGATTCGGGCCAGGACAGCCAGCCGCAGGCCACCTACGGCCGGGTGGTGGAGCGCATGGTGCAGCGCCTGGCGCCCCAGCAACTGGCCTTCCTGCATGTGGTGGAGGGCCAGACGGGCGGCGCGCGCGACATCGCGCCCTTTGATTACGCTTCGCTGCGCCGATGCTTCGGTGGCGCGTGGATGGTCAACAACGGCTATGACCGCGCCATGGCCTTGGAAGCGGTGGCCAGCGGCGCGGCGGACCTGGTCGCTTTCGGCAAGCCTTTCATCGGCAACCCGGACCTCGGACGCCGGCTGCGCCTTGACCTGCCCTGGGCGCCATCGGATCGGAAGACCTACTACGGGGGCGGCGCGGCCGGCTACACCGATTACGCTGAGTTTGCCGGCTCTGGCGGCCAGGGCGCTGACAGCTGCCCCGGCCGCTCCGAAAACCCCCCTGCTGCAGCTTGACTGCACGGCTCGCTCTCCACCGCGCCGCCCTGACGCGCGGCGTCTGGGTGCTGGCCACCCTGTTCCTGGCCTGGGCGGCGGCGCTGGCCTGTGAGGCCCTGCACACGCCGCTGCCCTGGATGATCGGCCCCTTGACGGTGACCTCGCTGGCGGCCCTGGCGGGTATGCCAGTGCGATCGGCGCTGGTGCTGCGCAACGCCGGGCAGTGGACGATCGGGATGGCCTTGGGTTTGTACTTCACGCCCCAGGTGGTGGCCCTGTTGCCCGGGCTGGCGCCGGTCATCGTGCTGGCGGTGGCCTGGGCGCTGTTGATCGGCTACGGCTTTTACCGCTGGTTGTGGTGGGCCCAGGGCTCCCAGCCGGGCATGAGGCGCGAGACCGCCTTCTTCGCCGCATCGATAGGCGGGGCCTCCGAGATGGCGCTGATGGCTGACCGCCGCGGCGGCCGCGTGGACCTGGTGGCCGCCTGCCACTCCTTGCGCCTCATGCTGGTGGTGATGACCATTCCTCTTGCCTTGCAGTGGTCGGGCGTGCACGGCACGGACTTGAGCCTGCCCGGGCCTCGGGAGTTCCACCTGGGCGGTCTGCTGCAGTTGACCGCCCTCACGGCCATCGGCATCGCCGTCGTGTGGCGGCTGGGCGGCCCCAACCCCTGGGTGCTGGGTTCTCTTCTGGTGTCCATCGCGCTCACGGCCTGGGATGTGCAGCTCACGGCCATGCCCAAGCCGCTGTCCAGCGCGGGGCAACTTTTCATCGGTGTCGCGCTCGGTGTGCGCTTCACGCCGGACTTCGTGCGCGCGGCGCCGCGCTGGCTCGGGGCTGTGGCGCTGGGCACGGTGGGCATGATCGTGGCCTCGGCCCTGTTCGCCTGGGCCCTGGCGGCCCTCACGGGCCAGAACCCCGCCACGCTGGTGCTGGGCACCTCCCCGGGCGGCATCGCCGAGATGTGCATCACCGCCAAGGTGCTGCAACTCGGCGTTCCCACCGTCACCGCCCTGCACGTCATCCGCTTCGTGGTGGTGTTGGTGGCCACCGAGCGTCTTTGGCGCTGGGAGGCCCGGCGCGTGGGTTTGTCGGTGTCGACATGACCCCGGGCCTGTGGCTGGCAGGCCCGAGGCGGGCAGCAGGGCTGCCCTTTGGTGTCAGCTTCTGCGGGTTCGCACCCGGAACAATTCCCGCAGGTTGACCTCGCGTGGGCCGGGTTGGAGTTGGATGTCGTCACCAGCCTGCACCGTGCCAGGTTCGATCACGGCCAGGTAGGCGCCGCAGTAGCCGCTCTGGCTCATCAGTTTGCCGGCCTGGGCAAAGCCCATGGCCGCGCCGAACTTGAAGCAAGGCATGCGCGGCTCGCTCACCGCCAGCACGCAGCCCGGCAGCACCAAGCGGTCGCCGATCCACAGCAGCGCCTCGTCCAGGCCCTGCACCGTCAGGTTCTCGCCCACCGAGCCCGGGGGCAGCGGCTCGTCCCACAGCGACACGCGCGCCTGGGCGCGCACCGTCTGCCAGAAGGCGTAGTGCCCGGCGCCGTAGGCGTACACCGCCTTGGACAGGCCGCCGTGCACGCGCAGGTCGGCCTGCTCGTCACCGGCCAGGCCGAGCGGGCCCACGCCAACCGGCCCGGCCTGCGGCTGCTTGGCCATGGCCGTCATCACGCGGCGGCCGTTGATGTTGCGCGCCACGGCACGGCCGATGTTGACGCTGACGACCTTCATCGCGCCCGACTCATTCATGCTTCAGACTCCAAGCCAGCTGTCGAATACGGTTCCATCTTGAGTTCCAGTGTCATGGCAATCGGGTGCGGACAGTGGGAGACCGAGGTACCGGTCCCCTCGCGCGGCTTTGCCATCGCTCAGGACACCACGGCCTTCGCCCGACGCGCGCGCTGAAGTTGTCCATCCGAGATTTTGTAGATAGTCGCGGACTCATGATGTTGGAGATCTTGGATTTTTATGAAGCTAAGTCATTGTTTGTTAATGTGATAAACCCATTAGTTTGAAGATAAGCGTCGTGAGATTTGAAGATGATGTGGCAGACTGGTGGTGATTCCTGAAAGCCCTCACATGCCTGCTTTCCATCACCACGACCTTGGCCTGCTGAATCCGGCGTTCGACTCCTCGCTGGTCGATGTGGTGACCGAACTCGAGCACCTGCGGCGCTTGCGGCTGGGTGGCAGCACCCCGGCACCCGTCTTCCACCAGCTCAAGCACATCTTCCATATGCTGGAGAGCTTGGGGTCGGCCCGCATAGAGGGGAACCACACCACGCTGGCAGACTACGTGGAGAGCCGGCTGGAGGCCAAGCCTGTCAGGCTGACCGACCAGCTGCGCGAGATGGCCAACATCGAAGAGGCGATGAGCTTCATCGAAGAGCACTTCGCGCCTGGCCAGGAGCTCACCGAACACCTTGTGCGTGAGCTCCACGCCATGACGGTGCAGGGCCTGGAACGTGAGGGCGACGACACACCAGGCGCCTACCGGCGCCAGGCGGTGCAGATTTCGCAGTCGGAGCATCTGCCCCCCGAGGCCGTGAGCGTGTCGCAGTACATGGCCGAGCTGGTGCAGTTCATCAATCGGCCCGATCCGGCGAAATACGACCTGATCAAGGTGGCCCTGGCCCACCATCGCTTTGCCTGGATTCACCCCTTCGGCAATGGCAATGGGCGTGTGGTGCGCTTGCTGACCTACGCCCTCCTGCTCAAGTACGGCTTCAACGTGAAGACAGGAGGCCGTGTGCTCAACCCCACGGCCGTGTTCTGCAACGACCGGGACAGGTACTGCGCCATGCTCGGCAAGGCCGATACCGGCACGCGTGAGGGCCGCGAAGAATGGTGCGTGTATGTGCTCAGCGGCATGCGGGACGAACTGCGCAAGGTAGACCGGCTGACCGACGCCACTTTCCTCATTGAGCGCGTCCTGACGCCAGCACTGCGCTATGCCCGCGAGCGCGAGTGGGTCACCTTGATGGAAGAGCGCATGCTGCTCGAGACAGCACGCAGAGGTGTGTCCAAGGCCAGCGACCTGAAGGCCGTCATGCCGGCATTGACCGAGCGCCAGCGCACCTACCAAATCAGCAAGCTGGTGGAGCGCGGCATGCTGGCCCCCATTCGCGAAGGTGCTCGGCAGTACACGGTCGGCTTTGCCGACAACTTCTTGATTCGCGGTGTGATCCGCGCCCTCTCCAATGAGGGATTCATACCTGAGACCTTGAACCGGCCACGATAGGCATCAAGGAGCGGGCCGGAGTCAAACAAGCGATGAGCAACGTCGCCTGGCCCCAGGCTGAGCTCATGACCATATGCGTTTCTTGCATAGATTCATTGAGCCCGCGAGTTACCGAGTGATTACATTGCGCCCACAATTCGAGCCCCGTGATCTCGGGTCGGTTCCAGGGCATGGACAGGCGGTCTCGGGCGAGTTTCCAGGTGCAACGCGTTGCGGTGATCAGGAAACTGGCCCGAAACCGAATTTTCAACCTCCTGAAGCTTCCCTCATGAACCATCCGCTGATGTCCGGTCTGCGCCTGAACGCCCCTGCCCATGTGAAACACGCCCGGCTCACGGCCTGGGTGGCCGAGATTGCCGCGCTCACCCAGGCGGCCGACGTCGTCTGGTGCGACGGCAGCGAGCAGGAGTACGACCGGCTTTGCGAGCAGCTGGTGGCTGCAGGCACCATGCGCCGCTTGAACCCTGCCAAGCGTCCGAACAGCTTCCTGGCCTGGAGCGACCCCAGCGACGTCGCCCGGGTGGAAGACCGCACCTTCATCTGCAGCGCGCGCCAGGAAGATGCCGGCCCGACCAACAACTGGACCGAGCCGGGCGAGATGCGCGCCCTGCTGCAGACGGGTGACAACGCCCTGTTCAAGGGCGCGATGCAGGGCCGCACCCTGTACGTGGTGCCGTTCTCGATGGGGCCGCTGGGCTCGCACATCTCGCATATCGGGGTGGAGCTGACCGACAGCCCGTATGTCGTCATCAGCATGCGCACCATGACGCGCATGGGCCGCGCGGTCTATGACCTGCTGGGCGAGGATGGCGCCTTCGTGCCCTGCGTGCACACCGTGGGCGCGCCGCTGCAGCCGGGCCAGCACGATGTGGCCTGGCCCTGCAACAAGACCAAGTACATCGTCCACTACCCCGAAACGCGCGAGATCTGGAGCTACGGCTCGGGCTATGGCGGCAACGCGTTGCTGGGCAAGAAGTGCTTCGCGCTGCGCATCGCCTCCACCATGGGGCGCGAGCAGGGCTGGCTGGCCGAGCACATGCTGGTGCTGGGCGTCACCTCCCCGGCGGGCAAGAAGTACCACGTGGCCGCCGCCTTCCCCAGCGCCTGCGGCAAGACCAACTTCGCCATGCTGGTGCCGCCGGCGGGCTTCGAGGGCTGGAAGGTCACGACCATCGGGGACGATATCGCCTGGATCAAGCCCGGTGCCGACGGCCGCCTGCACGCCATCAACCCCGAGGCAGGCTACTTTGGCGTGGCCCCCGGCACCAACGACAAGACCAACCCGAACTGCATGGCCTCGCTCAAGCGCGACGTCGTGTTCACCAACGTGGCGCTGACCGACGACGGCGATGTCTGGTGGGAAGGCATGACCGACGAGTTGCCGGCGCACCTGGTCGACTGGCAGGGCCGGGACTGGACGCCCGAGATCGCCCGCGCGAATGCCGACAACGGCAAGCCGCGCCCGGCCGCGCACCCCAACGCCCGCTTCACCGTGGCCTCCACGTACAACCCGGTGCTCGACCCCGAGTGGGACTCCACCACGGGCGTGGCCATCGACGCCTTCATCTTCGGCGGCCGGCGTTCCACCACGGTGCCGCTGGTGACCGAGGCGCGCGATTGGGTCGAGGGCGTCTACATGGCCGCCACCATGGGCAGCGAGACCACCGCCGCCGCGGCCGGGGCGCAGGGCGTGGTGCGGCGCGACCCCTTCGCCATGCTGCCGTTCTGCGGCTACAACATGGCCGAGCATTTCGGCCACTGGCTGCATCTGGGCGACAAGCTCAACGGCCATGGCGCCAAGCTGCCGAAGATCTTCTGCGTCAACTGGTTCCGCAAGGGCGCTGACGGCAAGTTCGTCTGGCCGGGCTACGGCGAGAACATGCGTGTGCTGGCCTGGGTGGTGGGCCGCATCGACGGCACGGCCGGCGGGGTGGAGCACGCCATCGGCACCAGCCCGCAGTACGACGACCTGCGCTGGGACGGCCTGCCCTTCACACGCGAACAGTTCGCCAGCGTCATCGGCGTCGAGCCCGCGGCCTGGCAGCAGGAATTGGCCTTGCACCAGGAGCTGTTCACGCAGCTGTCGCACGGCCTGCCGCCCGAACTGCCTGCCACCCAGGCACGCATCGCGCAGCGCCTGGCGGCTTGACCGCCCGGTGAAGCTCCAGATCCTGTCCGACCTGCATCTCGAGACCGAGGCCTTCGACCCCCAGCCCGCCCCCGGCGCCGACCTGCTGGTGCTGGCGGGGGACATCGACAGCACCTGGGCCGGCCTGCAGCGGTTTGCCGGCTGGCCCGTGCCCGTGTGGATGGTGGCCGGCAACCACGAGTTCGACGGGCGCGACCTGCATGAGGGCTGGGGCCCGCTGCGCGAGGCCTGCGCGCGCGCCGGCATCGCGCTGCTGCAGCGCGAAGAGGCACTGCTGACCGACGCTGCGGGCCGCACCGTAAGGGTGCTGGGTGCCACCCGCTGGAGCGACTTCGACCTCTTCGGTGAACGGGGTCGGGCCAAGGCCGAGCGCGCGGCGGGCTACTACCTGAAGAAGATGGGCGCGACGCTGGGCGGCCGCGCGCTGGACCCGCAGGCGCTGCGAACCGAGGGACAGGCCTGCCGCGCGTGGCTGGAGCGGGCCTTGTCGCTCCCGCCATCTGCGCCGGTCAGTGCAACCATAGTAGTCACTCACTTTGCGCCCAGCCTTCGCAGCGCTGACCCTCGTTACGGGCGCCAACCCGGCACGGCCAGCTTCTGCAATGCCGACGATGACCTGATTCCTCGAGCTGACCTGTGGATCCATGGCCACCTGCACTGCCGCCATGACTACCGCGTGGATCGGCCCGGGCGCGCCCCCACGCGGGTGGTGTGCCAGGCCCGCGGGCTGGGCAAGAAGGGCGAGACCGTGGGCTTTGAGCCTGATCGCCTGTTCGAGGTGTAACCGCACATCGCCGTCGGGCCGCCCGGCTGGCCCCTGTGGCCGTGGCGAGGCTTGCCACAAGCACCCTGCGGTTCATTGACGTAGCACAAGGTGGGGATGCCTGAGGGCGGGATACTGCCTGGCGCGTTGCAGGCGCTGTGCGGACCGCCCCGGCGGGGCCGGATGCGGATGGCGCGTCCCCTTTACTGGAGAACACCCCGATGAAGATTCTTGTCGCCGTGGATGGCAGCCCCTTCACCAAGCGGATGCTCGGCTATCTGGCCGCGCATGATGAGTGGCTGGGGGGTGCGCACCAGTACACCGTGCTGCACTCTGTGCCAGCCGTGCCGCCACGCGCCGCGGCGGCGATCGACAAGGCCACGCTCAAGGCCTACTACGACGATGAGGGCGAAAAGGTGCTCAAGCCCATCCGCACCTTCTTCGGCAGGAAGCGCGAGCTCAAGGTGGACTTCGCCGTCAAGTCAGGGCCGGCGGCGGACAACATCGTCGCGGCCGCCACCAAAGGCGACTTTGACCTGGTCATCATGGGTTCGCACGGCCACGGCACGCTGGGCAATCTGGTGATGGGGTCGGTGGCCACGAAGGTGCTGGCCCACAGCAAGACGCCTGTGCTGCTGGTGCGCTGAGCCTGTGCGCGGGCGCAGGCCCGCACAATCTCAGCTCAGCCGCGTGCCGATACCGTTGAAGCAGGTGTCCAGCACCCAGTCGACGATCTGTGCGTCGGTGTGGCGGCCCGAAGCCTTCAGTGCGCCCGGTACGGGGTCGCAAGCGCGAGAGAACAGCGTGTACAGCACCAACTCGGGTGGCAGTGAGCGGCTCAGGTCGCCGTCGGCCTGGGCCTGCATGATCCACTCGCCCAGCCGGTCGCTCACCTGCATCAGCTGCTCCAGGTAGGCCTTGTGGCCCAGCAACTCGGTGCGCAAGCTGGAGTTCTGTGAGGGCAGGAGGGGCATTTCGCCGGCCAGTTGCACACGCAACGCCCAGCGCGTGACTTCGCGCAGCCGTTCCACGGCGCTGATGTCTCGCGCTGCCTGTTGTTCCAGCATCTCGCTTGTGCGCTCCAGCACGCGCACCATTGCTGCTGCGGCCAGCGCCTCCTTGGAGGCGAAATGCTTGTACAGGCTGGCCTTGGCGATGCCCACGTCGGCCGCCACCTCGTCCACCGTCATCTGTTCGAAGCCCTTTTCGGCGAGCAGGCGGTTGACGGACGAGACGATCGCGTCTTCTCGGACCTTCAGGATCTGTTCACGAAAAGAGCCTCTCGCCATAGGGCCTATTCTATGGCCGCCTCGCAGCACGAGTGACTTCGGCGTCTTGACTTGAACTGCGCAGTCATGCATCCGGCAGGGGGTGCCGGCATGGTTCACACGCCCTCAGAGTCCGGGCCCGGGGCGCTGCGCTGCCAGTTGGGACCACCACGTGCTGGGCTCGCCCTCACTCAGCGGACCGCTGGCCACCGCGGGTGCGGCCTCGATCGACAGGTCCAGGGCAAACGCGGTGCCGTAGTCGGCGAAGTCGGGCGTCTGTGCGGCCGGTTCAGGGCGCAGACGCTCCATCAAGCGAGTGGCAATGGTTGCAGCCTTCATCATGTTCCCCCTGGTGTATTGGTTCTGGTAATGATGGTGGCATGTTGCCCTGCGGGTGATGACTGGAATTTGACGGCTTTGGTGTTTCACATCACCTCATCGCCGGCCATGTCGCGCTGGCGCAACATGTCGGCGGGTCTTTGGCGCAGGCCGGCCGGCATGTGGGCGCGCAACATCGGCCAGCAGCAGCACGCTGCGCACCAGGTCCTCCACCGCCTCGGCCAGCGTGGCTGCGGGCTCCAGGGTCTCGATGATGGCCAGCAGTTCGTCGGCGTCTTCCAGGTCGTCCGGATCAAAGGCCGCATACAGCACGGCCAGCGGTTCCAGCAGCCCAGGATGGTCCATCGCCATCAGGCCGGTGAAGTGGTCCATGGCTGCCGCAAAGCCCGCCACCCAGGGCAAGGTGAGGTCCGAGGGCGCAAGACTCGCGTCGTCCACCTCGAAGACCCAGGGGTCGAACCACTGGCGCTGCGTGATCGCCCGCTCGAGCTCTGCGTGGCGGCGCTGGGCCAGGGCGGCCAGGCGCTGCGTCTGTGGTCGCGGCGGCAGGGCTCGGCCCTCCACATCACCCACCCAACGCAGCCACTGCGAGGCCAGGATCGGGAGCGGCTGCACCAATACGCCGCACAAGTAGCCGTCCAGGGCGCTGATATCCAGGGGCTCGGCCGGGGCGGGCAGGTCGTCGAGCAGTTGCTCCAGTTCACGCAACTCGGTCTCGGACAGGGGGGCTTCATGATTCATCGGCGGATTGTGGCGCCCTGCGGCGCGCTGCCGGCCACGCCGCTGCAAACCCGACGTTGCCCCGGCGCGGCGTGACTTGTCTAGACTGTGGTCTCTGGCCAGGCAATTCCCGGCCCTCACCGCTTGCACAGGAGATCCGCCATGGGCGCCCCTCAACCCTTCACCTCGACCGCCGATGTCGGCCATTGGATCGCCGGCCAGCTGACCGCCGGTGCGGGCCCGCGTTCGCAGACCGTCTGGAACCCGGCCACCGGGCAGGCGGCGCGACGCGTGCTGCTGGGCAGCGAGGCGGACGTGGCCGCCGCCGTGGCGGCGGCCAAGGCGGCCCAGGTGGCGTGGGGCGACACCCCGCCCATCCGCCGCGCCCGCGTGATGAACGCCTTCCTGGCGTTGCTGAATCAGCACCGGGACGAGCTCGCCGCCATGATCACGGCCGAGCACGGCAAGGTCTTCACCGATGCCCAGGGCGAGGTCACGCGCGGCATTGACATCGTGGAGTTCGCCTGCGGCATTCCGCAGCTGCTCAAGGGCGACTTCACCGATCAGGTCTCCACCGGCATCGACAACTGGACGCTGCGCCAGCCCCTGGGCGTGGTGGCGGGCATCACGCCGTTCAACTTCCCGTGCATGGTGCCGTGCTGGATGTTCCCGGTGGCCCTGGCCTGCGGCAACGCCTTCATCCTCAAACCCAGCGAGCGCGACCCCAGCGCGGCGCTGCTGATGGCCCGGCTGCTCAAGCAGGCCGGGCTGCCCGACGGGCTGTTCAGCGTGGTGCAGGGCGACAAGGTGGTGGTGGACGCACTGCTGACCCACCCGGACGTGAAGGCCGTGTCTTTCGTCGGCTCCACACCCATCGCCCAGTACATCTACGAGACGGGGGCCCATCACGGCAAGCGCGTGCAGGCGCTGGGTGGGGCGAAGAACCACATGGTGGTGATGCCCGATGCCGACATCGACCAGGCGGTGGACGCGCTGATCGGGGCGGGTTACGGCTCGGCCGGTGAGCGCTGCATGGCCATCAGCGTGGCGGTGCTGGTGGGCGACGTGGCTGAGCGCATCGTGCCGCTGCTGGCCGAGCGCGCGCGCACGCTGAAGGTGAAGAACGGCATCGAGCTCGACGCCGAAATGGGCCCCATCGTCACGCGCGAGGCACGCGACCGCATCGAGGGCTACATCGCGCTGGGGGTGGAGGAGGGCGCCACGCTGGTGGTCGATGGCCGGGGCTGCAGCGTGCCGGGCCACGAGGGCGGCTTCTTCACCGGCGGCACCTTGTTCGACCATGTCACGCCGCAGATGCGCATCTACCAGGAAGAGATCTTCGGCCCGGTGCTGGCCTGCGTGCGCGTGGCGGACTTCGCCAAGGCGGTGCAACTCGTCAACGACCACGAGTTCGGCAACGGCGTGTCCTGCTTCACCAGCGACGGCGGCGTGGCGCGCGAATTCGCGCGCCGCATCCAGGTGGGCATGGTAGGCATCAACGTGCCCATTCCCGTGCCCATGGCCTGGCACGGCTTCGGCGGCTGGAAGCGCAGCCTGTTCGGTGACATGCATGCCTACGGCGAAGAAGGCGTGCGCTTCTACACCAAGCAAAAGAGCGTCATGCAGCGCTGGCCCGACAGCATCGGCAAGGGCGCCGAGTTCGCGATGCCCGTGGCCAAGTAGGCTGTACGTTTCTCAGGCCCCGATCACCCCGCCGTCGATCCGCCGCACCACCACCGTGGCTGAGCGTGGGCGGCCCGTGGGCTGAAAGTCCGGCCAGTTCGACAGCTTCCTGGGCTCGGCGGGGTCGGTGCGTTCACTGGGGGATTCCCCGGGGTGCTGGATGTTGAGGAACATCGTTCTGCCATCTGGCGTCCAGGTCAGGCCGGTGATCTCGCAGCCGGTGGGCCCGGTCAGGAAGCGCCGGACCTCGCCAGCGGCCGGGTCGCAGGCCAGCATCTGGTTGTTGCCGAAGCCCACATGCTCGCCCTTGTGCATCTGGGAGGTGGACATGTCGGTCTCGATCCACAGCACCCCGCGCGCGTCGAAGGCGATGCCGTCGGGGCAGGCGAACAGGTCGCCGCGGATGTTGCCCTGGGCTTCGGGTCTGGCCAGCGCGGGGTCGCCGGCCAGCACGAGGTGGTTCCAATCGAAGGCCATGCCGTCGAAGTCGCCTTCTTCCTTCCAGCGGATGATGTGGCCCATGGCGTTGTTGGCCCGCGGGTTGGCTGCGTCCACCCCGGGTTGGCCGGCGTTGCCGCGCGCGCTGTTGTTGGTGAGCGTGCAGTAGACCCAGCCCGAGCGCTCGTCGATGGCCAGCCACTCCGGGCGGTCCATCTTCGTGCCGCCCAGCAAGTCGGCCGCCTGCCGCGCCTTGATCACCACCTCGCCCTGATCGGCGAAGCCGTTGGCCGCCGTCAGCGGGCCCTGGCCGTGCACCAGCGGCACCCAGCGCCCGCGGCCGTCGGCATCAAAACGCGCCACATAGAGCGTGCCGTGGTCCAGCAACTCGCGATTGGCCTGGGCAGCGCTGAGGCCGTTGCCGGCGGGCTGGATGCGGTCGCGGCTGACGAACTTGTAGATGTATTCGAAGCGGGCGTCCTCGCCCGAGTAGACAACGGCGCGGCCAGCCTTTGTCACCGCCACCCACGCGCCCTCGTGCGCGGCACGGCCCAGGGCGGTGCGCTTGATGGGCGTGCTGGTGGGGTCCATCGGGTCGAGCTCGACCACCCACCCGAAGCGGTTCGGTTCGTTGGGGGTCTGCTGGACGTCGAAGCGCGCGTCGTGGGCGGGCCATCCGTACCAGCTGCCGCTGCCGCGCACGCCCCAGCGGACTTCGTGTGCGGTCGGTTGGGCGCGGCCCTTGAAGTAGCCGGCCCAGTTCTCCTCGCCCGACAGGTAGGTGCCCCACGGAGTCTTGCCGCTGGCGCAGTTGTTCAGCGTGCCCAGCACGCGCATCCCGGCAGGATCGGCAGCGGTGCGCATCATCGGGTGGCCGGCCGCCGGCCCGCCCACCGCGAAGGGCGTGTCCATCGTGACGCGGCGCGCATAGCGGGAGGGCCGCACCATGGACCAGGTGCCGCCTTTCAACTCCACCTCGATCACCGCAAGGCCGTGCGCCATCTGGCTCTTGCGCACCTTCTCGGCCGTCCAGGGGATCATGCCATCCCGATGCAGCAGGCCGTCGTCGACGTACTCGTGGTTCATGGCCAGCAGGCCGCGTGTGGAACTGCCCCCCAGGGCGTAGAAGTGGATGCCGTCATGGTGCATGCCCATCTGCACCGCCTGCTCCTGCGCCGTGTTGGACGCATCCGGGCGGAACGCCGGCATGTGGCCCGGCACGCCCGCGGGCTCGCCCCAGGCGGCGAGGGTGGTGGCGATGTAGCCTTCAGGTACCGTCAGTCGGTCGCCCGTGCTTGGGGGTATCCCCTTGAACCCCAGCCGGGTGCCTGGCGATGCACCAGGGCCCGAGACCGAGGCCCAGCCGGCGCCGCTGAGGGCCCCTGGGGACAGCCCCGCACACCCGGATAACGGCGCCAGCATCGCCAGCAAGCCCGCCGCCGCTCCACCGCCCAGCACGGTACGCCGTGCCGGGCTGGACACCTCATGGATGCTCGGGTTGGCCGAGCGGTTGCTGTCTTCCATCGAACCGAAGTCTTTGCTCATGACCCATGCTTTCTCATTGCCTGCTTACTGCCAGCCTCACTGCCAACTCATGGCCGCCACATCGTTGACGAACAGCGGCATGTCCTTCCACAACCCCTTCACGCGGGCGTTGGCCACCGTGATCCAGGTGGGCTGGTACAGGTAGGCCGCCACGGCCTCGCGCGCCACCAGCTTCTGCGCTTCGCCCATCAGCTTGTTGCGCTCTTCGGGCTTGATGGTGGCCTTGATCTTGTCCCACAGGGTGTTGAATTCGGCCGACTCGTAGCCCCAGTAGTAGTTCGGCCGCGCGAAGTTGCCGAAGTCCAGCGGCTCCACGTGGGCGATCACGGTCAGGTCGTAGGCCTTCTGCCCGTACACGCCCGACAGCCACTGCGCCCATTCCACGTTCTCGATCTTGACGTTGATGCCCACCTTGGCCAGCTGCGCGGCGATGACCTCGCCGCCCTGGCGCGCGTAGGGCGTGGGCGGCAGCTTCATCGTCAGCTCCAGCGGCGGCGTGATGCCGGCCTGGTGCAGCAGGGCGCGCGCCTTGGCCTGATCGAAGGGGTTGAGCTCGGTGGTGTCGATGTAGCCCGGCGCGCCCGGCACGTAGTAGCTGCCGATGGGCGTGCCGAAGCCGTCGGCCGCACCCTCGATCACCGCCTTGCGGTCGATCGCGGCATAGATGGCGCGGCGCACCCGCACGTCGTCCAGCGGCTTGCGCTTGTGGTTCATCGCCAGGATGGTCTTGGCGCGCGAGCCGCCAATCAGCACCTGGTACTTCTTGCTGTCCTGGAAAGCCTTCAGGCTCTTGGCCGCCGACACACGCGGGAACACGTCCACGTCGCCCGACAGCAGCGCGGCCACCTGCGCGGCGGGGTCGCTGATGAAGCGCATGGTCACGCGCCGCAGCTTCACATCCTTGGCGTTGCGGTAGCCGTCCCAGCGGGCCAGCGTGACGCTGGAGCCGCGGCTCCAGGCCTCCAGCCTGTAGGGGCCGGTGCCGACAGGCTGTGTCGCGTTCGTCGCCGCGGTCTTCGGGTCCACGATGATGGCCGTGGCCTGCCCGAGCTGGAACAGCAGGTCGGGGTTGCCGTTCTTCAGGTTCAGCACCACGGTGTGCGCGTCCGGCGTGTCGATGCGCTCCATGTTGGCGAACACCGGCTTGTCCTTGTTGGTGCTTTCCTTGGTGGCGGCACGTTCGAAGGAAAACCTCACGTGGGCCGAACTGAAGGGCTCACCGTTGTGGAACTTCACGTCCTTGCGCAGCTTGAAGGTCCAGGTCTTGAGGTCGGGCGATGCGGTCCAGCTCTGCGCCAACAGGCCGGTGACCTGGCTGTCGCTGCCGATCTTGGTCAGCGTCTCGTAGATGTTGTACTGGGTGATCTCGGCGATGGCCGAAGCGGCCCCTGCGGTCGGGTCCAGGCCGGGCGGCTCCAGCGTCATGGCCAGGACCAGGGTGTCCTTCTTGGGCTGGGCCTGCGCGGGTGGCGCCGCGAACATCGCAAGCACGGCCACCCAGGTCGTCATGGCGGCGCGGGCCGCGAAGGGCGCGAAGTTCATGGCCGGCCGGTTGCGGCGGTTCATGGGGGCAGAGGGCATGGGCATCACTCCTCGGGGTCGGGAAGGCTATCCTAAGGCGGCCTTGGGGGCTTGTGATCCCGTGATCCCCGGCCTTCCCCGGATGTTTCGCCGGTGCTTCCTGGGCCTGTGGAGAGTGTTTGAATCTTTGATGCTCCCACGCGCACAATCGCCGTCAGGGCACAACATGACAACGCGACGCGACGCACTGGCTTGGGCCATCACAGGCATGCTTGCAGCAGCGCCGCGGCTTGCGTGGGCACAGGCGCCCAATTCCGAGCCCAGGCCCCTGGCCGACGGGCTGGCCGGGCTGGACGCCTGGCTGGAAGCGCAGCGCACCGGCTGGCGCGTACCGGGCCTTGCGGTGGCGCTGGTGAAGGACGGGAGGGTGGTCTACCAGCAGGGCTTCGGCTTTCGCGATGCGGCGCAGACCCTGCCTGTCACCACCGACACGCTGTTCCGCGGCGCGTCCACCACCAAGGCATTTGGCGCGGCCACCGTGGCCATGCTGGTGGACGAGGGCAAGCTGGCCTGGGACGCGCCGGTCAGCACCCACATTCCGAACCTGCGCCTGGCGGGCGGTGAGGAAACCAGGACGGTCAGCTTGCGCGACATGCTCAGCCACCGCACGGGCCTGCCGCCCCACGACCTGCTTTGGTACAACAACCAGAGCCTGAGCCGCGAAGGCTTGGCCGAGCGGACGCCTTTTCTGGAGATGAGTGCGCCGCTTCGCGCCCGCTACCAGTACAACAACCTGATGGTCGCCCTGACGGGGTTGGCCGTCGAACGTGCGAGCGGGCAGACCTGGGAAGCCTTCACCAGCGACCGCCTGTTCGCGCCGCTGGGCATGCAGCGCGCGAACTTGTCAGCGCTGGACATGGCGCGCGACAGCAACCACGCCGTCGGGCACACCACGCTTGGCGCCGCGCGCAAACCAGTGGCCGTGCCTCTGCGCCACGATCCCTTGCTGGGCCCGGCAGGCGGGTTGAACGCCAGCATCGGCGAGTACGCCAAGTGGGTTCAGCTGCAACTCGGCATGGGGCAGTTCGGCGGGCGCAGGCTGATATCCCAGGCGTCGATGGCGGCGATGTGGGAACCGCTGGTGCTGACCTCAGGCACCCCGCGCCAACCCGAGGTCCATCGCAGGTACGTGGGCTTGGGCTGGCGCATCGATCGTTATCGCGACACCATGCGTGTGGCGCACGGCGGCGACCTCAACGGCTTCACCTCACGCGTGGTCTTGCTGCCGCAGAAGAACGTCGGCCTGGCAGTGCTGGTCAACCACGGCGACCACCCCTTGCCGAACGCCGTGACGCCCGATCTTCTCGACCGTCTGCTGGGCCTGGCGCCCGAAGACAACGCCGTCAAGGCGTTGGCCAGGCGCGCGGCGGCGTATGCCGCAGCGCCCAGGCCAGCGCCTCCAGCTGCTGCGGCGGGCGGCCGGCCCTCGCGCGAGCTGGCCGACTACGCGGGCACCTACCGCCACCCGGGCTACGGCGAGATGACGGTGGCCAGCAGCGCCGAAGGCCTGACGGTGCGCTACAACGACATGCCCGCCACGCTGCAGCACTGGCAGTACGACGTCTTCGAAATCCGCACCGGCCGCCTTGAGCATGGCGACTTCAACGGGCTGAAGCTGAGCTTCCGCAGCGACGACGCTGGTGCGATCAGCGGTTTTGCGTCCACGTTGCAAGAGGGTGTGCAGCCCATGTTCTTCAGGCGCGTGGGATGACCAGCCCGTTCCCCGGTGCTTCCCGGGCCTGTGGAGGGCGTTTGAATACCCCATGCCAGGGGGAGGGGTATGATTAAATCAAAACTGGAGTGAACGTTCCTTACAACAGGCCTTGCGAACAACCGAATGGTGACCAAACCGACTGATTCCAAGGGGCAGGGCTCGCTGCCCGATGTCTGGCAAACGCTGGCCGGCCCGTTGGCGGGCGGGAGTTCTAGGCGGCTGGGCCAGGCTGAGATCCGCCAGGTTCGGCAGATCGTGTCCGCCCTGTTTGGGCCCGATGCACGCATCTTCATCCGTGAGAAGACCTCAGGCGAGGACGCTGGCACGGTTCACATCATGGTGATGTGCGCGCGCGCCCTGCATGACCGGCATGTGGCCCGGACGGCGCTGATCGAGCGCTTCAGGGACCCCTTGGAGGGCCGCCGCTCGCGGGTCCTGCTGCTAGACCCCACGGTCACCCCGACCGAGGAACACAAGCGATTTCGCTTCGCGGCCATGGAGTACTAGGCTCGGGGTGCCTGTTCAAGGCTGCAGGCCTGTTGCGCCCCTTTACGCCATTTGCGCCATTACGCCCTTCGCGTCGTTCGCGTCGTTCGCGCCCTTCGCGCCCTTCGCGCCCTTCGCGCCCTTCGCGTCATATCCACCGTCAGCGGCAGGAGGGTAGCCGTTCCCGGCTTGCTTGCCACCCCGGAGGTCAGGTGCTCGCTGACCGTCCAAGTGTCTCCCGCGGTCTGGCTGATCGCGCCACACCTGCCTCATGACGTTTGGCCGCCAGGCCGGTCGGCGGCAGGGGCGAAACTGGGCTCCAGCGCTGCCGACGCAGCCCGGTATCGCTCGTACGCCGCGAGCTGCGCCGTGCGTGTGCGCTCTTGCGGCTCAATCCAGCGCTCGATGGCCGTGAAACGCCGGCTCGCTTCGACCAGGTCAGCCGCTTGCCCGGTGGCCACGGACAGGATGGCGGCCAGGCCCCGTGAGGTGAGTTCATGGTCGGCAAAGGGTGCCACCGGCACGCCCAGCACGTCGGCCTTGATCTGTGCCAGAAGGGCGCTGCGCGCCAGGCCGCCTGCCAGGCGCACGCTGCGCAACTCAACGCCGTGCTCGCGCATCACCTCGGCCATATGGCCGACCGAGAAGGCCAGGCCCTCGAAGACCGCACGCGCGAGGTCGGCCGGGCTGCTGCTCAGGCGCAGACCGAGCATGGCGCCGCTGGCCCAGGGGTTCCAGAGGGGTGTGCGCTCGCCTGACAGGTAGGGCAGGAAGGTCAGGCCGTTGGCCCCGGGCGGCGCCTCGGCAGCCTGCCGCTCCAGCGCCGCCGGGTCTTCGTGCAGCAGGTTGTGGCACACCCACTCCAGCGAGCTGCCGGCAGCAGCGGTCGACCCGCGCACAAGCTGCTGGACTGCGAAGGGCACGCTGTAGATGCGCCGCGCCGGGTCGTCGACGGGCCCCGGCCACAAGACGCCCATCGAGCTGACGGTGCCGGAGATGTCGGCAGCCTCGCCATGGGCTGACAGGCCCGCGCCCAGGTAGGCGCTCTTGCTGTCGAACGCGGCGGCGATCACGCGCACGCGGCCAAAGCCGAAGCGCGCGGCCAGCGCGGGGCGCAGCTCACCGATGTCCTGGCCCACATCGACGATCCGCCCGAAAGGCGCGTCATCGGCGCACAAGGCTTGGCGCAGTGCGGTGTCATAGAGCCGAAGCCCTGTGAAGACGTTGAGGCTGGACTCCCCGCAAAGCAGGTGGTTGAGCCAGCCGGTGGCGTCCAGGAAGTGACGCGTGCGGCTGGCCATCTCGGGAGACCGGGCAGCGAAGTCCAGCCATTGCGGCAGCGGGTCCGCAGCATGTATGCGCAGGCCATGGTCGTTGCCCGCGGCGCGCAGCGCCGCTGCCACGCGGCGCACCTGCCCTGTTGCACGCCGGTCGGGGTACATGGTGGCCGCGCCCAGCGCCCGGCCGTCGGCACCCAGCGCCACATAGCCGGCCAGCGGACCGGCGGCGGCCAGCGCCACAGGCCGCACGCCCGCGCGCTGCGCCTCGCCCAGGCCCTGCAGCAGCAGCGATTCCCATTGTTCAGGTGACTGCTCGAACACATCGCCTTCGATGTGCGAATCCACCGGCACCGACCAGGCCCAGCGCCGGCGGCCGGCATCGTCGTAGGCAGCAAGACGCAGGCTTTGCGTGCCCAGATCGACGGCCAGCAGTTCGGCGCCGGAGCCCGCCACGCTCATGACGCCAGGTCGCGCAGCTGGCGTGCGCAGTGGCGCATGCCCTGCGCCAGCAGGCCGCGATCCGACCCCATGGCGATGACGCTGTAGCCCAGCGCCCGATAGTCGCGCGCCTGCGCAGCGTCGCGCGCCAGCACGCCGGCCGCCTTGCCATGCGCCGCGGCAGCTTGTGCCACGCGCGCCAGCACGTCGCGAAACGCGGGGTCGGACGGCGTTCCCGCCCCCAGGCCCAGCGCAATGCCCAGGTCGGTGGGACCGACGAACAGCACGTCGATGCCGTCGACGGCCGCAATCGCCTCGGCCTGTGCCAGGCCGTCGCCCGATTCGATCTGCGCCATCAGCCACAGCCGCTCGTTGATGGTGGCGACGTACTGCGCGTAGTCGCGGCCGTAGGCGCAGTTGCGGGTGGAGGTGGCGGCGCCGCGCCGGCCCAGCGGCGGCACGCGGGCCAGGTCGACCAGTTGCTGCGCGGCTTGCGCGTCGCGAACGTCCGGCACCATCAATCCGTGGACGCCGAGATCGAGCGCACGCTTGAAGACCGCGGCATCGGTGGCGCCCACGCGCAATACCGCCGCAGCGCCACCGCCGGCGGCAGCGGCCTGCAGCTGGTGCTGCAGGTCACGCCAATCGCTGGCGCCGTGTTCGTGGTCGAGCAGCAGCCAGTCGAAGCCGGCCAGCGCTGCCATCTCGGCGGCGTCGGCATGACCCAGGCTCAGCCAGGTGCCGGCCAGGAAGTGGCCGTCCAGGGCAGCGCGGCGGATGGTGGCGTGCATGGTGCGGCCTCTTACTTGTCGAACAAGGCGTTGGGCAGTGCCGTGCTCAGGGCCGGCACCAGCTCAATCAGCACCCGTACCGCACACGGCGGGCCGGCGGAATTGTGAGTCTGGATTAGAACGGGATGTCGTCATCCATGTCGTCGAAGCTGGTGGCCGACTTGGCCGGCGCGGGCTTGGCGGCCGGGGCGCTGCGTTGCGGCGGCGCCGAGCGCGCCGGGGCACCCCCGCCCACGTCGTCGCCACCGCCCATGGCCCCACCTTCGCGCCCGCCCAGCAACTGCATCTCGGTAGCCACGATGTCCACGGTGTTGCGCTCGATGCCGTCCTTGTCGGTGTACTTGCCGTACTTCAGGCGGCCCTCGACGTACACCGGGCGGCCCTTCTTCAGGAACTCGCCTGCGATCTCGGCCAGGCGGTCGTAGAAGGTGACGCGGTGCCACTGCGTGTCCTCGATGGACTCGCCCGAGGTCTTGTCCTTGCGGCGGCTGGAGGTGGCGATGGAGACGTTGCAGATGGCCGCGCCGCTGGGGGCGTAGCGCACTTCCGGGTCGCGCCCGCAGTTGCCGACGAGGATGACTTTGTTGACCGAGGCCATGGGGCTCTCCTGGGTGTTGGGGTGTGAAGCTCAGTTGCCGTTCCCGCCGTGCGGGCCCCTGGGGGATCACAGCGGCGGGTGCATAGGCATGATACCGACGGCCTCCACGCCGTCCATCACCCGCAAGAGGGAACTCTCTCCGGGGGCATGCAAGCCTTGCCTGCGGGGCCGACGCGCTTACTTGAACCCCACCCGGTCCAGCATCTGTTGCACCGCCACCTGATTCATGCCCACGCGGCTGATGGGAATCAGCTCGCTCTTGAAGGCGCCGCCTGTCATGGCCTTGAGCGCGGGGTTGTCGAAGCTCACGCCCTGGGCTGCCGGCCACTCGTTGTTGCCGTCGGCGAAATGTGCCTGTGCCTGCTGGCTGGTCAGGTACTCCAGGAACTTCACCGCGGCCGGCACGTTCCTGGCGTGCCGCGCCACCGCGCCACCTGCGATGTTCAGGTGCGTGCCCCAACTGGCCTGGTTAGGGAAGACCACGCCGACCCGCTCGGCCACGATCTTGTCCTCGGGCTTGGCCGAGCGCATCAGGCGGGCCAGGTAGTAGGTGTTGGTCAGCGCCACACCGCATTCGCCGCTGGCCACACCCACGATCTGGTCCGTGTCGCCACCCTTGGGCGCGCGCGCCATGTTGTCCACCAGGCCCTTGAGCCAGGCCTCGGTCTTCTGCGGGCCGATGTGCTCCACCATCGCGCCGAACAGGCTGAGGTTGTACGGGTGGGCGCCCGAGCGGACGCACAGGCGGCCCTTGTTCACCGGCGCTGCGAGCTTCTCGTAGCTGTCCACGTCTTCGCGCTTGACCTTCGCCTTGTCGTACACGACCACACGGGCGCGGGTGGACAGGCCAAACCAGGCCGTGCCTTCGTCGCCAGGCTTGGCACGCAGGTGCGCCGGGATGGCCTTTTCCAGCACGGGTGACCTGACGGGGCGGAACATCCCATCGACCTCGGCGCGCCACAGGCGGGCGGCGTCCACCAGCAGGATCACGTCGGCCGGCGAGGCCGCGCCTTCAGCGCGCAGGCGGGCCAGGATGCCGGCGTCGTCGGCGTCCACCCGCTGGATGCGGATGCCCGTGGCCTTGGTGAAGCCGCTGTACAGGGCTTCGTCGGTGGGGTAGTGGCGGGCCGAGTACAGGTTCAGCACTTGGTCCTGGGCCTGGGCGACCGTGCCGGCCAGTGCCGCCAGGCCGAGAACGAGGGCGGCAGCCATCTGGTGTACCGACCGCCGGCTGGTGTGGAAGTGGGCGCTGTTCATGGGAGGTGATCCTGATGAGGGGGTTCGCGGGCGAGGTCCGAAGAGGCTCATCCTATCATCAAATGCGAATCATTCCCATTCGCGGAGCGTCCCATCGGGAGTCCATCTCGAGCGCCCTCCTCGGGCTCCCAGGGGCAGACGCCTGCCTACCCGGCTCCGTTGGCAGAGAGGCGCGGCTCCGGCCTGCCTTACGATCGACGTCGCCCATGACCGATGACGCGCCGCCCCTGCACGATGCCCAGCCCTTCCTGCTGGAAGACGATGCGCAGGCCTACACGCTGACCGCGCCGCCGGCGCGCCAGCCTCCCCGGCCGGCCGACGCCCTGCAGGTGCTGCGCGACGTGTTCGGCTACGGTGCCTTCCGTGGTGGGCAGGCCGAGATCGTGGAGCATGTCAGCGCGGGGGGCGACGCCCTGGTGCTCATGCCCACGGGCGGCGGCAAGAGCCTGTGTTACCAGGTGCCGGCCATCGTGCGCCATCGCAGCGGCCACGGTGTGGCCGTGGTGGTCAGCCCCTTGATTGCGCTGATGCACGACCAGGTCGGCGCGCTTGAAGAGGCTGGCGTGCATGCGGCTTTCCTCAACAGCACGCTCGACGGCGACGAGGCGCGGCGCATCGAGCGCGAGTTGCTGTCAGGCCGCCTGGTGCTGCTGTACGCCGCGCCCGAGCGCGTGCTGAACCCGCGCTTCCTGGCCATGCTGGATTCGCTGCACGGGCGCGGCCGGCTGAGTCTGTTCGCCATCGACGAGGCGCACTGCGTCAGCCAGTGGGGCCATGACTTTCGCGCTGATTACCTGGGCTTGTCGGCCCTGCACGAGCGCTTTCCCGGCGTGCCGCGTGTGGCGCTCACCGCCACCGCCGACGAGCACACGCGGCGCGACATCGTGTCGCGCCTGTCACTGGCCAGCGCGCGCCGCTTCGTGGCGAGCTTCGACCGCCCGAACATCCGCTACACCATCGTCGAGAAGGACAACGCGCGTGCCCAGCTGCTGCGCTTCCTGCGTGACGAGCACGAGGGCGAGGCCGGCATCGTGTACTGCCAGAGCCGGCGCAAGGTGGAGGAGACGGCCAGCTGGCTGGCCGAGGAGGGCATCCCCGCGCTGCCTTACCACGCGGGCCTGGAGCCCGAGGTCCGCCGCCGGCACCAGGACCGCTTCCTGCGCGAGGACGGCCTGGTGATGGCCGCCACCATCGCCTTCGGCATGGGCATCGACAAGCCCGACGTGCGCTTCGTTGCGCACCTGGACCTGCCCAAGAACATCGAGAGCTACTACCAGGAGACGGGCCGCGCCGGGCGCGACGGCGCCGCAGCTGACGCCTGGATGGCTTATGGCCTGGTCGATGTAGTGAACCAGCGTCGCATGATCGACGAGGGAGAGGCCGACGAGGAGTTCAAGCGCCTGCAGCGTGCCAAGCTCGAGGCCCTGCTGGCGCTGGCCGAGGCCCACGACTGCCGCCGCGTGCGGCTGCTGGCTTACTTTGGCGAGGGTGCGAAGGACAGTACAGGGGCTGGTGACTTGACCGGCCCAGGCAAAGAGGCGGGCGCGGGATATGGAGGCGACCAAGGGGGCAGCCCCTACCGCTGCGGCAACTGCGACAACTGCCTGCAACCCCCCGCGACCTGGAATGCGACAGAGGCCGCCCGCAAGGCACTGAGCTGCATCTACCGCTTCGGCCAGCAAGGCGGCAGCAGCTACGGCGCCGGCCACCTGATCGACGTGCTGCGCGGCAAGCTCACCGACAAGGTGCAGCAGCGCGGCCACGAGCGGCTTTCCACGTTCGGCATCGGGGCCGATGTGAGCGAGGCGCAGTGGCGCGGCGTTCTGCGCCAGCTCATCGCCCTGGGTCACCTGCGCGCCGAGGGCGAGTACGGCACCCTGGGCATGACGCCCAGCGCACGACAGGTGCTGCGCGGCGAGGTGGAGTTGCTGCTGCGCGTGCCGGCCGAGCCGGTGCGGCGCGGCAAGGCCGGCCCGGGCGCGCGCAGCGGCCGCGCAGCCAAGACGGGAACTGATCGCCCACCACCGCTGCCCCTGGACGACACCGGGCTGGCGCTGTTCGCCGAACTCAAGGCGTGGCGGGCCGAGGTGGCGCGGGAGCACGGCCTGCCGGCGTATGTGATCTTTCACGACGCCACATTGGCCGAGATGGCTCGCGAGCGCCCGGCCAACCTGGACGATCTGGCCGGCATCAGCGGCGTGGGTGCCAAGAAGCTGCAGGCCTACGGCCAGGAGATCCTGCGCGTGCTGGGGCAACCGGCCTGATGTGCACTGAAAGGCAAGCATGCAGAATCGGCCGCAGCACACACCGCCCCTGCGCACTTCACCACCAGATACCGCCATGAACGACCGCCTGCGCTGCTTCTGTGAAGCCCAAGACCTGACCGGAGCTGCCGGCTGGCTCACCGAGACCCGCCGCCGTCTGCACCGCCACCCCGAGCTCTCCTTCCAGGAGGCCGATACCGCCGCGCTGGTGGCCGAGCGTCTGCAGGCCTGGGGCTGGCAGGTGACCACGGGCGTGGGCGGGCACGGCGTGGTGGGCACGATGACCCTGGGCAGCGGCCGCAAGTCCATCGCGCTGCGCGCCGACATGGACGCCCTGCCCATCCAGGAGGCTACCGGCAGGCCCTGGCAGAGCGTGAACGATGGTGTCATGCACGCCTGCGGGCATGACGGCCACACCACCATCCTGCTCGGTGCGGCGCAGCACCTGGCCCAGACGCGCCGTTTCTCGGGCACGGTGCACCTGGTGTTCCAGCCGGCGGAAGAGGCGGGCAAGGGCAGCGGCGCGCAGCGCATGATCGAGGACGGGCTGTTCGAGCGCTTCCCCTGCGACGCCATCTTCGGCCTGCACAACTCAC
>JBAXYD010000059.1:0-24847 GCA_037127635.1 Betaproteobacteria bacterium | reverse complement strand
GGGTGGCATTGGCGGTGGCACCGGCGCTGATGATCAGCACATCGGCGCCGCCCGCGCCCAGATCGGTGACGGCATCGGTGCCGGCATCCACCAGGAAGCTGTCGAGCCCCGCCCCGCCGGTGAGCGTGTCATTGCCCAGACCACCGGTCAGGCTGTCATTGCCCGTGCCGCCGGTGAGCGTATCGGTCTTCGCGGAGCCGGTGAGGGCCGCACCAGTGGCGCTGGTATTCGTCACCGACCAGCCATTGGCGCCGCCGGCCACATCGAGATCCACCGCGAAGCCGGCGGTGGTGATGCTGGCCGTGCCGTCATTGCTGGTATTGGCCGCAGCCGTCCAATCGGCGGTGACCGTCACGATGGCCGCGGCGCCAGCGGCCACGGCCAGGCCATCGCTGCCGCTCAGATCGGTGATCGTGTCGGTTCCGACATCGGCCCGGAAGCTGTCCGCGCCCGCGCCGCCGGTGAGCGTGTCATTGCCCGCGCCGCCGATCAGCGTGTCATTCCCCGAACCACCGATCAGGCGGTTGGCGAAGGTCGAGCCGATCAGGCTGACGGCCTTCGCGTTTCCGGCATTGGTCGCGTTCCAGCCAGCACTGCCGCTCACCAGGGCGAGGTCGAGGTTGAAACCGGTCGCGGTCAGGTTGACGGTGCCGGAATTGCTGCTGGCCGCCGTTGCGGTCCAGTTTCCACCGAGCGTGATGTTGGCCGTGGCGCCTGCGTCGACGACGATCACCTCCGCGCCACCCCGGCCCAGATCCGTGATGGTATCGGTGCCGCCGGTCACAAAGAAGCTGTCTATCTGCCCCCCGCCGGTGAGCACGTCGTCCGCAGTTCCACCCCTGAGGGTATCGGCACGGCTTGAGCCGATGAGGCTCACGCCGGTTGCGCTCCCCGCATTGCTCAGTGTCCAGCCCGCCGTGCCCAAGACCTGGGAGAGATCGGCCGAGAAGCCATTGACGGCAATATCGGCGATGCCGGCATTGCTGCTCGCGCTGGTCGCGATCCAATGGTCCTGAAGGCTGGCCTGCGCCGTTGCGCCGGCTGAGACGACGAGCACGTCGACCCCGCCGCGGCCCAGATCCGTCAGCACATCGGTGCCGGCCGTCACGGCAAAGCGATCCACGCCAAGACCGCCCGTCAGCGTGTCATTGCCACCCCCGCCATTCAGCGTGTCGTTCCCCGCTCCGCCCAGAAGCGTGTCGGCCTGGGCCGAGCCGGTGAAGCTGGCGCCCGTGCCCGACGTGTTGGTCACAAGCCAGCCGCTGCCGCCCGTGGCGGCGGCCAGGCTCACCGCCAGACCGGCGCTGCTCAAGTTGGCCACGCCGTCATTCCGGCTCGCGGCACCGGCGGTCCATGCGCCAGTGACCGTCGCATTGGCGGTAGCGCCGGCTTCCACCACCAGGGTGTCCGCACCGCCCGCTCCCAGATCCGCGATCGTGTCGGCGCCGGCCGCCACCAGGAAGGTGTCTGCCCCAAGGCCGCCTGTGAGCAGATCGTCACCCAGACCGCCGGCCAGGGTGTCACTGCCCGCGCGACCCGTCAGCGTATCGGCATTCGCCGATCCCGTGAGGGCCGCGCCCGTGCCGCTGGTGTTGGTGACCGACCAGCCGACGGCACCGGAAGCGAGGGCGAGGTCCACGCCGAAGCCGGCGCTTGTCACAGTGGCCGTGCCGGCGTTGCGGGTGGCCGCTGTCGCGGTCCAGCCGGCTGTCACCGTCACATTGGCTGTGGCGCCCGAAGAAACCAGCAGGACATCGGCACCACCTGTGCCCAGATCCAGAACGCGATCCGTTCCGGCGGTGACCGAGAAGCGGTCAACGCCCAGGCCACCAGTGAGGGAGTCATTGCCGCCCCCGCCAGTCAGCGTGTCGTTCTGAGCAGAACCCACCAGAGAGACCGCGGTGCCATTGCTGCCGTTGGTCACTGACCAGCCATTGGCGCCAGTCGTCGCGCTCAAGTTCACCGAGCGGCCGCTCAAGGTGATGTTCGCGGCCCCGTCATTGCGGGTTGCCAAACTCGCGGTCCAGTTCGCGTTCAACGTGGCGAGGGCGGTGGCGCCATCGCCGACATTGAGGATATCCGCGCCGCCGCGGCCAAGATCACCGATGGTGTCGGTTCCACCAGCCACCGTGAACACGTCAACCCCCAGGCCGCCGAACAGGGTGTCATGGCCCCCGCCGCCATCCAGCGTGTCCGCGCCAGAGCCACCCACCAGGCTGTCAGCGCCTCCCGTGCCAGTGATCGAAAGCGCTTTGGTCACAGCATTTGCGTTCACCGAAAGGCTGGTGACGGCCCCGGATGCGCTGATGCCAATGGTCGTACCGAAGGCAGCGGATGCACTGACACCCAGCGTCAGGCTCGCGGCACCGGCGCCGCTGAGCAGGATCTGCTCCATCCCCGTGACCTTGAGGAAGGCCGCATCCGTGGTGCTGCCCGCATAGATCAGATTCAGCGTATCCGTGCCGAGCTCGCCTTGCACGCGGGCCAGCGCAAGCGAGGCCGCGCCAAGGAATTCGAAGCTGTCATCGCCCAGGCCGCCAACCAGGCTGTCCGCCCCGCCATTGCCGCGGATCGTGTCATTGCCTGCCGTGCCGACGATGGTATCGGCGCCCGTGCTGCCCACCGCATCCAGCGCGAGGCCCATCAGGGCGCTCGCGTCCAGGTTCACGCTCGGCACGGTGCCCATCGTGCGCACGGTGAAGGCGGTGGTGCCCGCATCCACCTGCGCGGAGGCCAGCGCGCCCAGCGTCAGCGTGGTGGCGGTGCTGCCGGAGAGGGCGATGGCCTCGATCTCCTTGATCGAGCCATCCGGACCCATGGGGCCGAACATCCCGTCCGTGATGACGCCGCCGAAGCGCAGCAGCAGCGTGTCGGAGCCCGCTCCCCCTCGAACCTCGGGGCCATCCGTGAGGATCTGGCCGAGAGCGCTGAACTCGAAGCTGTCGTTGCCCGCGCCGCCCTTCAGCTCATCCGCGCCGCCATTGCCGCGGATGGTGTCATTGCCGGCCCCACCCCCAATATCGTCAACGGAGGCAGTGCCCGTCACGTCGAGATTGGCGCCGGCCAGCAGCGCCGAGCCATCGAGGTTGAAGCGCGTGACACTCGCATTGGCGACGATCTGCATCGGCGCCGATCCGAAGGCCGCAGCGGCCTGGCTGCTCAGCGCCACGTCGTTCCAGCCATCGCCGGCAAAGATCAGCTTGGTCAGGCCGCTGATGCCCGCGAAGTCGAAATCGCTGAGGATCGTATCGGCCGCGATGGTGGAAACGCCCGCCACCGGTGCGGGCACCGGCAGCGCGGTGTAGACGAAGTCGCTTGTGCTCGACTCATTGCCGGTTTGCAGGCTCGCCTCATTGCCGGCAAGGTCGGTGAGCTCGGCGATGATGACCTGGTCGCTCAGCTCGGGCAGGTCAATGCGCAGGCTCCAGGTGCCATCCACACCCACCACCGCCGTGCCCATGTCCATCTCGGACTCCCCGGCGCGAATGGAGACGATCCGCCCGGCATCCTCGGGGCCGACCGTGCCGGAGATGATCTGCACGCGGCTCGTCGTCGGCCCACCCGCGAAGGTGAAGGCGAGGGCGGGCGGCGTGGTGTCCAGCGTGAAACTCGCGACACCGCTGGTGCTGAAATTCGTCGCGGCGTCGGTGTTGCGCGCGGTGATCGAATGCGTGCGATCGCCCGCAAGCGTGATCTCGGTGGACCAGGCGCCGTTGGCATTGGTGATGACGAAGGAATCGCCGAGGGCGTTCTCCCCGTCATATATCTGGATGCGCGTGCCCGCTTCGCCCGCGCCGCTGATGGTCTGCGTCGGGAACCGCGTCAGCCCGCCTTGACCCTCCGTGAGGTTCACCACGGGCGCGATGGTGTCCACCGTGTAGGTGATCGGGGCGGTGTTGGTGAAATTGGTCGCCGCGTCGGTCGCGCGCGCGGTCAGCGCATGCGCGCCCTGGACGTTGTCCAGGCTGACATCCAGGCTCCATCCGCCGTCCACCGCGGTGGTGGTGCCCAGCAACGTCGCGCCATCGAACACCTCGATGGTGGCGCCGGTCTCGCCGGTGCCTGTGATGGTCTGGTTCAGCTGGTTGGTCAGCACACCCAGGCTGGTGATGGCTACGGCGGGGGGAATGGTGTCAATGGTGAAGACGAAAGGCGAACTCACGCCGAGATTCGTCGCGGCATCCCGCGCCTCGACCCGGAAGGTGTGCGGCCCCTCGCCGGATGGTGTGACGTCGAACGACCAGCTGCCGTCGGCCAGGATGGTGACCGTGCCCAGCACGCCGCCGGGAATGAGCAGCGGCACTTCGCCTTCCCCGTTGACACCGGGGACGGTCCCGTGATACCGGTCATTTTCATAGACGGTGAGCACAAGTCCAGCTTCGCCGGTGCCCTGCAGCGTGACCGCCGGGCTCGCGTTGTTGGTCAGGTTGACCTGGTTATCAATCGTCAGCGCCGGCGGGATGGTGTCGAGCGTCAGGGTGACGCTGGCGCTGCCGGTATTGCCGGCCAGGTCAACCGACCTCGCTTCCAGAACATGGTCGCCCTCGCCACTCAGCGTGACGTCCAGGCTCCAGGCCCCGCCAGACAGTATCGTGGTGCTGCCGAGTTCCGCGGCGCTGCCGTTGTCATAGATCGCGATGATGGTGCCGATATGCAGGTCGGTCGCGGTGCCGGAGATGGTCTGCAGCGTGACATTGGTCAGCGCGGGCGCCGTTGTGATGCTGATGACGGGCACCGTGACGTCCAGCACCTGCAGCACGGGGGTGCTGGTGCCGGTCTGGTCCAGGATGTCGGTCGAACTGGCGGTGAGGAAGTTGTTGCCCTCGGGGTCGAGGGTGATGTCGGCGCTCCAATTGCCAGAGCCGTCCAGCCTGGCGGTCGTGACCAGAACGCCATTGTTGTAAAGGCTGACCGTCGAAGTGGGATGCGCGTCGGTGACGGTGCCGGTGATGGTCTGCGTCGCGTCATTGGTGATGGCGGCCGCGGAGGTGATGATCACCGTCGGCGCGTAGGTATCTATGGTGAAGGTGGCGGCGGTGGTGCTGCGGGTTACGTTGCCGGCCAGGTCCGTGGCCTGAACGGTGACCCGGGCGAGGCCCTGGACGTAGACGGGACCACCGTCCGGCCCGATGAGGAAGGCGCCGTTCTCGATCTGGCCGGGCATCCCGATTTCGTAGGACCAGTTGCCGGCGCCGTCCGTGCCGACGATGTGGTGAGGATGCCCATGGGCATCCAGCGCCATCACATACTGGTCATTGACCAGGAAGCGGAGATAGGTGTTGGGCTCGGACGTGCCGGTGATCCGCTGGACGCCCACATTGGTCAGGAACCCGCTGGAGGTGACCTCTACCTCGGGCGCCACCGTGTCAAGGATGTAGTCCTTCGGGAGAGTGCGGGTCTCATTGCCAAGGCTATCCGCCGCGATCAGGCCAATGCCGTGGTAGCCATCGCCGGCCAGCGTGACCTCCAGCGACCATTTGCCGTCGGCGCCAACCGTACCCTGCCCCAGCAGGACCGCGTCCGTATAGTCGGCCGCGTCAAAATAGCGCACCACGCCACCATAGACTCTGACCACCGCGCCGACTTCGCCGATGCCGGTCAGGGTTTGCTGCGGCGCGGTGACTAGTTTGCCATCGGTATCGAATGCGACGGTTGGTCCGAGATTGTCCAGGTTGAAGGTGATCGGCGCGGTCTGGCGGGCATTGAGCGCAAGATCGGTGGCGACGGCGTAGACGTTGTTGAGCCCCTGCTTTTGCAGATCAACGTTGAGGGACCACTTCCCGGTCGGGACGCTTCCTGACGCCGGATCGTACACGGAGCGCGCCGCGCCGAGCAGGGTCGTCCCCTCATAGACGAGGATATCAATATCAATCTCGGAGACGGTGCCAGTCAGAAACTGCCGGCCCTGGTTCGTGATCTGACCAGTCGGCGTGCCGGTGGAGGTGATGCTGATATCCGGCGCCTGCGTGTCCCGGAAGAGATAAATCGTAAAGCGATTTCCATTGCTGAGGGAGTCCAGCAAAGTCAGATCGACGATGGAATGGCTTCCATTGTTCGGGGCATTTTTGACGGTGAACGAGAAGCTTCCATCCGCGCTTGTGTTGAGGGTGTCGGAGGATGTCGGGCCGGGTTGGTCCGAGTGATACGAAATTCTCGCCGAGCTTTCCGCCACCCTGCCCGTGATCGTGACGTTCGGCTGACTGTCAGACGCCTGAACCTGATTGAAGATGGCATACCACGGCGCCCGGCCATTGAAACTCAGTGAGCCACTCAGGACGGGCGCGACGGTATCGGCAATGAAGGGAACCCAGCCGCTGGGTGCACTCACATTCCCCGCCACATCCTGCGCGCGCGCATAGAGTTGATGGAGGCCCTGATACTCGGGGTAGGTGACTGTCTTGCTCCAGCGACCCTGGCTATCGGCGACGACACTGTCCAGGAGGGTATCCGAACTGGAGAATGGCCCAGACTGATTGTTATAGATCAGCACGGTCGAACCCGCTTCCGCGGTGCCCGCCAGCCCATAGGTCAGGCCAGCCCTCTTTTGCGGGACGAAGGTCGGGTCGCTGGTGCTGCCTTGAATGATGGGCGCTGCCGGCGCGATGGTGTCCACCTTCATGGTCGCCACGAAGGGCGTGCTGGTATTCCCGGCGACATCGGTCGCGGTGAAGGTCAGTCGCGCGAAGCCGTTGTCATAGACGTCGGTAAAAGTGGATGCGAGGAAGCGGAAGTTGTGATCCGTGGCACTTTCGCCGGGCACCACGGGAATCTGGTAGGTGTAGGTGCGGTCAATCGTCGCGGGCAGGCCGTTCGGCAATAGGTTACCGGGGGGATTGGGGTCACGGGCCGGCGAACCCGGCACCGCGGTCGCATTCCACTCCACGCGCAAGGTCACCAGCGCGCCTTCCTCCGCCACCCCAAGGCCGATGCCCTTCCCTGTGGAGCCAAAGACGTTGTTGGAGACGAGCGCGGTGCCGTTCACCAGAGAGATGCTGGGCGGCGTGAAATCCGTGAAGATGTTGTAGCGGTCCAACTCAGGATTGGTCAGGCCGTCCGGCAGGATGGCATTGCCGGCACGGTCCTCCAGCGTGAAGAGCACATTCCGGTTGAAGGTGGCGGGGGCCAGGGTGAGGTCGGCTTCCCAATTGCCGTTCGCATCCGTGGTGGCGATCTGGAACTTCTTGCCGTTGTTGGTGTAGAGTTCCTGCGCGAAGACGAGGTTCCCCGCCTCACCCGTGCCGCTGAAATGGTAGGTGAGGGTTCTTGTGGGAAGCGCAGGGTCGGCGGCCCGATCCGCGATCAATTTGAACGCGCTGGGCGCGGTGACCGTGAAATAGGTGGGTGGCGTGTTGTCCACGATGAAGTCACGCAAAAAGAAGCGTTCGCTCACATTGCCGGCGAAATCCGTGCCCTCGACGTAGACCTGGTAGGTTCCCTCGGCGTCGGGAACGTCAACGCGCAGATTGAATTTGGAAGCGGTTGTATTGTCGGTTGGGCTGCGGCCGATCGCCGGCTCGATGACGTTGGCACCGAGAAGCGTACCATTCTGGTCATAGGCCCGGAAATTGCCGTTCCCGGTCACGGACAGCGTGTAGGAGACGGCGTCGGCGCCATTCGCGTAGATCGGCACGCTTGGCGGCGAGGTGTCATTGACGGTCGTCTGGTTGAACAGGAAAATCTTGTCCAAGCCGTCAATCCGGCTCGCAACGGTGTCGTAGAAGAAGTTGATACCGCCATTGGTGAAGAGGGACTGATCCGCCCCAACGCCGGGACGAGCCGTGATGTTTCCGCCGCCATCCGTTGCCGCGACGCGCAGGGCAAAGTTGTCGCCCCAGGCCGGGTCCAATGTCCAATCAATGCGCCACGAGCCATCCGGCGCCGCCACGGTGGTGCCCAGAACCAGAGGGTTGGCGGGTGCCGTGGGGTTCAGGTATCGGGTCAGCGTGATCGTGGCGCCGGCATCTGACGTCCCGTAAAACCCTTGATCCAAGATATTGCTGGCGATGTTGCCGCGGTTGAATATCAACTCGTGGCCGTGATTTTTCGAGAAAACGGACAGAAGCGGCGGCGTCACATCAATGACGAAGCTTTCGCTGTTCAGCACAGTCAGGTTGCCGGCCGGGTCGGTCAGCGTGCCGGTGATGGTGGACTCGTCACCTTCCTTGCCGGTGACCGCGATCTTCTGACTCCACGCGGCGCCGACAACCTGGGTCGCCAGAAGCAAGTCGCCCTGATACAGCCGCAAGGTTGAGCCGGCTTCCGCCGTGCCGCTCAGCGTGGGCGAATAATTCCGCGGGAGTGTCGCCGCGATGCTTCCCTGACCGGCATCGAGGTCCAGCAGGCCCACCGCGATCTTGCCGATGGTGCCCAGCGGTGGCGTGGTATCAATGGTGATGAGAGTGGCCAGGCTGGTGGTGGTGCCATCCGGGTCCGTGACGCGCGCGGTGTAGCTGTACACGCCGTCACTGGCGTAGTTCCGCTCGGTGGTCCACACGCCATCGCCATTGGCGGTCAGCGTGGCGATGGTCGCGTCGTTCTCCAGGAGGGTGACCGTGGTGTTCGGATCGGCCCGGCCGCTGATCGTCTGCGTGGTGACCCTGGTCAGCAGATTCGCCGTGGTGATTTCCACATAGGGCAGCAGCCCGTCGAAATCCCCTGTGGCCGGCGGGGTGGGGGAGAAGCGCTCGGTGCCGGCCACGGTGCCATCCGTGATCCAGAGCGCAGCGCCCGTGCCCGGATCCGCGCTGAACAGCACCTTGCCTGGAAGATAGGGCGTAAAGCCGCCGATGGAACTGCCCGTCGCGCCCGGGTTGATGTCCAGCAGCAGGCGCGTCCCTGCGGCACTGCCATCCGTCACCCAAAGCTCGCGGCCCTTGACACCATCATTCGCCGCGAAGACGACCAGGTTGTTGGCAACCGAGGTGAAGCCCAGCGGATTGCTGCTGCCTGGTCCCGCGAAGATATCCAGAACCAGATGGCTGCCCAGCGGCGTGAGGTCGGTGGCCCAGAGCTCCGTGCCTGTCGGCTGATAGGTATAGGCGAAAAGCGTGGTTGTGGTCATAACGTCTTCCTTGTGTAAACCCGCTCTTCGGGGAGCGCAGATATGTTAGTTCCACTCACGCGGCGGTTTTGAATCTGAAGTGCAACGGGCACTGCATCAGGTGGGCAATCGAATTCGGCCTGGAAGAAAAGCCCGCCAGTTCGGCCGCTGCCGACTTGCGCCGCTTGATCATCATGCTGCTTGACTCCCGGACGTGAAATCGCCCTGCCATGACTGCGCTCAGCACCTTGCGCCCGAAGAGCAGCGCACGCATGGTTTGCAGCGCGGGATCATCCCCGACCTGACTTGCCACAGCAACATCCTATCGGTGTATTGAACGTTTTCTGTGGAGATTACGAAACACCTGACCGCACGGGGGGTGCGAGACCAGGATGTGGCACGATGACCGTCCGGGGGGGGTTGATGATGGCCAGACGTCGGCACCTGTGGTCTTGGTTCGGCCTGACTGCACTTGGCATTCCGTCGTCCAGTTGGCTCGCGTTTCTGACGCTCGGCGCGGGCAGGGCGAGAGCTCGCCAGGCTGGGCCAGCTGATGTCCGGACACTTGCGCTTCTTCGCGCCTTTGACGCCACGCCCCTCTGGTTCACGTCAGGAAACTGGGGAAACGGGCAGTACAAGCCCTGGACGGACTACCTGGTCGGCCGAATGGCCGAGGCGGAGTTTGCGCAGGTCTGTGCCGCGCCGTCCAGCTACTGCCTGCGCGACGTGTGGAACCTGCGCCGCAGGGAGCCAGGCCCCATCCGCTGGGATCTGGAGGAGCCAGGCTTCAACTGGCCCGGCATCCACGCCCTGGCGCTGCGCTTCTTCAGGACGGGCGAGACCGTCTACCTGGACAAGTGGCTGGCAGTGGTGGAGGACTTTGCGCGTTGGACGCTGGCCCGGCCCGCTGCCCTGACTGCGCCGCTGGAGCGTGGCCACCCCGGCCCCGTCTTGGAAGTGGCCATGACCTGGGGTGGCATCGTCACGGCCATGGGCATTTTGGCCAAGGGGCTGGATGGCGCTTCAGAGCGCGGCTCGCCGTACGCGCCCGTGGCGGCCACTGCAGCACCCGTCACCGGGCCGGCAGGAGGGCAGGCGCAGGCGCAGGCGCTGGCGGCTGGCCTGGCCGCTATCGCTGCCGCCTTTTCTCAGGGCGATGCACGGCTGCTGGCCCGCCACTACGCCAGTGCGCGCTACGTGCCCAACCAACGCGTCTTCGGGCTGGAGGCCCTGGCGCAGATGGCGGCCTTCTTTCCAACTGTGCCGGGGCTGGAGACCTGGGCGCCTGCGGCTCATGCGGCGTTGCTGGATGCAGCGCAGCGCTACGGCATGGCCGATGGCGGGCAGGTGGAGGCCTCCTTCAACTACGCGCAGGCGCTGGTGCAGTGCCTGGAGCGCTGCGCCAAGCTGCCCTTCCCGTCAGAACAGCCCTGGCGCGCCCCGGCCCTGGAGACGGCCCGCCGCTGGTGGCGCCTGGTGGCTGCGGTGGCGGTGCCCACGGGCGGCATGCCCCAGCTGGGCAATACCTCGTGGGGGCGGGCAGGGCGGGACGCACCTGCTGCGCGCTTTGCTGCCACGTCCATGGCCTTCCCCTATGCCGGCCTCTACGTGATGCGCGGGGATTGGACGCCGCAGTCCCCCTACTTGTTCTTCTTCCACCGTCGTGCGGCGCGCGGCCACACCATGGCCGGCGGCAACTCGCTGCAAGTGGCCGCCCACGGGCGGCCGCTGCTGGGTGCCGGGGGCTCGGCGGTGTACGGTGGGCCGGGCGCAGCAGACCCTGCGCTGAAGGCCTATCTGTCAGAGGCTTCCAGCTGGAAGACCTGCACCGTGCTGGTGGACGACCGTTCCCAGGCCGCAGGCTCGTCAGAAGGTTTGGCCCTGGGCGCCGACGCAAGGCCCGACATCACCCGCGCGCCGCAGGCGCCGGCACCAGTCCGCTGGCTGGCCGCGCCCGATTTCGACGTGCTGGAGAGTGACCACCGGGAGGGCTACCGCGGCACGCTGGACGACCCCAAGGCCTCGCTGATCACGGGCGTGGTGCACACCCGGCGCGTGGTGTTCGTGCGGCCCATGGCGCTCTGGGTGGTGGTGGACGTGATGCGCACGGCCGGCACGCACGCCTACACGCAGGTGTGGAAGTTCCCGCCGCCCAACCGGGAGCCGGCGCTGTCGGGCTTCGACGAGCCACAGGTGGAGGTGCTGCCCCGCGAGCGCCGCATCCAGACGCGCGATCTCGCCGCGCGGGCGCCCAATGTGGACTTGCTGCACTTCGGCCCGCCCACGTTGCAGTACCGCCGCTTCTTCGGCGCCCAGGGTTTGGGCTGGTTTAACCCCGGCCCCCTGACCCGGCCTGAACCCGCGGTGGACGTGCATGCGCAGTGGCGCGGCACGGGGCCGCAGGTGCTGATCACGGTGATCGCGCCCCGCCGCGGCCAGCAGAGCCCGCTGACGCGCGTGACCGACTTGACACGCGGCCCGCTGGCAGGCTGCGAGCTGGCCACGGACGACGGCCTGCGCCTTACGGTGACGGCTGCGGCGCAGCCTTTGGGCATGGTGGCGCTTGGGGAGCCCCTGGCCAGTGAGATGGTGGTGGGCCTGGCTGGCGGCGGCCAGACCCCGGTAGCTGTGAGCCTGGCGCCCGAGGAGGCTTGGCGCTGGACGCGTAGCGAACGCCAAGCCATCAACATACCGTCGGGCTTTGACTGGCAGAAAGATGCGGCGGGGTTGTTACGGCCGACGTATGGGTGAAAGAATTTCGGGCTTGAGCTGACTTGACCGATCAAGCCCCCCACGCCATCACCCGCACGCCGTCCTGCACTGCCTCGCGCTGCCAGATGCGTGCCTCCCACGGCACTGCCGGCCGGCGGTCGAACAACACCAGGTGCGCTTCGTCGGCGCCCACTTGCCGGGCGTAGCCCGCTGTCTGTTCCAGGCCCTGGCGTTCCTGCGCCTCGGGCGCCTTCTTCACCAGCTTCAACTCGATGACGATGCGCTGCACCGTGCCGTTGAAGCCCTGAGCTTCGTCCACGGGCCACTCGATGAAGAGGTCTGTGCGCTTCCAGCCCAGACCGTACTCGCGTGAGATGCGGCCTCCGCCGTTGACGATGCGTTGCAAGAAGGCCTGCACCAGCAGCTGAGGCCCCGCCTCGCGGTAACTGAAGCCCTCGATCCACGCGTCCGAGTGCTCGCGGAAGAATTGCTGGAAGGCCGCCAGCAGCTTGGGCATGTTCAGGCGGCGGTCGGGTGTGAGGTACCAGGCCTGTTCGTTGGGGATGTAGGCCTGCTTGGACCAGGTGAGCTCGCGCGGAATCACCTCGCGGTAGATGCGGTTGCTGATTTCCACCTTGGGAAAGCGGGTCACCAAGCCCAGGTCTTCCACGTACTCGAGGTGGTCGTTCGCGATGTTGCGGTGCTCGATTTCCCCAGATAGCAGCGCGGCAATCACCTCCTGAACCCGCGGCTCGCGCAGCTTGTCAGTGAGCTGGTCCAGGTGCGTGGCGCGGCTCTGTATCAGCCGCTCGCGCGCGGCCTTGTAGCGCTCCAGCGTGATGGGGACGCTGCGGTCTCGGGCGCTGCGGTCTTCCATCGTGCACTCGTTGCCCAGGGCATTCACCAGCCAGGGCTGGCCGCGCGTGTCTTCCCACAGTTCGGGCCAGATGGCGGGGTCAAACGTCTGGCCTGTTTCGCCTTGGTGCTGCATCCACAGGGCCACGGTTTCCTCACGGCTGAGGTTGCCCAGGCGAAGCGACTTGGCCTTGATGTTGAAGGCCGAGCCGCCGGTGATGATCTCTTGGGCGGAGGTGTGGATACGGTAGTCGCGCACATCACGCACGCCGCACAGCACCAAGCTCTGCGGAAAGGCTGCGGGGCGGTCGGCATAGCCGGCGCGGATCTGGCGCAGCAGCGAGATGAGGGTGTCGCCCACCAGCGCGTCCACTTCGTCCAGCAGCAGCACGGCGGGGTGGGCCGGGTCCAGCTCCGACCAGTGCCGCAGCATCTGTTGCAGCCGCCCGCCCGCCCCCACGGCGTGGCCGGTGCTCTGCAGCCAGGCTTTGAGCCTTGCATCTCCCAGGTGCAGCCGGCAGGCGTCGGCAATGTCCTGACAAACCACCTCCAAGCCCCGCTCCACGTCGCCCCGAAGCGCTTGAGCTGCCTCGATGTTGGCATACAACGCCCGGTAGCGGCCTTCTCTGTTCAGCCGCTTCATCAGCGCGATGAGCGAGGTGGTCTTGCCCGTCTGGCGCGGCGCGTGCAAGACGAAGTAGCGCTTGTCGTCGATCAGCCGCAGCACCTCGTCCACATCCAGCCGCACCAGCGGGTCGAGCATGTAGTGGTCGCCCTGGACGCAAGGGCCGGCGGTATTGAAGCTGCGAGACATGGGTTGTATTGTCTTCGCACAAGGATATCGGGCAGGGACAGATGGCCTACACGCTGCGTGCGCAAAGCCTTGCCCTGACGCAACTACCCTGCACCCGACATTCCGCGATTGATGAGCAGCGCCAACACTGCCTCCGCAGCCTGCGCAGCCGTCATGGCCCCTGTGTCCATGCTGAGCTCAGCTGACTGCGGCACCTCATACGGTGCATCGATCCCCGTGAAGTTCTTCAACTCCCCACGCCGGGCCTTGGCGTACAGGCCCTTGGGGTCGCGCGCCTCTGCCACCGCCAGCGGCGTGTCCACAAAGACTTCCAGAAACTCACCCTCCGCAAACAGCGCGCGGGCCATGTCGCGTTCGGCGCGGTAGGGGCTGATGAAGGCGGTGAGCACAATCAGGCCCGCGTCCACCATCAGCTTGGCCACCTCGGCAATGCGGCGGATGTTTTCCACCCGGTCCTCGGCCGTGAAACCCAGGTCGCGGTTCAGGCCGTGGCGCACGTTGTCGCCGTCCAGCAAGTAGGTGTGGCGGCCCATGGCGTGCAGCCGCGTCTCCACCAGGTTGGCAATCGTGCTCTTGCCTGAGCCCGACAGGCCCGTGAGCCACACCACGCAGGGCTTCTGGCCCTTGAGTGCGGCGCGCGCCGCCTTGTCGATGTCGGTGGCGTGGCGGTGGATGTTGTGCGCACGCCGCAGGGCAAAGTGCAGCATGCCCGCGCCGGCCGTGCGGTGGCTCATGCGGTCGATCAGGATGAAGCCGCCCGTGTCGCGGTTGTGTGCGTAGGGGTCAAAGGCGATGGCCCGGTCCAGGCTGAGCTTGCACACGGCAATGGCGTTCAGCTCCAGCCGGCGGGCGGCCATGTGCTCCTGCGTGTTGACGTTGATCTGGTGATGGATGTCCGTCACCGTGGCCGACACGGTGTTGGTGCCGATCTTCAGCCAGTAAGGCCGCCCGGGCAGCAGGGGCTCATCGTCCATCCACACCAGCGTGCACTCGAACTGGTCGGCCACCTCCGCGGGTGCTGCGGCGGCCGAGACCATGTCCCCGCGCGAGATGTCGATCTCGTCAGCCAGCACCAGCGTCACGGCGTCGCCTGCCACGGCGGATTCCAGGTCACCGTCGCGCGTGACGATGCGCGTCACCGTGCTCTCACGCCCGGAGGGCTGCACGCGGATGCGCTCACCCACCGTCACCCGCCCGCCAGCCAGCGTGCCGGCAAAGCCGCGGAAGTCCAGGTTCGGCCGGTTCACCCACTGCACGGGAAAGCGCAGCGGCCCGCGCTGCAGGCGCGTGGCGTCCACCGGCACCGTCTCCAGCCAGCCCATCAGCGTAGGCCCGCGATACCAGGCGGTGTGGGCGCTGGGCTCGATCACGTTGTCGCCCTTGAAGGCCGACAGCGGCACGAAGGTGATGCTCTCGAAGCCCAGCGGTGCGGCAAAGGCCTGGTAGTTCTCCAAGATGCGTTCGTACACCGCGCGCGAGTAGTCCACCAGATCCATCTTATTGATGGCCACCAGCACGTGGCGTATGCCCAGCAGGCTCACCAGCAGGCTGTGCCGGCGCGTCTGCGTGAGGATGCCCTTGCGCGCGTCCACCATCAGCACCGCGGCGTCTGCCGTGCTGGCGCCGGTCACCATGTTGCGCGTGTACTGCTCGTGCCCGGGCGTGTCGGCCACGATGAACTTGCGCTTGTCGGTGGAGAAGAAGCGGTAGGCCACGTCGATGGTGATGCCTTGCTCGCGCTCGGCGGCCAGGCCGTCCACCAGCAGTGCAAAGTCGATCTGCTCGCCTTGCGTGCCCCACTTGCGCGAGTCCGCCTCCACGGCGGCCAGTTGGTCCTCGAACAACAGCTTGGACTCATACAGCATCCGCCCGATGAGCGTGCTCTTGCCGTCGTCCACGCTGCCGCAGGTGATGAAGCGCAGCAGCCCCTTGTGCTGGTGCGCGCGCAGGTAGCCCTCGATGTCGGTGGCAATCAAGTCAGATGCGTGGCTCATCAGAAGTACCCCTCCTGCTTCTTCTTCTCCATCGAGGCCGTGCTGTCGTGGTCGATCACGCGGCCCTGGCGTTCGCTGGTCTTGGTCATCAGCATCTCCTGGATGATGGCGGGCAGCGTGTCCGCCTCGGATTCAATGGCACCCGTCAGCGGGTAACAGCCCAGCGTACGAAAACGCACCTTCTTCATCATGGGCACCTCGCCCGGGTGCAGCGGCATGCGCTCGTCGTCCACCATGATCAGCGTGCCGTTGCGCTCCACCACCGGGCGCGGCGCGGCGTAGTACAGCGGCACGATGGGGATGCCCTCCAGATAGATGTACTGCCAGATGTCCAGCTCCGTCCAGTTGGAGATCGGAAACACGCGGATCGATTCCCCCTTGTGCTTGCGGGCGTTGTACAGATGCCAGAGCTCGGGGCGCTGGTTCTTCGGGTCCCAGCGGTGCTGGGCCGTGCGAAAGCTGAACACCCGCTCCTTGGCCCGGCTCTTCTCCTCGTCACGCCGCGCGCCGCCGAAGGCTGCGTCAAAGCCGTGCGCATCCAGCGCCTGCTTCAGGCCCTCGGTCTTCATGATGTCGGTGTGGATGGCCGAGCCATGGGTGAAGGGGTTGATGTTGCGCGCCACGCCCTCGGGGTTGATGTGCGCCAGCAACTGCATGCCTGACTCCTTGGCCATTCGCTCCCGGAAGGCGTACATGTCGCGGAACTTCCAGCGCGTGTCCACGTGCAGCAAAGGGAAGGGCGGCCGGGCCGGGTAGAACGCCTTCATCGCCAGGTGCAGCATCACGGCGCTGTCTTTGCCGATGGAGTACAGCATCACCGGGTTGTCGGCCTCGGCCACTACCTCGCGCAGGATGTGGATGCTCTCGGCCTCCAGCTGCTGCAGGTGGGTGCGCAGGCCGTCAGTCACCGGGGTGGCGCCAGGCCTTGAGGAGGTTCCAATGGAGGTGGTGTTCATGAGTGGGTCACCATGTGTCGAAGACGGGCGGGTCGGGCAGGGCAGAACGTTGGGGCGGCGGGTGTATCAGGCGCACCGAACCTTGGTGCTCCTCAAGCCATGCCGCCAGCGCCGGCCGCCTTGACAGCCAGGCGTTGTCGGTTACCAGCCAAAGAGGGCGGCCGACTTCCTCGCCCAGGGCCTGCCAGAAGGCGACCCAGTCGTCTTCTTTCGGCCAGGCGGCGGTGATGCGCCAAGACGCGGTGCCGCGGCCGGAATGGGCCGCCAACTGGCAGGCCGGGCGGCCCGGCAGCGTGCGTTCAGCCAGCGCGAGCAGGGCGGCGTCGGCCTCTCGCGCCAACTGGCGCAAGCCGGGCAACTCCTGCTGCTGCCATTCGGCCAGCGGGCCCTGGGTGATGCGCCGCCAGGCATCCCAGGTGTCGGGTGGCGTGAGGTCTGCGCGGCTCAAGAGGCGCGCCACCATCGGCTCCAACTGGCTTGGGGCCAGCGGTTCCAGCGCCGGGTACAGGCTGCGCGCCAGCGCGGCAGCCCGGCGCAGCGTCCACACACCGGCGCCGGGCTGTGACCAGTGGGCGATCAGCGCACCTTCCTCCCCGGCCGTGAGGGCGCGCTGGCCACCGGGCTTGCGGCCGCGGGCGCGCACGTCCACTGCATCCCACCCGCCTTGCTTCCACGCCTTGTGCGCCGCCACCACCGTGGGCACGCTCAACCCGCTGGCCTGCGCCGCCTGCTGCAGCGTGTGACCTTCCAGCCGCAGGGCCACAGCCTGCCGCCGCTTGGCGTTCAGTTCAGGCAGCGGCGTGGTGTCCGCCTCGGTGGATGGGAAAAGTTTGATCACTATTAAAGTATATTAGTGGAGTGATTTCTTGGAACATAATAACTTAATGATCAAAATCGCAAAGTCCCCTGGAGCCACCAGGGCACCTGAAATGCTGGAACTGGCCCATGCCGTGGCTGCACTGGCCTGGCAGGCTGGCAACGTGGTGATGTCGGTCTACCAGACCGGCGCAGGTGTGGACTTCCGGCACAAGGCCGATGCGTCCCCCGTCACTGTGGCTGACGAGCAGGCCGAGGCCTGCATCCTGGCGGGCCTGGCGGCCTTGACGCCGCGCGTGCCTGTCGTGGCCGAGGAAGCCGTGAGCAAGGGCCTGGGCGCTGTGGTCGGTTCCGCTCTGGGTGCTGGGCGGGAGGGCAGCACGGGCCAGACCAACAGCGCAACGTCGGCGCGCTTCTGGCTGGTGGACCCGCTGGACGGCACGCGCGAGTTTCTGGCGCGCAACGGGGAATTCACGGTCAACATTGCCCTGGTGGAGGGCGGCCGCCCTGTGCTTGGCGTGGTGCTGGCCCCCGCGCTGCCCCAGGGGCCGGTGCTTTACCTGGGCGTGGCCGGGCACGGCGCCTGGCGGGCCGCCGCGCCGGCTGCCGCCTGTCGGCCCGGCGAGGGCGCGCCCTGGGTGGCGCTGCAGGCCCGCACCGTGCCCCCTTCGGGGCTCACCGTGGTGGGCAGCCGCTCCCACGGTGACGATCAGGCCTTGGCGGACTTTCTGGCCAAGGCTCACGCAGGCCAGCGGCTGGCCGAGCAGCGCGCCATAGGCTCCTCACTCAAGCTTTGCCTCGTGGCAGAGGGCCAGGCTGACCTCTACCCGCGCCTGGGCCGCACCATGGAGTGGGACACCGCCGCCGGGCAGGCGGTGGTGGAGAGTGCAGGCGGGCGCGTGTGCACGCTGCAAGGCGCGCCCCTGCTCTACGGCAAGCCAGGTTGGGAGAACCCCCATTTCGTGGCCAGCGGCTTGTGCCCTGCACCGCCACCATCTGCTGGTTGAAACACAAGCCTGCATGCAATAGCGATGCGCCTGCCGGGCTGGGCCTTAAGCCTGCTGCACTTCGTGTTGGGCGGTTACTGAACCAACGGGCCCGCTTCAACCTTGCCGGCTTGACGCCCCCGCAGGCCTGGACACAGTTTCAACTTGCGCACGTCTGAAAGTAACCCGCCATGAGCCACTACGCCCTGCGCCTGCCCGAATCGTTGAAAGAAGCTGCCCGCCGCCTGGCCGCGCAGGACGGCAGCACCATGAACCAATTGTTCGTGCCCGCCATCGCAGAAAAGATCAGTGCCCTGAAGACAGCCGCCTTCTTTGAAAAGCGGGCCGCCACGGCAGGCCCTTCCCGGGCGCAGCAGGCGTGGGACAAAGTGGGCAACGCGCCACTGGCTGAAGACCGTTGGCCGGAGTGATTGCGGTTCAAGCTTCGTGGCGCCCAGCACTGGACGCAGGCCCAAGAGATGTCAGACGTCACCTACCCGCATGTGGTTGAATTATCGAAGTCTGATTCACAGCACAACTCCGCGCCCCCGCTCTGGAAGCCGTCTTCGGTAAGCTCTGAGCCCCCAGGCCGGTGTCGCCGCCCGAGGTCAGCAAGCCACCCCGTGCTCTTCACGCACCCCATGCGCCCCACCGCCACCGCCCAAACCGGCCTGCCGCCCGCCGTGCTCACCCAAATGGTGGACGTGCTGCGTCGCCACCCCGAGGTGGAGCGCGCGGTGCTGTTCGGCTCACGGGCCAAGGGCAGCGCGCGTCCCAATTCGGACATCGACTTGGCCCTGTTCGGAGCCGTACCCACATTGGTGGTGGAGCGCATCGCCGAAGAACTGGACGAACTGCCCACGCCCTACCTCTTCGACCTGCAGGCCATCGAAGGGCTGCAGAACCCAGCGCTGCTCGAGCACATCCAGCGCGTAGGTGTCGGAATCTATTCAGCGGCGCAAGCGCCCGCCCTGCCATGACGCCCGACCAGCCCGACATCCGCTGGCAGCAGCGGTTTCAGAACTTCGACAAGGCTTTCACGCTCTTTCACGCAGCCCTGCAGGAGCGCCCGCTTGACGCCTACAGCGCGCTGGAGCAAGAAGGCATCATCCAGCGCTTTGAGTACGCCTACGAGCTGGCCTGGAAAACCATGAAGGACTACCTTCAGGCCAGCGGCGTGGTGATCTCCCCGGTGACGCCGCGCGAAGTCATCAAGCAGGCCTTTGCCGCCAACCTCGTGGCCGACGGGCAGGTGTGGGTGGACATGATGCTGCACCGCAACCAGCTCTCGCACACCTACGATTTCAGCAAGTTCCGCCAGGTGCTGGAGGCAGCAGTGAACCGCTACGGCCCCGCCATGCAAGCACTGCACACCTGGCTGGCGGACCAGGCACGGCGCTGAGTCCAAGCCACCCCTCAAGGCATGGACGCCCACCGTGCTCATCCACATTGCTTAACCCCCATGCGCCTGACCCAAGATCAAATTGCATCCATCAAACAAACCGCCCGGGCGGTGCTTGGTGACGATGCCAGGGTCATCCTCTTTGGCTCGCGTGTGGACAATGCCAAGAAGGGCGGGGACATCGATCTGCTGTTTGAAACCGACCACCCTGTCACCAACCGCGCCACCACGCTTGGGGCCCTGTACGTGGCGCTGATCCGTCTGCTGGGTGATCGCAAGATCGACGTTCTGCTCAAAGACGGCGCCACCGCCCCAGCCCCCGTGTACCAGTTGGCACGGCAAACCGGCGTTCAGCTATGAGCCTGCTCTATCTGGCCGAACATGCACAGCCGGCACTTCTGGCGTTGGACTTGGCGCTCAAAGAGCCCGCCTCACCAGCCCACCAGCGTTCGGCAGGTTCATCCTGATACCCCCATCAGAGGGATGTCCACCGCAGCCCGCTATCCCTACAGTGGCTGATATGGACCTTCTAGACCCCAAGAACGACTACGTGTTCAAGCGGCTGTTTGCCGACAGCCCGGAGCTGCTGGCCGAGCTGATCAGCGCGGTGAGGAAGGACGAGCCGCCGCTGGAAGTGCTGCAAGTGCTCAACCCACGCATCCTGCCGGAAGACCTGATGGGCAAGCCCATCGAGCTGGACGTGCTGGCGCGCGACAGCACCGGCCGCCTCTTCAACGTGGAGGTGCAGGTGCAACGCCACCCGAGGTGGAGCGCCCGCAGCACCTTCTACCTGTCGCGCATGCTCAGCACGCAGATCGAAGTCGGGCAGTCCTATGTCGCCCTCAAGCCCGTGGTGGGTGTGCACCTGCTGGACTTTGATCTGTTCGAGAGCCACCCCAGTGCGCTCTGGCAATTCGAGATGCGCGATCGGCGCCACCCTGCGGTGCGCCTGGGTGACGAGTTGACGCTGCACGTGGTTGAATTACCGAAAGCTGATCGATTGGCGCGAATGCGGGATGATTGGGGTGGCGAAGCTGGTGCAGGTGCCGACGTCGACTCAGACGTCGATGGCGATGTTGTCAACGCCGCTTCTCGCCCCCTCAAAGCCTGGATCGCGTTCCTCAAGCACTGGAAGGAGGCCCAAGAGATGTCCGACGTGACCTACCCGCCCGTGCAGCAGGCGATGAAGAAGCTGCAAGACCTCAGCCGCAATGAAGAAGACCGCTACCGCGCCCTGGCTCGGGAGAAAGCGCTCTATGACGAGCTGACGATGCTCAGGGACGCTCGAGAAGAGGGCCGAGAAGAAGGCGCCAAGGCCGGTCGCCGCAGCACCCTCACCCGCCTGCTCACCCGCCGGTTCGGCCCCCTGACCGAAGAAGCCCAGCAGCGCCTGCAAGGCGCCACCCTCGTGCAGCTGGACCTATGGTTTGACCGCGCGATAGACGCCCCCACGCTGGAAGCCGCCCTCGGCAACCACTGAGCCCACGGGCAGCCCTGCGGCGCCACCAAGCCTTCTTCGAGCGCTTCTTCATCGACGCCGGCGCTTTGTGCTTGCCCCTCGGGCTGGAGTTGTCGTCAGCGCGCCTGCGGGAGCAAACCCAGGCGGCAGAACTTGCGCCTGTGGCGGTCCCGCCTCACCAGCCCACCAGCGTTCGGCAGGTTCATCCTGATACCCCCATCAGAGGGATGTCCACCGCAGCCCGCTATCCCTACAGTGGCTGATATGGACCTTCTAGACCCCAAGAACGACTACGTGTTCAAGCGGCTGTTTGCCGACAGCCCGGAGCTGCTGGCCGAGCTGATCAGCGCGGTGAGGAAGGACGAGCCGCCGCTGGAAGTGCTGCAAGTGCTCAACCCACGCATCCTGCCGGAAGACCTGATGGGCAAGCCCATCGAGCTGGACGTGCTGGCGCGCGACAGCACCGGCCGCCTCTTCAACGTGGAGGTGCAGGTGCTGCGCTACCCAAGGTGGAGTGCGCGCAGCACGTTCTACCTGGCGAGGATGCTGAGTACGCAGATCGACGCCGGCGAGCACTACCTCGCACTCAAGCCGGTGGCGGGCGTGCACCTGCTGGATTTCGATCTGGTGGAGGGCCACCCGTCTGCGCTGTGGCAATTCGAGATGCGTGACCGGCACGATACGTCAGTGCGGCTGGGTGACGAGCTGACGCTGTTCGTGGTGGAATTGCCCAAGGCTGACCGCCGGCTGCGAGCGCGGGCTCAGCAGGGTAGTGTCGACACTGACGCTGACGCCCACACCGCCGCCGCCCTCGAAGCCTGGATCAAGTTCTTCAAGCACTGGAAGGAAGCCCAAGCGATGTCTGACCTTTCGTACCCACCTGTGCAGCAGGCGATGAAGAAGCTGCAAGACCTCAGCCGTAACGAAGAAGACCGCTACCGCGCCCTGGCCCGCGACAAGGCGCTGTACGACGAGCTGTCGCTGCTGAACGATGCACGAGAGGAAGGCCGGGAAAAGGGCAGGGAAGAAGGCCGAGAAGAAGGCCGCAAGGCCACGCTCGCCCGGCTGCTGACCCGCCGTTTCGGCCTTTTGCCGTCCTGGGTTGACACCCGCCTGCAGCAAGCCACCCCCGCCCAACTCGACACCTGGCTGGACCGCGTGCTCGACGCCCCCACGCTGGAAGCCGCCCTCGGCAACCACTGAGGTCACTGAGCCCACGGTCAGCCCTGAGCCGCCGCCCAAGCCCGGGCCCCTCTGGCGGCCCCACTGACGCCGAAGCCCCACTCAGCATCCCGCACCAGTTGCGTTTTGACACCGTTTACCGCCGTTTCCAGCCCGGGCATGCGTTGTGCTCGCGATACAGTTGTCTAGACGCAAAGAATGACGGCAGCTTCATCCCCGACACAGGGCAAAGCCACCATGCCGCCCAAGATCCTCCACGCCACCCACCAAGGCGCCCGCAACTTCGAGCTGACCTTCTCAGACGGCGCCACCGGCATCTGGAACGCCGAGGCCCTTCTGCAAAGGCCAGGCCCGCTGCTGGTGCCCCTGCGGGATGATCAAGCCTTCTTCGAGCGTTTCTTCATCGACGCCGGCGCCCTGTGCTGGCCCCACGGGCTGGAGCTTTCGCCTGAGCGCCTTCGCGAGCAAATCAAGACAGCCGAACACGCCTGACCACCCAAGCCCCATGACCCACCTGGCCCTTGATCTCCCCGAGCACATCTTTTCCGCCCTGCGCCTTCCACCGGCCGAGTTCGTGCGGGAAATGCGCATCGCTGCCGCCCTGCAGTGGTACGGTGAGCGGCGCTTCTCCCAGGAAAAGGCGGCTGAGATCGCAGGGCAAAGCCGGGCCGAGTTCATTGACGAACTGCGTTACCGAAAAGTGGCTGCCATTCAGGTAGACCAAGCTGAACTTGAAGCTGAACTCGCCGATGACTGATGGAAACCTAGTTTGGGTCCAAGATGAACACCGCAGCCACGACGCACCAGGTCACGCCCGACGTCATGCCTGATCCAGAAGCCCGCGCCTCCTTTTTCTTCCATATTGGAGGTGGAGTCGCAGACGCCCATGCGGTCCCTGCGACTGTTTTGGTTCAGATTCTTGAAAATGCGCAGCGAGCATTCGAGCTGATCGGCGTTCATGTCGAGGGTCGCGGCATCAAAGAGCGTGCTCGCGTTTCCGCAGCAACAAGCAAACGTTTTCAGCTTGTGTGTCAATTGCCCGAGTCGGGCAGCTATGTCATACCCATCAAAATCGGTGTTTCTGATGACTTTTTGTCTGTCGACTTGGCCAACAAAGCGTTTGGCATTTTTCGTGGCGTGATGCAGAAGATTTCATTGCGCCGCAGCACTGATTTTTCCGATATTCTTCCTGATGGCCGAATTGTGCGCCGTGTGCTTGAAGCCGTTAAAGGTATGGCGCCAAGAGCTGACGCCCATTGGAAATTGACTCTCCATGATGCTCACGATACGGCATTTGCCACCTTCGATACCTACACCATACGTTTCATCGAAGAAACGCTGGTCCCCGTTGAGCAACGCGAAGCGGCGCGAGTGGTGACTGGCGAACTCAAGAGCATTGATTTCGCCGAGCGCAAGATAACCATCATCTACCCACCCACCAACAGGGAACTCGCCTGTATTTATGAAGAGGCCGTAGAGGACCTGCTTTACGATAAACGACGAGACTTGATACAAGTCACAGGACGGGTCCTCTTGGACGAACAAGGCATGCCCAAACAGATCATCGACGTGACCGACATTCGTGATCTCGATTTGTCGGCGCTGGTGCTTGAAACCTCTCACCATGCGGGCCTCACGCTGAAGGCGGCACCAGTCTTGGCTATCGAACCGGTTCTCGACGAGACCAAACAACTGCTTTGCCTTGAGCAGAGGGATCTCGGAATTGACGTATATGCCCCGACACGCGAGGCTTTGTTGTCTGAATTGAATGAGCAACTCTGGATGCTCTGGCAGGAGTATGCCAAGGCCGACGGTGATGAACTCGACGCGACGGCGCATGCGCTGAAACGCGCGCTTCTTGCACGATTTAACGAGGTGTCTTGTGCCCCGCAAGCAGGTTGATGTGGAAAAGAGCCTTGACTGCCCACTTGATCGCAACAGTTACGAGTCGAAATTGGTTGAACAATGCCTTCTTGAGGCTCAGAAGGTTTGAGCCGCCATGCCCATGCTGAGCCCTGCCAGCCCAAGCCCAAAATCCACATGCCAACCCCGCCCCCCGCCAACCACACCGCCATGTCCACCACGCGCCCCCCGTACCCTACGACGAAGCCCTGCTGGAGGGCGCCCGCACCCAACGCCCGTTTTCTGCCTGCCCTCAAGCTCTTCGAGCAGGGCCGCATTTCTTCGGGTAAAGCTGGCCGCCTGTGCCATAGGGGTCGGGTCGAGTTCCTGCTGGCCGCCAGCCGCGCGGGCGTGCCTGTCGGCGGCCTGAAGGAAGAAGAACTGGCGCAGGAGTTCAACTGATGCTGTTCGACCGGGCCGTCATCCATGCGGGGCCGTTGGTCGGCTTGTCGATGGCCGGCCGTCGAGACCTCACCCAAGGCCGCTCAGTAACACCCGCCTGACCCCTATCCCTTCGACCCCACCCCCGGGCCTCCATGCTTCAACCTGCACCCACCTACCGCGGCTCCCCAAAGCACAAAAACCGCCCTGGGTTTGGCCGCAAGGGCACCTTGTGTCCCGAGTGGGCGCATGCTGTAGCGGGCTCGGCGTTCAATGGCGATTGCACTTCGCATCGTACGTATTCAGCCTCCCCCCGCGAGCTGTTGACGGCGCGACACCAAGCTTTCT
>JBAXYD010000058.1:0-25230 GCA_037127635.1 Betaproteobacteria bacterium | reverse complement strand
GTCGTGCGGCGACAGCCGCGGGGCTGCTCCGGCGAAGCCAGAACAGAGCCCTCATTCGAGGAGGCCGAGCATGAGGACGACGCCGAGCCTTATGAGGCGTCGTGCGGCGACAGCCGCGGGGCTGCTCCGGCGAAGCCAGAACAGAGCCCTCATGCGAGGAGGCCGAGTATGACCCGCGCGCCGCACCTGGTCATCATGGCCGCGGGCACGGGTGGGCACATCATGCCGGGCCTGGCGGTGGCACGCGAGGTGCTCGCGCGGGGCTGGACGGTGAGCTGGCTGGGCACCTCGCACGGCATGGAAAACCGCCTGGTGCCGCCGGCGGGCATCGAGATGGACACCATCGCCTTCAGCGGTCTGCGCGGCAAGGGATTGCTGCACACCGCCACGGGCGGCCTGCGCCTGCTCAAGGCTTTCTGGGATTGCCTGCGCATCCTGCGCCGGCGCCGCGCCGATGCCGTGCTGGGCATGGGCGGCTATGTCTGCTTTCCCGGCGGCCTCATGGCCAGCCTGCTTGGGCGGCCGCTCATGCTGGTGAATGCCGATGCGGCGCTGCTGTTGTCCAACAAGAGCCTGTTGCCGGTGGCCGACCGCGTGGTCTTCGGTTTCGACGGCCCGGCGGCCCAAGGCGTGAAGTCCGGCGTTGTCACGGGCAACCCCGTCCGCGCCGAGATCGAGGGTCTGCCGGCGCCTGCCGAGCGCTTCGCTGGACGCAGCGGCGCGCTGCGCCTCCTGGTGGTGGGCGGCAGCCTGGGCGCGCAGGTGCTCAACCGAACGGTGCCGCAGGCGCTCGCCCTCATGGATCCCGCCCAGCGGCCGCAGGTCGTGCACCAGACCGGCGCCGCCCAGGCCGAGGAGGTGCGCGCCGCCTACGCCGCTGCGGGCCTGCAGGCCGAGGTGCGGCCCTTCATCGACGACATGGCCGCGGAACTGGCCGCCTGCGACCTGGTGCTGTGCCGCGCCGGGGCCATCACCGTCAGCGAGTTGTGCGCCGCCGGGGTGGCCAGCGTGCTGGTGCCGCTGGTGGTGAGCACCACCGCCCACCAGCGCGACAACGCGCAATGGATGGCCAGACAGGGGGCGGCGGTGCACTTGCCGCAGGCCGAACTCACGCCTCAGGTGATGGCGCAGCGCATGGGGGCGCTGGACCGCCCGGCCCTGCTGGCACTGGCGCAGCGCGCGCGCAGCCTGGCCCGGCCCCAGGCCGCCGCCCGCGTGGCTGATGAGCTTGAGCACCTGCTGGCCCGGCAGCCGGCCGGGAAGTGCGCATGAAGCACGCCGTCAAGCACATCCACTTCGTGGGCATCGGCGGCGCCGGCATGAGCGGCATTGCCGAGATCCTGCACAACCTGGGCTACCGCGTCTCCGGCTCGGACGCCAGCGCGAGCCCCGTGACGCAGCGCCTGGCGGACCTGGGGGTGCGGGTGTTCATCGGCCACGCCGCCGCCCAGATCGAGGGCGCGCAGGCGGTCGTCACCTCCACCGCCGTGAAGGGCGACAACCCGGAGGTGCTGGCCGCGCGTGCCCGCAAGGTGCCGGTGGTGGCGCGGGCGGTGCTGCTGGCCGAACTGATGCGCCTGAAGCAGGGCATCGCGATTGCCGGCACGCACGGCAAGACCACCACCACCTCGCTGGTGGCCAGTGTGCTGGCCGAGGCCGGGGTGGACCCCACCTTCGTCATCGGCGGCAAGCTCGAGAGCGCGGGCACCAACTCGCGCCTGGGCGCGGGGGACTACATCGTGGTGGAGGCCGACGAGAGCGACGCCTCCTTCCTGCACCTGAGCCCGGTGCTGTCGGTGGTGACCAACATCGACGCAGACCACATGGACACCTATGGCCACGACCTGACGCGCCTGCGCGGGGCATTCGTGGAGTTCCTGCACCGGCTGCCGTTCTACGGCGCGGCGGTGCTGTGCACCGACGACCCCGGCGTGCGCTCCATCCTGCCGATGATCTCCCGGCCCCTCATCGGCTACGGGCTGGGCGAGGACGCGCAGGTGCGGGCGCTGGACGTGCAGGCGCTGGCTGGCGGACAGATGCGCTTCACCTGCCGGCGCAGCGTCGCCCCTGGCGCTGCGTCGGGGGCGGCCCAGCCTGACCTTGCCGTGACGCTGAACCTGGCCGGCGTGCACAACGTGCGCAACGCCCTGGCTGCCATCGCAGTGGCCCAGGTGCTGGAGCTGCCGGACGAGGCGGTGCTGCGCGCGCTGGCCGGTTTCCGCGGGGTGGGCCGGCGCTTCCAGCGCTGGGGCGAACTGCCGGTGGCCGCGGGCCAGGGTGGCGGCAGCTTCACGCTCATCGACGACTATGGCCACCATCCGGTGGAGATGGCCGCCGTCATCGCGGCGGCGCGCGGTGCCTTCCCGGGTCGCCGTCTTGTGCTGGCCTTCCAACCCCACCGCTATACCCGCACCCGGGATTGCTTCGAGGACTTCGTGCAGGTGATGGGCACGGCCGACGCGCTGCTGCTGTCGGAGGTGTACCCCGCCGGTGAGGCGCCCATCGTCGCCGCCGACGGCCGCGCCCTGGCGCGCGCCCTGCGCGTGGCCGGCCGGGTGGACCCGGTCTTCGTCGACGACATCGGCCGCATGCCGCAGGCCATCGCGGCGTTCGTGCGCGCGGGCGACGTGGTCATTGCCATGGGGGCCGGCTCCATCGGCGGCGTGCCGCAGAAGGTGCGCGACCTGCTGGCTGGCCCCGAGTCACATCCGGCCGCCGCGCCGGTATCTCCTGCTGGAGGGGCCAGATGAGCGCTGCTGCCGTACACGTGCCGGCTCTGGGCCGGGTGGCCGTGCTGATGGGCGGTGACAGCGCCGAGCGCGAGGTCTCGCTGATGTCGGGCACGGGGGTGTTGCGGGCCCTGCAATCACGCGGTGTGGATGCCCACGCCTTCGACCCCGCTCAGCGGCCGCTGAGCGAGTTGCGGACCGAGGGCTTCGACCGTGTCTTCATCGCGTTGCACGGGCGCCACGGCGAGGACGGCACGGTGCAGGGCGCCCTGGAGCTGCTGCATCTGCCCTACACCGGCTCGGGTGTGATGGCCAGCGCCATCGCCATGGACAAGGTGATGACCAAGCGGGTGTGGCGGGCTGAGGGCCTGCCTACCCCCCGCTGGGTGTGGCTCGCTCCCGAACGGCAACAGCGCGAGGTGGTCATGGCCGTGCCTGACCAGATCGGCCTGCCCCTGATTGTCAAGCCACCTAGGGAAGGTTCCTCCATCGGCGTGACCAAAGTGGCGGGATACTCGCAGATGCAGGAAGCGGTACGACTGGCTTCCCGCCATGACCCGGACGTGCTGTGCGAGGAATTCATCGAGGGCGAGGAAGTGACCTGCCCCGTGCTCGGCAGCGGTGTCTCGGCCAAGGCGCTGCCGGTCGTGCGCATCCAGGCGCCCGAAGGCGCTTACGACTACCAGAACAAGTACTTCACCGACGACGTGATCTACCACTGCCCCAGCGGGTTGCCGGCGGCCGAGGAGGCCGAAATCCAGCGCATCGTGCTGGAGGCCTACCGCTCCCTGGGCTGCCGTGGTTGGGGTCGCGCGGACTTGATGATTCGAGCCCTCGACCGCCAGCCCTTCCTGCTGGAGATGAACACTTCGCCGGGCATGACCAGCCACTCGCTGGTGCCCATGTCGGCGCGCGCTGCCGGCATCGATTACCCCGAACTGTGCCTGCGTCTGCTGGCCGATGCCCGGCTGGACAGCACCGTCGCGACCGGCGCGCAAGGAACTGCCTGATGGCCGCCGACCTGAGCCTGCCGTTGGATGTGCGCCTGATGAATGGCGCCTCCACGGCCGTGTTCGCCCTGGCTGCCGGGGCCGTGCTGGCCGCGGGCGCTCTTTGGATGGGCCGCACGGCTTGGTTCCCGGTGCGATTCATCCAACTGGAGGGCGAATTGCAGCGTAACAGCGTGTCCACGGTGCGGGCGAACGCCATGCCGCGCTTGTCCGGCAACTTCTTCGGTGCTGATCTGCAGCGCGCCCGCCAGGCGTTCGAGGCGGTGCCCTGGGTGCGCAAGGCAGTGGTGCGGCGTGTCTGGCCCGATGGCCTTGCCGTGCGCCTGGAGGAACACCGCGCCGTGGCGCTGTGGAAGGGGGATCAGGAACACGACCGGCTGGTCAACCTCGCGGGCGAGGTCTTCGAGGCCAATGTCGGTGACGTCGAGGACGAGGACCTGCCCATACTGGCTGGCCCCGAGGGCAGCGCGCCGCAGATGCTGCAGATGCTGAGCCAGTTGCAGAGTCTGTTCGGTCGCCACGAACGTTCGGTGGAGCGCCTGAGCTTGAGCGGGCGGGGTTCCTGGCGCGCCGATCTGGATGGTGGCGCAGCCATCGAACTCGGTCGAGGCAGCCCCGAGGAGGTGCTGGCGCGGGCGCGCCGCTTCGTCGAGACCATCACCCAGGTGACGGGCCATTTCAAGGCCCCCGTCCTGCACGCCGACCTGCGGCACCCTGAAGGCTACGCCGTGCGGTTGCGCAACGTCACCATCGCCTCGCCGGCCACCGCGCCGCGGAGAAACTGAATGCAACAGCCCCCAAGCTCACTTCGTTCGCTGCTCCCTGGACCCGGCAGGGCGCCCTTCGCGGCCCTCGGGGCGGCTTGCTCCATTTGGGCGGTCCGGCAGGAGCACTGAATGGCAAAAGACTACAAAGACCTCGTCGTCGGGCTCGACATCGGTACCCACAAAGTGATGGTGGTGGTGGGCGAGATCGTGGCGGGCGGGGAGCTGCGGCTGGCAGGGCTGGGGGTGGCGGCCACCAGCGGCTTGAAGCGCGGCGTGGTGGTCAACATCGACGCCACGGTGCAGAGCATCCAGCAGGCGCTGAAAGAGGCCGAGATGATGGCCGCCTGCAAGATCACCAGCGTCTACACCGGCATCACTGGCAGCCACATCCGCGGGCAGAACTCCACGGGCATGGTGATCGTGCGCGACAACCGCGAGGTCACGCCCACCGACGTGGCGCGCGTGGTGGAGACGGCCAAGGCCATCAACATTCCGAATGACCAGCGCCTGCTGCTCGTGGAGCCACAGGAATTCATCATCGACGGGCACGAGGTCAAGGAGCCCATCGGCATGAGCGGCAGCCGGCTCGAGGTGCGCGTGCACATCGTCACTGGCGCGCAGAGCGCGGCCGAGAACATCGTCAAGTGCGTGCGCCGCTGTGGGTTGGAGGTCGAGCGCCTGATGCTCAACCACAGCGCCAGCTCCTGTGCCACGCTGACCGAGGACGAGCGGCAGTTGGGCGTGGCGGTGGTGGACATCGGCGCGGGCACTACCGACCTGCAGATCTACACGGAGGGCTCGGTGCGCCACACGGCCACCATCCCCATCGCAGGCGACCTCATCACCAGCGACATCGCCATGGCGCTGCGCACCCCCACCAAGGACGCCGAGCAGATCAAGGTCGAGTTCGGCGTGGCCAAGCAACTGCTGGCCGACCCTTCAGAGCAGGTGGAGGTTCCCGGCCTGGGCGACCGTGCCCCGCGCATGCTCAGCCGCCAGGCGCTGGCCGGCGTGATCGAGCCGCGTGTGGAAGAGATCTTCTCGCTGGTGCAGCAGGTCATCCGCGACAGCGGCTTCGAGGAGCGCCTGTCCAGCGGCATCGTGCTGGCCGGGGGCTCGGCCGTCATGCCCGGCATGGTGGAGCTGGCCGAGGACATCTTCCTCAAGCCCGTGCGCAAGGGCCTGCCCACCTATGGCGGCGCGCTGTTCGACATGGTGGCCAATCCGCGCTCGGCCACGGTCATGGGCCTGCTGGAGGAAGCGCGCATCGCGCGCGGCCGCGGCCAGAAGGCCGCGCGGCAGGCGGGCTCGGTGAAGACCGTGCTGGGTCGCGCGAAGGATTGGTTTCTGGGGAATTTTTGACGGGTGAACACCTGACGGTTTTTGAAGGCGGCGCCGGGGTCGGAGAACGAGCACCCGCCCGGCGTCATGTGATGGCAACTTTGATGGCAACTGCTGGAAGGCAAGGAGAGCGAAGATGGCAATCGAGATGATCGAAGAGTTCGACCAAGGCACGCAGATCAAGGTGATCGGTGTCGGCGGCGGCGGCGGCAACGCCGTGCAGCACATGATCTCGCAGGGTGTGCAGGGGGTGGACTTCGTCGTCGCCAACACCGATGCGCAGGCGCTCAACCGCAGCAGCGCCGGCACGCTGGTGCAGCTGGGCAGCACCGGCCTCGGCGCGGGCGCCAAGCCCGAGGCCGGCCGAGTGGCGGCTGAAGCCGCCATCGACACCATCCGCGGCGCGCTGGACGGCGCCCACATGCTCTTCATCACCGCTGGCATGGGTGGCGGCACAGGCACTGGAGCGGCACCGGTGATCGCCCGTGTGGCCCGCGAGATGGGCATCCTCACGGTGGGCGTGGTCACCAAGCCGTTCGAGTTCGAAGGAGGGCGCCGCGGCAAGCAGGCCGAGCTGGGCGTGTCTGAGCTGGAAGCCAACGTGGATTCCCTCATCGTCGTGCTCAACGAGAAGCTGCTGGAGGTCATGGGCGACGATGTCACCCAGGAGGCCGCTTTCGCGCATGCCAACGACGTGCTGAAGAACGCAGTGGGCGGCATCAGCGACATCATCCACATGGACGCTTTCGTCAACGTGGACTTCGAGGATGTCAAGACGGTGATGAGCGAGCCCGGCAAGGCCATGATGGGCACGGCCATCGCCACCGGCCCGGACCGCGCCCGCAAGGCCGCCGAGCAGGCTGTGGCCTGTCCGTTGCTGGAGGGGATCGACCTGTCGGGCGCGCGGGGCGTGCTGGTGCTGATCGCCGCCTCGCGCTCGAGCTTCAAGCTGAGCGAGTCGCGCACCGCCATGAACACCATCCGCATGTACGCGGCCGATGACGCCCATGTGATCTTTGGCGCCGCCTACGACGAGAGCCTGGGCGACCAGCTGCGCGTCACCGTCATCGCCACCGGCCTGTCCGGGGCCACGCGCCGGCAGCAGGCCCCGCTGACGGTGGTGCAGAGCACCGCCGCCGTGCAGCCCTTGCTGCGCACCGGCACCGACAATATCCCCATCCCGGGACAGGCCATGGCAGGGGCCGCTGCGTCCGGCCAGGCATCCCAGGCGCCGCAGGCCGACTACTCCGCCCTGGGCACCCCCAGCGTGTGGCGCAGTGCCCGCACCAAGGTGGAGACCCTGGCCAGCAGCGGCATGGACGAGATCGAGATCCCGGCCTTCCTGCGCAAGCAGGCGGACTGAGCGGTCACCCTGCCCCTGCGTGCGGCGCACGCTGGCCCCGGGTGCCATCCCTCGGGCCTTGATGCGCCGGCGCAGGGTTCCTGAAGCCATCGCGTTTTCCAGCCTTCCCGCCCGCTGCGCAAAGCCATCGCGCGGCGGGCGTTCTCATTGGTGCAGCGGGAGTGCCCCTGCCTGTCCTGCACTGCAAACATGGCCTCTGGCACGCCTTGCATCCCCTCAGAGGTTCCGTCCTTCAGGCCCAAACCGCTGGAACTCAACCGGGCCTGGCCACCACGACGCCCGACTCTTCGACGCTGGCCACTGCGGGTTGTCCGGCCTTGAAGTGGTGCCCCTGCTCCGGCAACCCCACCAGACTGACAGAGCCTTGCAACTGCAAGGTCACCTCGCCGCCATGCACGCTTCGAGATGCGCGGCTGATGGTGCCTGACAACAGATTCAGCGACTCGGTGGGGTCGATTTGCGGTGCCACACGAACCGCCGTGGCCTTGCAGAGCGCCAGCACTCCCAGGCCGGGCCTGAGTTGCAGGAGTTGTGCGCTTTCCCTCGTGATCTTCGAATGGAGCAGCACGCCACCTGCAATCTCCAGGCCGAGCCTTGTGATGCTGCCGGTGGAACTCAGGGTCTTGACGAGGCATGGAAACTGATTGCGCATGCTGGTGCGCAGCGCCATGGCCGCCACGCCGGGACTGGCATGGGTGTGGTGCGCGCTGGGGTCCAGCAAGGCCAGCACATCGGCGCGAGCCTTGTCCAGCATTGCCGCGGCATCCAGCACACGTCGACCGGCGGGTGTGAGAACAGCCCCTCCCCCTCCGCTGCCGCCGACGGCCTTCTCCACCATAGGGGTGCCCGCCAGGTTGCCCAGAGTCTCGATGGCCTGCCATGCGGCCTTGTAGCTCACTCCAGCTCGCCGCGCTGCCTCTGAAATCGACCCACCCTCACCGATGCGGCGCAGGATGTCTATGCGTTTGTCCGTGGACTCATGGGCCAGCACTTCGGCCAAGTCGGGGTGTTGGGTCTGCATGGAGGAATGGTACGCAGATCAGGTAGAGTTTCGCTATTCAAAGAGAGAATAGCGATGTGCCAGGTGATGCAAGAGATCGTGGGGGTGGTTGTCGCGGGCCTGATGGCCACATCTGCGCATTCGGCCGAAGTCAGCGTGGCGGTGGCAGCCAACTTCACCGCCCCCATGCAGAAGATCGCCACCGTTTTCGAGCGGGATACCGGCCACAAGGCCACGCTGGCCTTCGGCTCGACGGGCAAGTTCTATGCGCAGATCAGAAACGGTGCGCCGTTCCATGTCTTGTTGTCGGCAGACGACGAAACCCCGGCCCGCCTGGAGCGGGAGGGGCTGGCCGTTGCAGCCTCCCGCTTCACCTACGCCATCGGCAGGCTGGTGCTTTGGAGCCGGCAGCCAGGGCTGGTCGATGACAAGGGGCAGGTGCTGAATACGGGCAAGTTCGAGCGTATCGCGCTGGCCGACCCCAAGCTCGCTCCCTATGGGGCGGCCGCTGTCGAAGTGCTGAAGGGGCTGGGCCTGTCACCCGTTCTTGTGCCGAAGTTCGTTCAGGGCGAGAACATTGCACAGGCCTACCAGTTCGTGGCCTCTGGCAATGCCGAACTCGGTTTCGTCGCCCTGGCACAGGTCTACGCCGACGGCAAGCTCACGCAGGGCTCTGCGTGGCTGATTCCCTCGAGCCTTCACGCGCCGATCCGCCAGGATGCGGCGCTTCTGAGTCCCGGCAAGGACAACGCCGCAGCCGCAGCACTGCTGGCATATCTTCGAAGTGACAAGGCGCGCGCCATCATCCGATCGTTCGGCTACGACCTCCCTCGCCCATGACCCCTGGCACCGCAGCGTTGCAGGCTGTCTGGCTGACTGTCCAACTGGCCAGCTTGACGACCCTCATACTGCTTGTGATCGCCACGCCCATCGCGTGGTGGCTGTCCTGCACCCGATCACGGTGGCGAGCACCCGTCAGCGCGCTGGTCACCTTGCCCCTTGTGCTGCCGCCGTCCGTACTGGGCTTTTACCTGCTCGTGGCGATGGGCCCTGACGGTCCGCTCGGTCGGCTCACCCTGGCCATGGGCTGGGGCACGCTGTCGTTCACCTTCACTGGGCTGCTGCTCGGCTCCATCATCTTTTCTCTGCCTTTTGCGGTGCAGCCGATTCAGCACGCCTTCGAGGCGGTGGGATCCAGGCCCATGGAGGTGGCTGCCACTTTGCGCGCGAGGCCCCTGGACGCATTCTTCACCGTTGCGCTGCCGCTGGCCCGTCCTGGCCTGATCACCGCCGCGATTCTGAGCTTCGCCCATACCGTTGGCGAATTTGGCGTGGTGCTGATGATCGGAGGCAACATCCCCGGCAAGACGCGTGTCGTCTCGACGCAGATCTACGGTCATGTCGAAGCCATGGAGTACGCGCAGGCGCATTGGCTGGCCGGCGGCATGGTGCTGCTCTCTTTTGCGGTCCTGCTGGCCTTGTCACTCATGAAGAGCAGGGTGGGGCGGGTGATGCCGTGACGCTCGCGCAGGACTCCCATATCCGGCTTCACCTGGAGCGCAAGGGCTTTGCGCTGGCCGTCGATGTGATGCTGCCGGTCAAGGGCATCACCGTGCTGTTCGGTGCGTCGGGCTCGGGCAAGACAACCATGCTGCGCTGCGTGGCTGGGTTGGAGCGTGCACAGAAGGCCCTCGTGCGGATTGGGCCGGATGTCTGGCAGGACGACGCCGCGGGCGTGTTCCTGCCCACATGGCGACGCTCCCTGGGCTATGTCTTTCAGGAGGCATCGCTGTTCGACCATCTGAGCGTCAAGGACAACATGCTCTATGGCCTGAAGCGTACGGGCTGGCGTGATGGCACGCTGGTGCTGGACAAGGCCATTGACTTGCTGGGGATAGAGAAACTGCTGGACCGCCTGCCTGCGGGGCTGTCGGGTGGCGAACGTCAGCGCGTGGCCATTGCACGGGCTCTGGCCACGCAGCCGCGTCTGCTGCTGTTGGACGAGCCGCTGGCGGCACTGGATCAGGAGCGCAAGCAGGAGATCCTGCCGTGGTTGGAGCGCCTGCGCGATGAACTGAGCACACCGATGCTGTATGTCACCCACTCGGCCGACGAGTTGGCCCGGTTGGCTGACCATCTGGTGGTGCTAGAGCAGGGGAGGGTGAAGGCACAGGGCCCTGCGTCAGGCGTCCTGGCTTCCATCGACAGCCCGGTGCTGGTCAGTGACGAGGTGGGTGCCTTGCTGAGCGGGCATGTGGCTGAACATGACCCGCGGTGGCACTTGTGCCGCGTAGCGTTTGAGGGCGGCAGTCTCTGGCTCCGCGACAACGGCTTGCCAGTTGGGCATGCGGCGCGCTTGCGGGTGCTGGCCCGCGACGTCAGTCTGTCCGCCGAAGAGCCGCGAGACACCAGCATCCAGAACCACCTGCCCTGCACAATTGAATCATCTGCTCCCGACAGGCACCCGTCTCAGGTCCTGGTAAGGGCACGGGTGGGCGCATCGGTGCTGCTGGCCCGGGTCACGGCCAGGGCGTTCCATGAACTGGACTTGAAGCCCGGCATGCACGCCTGGTTGCAGGTCAAATCGGTGGCTGTGCTGCATTGAGGCCCCCAAAGGTCCGGGCGGTGCCCGGCTTGGCCCCCCGCAAGAGCGCAAGATCCATGCGCCGCTGATGCACTTGAACAAGGCGCGCATCATCCAGGAGGGGCTGGCGCTGGGCGTTGACTACGCTGCTGACCAGCACCCGCTACGACCCGGCCGACGATGGCCGCCCCTGTGGTGAGTGCGATGCCTGACTGCTGCGCGCCAAGGGCTTTGCCCAGGCCGGGCTGGCGGATCCACTGCGCGTGCGCCACGGCCTGGCCTGAAAAGGCCTTGCGCAGCCGCCCGGCGCGCTCCCCGCGACAATGCCCTTGCCATGAACCTGCCTGTCGCTCTCATCGTCTACGCCGCAGCCATGATCCTGGCCAACTTGTCGGTGGCCGCCTTCGGGCCCAGCGTCACGGCGATCACTGCCTTCGTGCTGATCGGCCTGGATCTGGCGCTGCGCGACTGGCTGCATGTGCGGCTGAAGGTCTGGCAGATGGGCGCGCTGATCGCCTGCACCGGCGTGCTCACCTTCTTGCTGAACCCTGCGGCCGGAAAGATCGCCGTGGCTTCGGCGGTGGCCTTCACCGCCGCGGCGCTGGTGGACTGGGCCACGTTCCTGCGCCTGAAGGGCAGCTGGCTGCGCCGCGCCAATGGCTCCAACCTGGCCGGGGCGGCCGTGGATTCGCTGCTGTTTCCCACCATCGCCTTTGGCGCACTGATGCCGCATATCGTGCTCGCACAATTCTTGGCGAAGGTGGCGGGCGGTGCGTTGTGGGCCTGGTTGCTCAGCCGCGTCTCCAAGGGTGGGCTGGCAGCCCCCAAGAGCTGAACCTGATGCGCGCACAGCCATACGCTGCCGGCCCAGAGGGATTGCTGACCCGCCTGCTGCCGGTGCCCCTCTCGACTCTTACCAGGGAAGTCCCCATGAAGTCTCGCAAGTTCGTGCTGACCGCTGCCATCGCTGCAGTCCTTTCCTGGGGCGCCTCCGCCCCTGCCCATGCCCAGGAGAAGTTCACTTTCCTCACCAACTGGTACGCCATCGCCGAGCACGGCGGCTTCTACCAGGCGATCACGCAGGGCCTGTACAAGAAGGCGGGCCTGGACGTGACGATCAAGATGGGCGGGCCACAGGTCAACGGCATGCAGTTGCTCGCCGCGGGTCAGGCCGACTGTTACCTCGGCTTTGACGTGCAGACCATGAAGGTGCGCGAGCAGGGCGTGGAGGCGGTGACGGTGGCTGCGGTGTTTCAAAAAGACCCGCAGGTCATGATCGGCCACCCTGAGGTCTTCAAGAAGATGGAGGATCTCAAGGACAAGACACTCCTGATCTCAGGTGACGCGCGCACCAACTACTGGCCTTGGCTGCGCAGTACCTATGGCCTGCAGGAGTCGCAGGCGCGGCCCTACACCTTCAACATCCAGCCTTTCCTGGTCGACAAGAACATCGTGCAGCAGGGCTACCTCTCCAGCGAGCCCTATGCGATCGAGAAGAAGGCCGGATTCAAGCCCACGGCGCTGCTGCTGGCCGACCACGGCTGGCCCCCTTACGCCTGCACCATTGTCTGCATGGACAAGACGCTCAAGGAGCGCCCCAAGGCCGTGGCCGCATTCGTGCGCGCGTCGATGGAAGGCTGGAAGAGCTACCTCAAGGGCGACCCCACCGCCGCCAATGCCCTGATCAAGAAGGACAACCCGGCGCTGACCGATGACGAGATCGCGGTGGGCATCCGCCTGATGAACCAGCACGGCCTGGTGGCCGGCGGTGATGCCGCGCGCCTGGGCATCGGCACCATCACCGAGGCGCGCCTGAAGAAGACCTACGAGATGATGGTGGCGATGAAGCTGCTGGACCCGGCCAAGGTGGACCTGCGCAAGACCTTCACCACCGAGTTCATCAAGGATGTGAAGGTGATGCCCTGAGGGGGCCTGGATCGGGCCTCAGCGGTCCGGCTTCACCGGCTCCACATAGGGGAAGCGCGCTCGGGCCTTGACGCTGGTGGGCCCCGCCGCGCCGGAACCGCGGATGAAGCGCTTGGACTCGTCGGTGAAGGGCTGATAGGCCCAGTTGGGGTACAGGCTGGAGCTGCCCGTCACCTCGGCCAGGAAGAGCCGGCGCCGCTGGCTGGCCAGGATGCGCTGGTGAACGACTTCAGGTTCCCAGTCCTGCACCAGGCGCTGGTGCAGCACCGCCTCCACCTCAGCCCACTCGGGCCGGCCGGCCAGGTTGTCGAGCTCGTCGGGGTCGGTCTTCAGATCGAACAGCAGGGGCGGCAGGCCACGGGTGAAGATGTACTTGTGACGCCCTTGGCGCACCATGCGCGAGGCCGCGCACACGCCCTCGGAGCTGTACTCCGAGATCACCGTGCGCGCGGAGCCGCCCCGGGCTCCGTCCTCGGCGCCGGTCAGCAGCGGCAACAGGCTGCGCCCGTCCAGCGCGTCCACGGGCTCGACGCGGCGCGCCTCGGCCGCCAGGTCCAGGAAGGTGGGCAGCAGGTCCACCAGCGAGACATGCGCGGCCACGCGCGCCGGTTGGAAGCGCCTCGGCATCGACATCATCAGCGGCACGCGCGCCGACCACTCGAAGAAGCACTGCTTGAACCACATGCCGCGCTCGCCCAGCATCTCGCCGTGGTCGCCCGCGAACACCACCACGGTGTCGTCGGCCAGGCCGGTTTCCTTCAAGGTGCGCAGCACGCTGCCGATCTTCTCGTCGACATAGCTGATCATGGCGAAGTAGGCGTGCCGGGCGTTGCGCACATGCTCGGGCGTCACCGTGTAGAGGTTCTGCGCGTGGGCCACGTGCAGCCAGCGGCTGTGCTCGTCCAGGTCCGCGTAGGCGATCTCGCCCACGCGCGGCGGCTCGATCGCCTCGTGAGGGTACAGGTTCCAGTGGCGCTGCGGCGCCACGAAGGGCGGGTGCGGGTGCGTGAACGACACCGTCATGAAGAAGGGCTGCTGCTCGGGCGCGCGCGCCAGATCGTGCAGGCGCTGCACGGCGCGGTACTCCACCTCGTCGTCGTAGTCGATCTGCATGCTGCGGATGCAGGGGCCGGACTCCACCACCGGGCGCATGCTCACGCCCGTGGGGCGGTGCGCCGGCCCCTTCGTCCAGTCGGGTGTCCAGGCGAAGTCTGCCGGGTAGATGTCGGTGGTCAGCCGCTCTTCATAGCCGTGCAGCTGGTCCGGGCCGATGAAGTGCATCTTGCCGCACAGGATGGTGCGGTAGCCCGCGTGGCGCAGGTAGTGCGCCATCGTCGGCGTGGCAGCGGGGAATTCGCTGGCGTTGTCGTAGGCCTCGATGGCGTGCGGCAGCCGCCCGCTGAGCATGGAAAAGCGCGACGGCGCACAGATGGGGAAGTTGCAGTAGGCGCTGTCGAAGACGACGGCCTGGCGCGCCAGCGCGTCCAGGTGCGGCGCCAGCACCTGTCGGTGGCCGTAGGCCGGCAGCGCCGGTGCGGCCAGCTGGTCGGCCATCACCAGAAGGATGTTCGGCGCCCTGGCTGCTGCGGTGGTCCGGGCAGTGGAGTTCGGGGTCACGGCCGCTTCCTCACTCGGGCTTGATGTTCGCCGCCTTCACCACCGCGGTCCACTTGGCCAGCTCGGCCTTGAGGGCGGCGTCGAAGCTGGCGGGCGTGCCAAGTGGTGCGGCCGTCATGCCGGCTTGCAGCAGCGCGGCGCGCAGATCGTCCTGCGCCAGCGCCTTCTGGCACTCCGCCGCCAGGCGTGCCTGCACGCCGCCGGGCAGGCCGCGCGGCGCCAGCAGGCCCAGCCACTGGTCGGCCTCGAAGTTGGCCACGCCAGCCTCCACCATCGTGGGCACCTGGGGCAGCGCGGCAAAGCGCTGCGCCCCCGTCACCGCCAGCGCGCGTACCTTGCCGGCGCGCACCTGGGGCAGGGCCACCGCGGCGTTGGCAAACTGGAAGTCCAAGCGTCCCGCCAGCTGGTCGTTCATGGCTGCGGGCGCGCCGGTGTAGGGAATGTGCACGATGAACAGCTTCTGCAGCGACTTCAACAGCTCGCCGGCGAAGTGCGCGGGCGAGCCCACGCCGGCCGAGCCGTAGCTGAGCTGGCCCGGGCGGGCGCGCGCCAGCGCCACCAGTTCCTGCACCGACGCGGGGTTGATGGACGGGCCCACCACCAGCACCGAGGGCGCGTGGGCCAGCAGGCACACCGGCTCGAAGTCACGCTGCAGGTCGAAAGGCAGCTTGGTCTGCATGGCGACGTTGATCGTCAACGCGCTGGTGCTGAACAGCAGGGTGTGGCCGTCTGCCGGTGCCTTGGCCACCACGTCCGCACCGATGGAGCCGCCGGCGCCCACGCGGTTCTCCACCACCACGGGTTGGCCCAGGGCAGCCTGCAGGCGCGTGCCGAGTTGCCGGGCGGCCACGTCCACCAGACCGCCTGCCGGCCAGGGCACGACGATGCGCAGCGGTCGGGCCGGATAGCCCTGGGCAAAGGCGGGCAGGCCCAGCAGGGCCGCCGCACTGCCCCCGGCCAGGGCGGTCAGACGCTGCAGCGCCTGGCGCCGCGGGTGGGGGGCTGGATCCTTCTTCTGGCCGGGCTTGTTCATGGCAGTCTCCGTGGAATGTCGTGGGGATGACGGGGTTCGGGGGGTCAGTGGGTCAGGGCTTCAGTTCGTCGGCTTTTCAGGGCGTCAAGCCCAGACGCGTGAACGCCTCGGGCGGGGCTTCGTTGGCGCGCATCAGTCCGGCCATCAAGCCCAGCAGCCGCGCCTCGATGGCGTCGTCGCGGAAGGGCTGGCGCTGTGCCGGGTCGGTGTGCAGGTCGAACAGCACCGTGGTCGTGTCCTCGTAGCCGCCGCCCTGGCCCTGGTGGCCCGTGGGTTGGCCGCGGGCGTTGCGCCGGGCCGGCACCTTCAGCAGCGGCACGCCCTGCGTGAAGCCCAGGGGCGCGGTCAGTTGCGCGCCGCGCAACTCGTCCACATGGAACAGGTTCTTCAGGTGCATGGGCATCAGTGTGTACTCGTACAGCATCTGCTGCGTCATGTCCTCGGGGTAGCGGAAGTAGGTGTAGCGCCCGTCGGTGATGTTGGTGCCGGCGCCGAACATGCCGTACAGCGCGGCGTCGCGCACGGCGTGGTCCTGCTCCAGCAGCGGCAGCAGGTTGTGGCCCTCCACGCTGTCGGGTGCGGCCACCCCGTGCAGCGCCAGCAGCGTGGGCATGAGGTCGGTGGTCTGGGTCAGGGCCTGGCGCCGCTGGCCGGCGCAGTGTCGGAAGGCCGGGTGGTGGATCACCAGCGGGATGTGCGCGATCTCGTTGAAGAAGGGCATGCGGTTCTTGCCCCACCAGTCGTGCTCGGCCAGCAGGAAGCCGTGGTCGGTGCTGAGCACCACGGCCGTGTCCTGCCACATGTCGTGCCGGTCCAGGTAGTCCAGCAGGCGCCCGAAGTGGTGGTCGCACATCGACAGCAGCGCGGCGTAGTTCGCGCGCAGCTCGGCCACCTCCTCGGCACTCTCCTGGTTGCGCTGGTAGCGCGGCCAGTCCAGGATGGGCCCGGTGTAGCCCGTGGGGTAGCGCTCACGAAAGCGCGCCGGTGCATGGAAGGGCTCATGCGGGTCGAAGCATTCCAGGTGCAGCAGCCAGTTGTCGGCGTCGCGGTTGTGGTCCAGGAACTCGAAGCCTGCGGCGAAGGTGCGCGGGCAGCAGTAGTCCTCCTCGGCCTGCATGAACGAGCGGTTGACCATGGCCTGCAGGCGGCCGTCGGCGCGCTGCGTCATCCCGTCCGTGGGCTGCTGCATCGGGTGGTACATCGCGCGCCAGCGCTCCAGCGGGGGCTGCACCATGGCCTTCCACTTGTCCCATTCCTGCCCGCGGATGAACTCCCAGGACGAGTAGCGGTTGTGGTACGTTGAGCCGCCGTCTTCCCAGTAGTGGTAGTGGTCAGACACCAGGTGCGTGTACACGCCCGCAGCCTGCAGCGCTTCAGAGAACGAGCGGTCGAAGGGCTCCAGCGGCCCCCAGCTGCGGTGCAGGAAGTTCAGCCGCCCGGTGTGCAGGTCGCGGCGCGCCGGCATGCAGGGCAGGCTGCCGGTGTAGTGGCGGTCGAAGGTGATGCTGCGCTGCGCGAAGCGCTTGAAGTTGGGCGTGTCGATGTCGCTGCCGCCATAGCATTCCAGCGCATTGCGCACCAGGCTGTCGAACAGGACGAAGATGGTTTTCATGGGGGTCGGGGGCGGTTCGGTGCGGCGGCTTGGTGCAGCGGCTCGGTCGGGCGGCTCAGCGGGGCGGCTCAGTGGGGCGGCTCAGTGCGGCGGCTCAGTGGGGCACGAGGTGGTCGCGCAGGGCGGCCAGATCGGGCATGTCGCCCAGGCCCGGCCGCTCGCTCAGGTGCACGCGGCCGTCCACCACCTGGGCCACCGGCCCGCAGGTGGCCGTGCGCAGCGGGTTGGGGTTGGCGTCCACCTCCAGCAGGCCGTCCCCGCCTGCGGCCGCCAGGAGGTGGGCCGAGGCGAGCAGGCCCACGCCGGCCCCCAGGAAGTGCGGGCAGTAGCGCAGTCCGCGCGCCAGCGCCTGGCGCGCCACGGGCAGACACGCGCTGAAGCCGCCCCACTTGGCCAGGTCGGGCTGCAGCACGCCCAGGCAGCGCGCGTCCACCGCCTGCCCGAAGGCCTCGACGCTGGCCAGGTTCTCGCCTGCGGCCAGCGGCATGGGCACGCGCGCAGACAGCGCTTGCCACTCGCTCCAGGGCCGCGTGGCGCGCAGCGGTTCCTCCAGCCAGCGAAGGCCGAACGGCGCGAAGGCGGCGGCGTGCCCGGCTGCGGCCTCCAGGTCCCAGGCCTGGTTGGCGTCGACCATGAGGTCGCCCTCGCCCACGGCCTCGCGCAGGGCCCGCAGGTTGCCCAGATCGCGGTCACGTCCGAACCCCACCTTGAGCTTGAAGGCGCGAAAGCCCTGGGCCTGCTGCGCCGCAGCCAGGCGTTCGGGCTCGGTGGGGTTCAGGCCGCTGGCGTAGACGGGCACTTCGGGGCTCACACCCCCCAGCAGCCGCCACAGCGGCTGGCCCAGCCGGCGCGCGTGCAGGTCCCACAGGGCGATGTCCAGTCCCGCAATGCATTGGGCCAGGGGCCCGGGCTCGGCGGATTGGATGGCCAGCACCTCGGTGCGTGCGCTCAGGTCCTGGAAAGCAGCCGCGGGCGAGGCGTGGCGGCTGCCCACGAGCAGGGGCGCGAACACGCTGTCCAGCAGGCGGGCGCGGTGCTCGGCACCCACGGTAGGGAAGTTGCACCATACCTCGCCCCAGCCCTGCGCGCCTTCGGTGTCGGTGACGCGCACGAACACCGCCGGCCGGTCGCGCATGATGCCGAAGGAGGTCTGCACCGGCGTGGCGATGGGACAGCGCAGGACGAAGGCTTCCACACGTGCCACGTTCAGCATCAGGTCACCAGGTCCATCTCGAAGTGGATGTAGTCGCCCCGGTAGGTGATCTCCCCCAGGTACAGCACCGTGCCGTCGGGCGCGGTGACGACGCGCCGCACCTCGGCCACGGGCGCGTTCAGCGGCAGTTCCAGCAGCTGCGCCACCTCCAGATCGGCGGTGGCGATGGACAGCGTCTGCCAGGCGCGCGCGATCTGCACCTGCGGCAGTTCCAGCAGCACCGGGATCACGGTCTCGTGGAGAAAGCGCTGGGGTGCCAGGCGAAACACCCGCTCGTCCAGGTGGATCGAGATCACGCAATAGGCCACGTCCTGGCGCGAGTGCACACGGCGCAGGAAGCGGTAGCCGGGCGCGGGCAGGCCCTCGCGTTCGCGCAGCGCGGGCATGGCCGCCGTGTCCTCGATCAGCGTGAGCTTGGGCTTGTCTTCCCGGTACACATCGGCCAGATCACGCAGGTTGGTCTCCAGGCGCAGCCAGCGGTCGGGGCCCGCCTGGGCAGTGACGAAGGTGCCGCGCCCGCGCTGGGGCGACACCAGGTTCTCGCGCGCCAGACGCTCGATGGCTTGGCGCACCGTGACGCGCGCCACGCCGAACTCCGCCACCAGCGCGTCCAGGGACGGCAGCAGATCGCCCTCCTTCCACACGCCGCGGGCGATGCGCTGGCGCAGCAGATCGGCCAGCTGGGCGTAGCGGGGCAGGGGGCTGTGGCTGAAAGTGTCTCGCAAGGGGTGGGCCGCGCAGTGGGAGGCCGGGTGGGTTTGCTCTATTGTGCTGAACGTCCTATTTATAGTACCTTTAAGCCATCATGTTGCCTACACCGGAGTTCTACCAACGCCGTCGCGGCCGCGGCCAGGCGCCTGCGGCCGCAACAGCGCCCACGCTGCGGAGCCGTGCCGGGTGAACCGCGTCCTCTGGACCCTGGCCCCCTGGGCTGTGCTGCTGGTGCTGTGGTACGCCATCGCCTACTCCGGCCTGGTCAACCCGGCCCTGGTGCCCACGCCGCATGCCGTGGCGCTGCGGGCTTGGGAACTGCTGAGCCAGGGGCGCCTGCCGCGGGATGTCTGGATGTCCACCCAGCGCGTTTTCATCGGCGTGGCCTGCGGCATCGCCCTGGCCGTGCCCGTGGGTTTCGTCCTGGGCTGGTATCCGGGGGTGCGGCGCTTCATCGACCCCTTGATCAACTTCTTTCGTGCGTTGCCGCCCATCGCACTCATCCCGCTGGTGATCGTGTATTTCGGCATCGGTGAGCCGGCCAAGGTCATCATCCTGCTGTACGCCTCGTTCTTCGCTGGCGTCATCGTGATGTACGAGGGCATTGCCCAGATCAGCCCGATCTACGTGCGGGTATCCCGCACCCTCGGGGCGACCGATGGCGAGATCTTCCGCAAGGTGGTCGTGCCGCTGGCCGTGCCGCACACCTTGACGGCCTTGCGCGTGGCCCTGGGCGTGGCCTGGGCCACCCTGGTGGCGTCGGAGTTGATTGCGGCCCAGCAGGGGCTGGGGGCCTTGATCCAGAACGCCTCGTCCTTCTTCCAACTCGACATCATCTACGTGGGCATCATCAGCATCGGCTTCATCGCGCTGACGATGGACCTGCTGCTGCGCGCCGCCACCCGGCGCCTGGTGGCCTGGCAGGACAGGATCGCATGAGCGCGCCCCCACGGCCGCTTCGAAGGGAGCGCGTTCCTCCCTCGGGGAGGTGGTCACGCAGTGACCGGAGGGTGGTCAAGTGAGCACTCCGGTACGCATCGCCTTTCGCGACGTCAGCGTGCACTTCGGCGCCCTGACGGTGGTGGAGAACGTCAGCTACGAGGTGCGGGACCGCGAGTTCGTCTCCATCATCGGCCCGTCGGGCTGCGGCAAGACCACGATGATGAACATCGTGGCAGGGTTTGTGCAGCCCACGGCCGGCCTGGTGCTGCTGGACGGCCAGCCCGTAGCCGGCCCCGGCCCCGAGCGCGGGGTGATCTTCCAGGAGTACGGCGTCTTCCCCTGGCTGACGGTGGAGCAGAACATCGCCTTCGGCCTGAACCTGGCGGCCAATCGCGTGCCTGCGGCTGAACAGCGCGAGATCGTCGAGCGCTACCTGGTCCTGATGGGCCTGGCCGACTTCCGCCGCGCCTACCCAAAGACCCTGTCCGGCGGCATGCGCCAGCGCCTGGCCATTGCGCGGGCCTACGCCGTCAAGCCCCAGTTCCTGCTGATGGACGAACCCTTTGGCGCGCTGGACGCCCAGACGCGCTCGGCCATGCAGGACCTGCTGCTGCAGGTGCTGGCGGCCGAGGGCAAGACCGTGATGCTGATCACGCACTCGGTCGAGGAGGCGATCTACCTGTCGTCCAAGATCGTCGTCGTGACGGCGCGGCCCTCGCGCATCCGCGAGGTGATCGACGTGCCCTTCGGCTACCCGCGCGACGCCGGGCTGCTGGAGCGGCGCGAGTTTGCGGAGCTGAGGTCGCACATCCGCGGCCTGGTGATGCAGGAGTACGCCGCGCAGCAGCGCCAGAGCGTTCGTTGATCCTGAACCTGACCCTGACCCTGAAACTGAACCAGACAAACCCAAGAGGAGACCACCATGAGCAGCAATGACAAGCCCACCTCCATGGCCTGTGGCGCGCCAGATCGCGCAGGCCGCAGGACCTTCATCGCCCAAGCGGCTGCAGGCCTGTCTGCGGTCTCCATGGGCTTGCCCGCCTTCGCGCAGGCCCGCACCAAGGTCAAGGTGGGCTACCTGCATACCCCGGCGGTGGACGGGCAGATCTGGACGGGCATGCAGATGGGCACGTTTGCCCGTCAGGGGCTGGACCTGGAGCTCGTGCAGTTCACCACCGGGCTGGAGTTGTTCCAGGCCATGATCGGTGGCAGCCTGGACATGCTGTCCACGGGCGCGGTGGTGTCCAACTTCCCCGCGCGCGGCCAGGGCAAGGTCTTCCTCATCAACAACGTCGAGTTCGCCACCGCCCAGCTGTGGGTGCGCTCGGACCAGGGCATCAAGACCTTTGCCGACCTCAAGGGCAAGAAGATCTCCACCACCACCGGCACCACGGCCCATGTGTTCCTGGACAACGCGCTGCGGGCCAACAGCCTGGACCCCGCCAAGGACGTGGAGGTGGTCAACCAGCGCATGGCCGACGCGGTGACCTCCTTCATCTCCGGTGCAGTGCCGGCGGTGGCGCTGTGGGTCCCGTTCGACATCACGGTCAAGCAGAAGGTGCCGGGCGCTGTGAAGCTGGTGGACGCCTCGGCCTACTTTCCGCAGGCGGCCATCGTGGGCGGCTGGGCCGCCCGCAACGACTGGTACGACAAGAACCGCGACGCCTGCCAGAAACTGGTGCGCGGCTGGCAGGAGGCCAACGACCACCTGATCGGGCCGAAGTCGGCTGAAGCCGTGGCCGCGCTGCAGGCCGCGCAGTACGCCCAGGTGCCGCTGGAGGAGTTCCGCGACCAGTTCAAGGCCTCGCGCTACTACACCTCAGCCGAGTGGCGCAAGCTGTACGCCGACGGCTCGGTGACGCGTTGGCTGCAGCAGGTCACCGATTTCTTCGTCAAGTTCGGCAACATCCAGAACGCGGTACCGGCGTCGAACTACTTCGACACCAAGCTCTTCCTCGACACCATCAAGGCTTGAGCCGTCCAGGTCGCCCCCCTTGAACCCCGCAAGCGATCAGGTCTGGGACCACATCATCGTCGGTGCCGGCTCGGCCGGTTGCGTGCTGGCCCAGCGCCTGAGCGCCGCCGGGCGTCGCGTCCTGGTGTTGGAAGCGGGCGGCTCGGACCGCAACTTCTGGATCCACCTGCCGGTGGGCTACTTCAAGACCATCTACGACCAGCGCTTCTCGCGCCTGTTCGACACCGAGCCGTCCGAGGGCTCGGGCGGGCGCAACATCGTGTGGCCCCGGGGCCGGGTGGTGGGTGGCTCGTCGTCCATCAACGGCCTGGTCTACATCCGCGGCCAGCATGAGGACTATGCCGATTGGGTCCGCGCCGGGGCCGCGGGGTGGGACTTCCGCAGCGTGCTGCCGCACTTCCGCCGCTCCGAGCGTTATGAGGGTGGGGCCAGCGAGTTCCACGGGGCGGAGGGTGAACTGGGCGTCTCGAACCTGCGCAACGACCACCCTTACTGCGAGGCCTGGGTGCAGGCGGGCATGCAGGCCGGCCTGCCGCGCAACCCCGATTTCAATGCGGCTTCGGACTTTGGCGTCGGTGCTTACCAGCTGTCCATACGGGGCGGTTGGCGCTCCAGCGCGGCCCGGGCCTTTTTGAAGCCCGCGCTGAAGCGCTCCAACTTGAAGCTGGAGCTGCGGGCCCAGGTGTCGCGGGTGCTGTTCGAGGGCGGCCGTGCCGTGGGCGTGGAGTGGGTCCAGGGCGGGCAGGTCCGGCAGGCCCGCGCGCAGGGCGACGTGATCCTGAGCGCCGGGGCCCTGCAGTCGCCGCAGTTGCTGCAGCTTTCCGGCATCGGCCCGGCGGCGCTGTTGCGTGCGCATGGCATTCCGGTGGTGCTCGATGCTCCTGACGTCGGACAGAACCTGCAGGACCATTACCAGGCCCGTGTCATCGTGCGCCTGAAGCGCAAGGTGTCGCTGAACAACCAGGTGCGCAACCCCTTTTCGCTGGCCAAGATGGGGCTGCAATGGCTGCTGGCCAACCGCGGGCCGCTCACGGTGGGCGCCGGCCAGGTGGGCGGCTTTGCCCGCACCGACCAGGCGCGCGACGGCCGCGCCGACGTGCAGTTCAACGTGATGCCGCTGTCGGTGGACAAGCCGGGCGACCCGCTGCACGACTACCCCGGCTTCAGCGCCTCGGTGTGCCAGTGCCGCCCGCTGTCGCGCGGCAGCGTCCAGATCCGCTCGGCCGACCCCTTCGAGCAGCCCCGCATCGACCCGCGCTATTTCAGCGAGCCGCTGGACCGGGAGACCATGGTCTCCGGCCTGCAGTGGCTGCGCGACATCTATGCCCAGCCGGCCTTTCGCGATCTCTGGGACCTGGAGACCATGCCTGGGCCGGGCGTGGCCACGCGCCAGCAGTTGTGGGAGTTCGCGCGCAGCCGCGGCGGCACGGTGTTCCATCCGGTGGGCACCTGCCGCATGGGCAGCGATGAGCAGGCCGTGCTTGACCCGCAACTGCGCGTGCGCGGTGTGGACGGCTTGCGCGTCATCGATGCCTCGGCCATGCCCACGCTCATCTCGGCCAACACCAACGCCGCCTCCATCATGGTGGGCGAGCGCGGGGCCGCTTTTCTTCTGGGTGCGTGACCCGGCCGGGCGGGCCGAGCCGGCAGCTTCAGCGGGACCAGCGGTCGGTGCCGGCCGGAGGTGACGCCCGAGGTGCCGCCTGATGGGTCGCCTGCTGGCGGACCCCAGGCATCAGCTCGTAGGCGGCGAAGTCCGGTGCCGTCAAGCCCTTCACGTAGTCCTTGGTGAACCCGGGCCACAGCGCCACGATGCGGCCGCTGTCGTCGCGGTACCAGCTGCGGCAGGCGGACCAGACCGAGCCCGCCAGCCGCGCCTGCAGGGCCTCGTTGTAGGCGGCCTGCACCCGCGGCCGCGCGAAGATCCAGCGATGGCCGCCTTGCAGCACATGGCGGATGCAGGCCACGATGTGCTGCGCCTGGGGTTCGATGTACAGCAGCGTGGAGGTGTGACCTGTGCCGGTGTTGGGGCCCAGCATCAGGAACAGGTTGGGAAAGCCTGCCACGGCCACGCCCTGCCAGGCCTGGGCACCGTCACGCCAGGCAGCAGAAAGGCGCTGTGCGCCCAGGCCCTGGATGTCCACCGAGGACAGCAGCCGCGTGGTGTCAAAGCCGGTAGCGCAGACCAGTGTGTCGATGGGCCGTTCGCGCCCATCCGCGGTGACGATACCGGTGGGCGTGATGCGCTCGATCGCTTCGGTGACGAGCTCGACGTTCGGCTGCGACAGCGCGGGGTAGAAGTCATTCGAGTAGATGATGCGCTTGCACCCCAGCGGGTAGGGCGGACGCAGCTTCGCGCGCAGGGCGGGATCCGGCACCTGGCGCTGCAGGTGCAGCGCGGCGGTCTTGAGCATGCCGCGCCGGGCCATCGTGCCTTCGTCAAAGCCGCGCCGGCCCCACTCCAGCAGGTGGTACCAGAAGGCCCGCACGGCCCAGGCGTAAGGCGGAAAGCGCGCCAGCAGCCGGTCCAGGGCGAAGTAGGGTCGGTCCATGCGCGGCAGCACCCAGTTGGCGGTGCGCTGGAACACGTGCAACTGGGCAGCCTGCCGTGCCAGCGGTGGGATCAGCTGTGAGGCCGTTGAGCCGGTGCCGATGACGGCCAGTCGCTGGCCACCGGCGGTGAAGGTCGGGTCCCAGCGCGCCGAGTGCAGCTTGCGGCCTTGGAAGTGGTCGAGCCCCGGGATGTCCGGCCAACGCACCTGGGACAGCGGCCCCGTGCTGCAGATGAAGAAGCGCGTCTGAAGCTGACGCGGGCCTTCGGCAGTCTCGGTGTCCAGCATCCACAGGCCCTCGGCCTCATCGAACCGAGCAGCCACGATCTTGACGCCCAGTCGCAGGTGGGGGCGCAGGCCGTACTTGTCGGCGCAGTGCTCCATGTAGGCCTGGATCTCTGGGGCGGCGGCAAATCGCTGGCGCCAGCGGGGGTTGGGCTCGAAGCTGAAGCTGTACAGAGGCGCCGGCACGTCCACGTGGGCGCCTGGGTAGCGGTTGTCCCACCAGGTCCCTCCAATGCCGGTCTGCTTTTCCAGGATGAGGAAGTCGTGCAGCCCGGCGCGCTTGAGCTCGATGCCCAGGCACAGCCCGGACATGCCGGCCCCCAGGATCACCACCTCGTAGCGTGCGGCACAGGCGTGTGCCTGCTGGGCTGCAGGCCTTGGGCTGAGTGGCGGACCGGGCCTGGGGCCGAGCCGGGGGCCGAGCGCGGCAAGGGGCTGTGGCGTGGGCGCAGAAGTAAGCATCGCCCGATTGTGGCCACCTGCCCCCGCTTTGCGGGAAAACCCACCTGGGGGACAATCGGGGCATGGTGCGTCACGAAGCAAAGGCTCGACCGAACCCTGAAGGGGGAG
>JBAXYD010000057.1:0-27195 GCA_037127635.1 Betaproteobacteria bacterium | reverse complement strand
CATGTCGCTGGCGGCGCAGCCGCCGATGAGCCTGACTGGCTGAAATGCGGCCAACGCCGCGAGTTCGAGGTCCGGCTACGACCGACAGCTCACGCTGCAGTGCTGCCTCTGCCATAAGCACTGCTATGGGTGAGGAACACTTCTGCGTTCATTGTCTGCCGAGGCGGTCTACAGCGGCAATGTGCGTCGAACTGCGTGGCGTCAACTGATGGGTATGAGCCTGTGGCGCCCGGGTTGGGTCTGATGGCTGCAAGTCGTCTCAGGTCCGTGCGTCAGCCCTCGAGATCAGCACAGCCATTTAGCCTGATCTTGCGGGTGACGCTCTTGCGGGAAGGTAGGCTTTCCTGACAGGCTATGTGCAAGGTTCACTGCTGGGACTGCAGTGCAACGCTTGGCCAGGCAACCCCACCGGCTCTGTGCTGGGCAGCACTGTCGAAGTCAGCCCCTAGGTGCCCGACTTTTACGTAGATGAGGGCCCCCTCCGGGCCAGTGAACGGCGCGTGCCGGCTCCAGCGAGGGCTGCGCAGCCAAGTGCCACGGGTGTATTCGCCCGCCTCGTCACAAAACACCCCCTCGAGCACAAGGATCTCCTCGCCGCCGGGGTGGGTGTGGGCATTGAACCGAGTGCCCGGCGCCCAGCGCACCAGTGCGGTGTCGATGCCGTTGTGGCTGTGCAGTGGCAGCACGGTCAGTCCAGGAACGAGGCCCGGGCGCCATTGGCCCAGTCGGGTGTCCAGACGCACAGTGGCGGTGTCGTCAGGCGCGAACTGGCGCAATTTGACGAACAACAGGCAACCCTCCCGCGAGTGCGGTGCGTGCGCACTGCCGGGAGGGTTGCGCAGGTAGGTGCCCGCGGGGTACTCCCCCGATTCGTCTGCGAAGGTGCCTTCAAGCACCAGGATTTCTTCGCCTCCGCCGTGCTCGTGCCTGGCGAAGTGCGAGCCGGGTGCGTAGCGCACGAGGCTGGTGGCGCGTGCCACTTCGTCGCCGACGCGGTCGAGCAAGCGACGCTGCACGCCGGCCGTGGGCGAGTCGATCCAGACGGCGTCGGCGGCGTGGCAGACCACGCGGCGAGAGAAGTCGGTGTTCAGGTTCATGACGCGGTGAGGAGTCTCTACGGGGGTGGGCAGTGTTGTCAGCATTGAGTCCAGGTGCGCAGCGGCTGATCTAGGTATGGTAGGGTAATACCTGAAGATACTTTTAATAGGCGCCCCATGACCGTTGCTGCCATTCGCCCCGTAGCGATCAAGATCGACGACGAAACCAAGGCCCGCGTGAAGCGTCTGGCCGAGGCCCGGAATCGAACTTCGCATTGGCTGATGCGTGAGGCGATCACCCAGTACGTTGATCGGGAGGAAAAGCGCGAAGCCTTCCGCCAGGACACGCTCAAGGCTTGGGAAGAGTACCGCACCATGGGGCTGCACGCGACCGCCGAAGAGGTTGAAGCCTGGTTGGCAAGCTGGGGCACGGATATGGAGTTGCCGGCGCCGCCATGCCACAAGTAAGGTTCGCGCCGCCCGCAATCCGTGACTTGGAGCGCCTGCGCGAGTTCCTGCGTCCGAAGAGTCCCATAGCAGCCAAGAAGGCAGGTGAGGTGATCGTCAAGGCTGTGCAAGTCCTGTGCTTGCAGCCCCAACTTGGCCGCCCCATCGAGGACATGCCGGACGAGTTTCGCGAGTGGGTCATCGACTTCGGCGATAGCGGCTACGTGGCCCGGCATGGCTTGAACAGTGGCCGCCGCCCCGGCCAGGGCTAGAAGCCCGAGCCGACAGTCAGCTCAATGGGTAATTCCGTGAGTCCGTCTGTCCGCAGCGACAGACTCCTCACGCTGGAAACAGGTCGCCCAAAGTCGACTTGGGCTTGGGCTGGCCAATCCCTATCGGGGCAAGACTCGCCTCATCTCGTAAGCAAATCTCCTCGCCGTTCGGCCTCCAGGTTTCAGGAGATCAGGCCGGCTTGGGCACTCGCTCCATGGATGGGCGCGTGCAGGGCGATGCGGTCTCGGGCATCAGTCGGGCTTACACAGCCAGAGGTGGGAGCGGTAAATCCTGCGTCAGACGCGCGCTGGACGCAACCCGAGCGGCCAGGATATCTCGACCATCCGGGCTGCCCGCTGTCAGCAGTGCGAACACCTTTCGTGACCGACGTCAGGCGAAGCCAGCTTGCTGAACCATCTCGATCACGCCTCGGGTCATGGCCTCGTTTTCCTTCTCATCGAAGCCGTACCGGTCGAAGAGCTCGTTGGTTCCCGCGAAGCCGTGCAGCAGCGCCTTCTGCAGCGCCTCGATGTCGATCTCGACGGCCCCAAGTCCCGGGAAGCTCTTTCCAGTGGCGCAGGACAGCAACAGGGCCAGACTGCCGTCCACGTGGTTGAAGAAGAAGGCCCAGTACGGCCACTCTCGCGCCAGATTCTTCAGAAACAGTCTCGCTTGCGGGATGTCGACGATCTCGCGCGGATCATCCTCGTAGCCGCTCACAACCAGGGACATCTGGCCACGGTAGAGCCAGGCGTCCTCGCGGGTGGCGGTGAACGGGCGCAGGCCTTTGAGCACACTGGCCAAGTCAGGCTCCTCGACCTGGCGACGAGAGATCATCAGCACCACCGGATCGCGGATACCGGGGCGCAGGTCAATACGTGGGGTGTTCATGGCAGGCGTTCGGTTCAGCCGCGCAGACCAGTGCAGGGTGCAGGCTGGCTGGCAGCCCTGGATGATGCCAGCGGCTCAATGGACGCAGATCCCCGCACGCGGCGCACCTTGTTCAACGCACGAAGATCGAGTCGCTTCTCCCGTATGCGGCGCAGGCTGGCCGTCAGCCACCGGTCGATCGTCGAACAACCACCCCGCATAGGTTGCGCACATGGCGGGGACCTGGTCGCAGGTCAGCCAGTGATCGAAGTGAGACAGGTCCGGCATCCGGATTCAGGGGCTTCCCATCCTGCTGAGTGATGACGAGCACCTGGTCGCCGATCGGCGTATTGAACAACTCGCCCCAGCTGAACAGGGCCCGGTAACCATCGGTGGCCACGACCTCGATCACGCTCGCGCGCGCCCCACGATCGGTCGGACCGCCCAGGCCTGCGTTCAGCAGCAACTCACGCAGCAGGTGCCCGGAAAACGTCACGCTCCGCTCGGTGCCCGCGCCCTGGTTCGAGGAGACGCTCTGGCGTTGGGTCAGCGTTGTCGTTGGCAAGCTCATCAGGTCCGCCGCAGTCAACGCCCCCGGTGTGGGTCCTGCACCCTGGATTGTCAGCACGGTGCCCGTACCCCTGGGCGTTGAATCGACAGGGCAGGCCACCGCTGCGCCGGCTGCCTGCAGGGCCAGCGCGCCCATCAGGGCACCTCGAGCCATCGCGAAACGGGACCAGCTCATCAGGCTCGGTCCATCGTCACGGGGCGCTGAAGCCATAGGTGGCCAGGACTTTCTGACCAGAAGAACTGGTAACGAAGTTGACGAAGGCTTTGGCGGCAGGGCCTGCCGGGCGTACCGTGGCGATGCCGTAGACCGCCGATACGTTGATCGCGTCCGGAATGGCCACGACCTGCAAGGACGTCGATTGCAGCTTCGCTTCGGCTGCATTCGTGCAGTAGGTGATGAAGACGTCGACCTTGCCCTCGTCCACGAGCATGCCGTACAAGTTGCGCCCTGCCGGCGGCTGGGGTGAGTTCGGGCCGCCCGTCAACTGCATGGCCTTCGCCTTCAGAGTGGCCGCCGAGCCCGCGCCTGCCGCGCCGCTGGACTCGATACGCTCGAACATCTGCATCGCGTAGTCGCCTGAGGGGTCGGCCCGTGGTGTCGATGTCCCGACCCGGACTTCGGTGTCGAGCAGGCGCTGCGCCACCGTCTTGCCCTTCAGGCTGAAGGCGCTCGATGCCAGCGCGCACAGTGCATTGCGAGCAAAGGGCCGCACGTCGTCCGCTCGCCCCGATAAGCGCAGTGCCTCGGGATGGTTCATGTTGGCGGAGGCGAAGACCTGCGCCGCCTCACCACCTTCGATACGGTCCTTCAGCAGTCCGGAGGGGCCGAGTGTGAGTTTCACGGTGGTCGGGGTCTCGCGCTCGAAGGCGCGCGCGAGGTCGGTCATCGCCGCACGAAGACTGCCGGCCGCATAGACGGCCAGATCATCGCGTGCCGTCTGTGCTGTGGCTGCTGTGGAGCCCACGAGGACGATCATGGCGGTCAAGGTCGAGTTGAGGGATGCCATCGCAAGTCGATTTGAGATTGAAGTCTTGATCGGTCGACGTCATTCATTGCCCGCGGAATACGGACAGCCCGTTGGGCGCATGGCGGACCCGTTGGCACTCATTCTTCCCGCATCGGTCGGCTAAAGCGATATGTCCGCTTCTTCATAGGCCGCGCGGAGTCCCGGGAGCGGCGGTCGAGAAGACCGCCTTCTTTAGGTCACCAGGGTGCTGGTGCTGGCGGTCACCTCACACTGCCGGTGCCAAGGTCAACCCACCGGTCCAGCAGCGCGCGCACATAGCTGTGGTCCAGCATGTGTCCGTTGCCTGCCACCACATGCACGGGGATGTGGATCAACTCTGCAAGGCGGCTGACCTGCTCGGGATTGGCTTGCCAATCTTCTGACCCGACGTGGATCTCGGCTTGTGCGGGCGCTGGCAGCTTGCCGGCGGTGGCCATGTCCATCAACCGCGCGGGGCAGGGCGGCATGAAGTGGGTGAGTTGGTCAGGCTTGGCGAACTCGCCCACGATGGGTGAGAGCAGCAGTACCTTGCCGGGGAAGGCAGGCATCAGGCTCTGGGCGTTCAGGAACAGGTAAGCGCCAAAGGAGTTGGCCACGACGTGGGCGTCCTCGCGCCAGAAGTGCGTTTGCAAGTCCTCGGCCACGGTCTCGATCTGGTCCATGAACCGCATGCCCCGAAAATCCCCCACCGTCTCTCGCCCGGCGAGGTCCACACCCCGGCTCAGCAGGGCCTGACCCAGGCCGGTGTGCACTCGGCCGCCGTAGCCCGGCAGGTAGTAGAAGGTGGTGCGGTTGGAGTCCATGATTCCCATGATCGGTGAACTGCGTGGGTGGGTGAAGCCCCCCGCTGCGTAAACCCTGGTCCTGAGACGTCTCAAAGCATTCAAGCCAGAAGCTGGTGGCCAGAGGGCGGGATGTTTCTATACTGTACCTATGTACAGTACTGATGCGCCCCAAGCACTGCAAGTCCAGGAGATTCCTGTCCGAGGCCTGGCCTCGACTGTGCGCGCCGGTTTTCCCTCCCCCGCAGAGGACCTGGGCGCCAAGCGCATCGACCTGGCCGCGCGCCTGATCAAGCACCCACAGGCCACCTTCCTTATGCGCGACCGGGGCGAGTCCATGAAGGACGCCGGCATCTTCGACGGCGATGTGCTGCGGGCAGCTGAACCGCGGCAGCCGGGCTGCCGATGGCCTTCGCCTCATGTTCAACCTGAGCCGTGAACTGCACCAGGATCACCGCCACCACCACGGCTACTGCAGCATAGATGCCTGCGGTGATGGCACTCACCGGCTCCGGGTCATCTTCAGCACTGGGCCCACGAGAGAAAACCCGTCTGAACTCAGAGACGGGAAGCGCCAGACCTCTGAGGGATAAGGTCAGGAAGGCCACCGAGGCGGTGGGCGCGAACACCAGTGCAATGGCCAGCACCCACGCAGATTGCTTCGAGAGGACAGTCGCCGCATTGCCCACCGCCTGGCCCCAGGCGAAAGCATCGGCAGCCATGCGTCCAATCGCGGAGGGTGAAGCCTTCCAGGCGGACTGAACGTTCGCCACCTGCTCCAGCAGTCCTGCGTCGTCCACTCGCTGTTGACTGGCTACAAACCACGCCCATCCACCCAGCATGACCGCAAAGACCAACCAGGCTGAAAACTTCAATACCCAACGTGACCGAAAGGCCGCCCCCCGGAACTGCCCTCCAGCCCAACTGTCCAGCGCCCAGCGCGCCGACGCGAAGAGCAGGGGCGCAGAGGCCAGGAACAGCCACTCCCGCTCTCCAAACAGGGAGGCGTGGGCGATGGCGGAGGCGCTGACCACGATCGCCGTGACCACCCCGACAAAGCGAGCCAGCACCAGTCGACTGCCCAGCCAGTGCAGCCCCCGCCCCGGCTGAAACTGAGCCAGTGACAGCAAGGTCCGCACGGTGGCCCAGTGCCAGATGGCGAGCATCGCGGGCAGGGCCAGAACGCCGGTCGACAGCAGCAGCCAGGCGGTGCTCATCGCCGGTGCCAGGGTCGCGGCGGCCCCCAGAAGCCCGAGGTACAGGTAGGCTCGAAGCAGAAACCAGCCCGCGTCTGCCGCGGGTCCTGATCTGCCCTTCCGGTTGGCGATGGCCGTAGAAGTGTTCAAGTCAGATTACCTGTCGAGTTCGAGACCGTGCAGTTCAAGCAGAGGCCACCGCCACCGCAACGCCTTGTTCAGACGAAGGCCGAACGAACCCGCACCCTGACGAGTCCTGCCCCGGCAGGGCTCCGCACCTGCGGGCGGCGCCTTGCGCCCGGCCAAGCAGGGCCTGCAACCCGCTGCGGCTCTCGCCCAGCATACGCTGCAAGCGCCGCTGCAAAGGCATCAGATCCTGGCGAACCTGGCCCTTGTCGTCCGCCTCTGCCACGAGTTCGTACATGGTCAGTAGCGCCGCGAGTTCTCGATCCGTGAACCACAAGCCGGGTAACTCACTCGGCGCACCGTCTGGTCTGCAGGCGGGGCTTGGGATACGGTACCCCAGGCCGAAGGCATCCCACTCCACTGGCACTCCCATTCGGTCGCGCAGGAACTCGATGTCCCGCTTGGCGGTCGCCCTGGAAACTTCGAGATGCTCGAGGATTTCCTTCATCGGCACGCACCCACGCCGCTCGATGAGCAACTTGAGGGTGTACAGCCGATCCGGCTTGGCAACGGGGTGTCTCTTCATATTAATCAGGGATGCGGCCACCCCAAGCGATTCAAGCGTCCGCCTGCCACAAGAAAGGGCACGACAAACCGCCCCTGCCGATGGTGTGCCCACACATCCCGCAGGTGCTCGTCGAGGTGCTTAGGGCTCCATACGTCGGTCACCAGGATGGTCACCCTGGCGATTCGTTCGCAATCAATGAGGTACTCGCGCACCGATCTCATGACGTTGGGAAAGCCGAGCCTGCCCTTAGGAGAAGTGCCCGAGCAGACTGCCAGCGCCGCTCGGGTGCATGCGGCTTTCCCGTCCCCTGGGATCAGGGTGATCGGTTCGCCCGACGGAGCGGACGGCGGATCCCAGCGGCCTCGTTCGATCTGTTCTTGCAGGCTCCTGTAAGACTGATCCGACAAGCGGCGCTCGAGCCGGGCAATGATGTCTGCCACCAAGCGCTCCAGTTCATCGGGCAGCTGGTCACCTCTCCAGGGGAGTTGAGTGGTTGTGATGGCGGGGCCACCTGCGTTGGACTCGTACATGTACTGCTCCTCAATGGGTAACGTGTTCGGCAGCACCTTGGCCAGCGGCCAGGATGTCTCGCAACCTCGACCAGCTCTCTTCCGGCAAGGTACTGAGTACGCGGACAAGCCGCGCATCCCCGCTTTTCAGCACCATATGGCGAACCGCGGTCGCCATGGCCTCCGACTGCTGCACGGCTTGTTCGTCGATGTCCAACCCGCGGACGATGGCGCCAGTTCGAAGCGCTTCGTCCAAGGTCAGGACGAACCCGGCGGCGAAGGGCTGCCCACAGTTCTGACACGCGCCCGCGGTGACTGAGTTCAGTGCACCGCAGTGCACGCAGGCCTTGAACCTGGGTGCAGCTCTCGGAAACTCAAAGCCGCAGCACTCGCAGCTTGCCGCCCCAAGCGGTGACTCCGAGTGGCACTGGGGACACTTCTTGGTTCGCGGCTGGGAAGAGGCTCCCCGCGTCGAGTGAGGCATTTCCTCTTCCACGCGCCTGGCGTAATGCTCGAACGTTTCGAATGCGGGCATCACGACGTAGGCCCGCGTGTCGTCGTTTGGTCCCGCTGTTCGCACCACCCGGCCAATGGCCTGCCTGAAGGCCAGCTCCGTCAGGGCGTTGGGAAGATAGACCAGCACGCGCAGCCGCGGGATGTCTACTCCTTCGGACACCATGGCCACAGAGACGAGCCAACGCTTGTCGGTGCCTCGAAACGCCCGGATGCGTGATTCGGCATTGGGCAGTTGGCTGTGGACCAGCATCGGTCGCTCGCCCTCCACCATTTCGATGGTGTCCACCATGAACTCGGCCATCTCGATGGACGGCGCGATCACCAAGCCGCCGGCATCGGGCATGCGGTTACGCAGTTCGTCGAGCTTGGCGCTCGCCCACTCGACCATCGTGGCTTGGTAACCCACGGCGAGCGGCGTCACGCCATCCTTCTCAAACTGCGGCGTGCAGGCCAGCCGATAGAAGTCCAGCGCCCGCTGCAGGCCGCCAATGCGCTTCAAGTCGGCCGGAAGATCGGCTGGCTTGTCGCCTGCGACTTGAAGCACATTCCCGTCCTTCAAGTCGACGGTAAACCGCGCCTGGTGCCGATGAAAGGTCACGGGGCGGCAGTACGCCAGGTCCACGGCCTGGCCATAGGTCAGGGTGTAGGTTCCGGCCTCAGGGTGCGTGATGGCACCGTGGTCGTCGTAGGCCAGCCAGACCGACTGAGACCCGTCGGAGCGAATGGGGGTACCAGTCAGCACCAGAACAAACCGGGCAGCGTGGAACGCGCTGTCGGCAGAGTCGCCCCATGCGGCCTCAACGGCCGCGTGATGGTGCTCGTCGCAGATCACGAGCGTGCGCTGGGCCTGGCAGACCGCCTGCAGGGCATCCAGCAAGCCCTGGACGGCAGACCATGTCGCACACACGTCGAGCCCCATCGAGGCCACGTCCTGATCCCGGCCCGTGACCTTCGTCATGAAGCGACCAGTCACGCGGCGGAAGTCATCCGCCCACTGATTAACCACCTCCGCGCGGGGCGCGATCACGATCACACGATCAATCTCGCCGCGGCTGAGCAACTGCTGCGCAATCACGCTGGCGCACAGCGTCTTGCCGGCTCCTGGCGCAGCGTTGATAAGGAAGTGTTTACCGCCGGCTGGATCCAGCAACCAGCTCAGGGCCTTGGTGGTGGCATCTTGCTGCCAGGGGCGCAGTTGAATGTTCATCGAGCTCCCTTTCTCAGATTGCAAGAGGCACAAAGTGCCTGGCCGTTGTTCAGCGTGGTGGTGCCGCCCTTGGAGAAGGGCCGGACATGATCCGCGTGGAAACTCCGACCGAGACGGTTGCCACAGCGCTCACAAGCGCCTGCGGCCCGGAGGACCAGCACCATCCTTTGTCGAGTGCTGAATCGCCGGTTCACTTGTTCACCCAGTACTCGGTCAGGCGAACCTCCCGAATCGGCAGATTTGCTGGGGGGGTGAACTTGGCGACCTGGTTCACCCTCGCCAACGCCGCCATGTAGGGCACCGTCTGGGACTTGATGACCCACCCCTCGCGGCGTAAATCGGAAATGACCTTGGTCAGCCCCGGAACGCCGAACATCGTGAGGGCCTCCAGATGGGTGATAGGTTTGCCCTCGGCCAAGTGTTCCCGCACTGCGAGAACCAGACCGTGCCGAAACGTCTTCATAGGAAGAACCCCCTTTCGATCGATGCGAACATCAATCGCGAGTTAAAGGTGTCCGCCCCATCAGCGGACGGATCGTCTTCCCACGGACCGTTGGCCGCGAGCGCCCAGCTCGCCTCCGTGAGCACGCGATCAACGCCCCGGGCCGCCAAGGACACCCCCCCTTGCCTGAGGCTGTACTCAGGCGCATTGGCAGCGCCGTTCACCAGTTCGTCGAGCGATTCGGCGCAGGCCATCAGGACCCGCGGGGTGAACTCCTCACCCACGCCCTCGCTGAGCTCGGCATACAAGGCGAGAACGCGTTTGCTGCGGTTCATGCTGTCTCCTTCTGATCGCCCGGAAGCCCAGTGCTGCCGGTTCTTACCGCCTAGGCAACCGACCCAGACGCCAGAGACAGCGCAATGACCGTGCCAGGGCTTTTCACCCCGTTTCATGAGTTTTCGGTCCATTTATTGAAAAGTTTCTTACTTCTAAGGAAGAGTTTTTGCAAAATGAGGGTCTTGTACCGAATCAATCAACAAAATGAAGTTCGTACCGATAGCCACTGCGGATGGCCGAACTCAGCCAGCTAAGCCTGCCAATCAAGAGGACACGGAGGTCTCTGCCGAGAGGACGAACTCGGTGAACAAGCCCAGATGGCTGGTCGGATGGATTGGGGGGACCGACCACGAAGCCGCTGAAGGCCGGCCGAAGGGCGATGTAGGGCCAATAGCCGCGGCCCTCCAATCAGACCCGGGCTACGACCGGGTCTACTTGTTGACCAACTACCCGCACGAGCGCAGCGTGAACTACTGCGATTGGTTGGCCTCGCTGGTTGGAATGGATCCAAGCCGAATCGACCTTTTTGACATTAAGCTGTCCAGCCCGGTCGACTATGACGCCATCTACTCAGAGGTGTCGGCCAACTTGGCTGCAGGCCGGTTACCGCGTGACGATGTCGAGCTGACTTTTCACTTGAGCCCGGGTACACCAGCTATGGCGGTGATCTGGGTCGTGTTGTCGCGCACCCGTTTCCCGGCGCGTCTGATACAGACCGTGCGAGGCGGCGGCGCGCAAGAGGTCACGTTCTTTACCGACGTCGCGGATGCCTTCTTGCCAGAGTACCTGCGCCGCAGCGAGACCCGAATCGAAAAGCTGGCGGCCGGGCCCCAAGGGGTGCCGCCAGAGTTCGCGCGCATCCTGCACAGGTCCGAGCTCATCTCGAAGCAAGTCGAGCTTGCGCGTCGCGTTGCGGCATTTGACGTTCCGGTGCTGATTCTTGGAGAAACTGGCACCGGCAAGGAGCTCTTTGCGGAGGCCATCCACGCCGCCAGCCAGCGCGCTGGCAAGCCGTACATACCAGTCAACTGCGGCGCCATTGCGAACGATCTTGCCAACTCAGAGCTCTTTGGTCACAAGAAAGGCGCCTTCACGGGCGCGGACAGAGACCGAAAGGGCCACTTTGAGGAGGCCAAGAGAGGAACGCTGTTCCTGGATGAGATTGGCGACTTGCCGCTTGACACGCAGGTGCGTCTGCTGAGAGCCCTGCAATCCAAGGAAGTGACTCCAGTAGGAAGCTCCAAGCCCATCCCTATCGATGTGCGAGTTGTGGCGGCCACCCATCGCGACCTCATGGCTGACGTCGCCGCCGGACGCTTCCGAGAAGACCTATTCCACCGATTGGCGGTCGGAATCCTCCGCTTGCCCCCATTGCGCGATCGCGCTGGAGACATTGACCTGTTGATTGATCACTTCCTTGGTCAGATCAACTCAGAAGGGAACGGAAAGCCAGAGGCCAAGCGTAAAACTATTTCCGCAGAAGGAAAAAATGTTCTGATAAATCATGCCTGGCCGGGTAACGTTCGAGAGCTTTACCACACCCTCCTGAGGGCTGTCATTTGGTCGCCGGATGCGGTGATCGGCGCTGGTGACGCACGCGCCGCTCTGCTCCAGACACCGGCGGCCCAGGTCAGCCGGTTTGACCTCCCGATCACGCAAGGCTTTGATTTAGAAGGCCTTTTGGACGACATGAAGCGCCACTACGTGGAGCAGGCTCTCCAGCTTTCAGGCGGTAACAAGTCCGCCGCTGCAAAGCTGCTTGGCTTAGCTAGTCACCAAACCTTGAACAATTGGATGAAGCGCCTCGGAGTAGAGTCTGCTGACTGAGGAGGCTGGCAAGGTTTTCGCTCATTAGGCCGCATGCATCAAGCGAATGCCCGTCAGATGTTGATGCAGGACCTTCGATCGCTGAACTTCGAACCACTTCGCGCGGCCTGCTGGGAATTGGCCGACACGGGCGGGCATAAGCAGCAATATGCGCAAGGCGTTCGGAGTTTCTGTCGTATTGCATAGGCTGTCGTGAATGGGAAAGGGGAACATCATGGGAAAGCTTCTACTTGTGATCATCGGCCTGATGTTGGTCGCTGCGGCTATTTCTGCGCTTGTGAAAGGTATCGTGGTCCTCGCAGCGATAGTGATTGGTCTGATGCTGTTGGCAGGGCTCTATCAAGTCCGCCCGAAGGCGTTCTATGCCGTGTGTATCGCAGCGACCGTCGCTCTGCTTCCCGCAGTGATCTGGCCATGGGTCGGGATTGCAGTAATCCTCTGGCTGTTCATGGAGTTGGCGGCCGTGATCTGCGCTCGCACGCGTCGGCAGCGCGCACTACGGATCCCGTCCGCCTGAAGCCATACTCCTCGTAAGCGACGATGGAGAGAGGACCTTTTGCATCTTGCAGAGCTGCCGTCTGTTCGGACAAGAGCGGACTGAAAGCCTTAAGGTGACGTGTCGAAGTACCGCAGCATGCGAAGAGCCATCCGCACGTGCGGCCATCCTGCGTAGTGACCGTGGGCGATCGCGTTGCGCAGCTTTAGGGTTTGCCAGTACAGATCAGGCACTGCAACCTTAGGACAGCTCTTCAGGTTCTCACCAAGGGATGCAAACGCCCATACATCATCTTCGGTATTGGGCGCCGCAGGGAAGGCACTGGGGTAGATGACGAAGTCGTCCTGTCCTGACCTGAACCGATCTTGATTCTCGATCGTCTTGTCCGAAGGCCTCCCTCGGTCTTTGCGGCCATGTAGATCGGTTTGAATCTGGCTCTCAAATTGCAGGCAGAGTGTCAGGATCTCTCCGGCCACAGGAGCGCAAACAAGATGATGACGGAGCGCCCAGACTTGCCTCCTGGGTAGCCCAGGAATCCCCAGCAAAGCTCGTGCGGCCCATGGGACGACGTGAAAGCTGCTCATCGTTGGCGGCCGCCACATCAAGCTCATTCCAAGTAGCTCTGCCTGTAGGCCTCGAAGTCGAGCTTGACTTAGCCTGGCACCTCCAGAGCCTAGGCCCACCAGCTCGCAAAGCAATTGCCGCCCGGCATGACCCAAAAAGCGATCTTTGGCGTGCGCCTGAAGAGCTATCTCTACGCCCTCATCATCACCAACGGCCCAACGAGTCAGTTCGCCCCCGACGGACATGGCATAGCTGAGACAACCACCGGCCTCCCATGCCGCACGATGGTGCAGATATGCTGGCCAATGCAGACCCTCGTCCATGGTCGAAGAAGCTTCCGAGAGAACATGGTGCGTCGGACGACCGTTGAGGAAGTCGCAAACTGGCTCTGCCCTGACGGCACCACGACCATCGATCACCACGACTGACAAGCGAACTGGATTAGTTGACTTCCGATAGTACTCAAGCAGACTAACGATCGCCTCCCAGTCACTTAGATCAACGGGCGCTAACTCGACGAAGACAAATAAGAAACTTCGATCGAGCAAGCATGCCCTGATCTTGTCGCGTGCTTCGAATGGACTGATCGCCGGATCCAGTTCGAACTCACGGAGTAGTGCTAACGTGGGAGTACCTGACTCGCCACCGACCTCCAGTCGCCGGACATCAAGACGTGCCTCCCCGCCGTTGGCTCCGTGAACGACCCGACGAACCGACGGGATTACCACGTCGGCGACTTCAGCACTCGCAGTTCTAACGACACAGAGCCCACCTTCGTGCGACCAGGGCTTTGTCTCGGCCCATGTGCTGAAGGTTCTTGAGCCGCGAAACACCCAATTAGAAGCGTAGCCGGCAATGGAGACTTCAAGCTGCACTGCTTGGCCCAAGCAACTTAATCAGCCTGACGAGCGCTCCAGATCGATCAAAGCTCACACTACCGAGCGATTGCGCACTCTTGTTCGGGCCAACATCTGGCCGCGCTGGTAGCAGCCCAGCCTCAGTGAGCAGCTTTAGGGCTGACCAATCTTCAGGATTGCTGAACGGTGCGTCGAGCTTTGATTGCACCCCAATGAGCGACCAGTACTCTTGGAAGTCACGCTCCAGCTCGAAGTCCTCCGACACTTCCTCGGTGATCTGAACAGCCATCTGAAGGAGCTCAACTTCGCGGCGTGAAAGACCACCACTCCAAGCTGCGTCGCTCAGCTGAGCTGCGTATTCGGTCATCCGCGAATCGAAGAGCTTCAACGAGGACTCCAGTTCACGCTCTGATACTTCTGAGCCTGCCGTTTGCTGCAGCAACTTGTCAAAGGCTCCAACGAGGAACGGAACGAGTCCTGTGGCTTGGGCGATCTTCGCGATTGAGTTTCCCGCCTTGAAGTGCAGTGCTCGCGCATCCTCTAGCCACCATGTCAGTGTGCCTTCTGTCAGTCGACCAAGCGTCACCACTTCAACCAGCACCTCACCGCCATCCAAGGTGTAGCGTCTAGCCGTACGCTGCAAGTCCAAGCCGCCAATGAGTACCAGTGGCTTATTTGTGTCCGCATCCAGGAAGGTCTTCCAGAGGCTGACCGCGACGTTACCGAATACCTGCATTTCAGCTCGTATCTGGCCTGCGGCTTCATCAGAGCTGACAGCAAATGCAAGCGCCGAGCGGTCGCAACCTAGTCGGTCCGGGACGCCGCACTTGGAGTCTAGGAGAGCTTCTGCCCAATGACCCCCAACAACGATCAGCTTGCATTCATTGCCGCTTTCTGGCCGATACCAATACCGGATCGTGTCCATCGCGCTCTCCGAAAGAACGCATTGCGATACCCGCCGCTTAGATGCGCCACCTCTGATCGCCTGAATCTGCTGTCGCACCTCCAGCGCAACCTCTGACTGCTGCGTCAATACTGGCAGGAAGTGGGGGAAACGTAGCCGATATTCCCGCACGCCAAAGCGTGGTGCATTCGAGACCGTCAACAACTCGCGGTCGATGAAGTCCTGCAGGTTCCGTTCAATCTCGGCCAGCGGCGATGTGTCAACCCGCTCAAGCCAGTCAAGATTCGAGTCAATGTCACGCAGCTTCGCCAGCACCTGCGCGGGGCCCTCGGTCAGCGCCAAGCCTGGCTCAAGGTCCTTGAGTGCCAGAAGCGTTGCACCAAAGACGACGGCTCCGATCCGATTACCTTGGAAGTTGTTGTTGACGACGGTCTTGATTTCGTCAAGAACGCCCTGTTCGCCAAGCGTGGCGAGTACTTCTTCGTGAGAGACGGTCAAGGTCTCGCGATTTGCTGATCTATTAGAGCGCTTAAGTCGCCTGACGAGGCTCTCGCCAAAGCGGATCAGCACGGCCGGCTGGAAGCCACATCGCATGGCCACAAAAGGAGCGTGATTGCCCAACGCTATTCCAATACGGGTGAGCATACCCTCCAGGAACTGCTCCGCCTCGTCCTCAACAAGAGGACGAAGCACCAAGACATCGCCAGCATTCGCCCAAACTCCGTCTCGCGTGTTCGTGACTCGATACCCTGAAAAGATCGTTCGGATTCGGGGAAGTTGACTGCCATCGACTTGCGCTGGCAGCTCCTTCATCATTCGGAAGCTCAGGGATCCCTCACGGTCGTCGTCATACCGAGAGAGCTGTCCCTCGACGAATGCGTCTGCCTCGTCCAGTATCAGCAACACGCTGTGCTGGGGCTTCTCCACTAGGAAGCGCTTCATGTACGCTGAGAAGCGCTCTGGCGGCGGTTGATCTTTCAACCCAGGCTTCTCGGCCAAGCCAAAGCGATTTGCCATTTCATCGACGATGCAGTCGACAACCCAGCGCTCAGATTCGCCACCCGCGATCGTGATGAAGAAGACATTGAGCGTGTTTCCTGACGGCAGCAGATAGTCGTCGAATTTGCTCGATACGTACTTCAGTAAGGCGCTCTTGCCCAGCTTTCGCCCAGAAAACACTCTCGTGAACGACCAGCCAAGCGCAATCTGCTCCGCCTGGTTCTTTCGTCCGATATAAGTCTCTAAACGAACATGTTGACCATCGAGACTTGAGAAGGGTGAGGCGGAATCAAGGTCCAACTGTTCAAGCAGAATCTCAAGAAACGGTATGAAGTCGTGCCCATCCAGTCGAGTACTTGCAGCACAAAGCCGGCAAAGATCCCAGTCGTCGATGATTGCGGCGGCGACACCGCGCTTACGAAAGCCAGAGCAAAGTTCATCTCTTCGAGCAATGTGCAGCCCTGGAGCCAAAAAAACAACCAACGAGCTTGTCGCCTCACTGCCGGCCGCCTTACACCAGTCATCCAAGACGCTTGCACCTCGACTGGTCTGTTGTGGAGACGACGTAATCACTATCTGACTGAAGGTGGCCAACTGCGGAAGGAACGAGGGGTTCAGCTTGGAACCCTTGAAATAGTTTCGAACTGTCTCGCAACTGATCGTGGTTTTCCTATCCTTGTGGTCGCGCAAATCCGCAAGCTTCACGGGGAATCGCTTCTGGTTCTCACTGGAGGTACGTCCCGCCTCGCCGCTGATTACTGCGTAGAGAAACTTCGGCATTGCGTCTCGTTGACTCGGTTCAACGTTGCCGGAGGTCCAGAGCTCAACTAGACGCTTTTGTTCGGGAGTTGACCCTTTGAGGTCGTTCGCCAACTTTGTTCTAGGCTCCGGCCAAGTCTTCCGAGAGTCGTCGCGCCACAGCGTTCGGCGGCTTCCAAGACGATCGCCGTCAGTACTCGGCACTTCGCCGCTGTGGAAGAGCGCCACACCGGATCGAAAGTCGCCTGCCTCAAAGTATTGTTTGATCCGAACGGCTGTATCGCCGGGCTTCGCGGCAGCCAAGTCCAGCAGAGCCTTCGCCGCCTCATTTCTATGGACAGTTGCCAAAGCAATGGATTGCCTTAGCCAAGCCAGCAAGAGCAAGCGGGCGGTCATTGAACCCGAAGCACCAGCGGTCAGCGTTCGTGCTTCCTCAACGACAGCCCTAAGTTTCGCTTCCGTCGGGGCCATGAGTTCATTGCCGGCGCCCCAGAGGCGTCCCAAGTCTTGCATGGCCTCAAACGCTTGGTCGCCCAATTCAAGGGCATATTGATGCAAGAGAGTCTGCTCATGGGCCTGGAGCACATCCGTATCGGACAGAGAAGTGAGAATGTCGCGGCGCTCTCGATCTGCCGCGACGTTCCTAAGGCATGTCCAGAAAGCGGTATCTTCCGTGAAGGCTGGAATAGCGAGAACACGCCAGTCCTGAAGCATTGCACTCACTGCCTTCGGATTCTCAAAGTCCATCACGCATATGCCTTCGCTCGCAATTCCAGGCTCGGCCAGCGTGGCGGGCGCCAGGTATCTGATGGCATCAACATGATCGACTAGGTAGCCTGCCTCAAGTCGGAGCAAGTTGGTCTGAGGTGCGTTCTGCAGAGCAGCTGCAAACAGCGCTGCACAAAGACGATCTGTCGTGTTTGACGAAGAACCGCTTAGGAGCCGTTGGCCGGCCTCATGCGGAACGCCGTGATGAGGTATGCGAGACCTTCGGCGCTGCGCTTCGAGTCGTCGCAGCGCATCGGAGACGACCTCAATCGCTTCAACTATTTGTTGTGCGGCCCCTGCGGCTGAGGATCGGTCTTGGCGCCTGACCTGGTCCGTATCCATGATTCGCTTGAAGGATCGGCCAAGCTCAATGACGCGCTCTCGGATGCGATCAGACGTCCACTTGATCTTAGAACTCGCCCTCGGGTCGGATGGCGCCAATTCGTCTCTTAGTGGAACGACTTCGGATTGGATGAACTTCGTCCACGCTGTTCTGCAGTGGGTACGTTGGATCTTTCCCCCGGCGGCGCTCCAAAGCGTCGCGACTTGGGTTCGGAGCAGGTCCTGCGCTGAACGCAAGGCTGCCTCTAAGTCCTCCATCGACTCTTCGGGGGCATCCAGCAAGCGAGCTCGTAAGGAGCTGAGGGGATTTAGCTGAGCAGACCAGCCATCAAGAAGAAACCTTGTTACCTCACCGAACGCAGGGTCGTTGAACGAGGCGAGGCCAACCAACGCTTCGACTTCTTGAGGGGTGAAAGAACAAGGATGCGTTGGTCGCAAGGCCTCCAGCATCAATGCGAGGCCGATGTTTGGTGTGCCGGTTGCGTTAGGGCAGGCCACACTGGCGCGTAGCCGTTCCGAACGCTGGCTATCGACGCCAGCGACCTGCGACTGAGGATCGGACAAAAGACCGTCGGCATTGGCCAAGTCGTTGACCCCAAGCGGATCTGAGCCTCCTGCAGCGACAACACCGCGGGCGAAGAGATAGGCGATAGCCGCGTTTCCGAGGTCCCAGGCTTCCTGCGCGCGAGCGGAGAGCGCGGTAGCGAACCCTTCTGTCATCCACGACGCGAACACCACTTGACCCGCTTCGTCTACCCAGTGCGTCTTGCAGAAGCTCGAGAAGGGTTCGTAGTCCACTGCGACCTTGGCCGCAGAGCCAGCTGGACGCGGAACGATCGGCTCCGACATTGCTGTGGCCTTAGGGCTGGCTTCTGGCGCAGCCTCGACCGAATGGACCTGATTGGTGCTACTCCCAGCCGGTAGTGTCCGTGCGGCTTCCTCGGGGTCAGTTCGCCAAAGACTGTCCTTGCTTAATGCCCGCTCTCGCGGTGCATCATCAGACCTTGCCGCAATAGTAACGATCCCCCCTACCGAGGGCGGCATCTCGGAAGGTTCCATGTACTGCTTGCCATTCGAAGGAGAGGGCAGTTGCTCCTCGATCACCTGGGTGGCTTCGCTCGACGCGCACGCGACTTCTACTTCTGCCGTTGCTTCGGCAGCTTTGCCATCGCGAGAGATTGGAACTTCAAGCCGAAGCTTGCCGCGAAGAGCGGCTGTTGCAACTGACTTCCCGAACAATTCTTCAACTTCAAGCTGAAGGTGTGTTGCCTGTTCGTCGTCCAGATCGTTTCCACTTTGAATCAGTCGAAGCAGCGCCGAGACTGCGCCTACGGAGGCGGGATTCGGTGCCTGTCGAGCCTCAGCGACCACCATCAACTCGTCACACTTCGCTCGAATGACTGCGCAACCCGCAAAGCTCGAATCAGCAACATGCACGATTGATCGACAACGGACAAGAGCGGAGGTGACAAGGTGCAACTCGGATTGGCGGGCAAGCGCAGCCTCAAGGTCTCCAACACGAGGGGACGATATTCCCAACTGTTGTTCAGCTTCGCCGTGTTGCTTTCGAACTGAAGACCAACAGTCGATCGCCGCCTGCAGGTCAGGAACCTTGTCGGCTGAAATGTCTGCCGATGCCGCTGCCAAGTGTTGTCCGAGAAGATCAAGTCCATCCCGAATCCCCTTCAGAACCTCGATCGTGACCGGTCTGACGATCAGGGGATCCGAGGTCGAGGGTTCAACATGCTCCGGCACGTCGCTCGACGGAGTCTGCATAGGCGGTGCACTACTCATGCTTGGTACCTCAAGACCAGGCAGTGCTTTGAATGCGGCAGACAGCCCGATCCAAAGGTCGTTGTTCAGCATCAGCGCGCCACAGACAAGTGCCAGGGTGTGGGCGCTGTGAATTGGAGTCAGCGCGCAGATGTCCCGCAGCGCATCGCCAGGGGCAAACTGAGGCACCTCTCCCTTCAAGGTTCCGCGCTCGTCATGCGGACAACCGACTGCGTCCAGAACGGCATTCAGCGCTTCACCTCGAGAGTCCTGGATCCAAGAACAAAATGCCCTAATCAAGAACGCTTGGGCATTCGGTTGCTCCAAGAGTCGACCCTTAAGTCGGGCGACCCCAAGGCGCAGCTCATCAGAGGACAGCGGGCGGACAGCGCCCCGGATGACTCGTGTTGGACGCCCTCCAGACTTGTTCAACTCCGCATCCCGGATCGCCACACACAGACGTCGATACACCGGAGTCTCGTGATTCAGATCCCGAGCGTGTTGGCCTGCGTACTTCCAATAATCAGTTTGCTCCTCAGCGGAGACCAATCGCCAAAAAGTTCGAAGGTCAATGTCTTTGTGGTTGGTCTCTGTAGACGTGTCGTCCTTCATTCCTGCATCTCCCTGCATGTCCGCTTGTGCGTATAGCCCCAAGTCCAGCGATCACAGATCGGCGGGACTGGTGCATCCCCCATAGGTTAGCTGAGGCGGTGTCTGACTCTCGTTGGCGACGTTGCTATCTTGGCTGATCCAAATTTGAGCCACACCGGGTCAGAAGTTCGGCCTTCGCGGCTCAATTCAAATCTTCCTCAACCTCACCACCACCCCAAACGGCACCTCCTGCGCCCGCACATGCGGCGGCGTCAGCAGCCAGATCACGGGGGCGTGGGGTGCGCGGTCTGGGTACCGGCCCATCCCGTCTGTGGCGTAGAGCACGATGGCGCCGTCATCGTGCGTGCTGACCCATTCGAAGACGGGGCGAAAGTCGGTGCCGCCGCCTCCGGCCAGCGGCAGGCGCTGCGGAATCTCGGTGCCGTCCATGGCCTCGAAGGTGTGGATGGACTGCACCCGCGCATCGGCCTGCAGCACGGTCAGGCGGCAGGGAAAGGTCTCCCTAAAAGCGCGCAGTTCGCCCGTGAGCTGGGCCAGGGTCTCGTCCTGCATCGAGGCCGAGGTGTCGATGGCAAACACCACATGGCCGGGAACGGCCAGGCCGGGGGAGGGCATGAACAGGCCGCGGTGCAGGTGGCGCTTGCTGAAGGGGTAGCTCTGCCAGTCGCCCTTGATGCGCTCGTGCAGCCAGGCGCGCAGCAGCGCACGCCAGTCAATGCGCCGCTCGTCGTCGGCCTCGCACTCGCGGCGGAAGGCGCCGGCTGCATTGCCCTGCAACCTCGCCAGCGCGTTGTCACGTAGCTCTCGTCGCAGTTCCTCCAGTTGCCCGGCATCAGGGGCGTCTGGGGCACGCAGCGGGCGCACCTGCGGGTCGTCAGGGTCCAGCAGATCGGCGCCGATGGAGGGCAGTGCGCCACTGTGGGCCTCCTCGGGCTGGTCCTGATCGTCTGCGCTGCGGCCCGTCGTGGCGGCGAGTTGCTCCACATCCTCTGCCAGGTGTTCGTAGACCTGCTCGGCCGTCATGCTTTGCCAGCGCTTGGCGATCAGTCCACCAGTCGGGAGCCTGAAACCCTGCTCCACCAGCAGCAGGTTGATCGCGTAGTCGCAAGCCACGTTCCAGCGCCGGGCGCTGCGCCCGCCGCGCCGCTGTCCGTGGGCAAACAGCACGTGCAGCACCTCGTGTGCGAGCACACCGCGCAACTCTGCATCCGCCAGCCCCGCCACCCAGGCCGGGTTGTAGAAGAGGTGGTAGCCGTCGGTGGCGGCTGTTGAGCACCAGGAGGACTGCGTCACCTCGCGTACGGGCAGGCGCATGAGGGCGGTGGCCAGGAAGGGTTGAGACAGCGCCAGGCGGATGCGGCCTCGCAACACCCGCTCGGCCACCCGGGCACGCAACTCCGGGGTGGGCGCCTTGAGAAGGCCCACCGCAGCCTTGCCGGCGCGCTTGCCCGGCTTGGCCTTGACGGCGCTTTGAGAGGGGGCAGCCTTGCTCACCGCTGAATGAGGTGCCCGTGCACCTTGAGGAACTCGCGGTAGCCCGCCTCTTTGGCGAATGCGGCCCGGCCCTTGAGCATGTCCCGAGCCAGCACCACGCCAAACTCCGGTGGTAGGCGGCCCAGCAGCACGGCACTGGCTTTGGAGACCTGCGGGTCCTCGGCGTGATACGCCAGCCAAGAGGTGAGCATGTAGATGCCGTCCAGCGCGTCGGGCAGGCTGGCACCGGCAGGGTCGTCCACGATAGAGCGCATCTGCTTCTCGCTGGCAGCCTTCTTCACAAAGCCGGCAAACTCCACTGCCGCGGCCTGACCCACGATGCCTGGCAGCACGTCGGCGCTGGCGCGGTAGCCGATCAGCCCGCCCCCGAAGGTGCCCGTCACGTCGCTGGCCATCTCCCATGAGCGTGGGGTGGGGTAGGCGGAAGCCTCGCCCGGCTCCTGCCGCAGCAGGTTGGGCCTCACGCCGATGAAGGACACCACCAGCGGCTCCAGGCGGCGCTGCAGCGCCCACTCGCGCCAGTCCTCCACGTCGGTCTCCAGCTCCAGGTGGACGAAGCGGTTGGCCAGCGCGCTGCTCATCCGAAAAGTCACTGCCCGGTCCTGCGCCCGGTTGCCCGCGGCCACGATCCACCAGCCCGCGGGCAGCACGTACTCGCCCACCCGGCGGTCCAGCACCAGTTGGTACAGGCTTGCCTGCACCAGCGGTGGCGCAGCATTGATCTCGTCCAGGAACAAGATGCCCGGCGGCTCTCCCGCCTTGGGCAGGAAAGACGGTGGGCACCACACGGCGCGCCCGCCTTCAATGGCGGGAATGCCGCGCAGGTCGGTCGGGTCCAGCAGGCTCGCACGCAGGTCGATCACGGGCAGCCCGCGCTCGCGGGCAATCGAATGAACGATAGAGCTCTTGCCGATGCCCGGCGGCCCCCAGATGAAAGCGGGCCAGCGCTGGGCCAGCAGGGATTCGAGGACGGATCTCAGGCGTGAAGGCTTCAAGGTCAGGGTGCTCCAGTGGCGGCGGTGAAATGTTCGGAAGGCCGGTGGATCCAGGCCCAGGGCACGCGCTGCACGATGCGGCGGGCGGTGCCCGGGTCCAGCCCCACGGCGGCCAGCGGCAGCACGCCCAGGGCCGGCTGGAACATGCCGGCCGGGTGCCACCAGATGTCGCGCCCGTCGCCGGGCTCCAGCAGGTCGGGCAGCGGGCCCAGGCAGTTGAAGCGGGTGTGTTCCATTTGCAGCCAAGCGCCGTCCAAGGAGGCGGCTTGCAACTCCATCAGCCACTCGGCGCGCAGATTGCGCAGCACCAGGTCGCAGTGATGCTGAACGCACTCCACCTCGCACAAGGTGACGGCACCGCGCTTTGGGTCTCCAGGACGCAAGAGTCGCAGGGTGACCTTGGGGTTCTGCACTTGGGCCAGGGTGGGCGCCACCCAGGTGCCGATGACGCGCAGCACCTCGCTGCCCCTGGCATTGGCGCCCTCGTTCACGCCCGGCACCCAGTAGCGCACGGGGCGGCTGGGCCAGGTGCGCAGCGTTTGCAGCAGTGCGTCGAGGGCCGGCGGGTGCAGCAGGCGTGGCTCGGAGCCACGGGTGTCGTCCGCCTCGTCCACGTAGTCCACCGCGCGTTGGCGCACCCGGAAGAACCCTGCGTCCACCAGCAGGCCATCACCGTCCAGCTCGCAGGGCCCACAGATGTCCGCCAGGATGGCGGCGCACGCCACGTCGAGCTCCTCGCGCTGAAAAGGGACGACGGCATCGGGCATGCCGGTGGCGGCCAGGGCCTTGAGCTCGGTACCGGCCTTGTCCAGCTTGGCGCTCAGCAGCGCCTGGCGCCCGGCTTCGACATCCTCTGCGCTGAGCCCGGGCCAGCCGCCCAGGCGGCACAGCAGGTAGAGCACCGCGACATCAAACGCGACCGGGGCAGGGGAAATGGACGCTCCCTGGGCTTGGATCGGGCAAGGTGCAGAGGGGTTCTTGCCGAGCCGAGGGCTCTTGACTGGGGTGGGTCGCAGGGTCTTTGGCGTCATGTTGGATCCGGCCTGTGTGAGCCCTCTTGCCCGTTCGGACTGAGCCCTTCGACCTTGCTCAGGGCAGGCCCGTCAAAGCCCTTCGACAAGCTCAGGGCGAACGGTTCAGCTGGTGGGCGCGATGCCTCTTCTTCCGTGGCGGCGCAGGCGAGCCCACTTGCACCCGTGCCCGCCTTCAATGCCCCCAAGCGCTTCATCAGCGCGGCGCCTTCCTCGGGGTGCACCATGCGCACGAAGGACAAGCGCCCCTGCAGCGCATCCAGGCCCTGTTCCTCGTCGTGCCACAGCGGCACCTGCCCCTGCTCCACGCGGTGGACGGCGGCGCGCAGTCGGCGGCGGATGCGGCGCGGCACGGAGACTTGGTCGTTGACCACCAGGCCCGTGACCACCTGACGCCTGCCGCGCCGGAAGATGTTGGTCTTGCGATGGTCCAACTCCAGCCCAATCTGCCCCAGCGTGCGCCGGGCGATGCCCAGCATCTGCACGGCGGCGTCGCCGCCCGAGAAGCTCAGGTCGTCGGCGTAGCGGGTGTAGCGCACGCCACGGGCAATGGCCGCTGCGCTCAGGATCTCGTCGGTCTTGAGCAGCACGCGGTTGAGCAGGGCAGGGCTCGTGGGTGCGCCAACGGGCAGCCCGCCTTCGGACGTGCACAGATCGCACAGCAACGAGAGCGCCACGGGGCTGAGGCGAGTGGACAGGTCTCGCCGCAGCGCCGCCAGCACCAGCGGCCAGCGCACGCTGGGGAAGCAAGAGCGCACGTCGGCGTTGACCACCACGCTCTGGCCCACATGCACCCGCGCATTGCCCACGATGTTGCGCCCCGGGGCAAAGCCATGGGCGGCGTCATGCAGCCCGAGCGGCGCCAGCAGGCGCTCGAGCACGGCGCGCTGCACGCGTTTGAGCCCCGCGTCGGGCGCGCTGATGACGCGCGAGCCCCCGCTCTTCTTGGGCAGCAGGTGTTGCTTGTAGGCGTGGTCGAGCTTGTGACCTGCAGGCGCGCCCCGCCGGGCCATGGCCAGCACGCGCAAGAGGTGTGGAGCCACCTGGACACCCAGGGCGTTGATGAGCTCCAACGTCGCGGCTTCGCGTGGCGAGGTGGGGGCGAGGAGGGCGGCCGCCTGACTCAGCGCCGCGGCGAAGGTGCCGGTGGCTGACGTCGCCGCCACTGCGGTGCCCGGCTCTGGTGTGCCGGCAGTGGCATGGGAGGTCTGGCCCGGTACCGTATCCAGATGCTTCTGCAACTCGATCAGCCGCCAGCCGCTGCGCCTGGCGGCCAGCACCAGGGACAGCGGCAGGTGGTCGCCGTGCAGTGCGGTCCAGTGCGGGCTCCAGACCCAGGGGCCTCGCTCCGGGGGCTGCAACACCAGTTCCTGAAGCCGCTGCGCCGTGCCGGCCTGGCGCAGCTGATGCCGCCAGGCGGTCATGCGCACGCTGCCCTCTGGGGTGGCGGGCAGGCCGTGATCCACCAGAGCCTGCAGCACGGCCTCCGGCGTCTGGCGGTGGCTGGCCAGGTCCAGCAGCAGGTGCACGGGGCCGTGGGCCGCCAGAACGGGGGTGGCGGCCGGGTCCAGCTGCAGCCAGCGCAGCAGCAGCGACACCGGTTCACGGGGCACCTGACGCGGGTCGTGCAGGGCCTGGGCGATGGCCAGGCGCAGGCCCTGGGGGTCCAGTGGGGTACGGCGCTCTTCCAGAAGCACCAGTGCGTCTTCCAGCAGACGGGTTCGCTCCAAAGCCAGGTCGCGCACCGCGCGCCACACGGGCGTGCCTGCCGAGGTCACCACCCAACGGCCCCAGGTGTGGCCCCACTGGTCGCGGAAGTGCTCGTCAATCGTCTGCCGGGCCAGGTCGCGCAGAGCCTTGGCTGCTTCGCCGGCCGGGCTGCTCGGCGCACTCGCAGCGCCCGATTCCGGCAGGTCAAAGGCCTGCGAACCCCTCTTCGACGCCATCAACGACAGCCAGGGCCGGGCATCGGGCAGGGCCTTCAGCCGCCGGGCCAGCAGCATTCGCCCGCGCTGGTACAGGCCGGCAGTGAGGTCGGCCAGTTCCGCCAGGGTCAGGTCTTCCCAGGCGGTGGAGGCGTCCGAGATGAACTGGGGCAGCCCGGCACGCAGCAGCATCACCTGCTCGGCACGGCTCCAGGTGCGCTGCAGCGGCGCCAGGTCCTGCACGGTCATGCGTTGGGGCCGCTGGGGCTTGCCACCCGATGTTGAACCTTCGGCAGGCTCCGCCTCGTCTGGCGCCACCAGCCAACCCGCCACCTCGCTGGCCTTCATGGCCCACCAGGCCGGCAGCGGCCGAGGCGCAAAGCGCTGCAGCGTGGCCAGCGTGTCTTCGGTCGTGGGTAGCCAAAGCCCGAACTCTGGCTTGCGTGAGCAGTGGGCGTAGTCGTCTTCCAGGCCCCAGGGCTCTTGTCGCAGAGTGCGCCACAAGGCCAGGGCGATGGGCCCTTGGCCGGCCTCGGCCGTCAGGGCTTGGAGCTGCCTCAGGCGGCGGCCCCGCACCGCGTTCATCAGGTCGCTGAGGGTGTCCTGCACCCGCTGCCGTTCGTCTACCAGTGTGGCGACGTGCTCGCGAAGGCGCGGCTTGCGGTACAGCGCCTGGGTCAGCGTCAGTGGCCACAGGTGTCTCAGCGATAGCAGCAGCGTCTGCTCCCTGTCCTCCAGCAACGCGATTTCCACCTCCCGCAGGGGTCTGAACTGCCGGCCCGCAGCCACTGCGCGGTGAAAGGCGCGCTCCAACTCCACCCGGCGCTGGTACTCGCTGGCGGCCTTCTGGCGTGCGGCCAGCTTCAGCAGGGTGGTCAGTGTGGCGCCCTGGCGGCAGTGCCAGGCCAGGCGGTAGCGCAGGCGGATGCTGCCGGGCAGCGGCGTGTGGCTGCCCAGATCCGGGGCCCACTCGTCTGGGGCGTGGTCACCGATCAGCAGGCGGGTCACGGCATGTTCGGACGATGCGACGTAGCTCTGCACCACGCGGTCAGCCTGCCAGCGCTTGAGCGTGAGGGTGCGCAGCCGCTCGGCCTCTTGCCGCACCGCAGGCGTGCCCGCCGTGACGCTGGCCCGGTACAGCATGGCGCAGAACATGGGCGCGCGAAGCGCCACCGCCCACGCCTGCTGCAGCGCAGCGGTCTGCGGCAACCCGGCCAGCACGCCCAGCACCTGTGGCCACAGCTCGTGGACGGTCTGCCCCAGGGCGCTCTGCGCATCTTCCACAAAGCTGGCCGACCACGGGTCCACCGTCACCAGGGCCCGGTGCGCCGGCTCCCTGTGGAAGAGCATGGCTTGCGCCAGGGTTTGGGCCGTCACTTTGGGTTGCGGCTGTTCAGTTGAGGTGCTCATGGCACCACTCCAGTCGAAAGAAGGGGGCCTCCCCCTTGCGTCACTTCAACATCGAGAGCACGCAGGGCAGGCGACGGGAGTCTGCGCGTTGCCCCTCTGCAGGCGCGCACCCCGCGCGACAAAGCGGGGCGACGAGCAGACTCCCGGCGATCGAACTTCGCATGGGGAGAGTCTGCGCAATCCTGGCGAGACGCCAGGTGATCCTGAACGACAAGGGGGAGGCCGGAACACATGCACCCATGGTCGCCGACCAGTGGCTCACCAGGTGATCTGGACGAACGTACAGCTCAGGTCAGCCGTTGCTCGCGCTCAGCCTGACGACGCAGGAGATGCCGCCGACGGATCAACCCCATCGTGTACATGCCCAGTGCTTTGATGGCGTTCGCGCCATCCGGATTCCCCATGAGTTCTATCGGCACTCCAGGCTTGCCGGCCCGCAGCATCGGCGCAACGATGGCACGTCCGCCGCCAAACCGGCGCTGCACCGGCCGTGCAGGCCCGGTGTGAGTGCGGGCGGAACAGCCCCTGGGGTCAGGATCGATGATGCAGGATG
>JBAXYD010000056.1:0-27236 GCA_037127635.1 Betaproteobacteria bacterium | reverse complement strand
TCTTGCCCTTCAGGTCCTTGATGGAGTTGATGCCGGCCTTGACCACCATGCCGTCAGCGCCGAAGCTCTTGTCGAGCTGGAAGATCTGCGTGGTGGCCACGCCGTTGGCGTTCCAGACCACCCAGGTCTCCACCGTCGTGGCGGCGCACTGGATGTCGCCCGAGGCGATGGCCAGGTGACGGTCCTTCTGCGGGATCTTCTTGAGGCTGACGTCCAGACCGTGCTTCTTGTACAGGCCGGCCTCCTTGGCCAGCGTGAGCGGGGCAAAGCCCGTCCAGCCGGACAGGCCGATGGCGACCTTGGTCTCCTGCGCATGGCCCGCGCCAGTCAGGAGAGAAAGGGCTGCCGCCAGGCTCGCGAGCGCAAATGTCTTCTTCATGGGGAAATCCTCCAGGTTGCGGGTCAGGGTTTCAAGGTTGCTTGGGGTACAGAAACCGCAGCATGCCCTCCACACGTGCAGCCCAGCTCACTTCGTTGTGGTGGCCGCCTTCGTCTTCGGTAAAAACCAGTGTAGTGGGATCCCATCCGCGCGCCATCAGGGATTGCTGCAATGCGCGGGCCGCCGGCAAGGCCTCGGGCCCCTCGTGCGCGCCCATGTCCAGCCACAGGCGCGGTCGGGGCTGCGGCAGCGTGGGGGCGCTGCGCACATCGCGCAGCGCGAACTGCTCGTCCCACCAGACCGAGGGCGACACCACCAATGCGGCGCCGAAGGTGTCGCTGCGGTGCAGCGCCAGCCACAGCGACACCAGGCCACCCAGCGAAGAGCCACCCACCGCGGTGCTGGCGGGCTCGCGGCGGGTACGGTAGCGTCCATCGATCCGGGGTTTGAGTTCCTCGGCCAGAAAGCGCCCGTAGGCGGCCGCCCCGCCACCCACCGCCTGCGCGCGTCCTGTCCCCGTGCGCTCGGCCGGCAGCGTCATGGCTGTGGGTGTGTAGTCGTGCATCCGGGTGTTGACGCTGTCCACGGCCACGATGATGGGCGCCTCGATCGCACCCTGTTCCACCAGACGCTGCGCGGTTTCGTCGACCATCCACTCCGCACCGGCCGACTCGCCGTCGAAGACGTTCTGCCCGTCGTGCAGGTACAGCACAGGGTAGCGGCGCAATGCGTCGGCGGCGTACCCGGGCGGCAACCAGACCTGCACGTGGCGCTGTGCCACGTGGGCTGAGGGGATGCGGCCCAGGCGCTCGATCGTGCCTGCGCGCGTCCAGGCCACAGGCGTGGGTGCGGCACCAAAGGCGCGTGCGATGCGCACACCCGGGTCCAGCCGGAGCGCGTGATTGGGCCCGGGTTCCCAACCCGAGTCGGGTCCCTGGCCCGCCCGCTCGATACGGAACTTGTAGGGCACCGGCTGGCCGCCGAAGGGCGCGCTCCCAAAGACGATGTCGAGACCGAAACGCCCGTCGCCCAGCGGCCGCGCCATCATGCTGCGCTGCCAGGACAGGGGCGGATAACCTCCCCGCACGCCCACGCGGTCATGGGCAGGATCGAAACGGCCCGCCGCGATCTCGGCGCGCAGGTCGATTTCCACGGGCACGGTGGCGGCGGCACTCACTGTCGCGGTGGCCAGCAGCATCACCAGGGCCACGAGCCCGGTCCACCAACGCCATCCCAGCCACGTTGGATTCAGGCTCTGGGCGAGTGCGCCCTGTTCGCCAGCACTCATGCCGGCACCCAGAGCGCTGGCAGACTTGGCAAGGCCTTGAACCCCTGGCTCAAACGACCTTCACGCACCAGGGCTGAGGCGGCTTCGATGTCTGGCGCGAGATACCGATCCTGCATCATGGCGGGGCATCGCTGTCGCAGCAGCGCATGGGCGGCCTCCAGCGGCGCCGAGCTGCGCAGGGGCCGCAGGAACTCCACGCCCTGCGCGGCGGCCAGCCACTCGATGCCCAGGATGTGGGCCACGTTGGCGATCATGGGCTGCAGGCGCCGCGCGGCGAAGGTGGCCATGCTCACATGGTCTTCCTGGTTGGCGCTGGTGGGCAGGGAATCTACGCTGGCAGGGTGGGCCAGCGACTTGTTCTCGCTGGCAAGCGACGCGGCCGTCACATGGGCGATCATGAAGCCGCTGTTCAGGCCCGGCTCGGCACAGAGAAAGGGCGGCAGACGCGAGACGTTGGCGTCGATCAGCATGGCGATGCGACGCTCGGCGATGGCGCCCACCTCGGCGATGGCCACTGCCATGGCGTCCGCAGCCAAGGCCACTGGCTCGGCGTGGAAGTTGCCACCGGAGATCATCTGGCCGTCCTGCGCAAACACCAGCGGGTTGTCGGTCACGGCATTGGCCTCGCGCCACAGCACCAGCGCGGCGTGGCGCAACTGGTCCAGGCAGGCGCCCACCACCTGGGGCTGGCAGCGCAGGCAGTAGGGGTCCTGCACGCGGTCGTCGCCATCGCGATGGGAGGAGCGGATCTGGCTGCCTTGCAGCAGGGCGCGGTAGTAGCGCGCCACGTCGATCTGCCCGGGCTGGCCGCGCAGGGCGTGGATGCGCGGGTCGAACGGCCCGTCGCTGCCGCGCGCGGCGTCCACCGTCAACGCACCGATCACCAGCGCTGCCTCCAGCACCGGCTCGAAGCTGAACAGCGCGTGCAGCGCGAGTGCGGTGGAGGCCTGGGTGCCGTTGATCAGCGCCAGCCCTTCCTTGGCCGCCAGCTCCAGCGGCGCAATGTCGTGAGCGCGCAAGACCTCGGCGGCGGGCTGACGTTGCCCATCGACGATGAACTCCCCCTCGCCCAGCAAGGCCAGCGTCATGTGCGACAGCGGCGCCAGGTCGCCCGAGGCGCCTACGGAGCCCTGCGAAGGGATGTGGGGCACGAGGCCTGCGTTGAACACGTCCAACAGTTTCTGGATCACCAACGGCCGCACGCCCGAGTGCGCGCGCGCCAGGCTGGCCGCCTTGAGCGCCAGGATGAGCCGCACGACGGGCGCGGCCATCGGCTCGCCCACGCCCACGCTGTGCGAGCGGATGAGATTACGTTGCAGGGCGGCCAAGTCGTCCGCCCCAATGCGGGTGCTGGCCAGCTTGCCAAAGCCCGTGTTGACGCCATAGACCGGCGCATCCCCCGCGGCAGCCCGCTGCACCACCGCTGCGCTGGCCTCGATGGCGGGCCATGCACTGGAGGTGAGCTCCAACGCAACGCCGCCGGCATGCAGCGCCTGCAGGTCGTCGAGAGTGAGGTGGCCCGGTTGGAGGATCATGGTTCAGCTGAGTCTGTTCATGGGCTCTTCAAGGGAAGGTGTCGCGAGCTCGGGAGGCCGGGGAACTGCCTCCGCTCATGTCCCCCGGGCCGGGCCATGCCCGACCCTCCTCCTTGACTTCGCTGCGACAGCTCCCCACCCTCCCGAGCCTGCCTGCCGAACAACGGGCCATGACCCAGTGACTCTTGGTGTGCCTAGGTGCCGGCCAGCACGGGTGGCAGGGGCGCTGTGCGCAGCGAAGTCAAGGGGGAGGCCGCCGCTGTCAGCGGCGGACGGAGGACATGAGCGGAGCACAGTGCCCATGCCGCCCGTGCCCGCGACGCACAGCACCATCAAGCGGAACCCACCATCGGCAGGTCCAGGCCGCGTTCACGAGCACAGGCCACCGCATCCTCGTAGCCCGCATCAGCGTGCCGCATCACGCCCGTGCCGGGGTCGTTCCACAACACGCGCTCGATGCGCCGGGCGGCGGCCTCAGAGCCGTCACAGACGATCACCACGCCCGAATGCTGCGAGTAGCCCATGCCCACGCCACCACCATGGTGCAGGCTGACCCAGGTGGCGCCGCCCGCGGTGTTGAGCAGCGCATTGAGCAGCGGCCAGTCGGACACCGCGTCCGAGCCGTCACGCATGGCCTCGGTCTCGCGGTTGGGGCTGGCCACCGAACCGCTGTCCAGGTGGTCGCGACCGATGACGATGGGCGCCTTCAGTTCGCCCGAGCGCACCATCTCGTTGAAGGCCAGGCCGGCGCGATGGCGCTCCCCCAGGCCGATCCAGCAGATGCGTGCGGGCAGGCCCTGGAAGGCGATGCGCTCACCCGCCATGTCCAGCCACCGGTGCAGGTGGGCGTCCTGCGGGAACAACTCCTTCATCTTGGCGTCGGTCTTGCGGATGTCTTCGGGGTCGCCAGAGAGTGCCACCCAGCGGAACGGCCCCTTGCCGCGGCAGAACAGCGGCCGCACGTAGGCCGGTACGAAGCCGGGGAAGTCGAAGGCGTTCTTCACGCCGGCATCCAGCGCCACCTGGCGGATGTTGTTGCCGTAGTCCACCGTGGGAATGCCCAGGGACTGAAAGTCGAGCATGGCCTGCACATGCACCGCGCAACTGCGGCGCGCGGCCTCACGCAGCTCGGCGTGGCGCGTGTCGTCGGCCCGGGCGGCCTGCCACTGAGCCAGGCTCCAGCCTGCGGGCAGGTAGCCGTTGACCAGGTCGTGCGCCGAGGTCTGGTCGGTCACGATGTCGGGCCGCAGGCCGCCGGCGCGGGCGCGCTTCACCAGCTCGGGCAGCAACTCGGCCGCGTTGCCCAGCAGGGCCACCGAGCGCGCCTGCTTGGCCGCCGTGTAGCGTGCGATGCGCGCCAGGGCGTCGTCCAGATCTGTGGCCTGCTCGTCCACGTAGCGGGTCTTCAGGCGCATGTCGATGCGGCTTTGCTGGCACTCGATGTTCACTGAACAGGCCCCGGCGAAGGTGGCGGCCAGCGGCTGCGCGCCTCCCATGCCGCCGAGACCCGAGGTCAGGATCCACTTGCCCGAGAGATCACCACCAAAGTGCTGCTTGCCCGCCTCGACAAAGGTCTCGTAAGTGCCCTGGACGATGCCCTGGCTGCCGATGTAGATCCACGAGCCCGCCGTCATCTGGCCGTACATCATCAAGCCCTTGCGGTCCAGCTGGTCGAAATGCTCCCAGGTGGACCACTTGGGCACGAGGTTGGAGTTGGCGATCAGCACGCGCGGCGCGTCCTCGTGCGTGCGGAACACGCCCACGGGCTTGCCGGACTGGACAAGCAGCGACTCATCGGGCTTCAGACGCCGCAGCGTGGCGAGGATGGCCTCGAAGCTGTCCCAGTTGCGCGCCGCCTTGCCAATGCCGCCGTAGACCACCAGGGCGTCGGGGTTTTCGGCCACCTCCGGGTCCAGGTTGTTCTGGATCATGCGGTAGGCGGCCTCGATCAGCCAGTTGGCGCAGCTGAGGGTGGCACCGCGAGGCGCGCGCACCGGCCGGGGCTGGGCCACTTGATGCAGGGGAGAGAGGTCGGTCATGGCAGGTTCTCCAGGCGCGACGATCAGGGCGGCAACCCACCCGGCAACAACCATCGCGAGGCCCAGACTCTACACATCGAGGCCAGGGCCGCCTGGCTGAGTCAAGGCAAGCCTGGGCCGACGCAGAATGAGGCATGCACAGCGATTCCTTCAGCGCCTGCGCCCCGCATCTGTCAAAACGAGCCGCCGGCCTGGCCGACGCTGCCCTGTGCAAGGCCTTCTGGCGTGATGGCGCTGTGGCCCTGCGCGGACTGCTCATGCCCGATGAAGTGGCGTTGTTGCGCGAGGGCATAGACGCCAACCTCGCTGCCCCCAGCCCGCGCGCCAAGGTGGCCAGCCGGCCCGACGACCCCGGCTTCTTCATCGAGGACTTCTGCAACTGGCAGCACAACAGTGCCTACCGCCAGTTCATTTTCGGCTCCGCGCTGGCGGCCGTGGCCGGCCGGCTGATGCAAAGCCGCACCGCCCGGCTGCACCACGACCACATGCTGACCAAGGAGCCGGGCACGCGCCAGCCCACGCCCTGGCATCAGGACCAGCCGTACTACAACGTGGACGGCACGCAGAACGTCAGCTTCTGGATCCCCGTGGACCCGGTGAGCCGCGCCGCCACGCTGGAGTTTGCCGCCGGCACGCACCGCGGCCCCTGGCTCATGCCGCGCACCTTCATGACGAACGAGGCGCGCTGGTTTCCGGCGGGCACGCTGGCCGAGCTGCCCGAAATCGAGGCCGGCCGCCATGCGCAGCCGCCCACCCACCGCATCCTGGGCTGGGCGCTGGAGCCCGGCGATGCCGTGGCCTTCCACATGCTCACCCTGCACGCCACAGGCGGCGTTGAGCCGGGCCGGCGCCGGCGCGTGTTCTCGGTACGCTTCCTGGGCGACGACATGCGCCATGCACCCCGACCCTGGAAGACCTCGCCCGACTTCCCCGGCTTGGCCGAGGAGCTGCCCGCGGGCGCGCCGATGGAGCACCCGCTGTTCCCGCTGCTGTGGGGCGCGCAGCCGTGAGCGCATGGGCCCACACCGCACCGGGTTCAGCGGGCCTGCACCACCCCCAAGGCGCCCTGTACACCGTGCGCCTGCAAGAGGCCACCGCACAGCCCTGGCGCAACGGCGGCGGGGTCACGCGCGAGCTGCTGGCCTGGCCGGCACCGCGCCTTGCTGACACGTGTGCAGGCCCCCAAGCCCCATCCGCCGACTGGGCCGTAAGGGTCAGCGTGGCCGACATCACGCAGGACGGGCCGTTCTCCGCCTTCCCCGGCATCGACCGCTGCTTTGCGGTGCTGGAGGGCGACGGGGTGGTGCTCACGCTGCGCGGCGAGGATCTGCACTTGACGCCCGGCAGCGACCGGCTGGCGTTTGACGGAGCGCAGGCGCCCGGCTGCCGTTTGATCAACGGGCCCACGCGCGACCTCAACCTGATGGTGCGGCACAGCACCGGGCGGGCCTGGATGCAAAGGGCCGTGGCGGGGCAGTCGTGGCCGCCCCCCGTACCTCTTCAGCAAGCCCCCGATGCGCAGCCCCTCCACCCGCCAGTCATGGGCTCGCAGATGAAGGGCGAAGGCTGGGCGTGGCAGGGCCTGTACACGCATGGTCCCGCTTGCGTGGACACGCCCGGCGGCCGCCGCGAACTGCAGCCCGGCACGCTGCTGTGGTCTGACGCCGGGTCTGGTCACACGCCCGAACATGACCTGACGGCGCCCTGGTGCCTGGTCGCGGGCCGCCAGGCCTGGTGGCTGGGTCTGCAGGCCCCTGGGCCGAAAGAAGAACGCACATGAAGAACCGCAAGTTCACCCTCTGGCGCCACGCCCGCCTGGCCACGCTGGCCCCGCCCTCGGGCTGGGGCCTGATCGAGGACGGCGCGCTGGTGACCGAAGGCGAACGCATCGCGTGGCTGGGGCCTGATGCGCAACTGCCCAGTTCCCTCGCCAACCTGTCCAGCGATGTCACGCAAGAGCACGACCTGCAGGGTGCGCTGCTCACGCCAGGGCTGATTGACGCCCACACCCACCTCGTCTACGGCGGCGACCGCGCAGCAGATTTTGAGCTGCGCTTGCAAGGCGCCACCTACGAGGAGATTGCCCGTGCCGGCGGTGGCATCCGCTCCACCGTCGCGGCCACACGGGCGGCCAGCGACGAGGCCTTGTTCGCGCTGGCCGTGCCACGCGCCCAGGCGCTGATGGCCGAAGGCGTCACCACGATGGAGATCAAGTCGGGTTACGGCCTGGACGAGAGCACCGAAGCGCGCTGTCTGGCCGTGGCACGGCGCCTGGGGCGTGAGCTGCCGCTGACGGTGCGCACCACCTCGCTGGGCGCGCACGCGCTGCCGCCGGAGTTCGCCGGCCGGGCAGATGACTACATCGAAGCCGTCTGCGCCTGGCTGCCCGGCCAGCACGCCGCCGGCCTGGTGGACGCCGTGGACGTGTTCTGCGACACCATCGGCTTCACGCCGGCGCAGACCCGGCGCGTGTTCGACGCGGCGCGCGCGCTGGGCCTGCCCGTGAAGCTGCACGCCGAGCAGTTGAGCAACCAGGAAGGGGCCGCGTTGGCCGCGCAGTACCAGGCGCTGAGCTGCGACCACCTGGAGCACCTGTCAGCTGCCGGCATTGCCGCGATGCGGCAGACCGGCACCGTGGCCATGTTGCTGCCCGGGGCCTACTACTTTCTGCGCGAGACGAAGCTCCCGCCCGTGGCGGCGCTGCGCGAAGCGGGCGTGCCCATCGCCATCGCCACCGACCACAACCCCGGTTCCTCGCCTGCGCTGTCGCTGCTGCTGATGCTGAACATGGCCTGCACGCTGTTCCGACTGACGCCTGAGGAGGCCTGGCGCGGTGTCACGCTGAACGCCGCGCGGGCACTGGGCCTGGGCGACCGCGGCACCTTGGCCATCGGCCAGCGGGCTGATCTCGCGGTATGGAACGCCGAGCACCCGCGCGAGCTGGCCTACCGCTTCGGCCACAACCCCTGCCGCCGCGTCGTGTGCAGCGGCATCGAAAGGCTTCCATGAGTTTCACCCTGCACCGCGGCCACACGCCGCTGCTCATCAGCATGCCGCACGTGGGCACCCACCTGCCCGAGGACCTGAAGCCGCGGCTGGTGGAGCGCGCGCTGCAGGTGGAAGACACCGACTGGCACCTGGACCGTCTTTACGCGTTCGCGAAAGACCTGGGCGCCAGCCTCATCGTGCCCGTGGAAAGCCGCATCGTCATCGACCTGAACCGCGGCAGCGACAACCAGCCCATGTACCCGGGCCGCAACAACACCGAGCTGTGCACCACGCGCTTCTTCACAGGCGACGCGATCTATCGCGAAGGCAGCGCCCCTGACGAGGCTGAAGTGCGTGAACGCATCGCGATGCACTGGCAGCCGTACCACGACACCCTGGGCGAGGAACTGCGTCGCCTGAAGGCTCTGCACGGCCACGCCGTGCTGTTCGACGCGCACAGCATCAAGGGCGAGTTGCCCTGGCTGTTCGAGGGCGCGCTGCCCGATCTGAACCTGGGCACGGTGGAGGGCCGCAGTTGCGCCTTGTCGCTGCGAGCGGCGGTGTACGCCGTCTGCCAGCGGCAGTCCGCTCACACCCATGTGCTGGACGGCCGCTTCAAGGGCGGGCACATCACGCGCCACTTCGGACGGCCGGAAGGCGGTGTCCACGCCGTGCAACTGGAGATGGCCTGGCGCGCCTACATGGACGAACAGCCGCCCTACGCCTGGCACGCCGCCAAGGCCGCAGCCGTGACCCCGCTGCTGCGCGAGCTGGTGCAGGTGATGATCGATTGGCGGCCGGCATGACGAGCGTGACCCACACCCCGCTCCAAAGCGCGACAGGCCCCGACGGCAACGCCCCGCAGCGACTGCACGCCACCCACGCCTGGGTGGAGGGCCGCTGGCAGGCCGATGTACTGATGGAAGTGGCATCCGATGGCACCTGGGCTGCCGTGACGCCGGGGGTCGCCACACCGCTGACAACGGGAATACGTGATGAGGCAGAGCGGTTCGGCGCCAGCCCTTCGACAAGCTCAGGGCGAACGGTTGATGGCACATGTGCGGTGCCGTTGGAGCGGAGCTCATCGAAGCCCTACCCCCCGCTCGGGCTGAGCTTGTCGAAGCCCTACCCCCTGCTCGGGCTGAGCCTGTCGAAGCCCTACCCCCTGCTCGGGCTGAGCCTGTCGAAGCCCTACCCCCTGCTCGGGCTGAGCCTGTCGAAGCCCTACCCCCCGCTCGGGCTGAGCTTGTCGAAGCCCTACCCCCCGCTCGGGCTGAGCTTGTCGAAGCCCCAGGCTGCGCAGCAGCCACCGGTGCCCGGCGACGCCTACCGCCTGCCCGGCCCCGTGCTGCCCGGCCTGGTCAATGCCCACAGCCATGCCTTCCAGCGTGCCTTCGCAGGCCTGGCCGAGCGGCGCGAGGGAACGCACGACGATTTCTGGAGCTGGCGCGACCGCATGTACGGCGTGGCGCTGCGCATCACGCCTGACGAACTGCAGGCCGTGGCCACCACGCTCTACCGCGAGATGCGGGCCGGCGGCTACACCCACGTCTGCGAGTTCCACTACCTGCACCACGCCCCGGACGGCACGCCCTACCCCGATCGCGGTGCGATGGCGCGTGCACTGGCGCGAGCCGCACAGCACGCGCGCATCGGTCTGACCCTGCTGCCGGTGCTGTACGAGCGGGCAGGCTTCACGCAGCCCCAGTTGCGCGCCGACCAGCGCCGCTTTGCCACCACGGTGGACGAGGTGATCGCCATGCGCGACGAGATCCGCGCCTGGCGCCTGCCCGGTGTGGACGCCGGCGTGGCCATCCACTCGCTGCGCGCCGCGCGGGCCGAGTCCATCGCCGAGCTGGCCCGCCGCTGCGCCGACGACTCCGGGCCCGTCCACATCCACATCGCCGAGCAGACGGGCGAGGTCGAGGATTGCCTGGCCGCCACCGGCCAGCGCCCCATCGAGTGGCTGTGCGCGAACGTGCGGCTGGATGCCCGCTGGCACCTGGTGCACGCCACGCATGCCACGCCTGATGAGATCGCGGCCGTGGCCCGCACGGGGGCCGGGGTCGTGGTCTGCCCCACCACCGAGGCCAACCTGGGCGACGGCCTGTTCGACCTGCCCCGCTGGCTGGCCGCGGGCGTGCCGCTGTCCATCGGCTCGGACAGCCACGTCAGCCGCCAGTGGCCGCGCGAGTTGCAGTTGCTGGAATACGGCCAGCGCCTGGTGCATCGCCGGCGCAATGTCGCCGCCGCACCCGAATCGGGCGAGCCTTCCACAGCCCAGCGCCTGTTCCAGGCCATGCTGCAAGGCGGCGCCGCAGCCGCAGGCAGGCGGAAGGTGGGCCTCGTCCCCGGGGCCCCTGCGGACTTCCTCGTGATGGACACCACGGTCGACGCACTGGCCGGTGTGCCGCGCGAGAACCTGCTGGATGCGCTCGTCTTCGCAACAGACGTGCCCGCCTTCGCCCAGACCTGGGTGGCGGGTGTGCGGTGCACGCCGTGATGGCAGGGCCTGGAGGGGCCGAGAGGGCTTGCGGCGGCTGCACGCAACTCCCAACGGGTACCAGCACGATCAACGCTTCACGAGAAGACTCTAGTAATTACAATAGACCTTTCTAGTACTTTGTAACTCTGCGTGAACCGCAACTTCCGCCGCCCCTTTGTCGCCGCCCTGGCTCGCCGCCTTGAAGCGCACCCCATCCTGATGCAGGTGCTGGTCGGCCCCCGTCAGGTGGGCAAGACCACTGGGGTGAAGCAAGTCATCGAACAGGCTGACCACCCGTCCCACTACGCCAATGCCGATGGGCTGCTGGCAAGCGACCACACCTGGCTCAGGGAGCAATGGCAGCAGGCCTTGCTGCTGGGCGAGGGCAGCCTGCTGGTGATCGACGAGATCCAGAAAGTCCCGAACTGGCCCGAGACCCTCAAGGCGCTGTGGGATGCCAGGCCCGGGTTCCTGCGCGTGGTGTTGCTGGGCTCCAGCGCGCTGCAGGTCCAGGCCGATGTGACCGAGAGCTTGGCCGGCCGCTTCGAACTCCTGCGTGTGCACCACTGGACCTTTGCCGAACTGCAGCAGGCCTTCGGCTACGACCTGCCGCGCTATCTGGCGTACGGCGGCTACCCCGGCGCCGTGGCTTTCGAGGACGACCCGGACCGCTGGTACGCCTACATGAAGGATTCCATCGTCGAGGCCGTGATCGGCAAGGACATCCTGCAGCAACGCCGTGTGGGCAACCCCGCCTTGTTCCGACAGGCTTTCCAGATCCTGTGCCAGTACCCGGCGCAGGAGATCAGCTACACCAAGCTGCTGGGACAACTGCAAGACCGGGGAAACACCGATCTGGTGAAGACCTACATCGAGTTGTACGCAAGCGCCTTCCTCATGCACGCACTGCAGAAGTACTCCCCAAAGGCCTGGCTCAGCCGCGGCTCCAGCCCCAAGATGCTGCCCGCCTGCCCGGCGCTGTACAGCATGGCCACAGGCGTGAACATGACGGCCAATGCAGAACAACGAGGGCGCGCCTTCGAACTGGCGGTCGGTGCGGAGCTTGCACAGCAGCCTGGTGAGCTCACCTACTGGCGCGAGCGTCAAGACGAGGTGGACTTCGTCTACCAGCGCCGCAGTGCGCTGTACGCCATCGAGGTGAAATCGGGCCGCAGGAAGTCGGGGCGGGGGCTGGAGGCGTTTTGCAAACAGGTGCCGCAGGCCTTGCCGGTCATCGTGACACCAGACAACTTCGCGGCGTTTTCCGCCGATCCCCGCGGCTTCCTGGCCCAAGTGGCCTGATCCTCATGTCCTTTGCCTCCTTCGCCTCCCTGGGGCTTCACCCCGACTTGCTGCGCACCCTGGGCCAGCGCGGCCACTTGCGGCCCACGCCCATCCAGGCGGCGGCCATCCCCGCTGCGCTGGCGGGCCGCGACCTCATCGGCGCAGCGGTCACCGGCTCGGGCAAGACGCTGGCCTACGTGCTGCCCCTGCTGCAGAACCTGCTGCGGCTGCTGCACACCGAGCCCGAGACGCCGCGCCCGGCACGCGCGCTGGTGCTGGTGCCCTCGCGCGAGCTGGCGCTTCAGGTGACCGACACCTTTCTCGCCTACACCCAGGCCTTGGCACTGCGCGTGAAGGTGGTGACCCTGGTCGGCGGGGTTTCGGTCAACCCGCAGCTGATGGCACTGCGCGGGGGCGCCGATGTGGTGGTCGCCACCCCCGGCCGGCTGCTGGATCTGGTGGCTCGGCGCCGAGCCCGAGGGCCGGACCAGGCCTACAGCGCCCTGAGACTGGACCGCCTGGAAACCCTGGTGCTGGACGAGGCCGACCGCCTGCTGGAAGACGGCTTTGCCGACGAACTGGGCCGCGTGCTGGGCCTGCTGCCGCCGCGCCGCCAGCAGTGGCTGTTCTCGGCCACCTTCGGCCCCGAAGTCATGACGCTCGCGCAGGACCTGCTGCACGACCCGGTGGAGATCGACGTGGTGCCGGCAGCCGCGGATGAAGGCCGCGTCAGCTCACCATCCAGGCAGACCGCCGTGCGCGCCGCGCCCGAAACGTCCGACGCCCCCACGCAAGCGCAGGGGGCGGCCACAGCATCGAGCTTCGCCGCCAACAGCGCCCGCACGGCCCGCCCGACCGCAGAGGCCACGCCAGCGCCTGCGCCCACCCTGCCCCCCACGCTGGTGCAGCGCGCCCTGCGGGTCGACACGGCCCAGCGCACTCCCTTGCTGCGCCACCTGATCCGCACCGAAGGCTGGACGCGGGTGCTGGTGTTCGTGGCCACGCGCTACGCCACCGAGCATGTGGCGGCCAAGCTCAACGCGGCCGGCTTGCCCGCCGCGGCCCTGCACGGCGAGCTGAGCCAGGGCGCGCGCACGGGCGCGCTGGCGGACTTCCGCAGCGGTGCTGTGTCCGTGCTCGTGGCCACCGACATGGCCTCGCGCGGCCTGCACATCGAGCAGTTGCCCGCCGTGGTGAACTACGAACTCGCACGCTCGCCCGCCACGCACATCCACCGCATCGGGCGCACCGCCCGGCAGGGCGCTGCGGGCGTGGCCGTGAGCTTCATCGCCGCCGACGACCCTACCCAGGAGGCCCACTTCCGCCTGATCGAGAAGCGCCAGGGCCAGCGGGTGGCGCGCGAGCAGTTGCCGGGCTTCGAGCCCGCGGCTTCGCCCGCTGAGGCACCTGCGCCTGAACAGGCGGACGAGCCGCCAAGCCCACGCAAGGGCCTGGACCCGCACGGCGGACTCAAGGGCCGGCGCAAGAGCCGCAAGGACAAGCTGCGCGAGGCGCTGGCCACACCGGGCGAGCCGGCACGCTAGACCCAGCACATCCGCCAACGTGCACGCGTCCCGGCCACCCGACAGACCGCTCGTCCCTTCTGAACAATCCGATCCCACATGACCGCTGACCTGAACGCTGACCTGGCCGACCCCTCCGCTCCCGCCCCACCCCCAGGCGAGCTGGACTTCGCCCGCCTGCCCCTGGCCCCGCACGTCCAGGCCAATCTGCAACGCCTGGGCTATCTGCAGATGACGCCGATCCAGGCCGCCACCCTGCCGCTGGCCCTGGCCGGGCGCGACCTGATCGCCCAGGCCCGCACCGGCAGCGGCAAGACCGCCGCCTACGCGCTGCCGCTGCTGGCCAACCTCAACCCGCGGCTGTTCGCGGTGCAGGCCCTGGTGCTGTGCCCCACGCGTGAGCTGGCCGAGCAGGTGACGCAGGAGATCCGCCGCCTGGCGCGCGCCGAGGACTCGATCAAGGTGCTGACGCTGTGTGGCGGCGCGACGATGCGTCCGCAGATCGCCAGCCTGGAACATGGCGCCCATGTCGTGGTGGGCACGCCAGGGCGCATCCTGGATCACCTGGCGCGCGAGACGCTCACGCTGGGTGCGCTCAACACCCTGGTGCTGGACGAGGCCGACCGCATGCTGGACATGGGCTTTGCCGATGACATCGCCCAGGTGGTACGCCAATGCCCCCGGGTGCGCCAGACGCTGCTGTTCTCGGCCACCTATCCCGAGGGCGTGATGGCGCTGGGCGCCAAGTACATGCGTGAGCCGCAGATCGTGAAGCTGACGGAACGCCACGCGGCGCAGAGCATCCGCCAGCGCTTCTACGAGGTGCAGGAGCAGGAACGTCTGCATGCTGTGGGCTTGCTGCTGAACCACTACCGGCCGGTGTCGACGCTGGCTTTCTGCAACACCAAGCAGCAGTGCCGCGACCTGGTGGCCGTGCTGCAGGCGCAGGGTCTGGTGGCGCTGGAATTGCACGGCGACCTGGACCAGCGTGACCGCGACCAGGTGCTGGTGCAGTTCGCGCAGCGCAGTTGCAGCGTGCTGGTGGCCACCGATGTGGCCGCCCGCGGCCTGGACATCAGCCAGCTCGAAGCCGTCATCAACGTGGACATCTCGCCCGAGGTGGAGGTGCACACGCACCGCATCGGGCGGGTGGGGCGGATGGCCCTGCAGGCGCCGCCGGAGAACGCCGACCCGGCCGGCGCAGGCACCGACGCCAAAGGAGGGCGCAGCGCGCCCGGACCGGCCGCACCGGCCCCAGGCTGGGCCTTCAGCCTGGCGAGCATGGAGGAGATGGGCCGCGTGGGGCGCATCGAGGCCGCCCAAGGGACCGAGGTCGAGTGGCACCCGCTTACAGAACTCATCGGGCAGGCGGGCGGCGCTGCCACCGGTCCCCTGCTGCCCCCCATGGCCACGCTGCAAATGCTGGGCGGGCGCAAGGAGAAGATCCGCGCCGGCGACGTGCTGGGTGCGCTGACCAAGGACATGGGCTTTGCCGGCGCGCAGATCGGCAAGATCAGCATCAACGAGTGGTCCACCTACATCGCGGTGGAGCGGGCTATCGCCCCCGAGGTGCTGCGCCGCCTGAACGCCGGCAAGGTCAAGGGCCGCAGCGTGAAGGTGCGCATGCTTTGAACTTCTGAAGGGCCCCGGGTGCCCAGGGCGCCACGCACCAAGATGGTGCGACGTCTGGCGCCAACGTTTGGCACGTCCTTTGCTGTTTCGTGCCTTGTCCAAGACAGTGAGCCTGGACAAGCCGAACCAGAAGGACCCCGCCATGACGCCCGACTTCGACCCCTACGACGCCGACCGGCCCTTGCGCCTGGGCTGCGCCTGCGGCCAGCACCGCAGCGACGCCGAACACGCCACGGCCACCCTGCGTGAGCGCAGCCAGACGGCGGACTTCGAATCCGAGGCGAGCCGGTTTGTCGAGGCCGCCCTGGTCAAGGCGCTGTTCCCGCAGGACGCCCTGCGCCGGCGCTTCCTGAAGGCGGTGGGCCGCCGCACCGCCTCGGCCGCCATCGCCAGCGTGCTGCCGGTGGCGAGCCTGCAGGCGATGGCGCAGGACAAGGGGCCCGTCGAAAAGAAGGACCTCAAGATCGGCTTCATCCCCATCACATGCGCCACGCCGCTCATCATGGCCCACCCCCTGGGCTTCTATTCCAAGCAGGGGCTGAACGTCGAGGTCGTGAAGACGGCGGGCTGGGCGCTGATCCGCGACAAGATGATCAACAAGGAGTACGACGCCACGCACTTCCTCAGCCCCATGCCCCTGGCCATCTCCATGGGTCTGGGTTCCACCGCCACACCCATGCACGTGGCCACCATCCAGAACACCAACGGGCAGGCCATCACGCTGAGCGTCAAGCACAAGGACAAACGTGACCCCAAGGACTGGAAGGGCTTCAAGTTTGCCGTGCCCTTCGAGTACTCGATGCACAACTTCCTGCTGCGCTACTACGTGGCCGAGGCCGGGCTGGACCCGGACCGGGACATCCAGATCCGTGTGGTGCCGCCGCCCGAAATGGTGGCCAACCTGCGCGCCGGCAACATCGACGGCTTCCTCGGCCCCGACCCCTTCAACCAGCGGGCGGTGTTCGAGGAACTGGGCTTCATCCACCTGCTGACCAAGGACCTCTGGAACGGCCACCCCTGCTGCGCCTTCGGTACCAGCACCGAGTTCATCCAGAAGAACCCCAACACCTTTGCGGCGCTGTTCCGCGCGGTGCTCACCTCGGCGGCCATGGCGCGCGAAGCGCGCAACCGGGAACTGATCGCCAAGGTCATCGCCCCGCAGCAGTACCTCAACCAACCCGAGGCCGTGATCGCGCAGGTGCTCACCGGCAAGTTTGCCGACGGTCTGGGCAAGGTGCAGAACGTGCCCGACCGCGCCGACTTCGACCCCATCCCCTGGCAGAGCATGGCCGTGTGGATGCTCAGCCAGATGAAACGCTGGGGCTATGTGAAGGGTGATGTGAACTACCGGCAGATTGCCGAGCGGGTCTTCCTGCTGACGGATGCGCGCAAGCAGATGGCCGCGCTCGACATGAAGCCGCCCGCAGGCAATGCGTACCCGAAGATCACGGTGATGGGCAAGGTGTTCGACCCCGCCAAGCCCGACGAGTACGTGGCCAGTTTCGCCATCAAGCGCACCTGAGCCCGCGCGGCCATGTCGACCCTGAACGCCCTGATGCGCGGCGAGCGCGCGCGCGCCGCGCTGGTGTCGCTGCTGCTGCTCGGCCTGATGCTGCTGGTGTGGCACCTGGCCACCCTCAGCCCTACCGCGGCCCCGGCCAAGCCCGTGGCCATGACCGCAGAGCAGATCGAATACGCCAAGCTGATGGGCAAGGACCCGGGCACAGCAGTTGGCGCCGAAACCACCGCTCAGAAGTCAGGCTTCCCCACCCTGGCACAGATGGGCTCGACCATCGCGCACCACCTGTCGTCGCCGTTCTACGACAACGGCCCCAACGACAAGGGCATCGGCCTTCAACTCGCCTACTCCCTGGGGCGGGTGGGTTTGGGCTACCTGCTGGCCGCACTGGTGGCCATTCCGCTGGGCTTCGTGATCGGCATGAGCCCCCTGCTCTACCGGGCGCTGGATCCTTTCATCCAGGTGCTCAAGCCGATCTCGCCACTGGCCTGGATGCCGCTGGCCCTGTACACCATCAAGGACAGCGCCGCCAGCGGCATCTTCGTCATCTTCATCTGCTCGGTCTGGCCCATGCTGATCAACACCGCCTTTGGCGTGGCGGGTGTGCGGCGCGAGTGGCTGAACGTCGCACGCACGCTGGAGGTGCAGCCCCTGCGCAAGGCCCTGCAGGTGATCCTGCCGGCTGCGGCCCCGACCATCCTCACGGGCATGCGCATCAGCATGGGCATCGCCTGGCTGGTCATCGTGGCCGCAGAGATGCTGGTGGGCGGCATCGGCATCGGCTACTTCGTCTGGAACGAGTGGAACAACCTCTCGCTGCCCAACGTGATCTTCGCCATCCTGACCATCGGCCTGGTGGGCATGGCGCTGGACCAGGTGTTTGCCCGCGCGCAGAAGGCGGTGACCTATGCCGAATGAGTTCCTCAAGGTCGAGGACCTGGGCAAAGCCTACGGCGCGGAGCCAGTCTTCGAAGGCGTGAACTTCAGCCTGTCCGAAGGCGAGTTCGTCTGCATCATCGGCCACAGCGGCTGCGGCAAGACCACCATCCTCAACGCGCTGGCCGGTCTGGAAACCGCCAGCACCGGCCATGTGTTCATGGATGGGCGTGAGGTGGTGGCGCCGGGCCTGGACCGGGGCGTGGTCTTCCAGGGTCACGCACTGATGCCCTGGCTGAGCGTGCGCGACAACATCGCCTTCGCGGTGCGCAGCAAGTGGCCGCAGTGGCCACGCGTCCAGGTGGCCTCGCATGTCGAGAAATACGTGCAGTTGGTGGGCCTGGGCGCGGCGCTGGACAAGAAGCCGTCACAGCTTTCCGGCGGGATGAAGCAGCGCGTGGGCATCGCCCGCGCCTTTGCCATCGAGCCCCGCATGCTGCTGCTGGACGAGCCCTTCGGCGCGCTGGACGCGCTGACGCGCGGCACCATCCAGGACGAGCTGCTGCGCATCTGTGCCCAGACGAGGCAGACCGTGTTCATGATCACGCACGACGTGGACGAGGCCATCCTGCTGGCCGACCGCATCCTGCTGATGAGCAACGGGCCGCGCGCACGGGTGGCCGAGATCGTGCGCAACACCATGCCCCGGGAGCGCCAGCGCGCCACCCTGCACCATGACCCGCAGTACTACCGGCTGCGCAACCATCTGGTGGACTTCCTGGTCAGCCGCTCTCGGGAACTCTCTCACGGCCGCGCGCCCGCCAAGCCGCCCGAGGTCAGCCCAGGCCTGGATGCTGGGGCCGCACCCCTTGAGTCCCAGGCCAACCCAAATGGGGTGCCGCTGCACCGCGCTGCCTGAACCCAGGTCAGATCACCTCACTTTCAACCTCAACCTCTCTCAGGAGATCCGTCCACATGAGCCGCCTCGAAGTCACCGAAAAGATCATCGCCACCAAGGTCGCCAAAGGCCTCAAATGGGCCGACGTGGCCGCCAAGGTGGGCCTGAGCAAGGAGTGGGTCACGGCCGCGTGCCTGGGCCAGATGACGCTGGACAAGAAGCAGGCCGACACCCTGGGCAAGATCTTCGGCCTGACGGCTGAAGAAAAGAAGTGGCTCATGGTGGTGCCCTACAAGGGCAGCCTGCCCACCAGCGTGCCCACCGACCCGCTGATCTACCGCTTCTACGAGCTCATCAGCGTCTACGGCACCACGTTCAAGGAACTCATCCACGAGGAGTTCGGTGACGGCATCATGAGCGCCATCGACTTCAAGATGGACCTGCAGCGCGAACCCGACCCCAAGGGAGACCGGGTCAGCATCAACATGAGCGGCAAGTTCCTGCCGTACAAGACCTACTGATCTGCCCGTCCCCAGTCCGCCCCCTCAAGGCCGGGCGGCGGTCAATCCGCCGTCGCGCCCGAGTCCTTCACCACCTTGGCCCACTTCGCGATCTCGCCTGCCTGGAAGCGCGTGAGTTCCTCCGGCGTGGACAGCCAGGGGTCCAGCCCAAGTGACTTGAGCTTGGCCTGCACATCCGGCAGGTTGAACACGCGGTGGATCTCCTGGTTCAGGCGTGCCACCACTTCCTTGGGCGTGCCAGCTGGGGCGAATATCGCGAACCAGCTCGTGGCCTCGAAACCCGGCAAGGTCTCGGCCACGGTGGGCACGTCGGGCGCGGCCGGCGAGCGCTTGGCCCCCGTCTGCGCCAGCGCCCGGATCTTGCCCTCGCGTGCCATCGGCAGCGCCGAGGGCATGTTGTCGAACATCAGCTGGATCTGCCCGCCCACCAGGTCGGGGATGGCGAACTGGCGGCCCTTGTAGGGCACGTGCGTCATGGTGGTGCCGGTGAGCGACTTGAACAGCTCGCCCGACACATGCACCGACGAGCCGATACCCGGTGAGCCGAAGCTCAGCTTGTTGGGGTTGGCCTTCAGGTGGGCGATGAACTCGGCCACGTTGCGCGCCGGCACGTCGTTGTTCACCACCAGCAGGTTGGGCGTGCTGGCCACATGCGACACGGGCGCGAAGTCCTTGACCATGTCGTAGGGCATCTTCTTGTACAGCGCCCCGTTGATGGAGTGCGTGCCCACGGTGGCCATCACCAGCATGTGGCCGTCAGGCGGCGCCTTGGCCACCGCCTCGGCGCCGATGTTGCCCCCGGCCCCGGGGCGGTTGTCCACCACCACGGGCTGGCCGAGGTTGGCCTTCTCGGAGAAGGTTCGCGCCAGGATGTCCGGCGCGCCACCGGGCGGGAAGGTCACCACCAAGCGAATGGGCTGACGCGGAAAGGCCTGCTGGGCCTGTGCCTGCGGCGCGGCCAGCGTGGCGGCAGCCACGACAGCGGCAAGCGCCCACATCGGCGCACGCATGGCAGGGGCAAGGCGTCTGGGGGTGAACAGCGTCATGGAACTGGTCTCCTGGAATGAAGCCGGTACCGCCCGGCTCTCGCATGGCCCGAGTCGAGCACAAAGCACCGCCCTTGCCTACCGGGCTGACCCGAAGGCCGCTGCAGAACCCACGCCGACGCTGCGTGCGCGCAAGCCGCCCAGGACGCCGCAAGGGGATGCTGTGGGTGCGCGGTCGACAAACCGCACTCCCACACCCCTTTTCCACCAACCCCTTGCAAGGATTTCCTCATGGAAGCGAACACCCGAACCCTGCCCACCGACGGCAGCCAGGACAGCAGCCACCAACTGCGCCACATGGTGGACGAGATCGACAGCTACCTGCGCTCGGCCGCCGACAGCGGCGACCAGAAATTCAACGCCGTGCGCGACCGGCTGTCGGTGCAGGTGCGCGAGATGCGCGCCCAGCTCGACGAGCTGAACCAAGCCACGCTGGCGCGGGTCAAACGTGCCGCCCAACAGGCCGACCAGTCTGTGCAGGCTCACCCGTACAGCGCCATGGGCATCGCGGCGGCAACTGGCCTGCTGATCGGCTTCCTGGCGTCGCGGCGCTGAACATCTTGGCAGGTCGGGCCGCCTGCGGCGGGCACACGCACCCGCGACTGCGGGTTCGCCACGCGACCATGCCGGGCCCAGGAGGGTGCGCGTGGCTGTGGTGAGCGTCATCCGCCAGTTGCTGGGCAGCGTGGCAGGCATTGCGGCCACCCGCCTGGAATTGTTGGTGCTCGAAATTGAGCAGGAACGGTTGAACGTGGCGCGGCTGTGGATCCGCGCCACCGTCACCTTGTTCCTGCTGTTCGCCGGCACCGTGCTCGGCGTGGGAGGGCTGCTGCTTTGGGCCGAGCCGTCGCAGCGTGCGGCCATCGCCACGGGCTTGGCGCTGGGCTTTCTAGCCGCCGCCGCCGCCGCTGCGTGGAGTTGGCACCGCCTGGCCCAAACGCGTCGGCCGCTGCTGAGCGGCATACGGCGCGATCTTCAAGGCTTACGACGCGGCCAGTGTGGCGCAGATGACAGCGGTGATGGCGGTGACGCCAGCCGGCGCAGCGACCCAGGCGGCGCCAGCGGGTTCAGAAAAGGCTGACAAACGCACTCTCAAGAAAGCGCCGGGCCGACCCAGGTTTTCTTGTGCCCCCGCGGGGGCCGGGCCGGACACCGCCCGGACCTTGGAGGATCATGAACGCCGCTCAACCCAACACCACCAGGGCCGTCGACTCCTTCACCTCCTCCATCACCACATAGCTGTGCGACTGGCACGGCACCGGGATGCGCTTGAGGATGTCGCCCAGCAGGTGGCGGTACTCGGCCATCTCAGACAGGCGCGCCTTGACCAGGTAGTCGAAGCTGCCCGAGACCAGGTGGCACTCCATCACCTCGGGCATGTGCAGCAAGGCCTTGCGCACCTCGTCGAACACATCACCCGACTTCGCCGAGAGGGTGATCTCCACGAACACCAACAACATGCGCCCCAGGGCCTTGGGGTCGATGCGTGCGTGATACCCGGTGATGACGCCGTTGCGTTCCATGCGGCGAACCCGCTCGGCACAGGGTGAAGTGGACAGGCCGATGCGCTCACCCAACTCGGTCATGGAGATGCGGCCCTCGCGCTGCAGGATGTCGAGGATGCGGCGGTCGAGGCGGTCGAGTTCAGCCATGGTTAGAAAAAGCTTCGGGGGCGCGCGCTGCCACCCGCCAAATTCAGTCTTTACTTCGGTTTATTGAACTAATTTCAGAAAAGATTGTGGCACATGATTCACTAGACTTCACTTTCAAAGCGTTATTCTTCAATTCGACGCGAGGTTCAAATGAAGGTCATCGTCCTCGGTAGCGGCGTCATCGGCACCACCACCGCCTACTACCTGGCCCGCGCAGGCGTGCAAGTCACCACGCTGGACCGCCAGGCCGGTCCGGCCATGGAGACCAGCTTCGCCAACGCCGGCCAGGTCTCGCCCGGCTACTCCACGCCCTGGGCTGCCCCCGGTATCCCCTTCAAGGCACTGAAGTGGATGTTCCAGCAACATGCACCGCTGGCCATCCGCCCGGACGGCAGCCTGTTCCAGTTGCGCTGGATGGCGCAGCTGCTGCGCCAATGCACCTCAGAGAACTACGCCATCAACAAGGAGCGGCTGATGCGCGTGGCCGGCTACAGCCGCGACTGCCTGCGCCAGTTGCGCCAGGACATCGGCATCGAGTATGACCACCGCACAGGCGGCACGCTGCAGGTCTTCCGCACCCAGGCACAGATGGACGCCCTGGGACGCGACACGGCCGTGCTCCAGGACTGCGGCGTGGACTTCGAGGTGCTGGACCGCGACGGCCTGGCGCGCGTGGAGCCGGGCCTGGCCCACGCCCGCGAACGCCTGAGTGGCGGCCTGCGCCTGCCGGGTGACGAAACAGGTGATTGCCACCTGTTCACCCGCCGCCTGGCGCAGGAGGCGCAGCGCCTGGGCGTGGACTTTCGCTTCAACGCCCGGGTGGAGACGTTGCTGACGGACGGCGGTGCCGTCACCGGCGTGAAGCTTGCCGGGCCGGATGGCGCACCCCCCCAGGTGATGCAGGCCGACCGCGTGGTGCTGGCCCTGGGCAGCTACTCGCGCCAGATGCTGCAGCCGCTGGGGCTGGACCTGCCGGTCTACCCCGTCAAGGGCTACTCGCTGACCATCCCGCTGCTGGACGAGACGCGGGCCCCACGCTCCACCGTGTTGGACGAAACCTACAAGATCGCGCTCACCCGCCTGGGCAGCCGCATCCGCGTGGGCGGCATGGCCGAGCTGGGCGGCTTCGACCTGCGGCCGGACCCGCGCCGGCGGGCCACGCTGGAGATGGTGACGCAAGACCTCTTCCCCGGCGGCGACCTGCCGCGCGCAGAGTTCTGGACCGGCCTGCGCCCCATGACCCCAGACAGCACGCCCATCATCGGCGCCACGCGTCGGGCGAACCTGTACCTGAACACGGGCCACGGCACCCTGGGCTGGACCATGGCCTGCGGCAGCGCCCGGGTGATGGCCGATCTGGTCACGGGCCGGTCAGCCGACATTCGCACCGACGACCTCGGCCTGCAACGGTACGAGGCACCCCGGCCCCGCAGGCTTGTTATCCTTCCGCCACTTCCGACCGCCTGAGAGAAATTCCATGGACCACCGCCGACGCTCCCTGACCGTGGCAGGGCTGGCGGGTCTCGCGGGGTCCATCCCGCATCAGCTGCGGGCTCAGAGTGGCGCCGTCTACCGCTTCTCCCCCGTCAACCAGTACGGCATCGAACTGACCGCCCGGTACTGGAATCCCATCATCGAGTACGTTTCCAGCAAGAGCGGCGTGCGGCTGGAGCTGAAGATCGGCCGCACCTCGGCCGACACCACGGCCTACGTCCTGGCCAACGAGGTGGAGTTCATCTTCTCCAACCACATGTTCAGCCCAGAGCGTGAGCAACTGGGCTGGAAGGTCATCGCCAGGCGCCAGACCGCGCCCATCCAGAGCCAGATCGTGGTGCTGGCGGAGTCGCCCATCCAGCGCCTTGAACAGCTCGAAGGGCAAGCGGTGGCCTTCCCAGGACCCGAGGCCACGGTGGCCTACAAGTTCTCCTACGCCCAGCTGCTCAAGCGCAACATCAACGTGCAGGTCGTCTTCGGCGGCAACATGGACGGCGCCTTCGCCCAGCTGGCCAGCGGCAAGGCAGCGGCCGCCGGCACCCACTCCCAGCTCTCCGAGGGCTGGTCCAAGCGCGAGAACCGCAAGGTCCGGGCCCTGTGGAACTCCGAGCCGCTGCACGATCTGGCGGTGATGGTGGCGCGCAAGGTGACGCAGGCCGATGCCGAGGCGGTGGGGCGGGCCTTCGCCGCAATGCTGGCCGACCCGACCGGCCAGCGGGTATTGGCAGCCGCGGGAGACCTCGTGAAGCTGCCACCCACGGCGGGCTTCGTGGCCTCCAACGGATCGGAATACGGTCCTTACCGTCAGTTCTTCGCAACGGCCCCCGCACAACTGCGTTGACGGGTCCCTGATCTTGAACTCGAGGAAAGCCTGGACCAGTGCCGTCGCGGCATTGGCGAGCCTGTGGCCGAAGTCGCTGACGAACCGGGTCTTCGCGCTGTACGCCGCCACGCTGATCACTTTCTTCGGTGTCGGGCTCACCGTGTTCCTGAGCCACCAGGTCGGTCAGCAGATCGAGGAAGCGCAGCGTGCCTCCGTGATGCTGGTGGAAGTCGTCGCGCAGGCCGTGCAGGACAGCGTCGTCATCGGCGACTACGACACCGTGCGCAAGACACTGGACCGCGCCGTGCAGGGGTCGGTGTTCCGCTCCAGCCAGTTCATGGACACCAAGGGCGGCCGCATCCGCAGCGACAGCCGCACGCCACTGCGGGGCCAGCCGCCTGGCTGGCTGGTGCGCTGGGCCGAGCAAGAGCTGTACGACGTGAACCGCAGCGTCACCGTCGGCGGGCGTGACTACGGCGTGCTGCGCCTGACTTTTGACGCCCACACCGTGGCCCAGGACCTGTGGAGGCTGTCGGTGCTGCTGGTCAGCGTCGGCCTGGCCAGTCTGGTGCTGGGCCTGCTTGCGATCCACTTCCTGTTGCGACGCTGGCTCGGTGGGCTGGAGCACCTGCTGACACTGGACAAGGCTCTGGCGGCGGGGGGCGTGGATGTCTCGCAGATCGACACCCAGGGCGCCCCCACCGAGGTGACACGGGTGGTGGCCATGTTCCGGCGGGTCTCCGAACTGATGCGGGAGCGCGAAGTCAGCCGCCGCGCTCTGGACAACCAGAAGTTCGCCCTGGACCAGCACGCCATCGTCAGCATCACCGACCTGGCAGGCAACATCACCTACGCCAACGACCGCTTCTGCGACATCACTGGCTACACGCGGGGAGAACTGCTGGGGCGCAACCACCGCATCATCAACTCGGGCGAGCAACCGGCGAGCTTCTTTGAGAACCTCTGGCAGGTGATCGGCGCCGGCCAGGTCTGGCACGGGGAGATCTGCAACCGCAACCGGGCCGGGGGCCTGTACTGGGTCAGCGCCACCATCGTGCCGCTGCTGGGCGAGAAGGGCCGGCCGGAGCAGTACATCGCCATCCGCACCGAGATCACCAAGCGTGTGCGGGCTGAACGCGCTCTGGAGGAGGTCAACCAGAGCCTCGAGCACACGATCCAGCGCCGCACCGAGGCGCTGGAGAAGGCGACCCTTGCGGCTTCACATGCGAACCGGGCCAAGAGTGATTTCCTTTCCAACATGAGCCATGAGATGCGCACCCCGATGAACAGCATCCTGGGCATGTCCTACCTGGCGCTGCGCGCATCGCCATCACCAAAGATCCGGGATTACCTGCGCCGCATCCACGACTCCGGCAAGTACCTGCTGGAGCTCATCAGCAACATCCTGGACTTTTCCAAGATCGAGTCCGGCAAGCTGGAAGTGGAAACGGTCGACCTGCTGCTGCCGGTCATCTTTGCTGACGTGGTGCGCCTGATGGAGGAATCGGCCCGGGAAAAGGGTCTGGTACTGCGGGTGGAACTGGACGAGCGGCTGCAATTGCCGCTGAAGGGCGACCCTCTGCGCATCCGCCAGATCCTGCTGAACTACGCCAGCAATGCAGTGAAATTCTCTTCCAGGGGAGTGGTCAGGCTCATCGGCCGTGCGGGCGACGAAGGGCCCGACGGCGTGGAGGTGGTGTTGCAGGTGACCGACGAGGGCATCGGCATGACGCCCGAGCAGGCCGCGCAGCTCTTCCAGCCCTTCCACCAAGCCGACGCCTCGACCACCCGGCAGTTCGGCGGCACGGGCCTGGGGTTGGCCATCTGCCGCGAACTGGCCAAGCTCATGGCGGGCGAGGTGGGCGTGGACAGCCAGGCCGGCGCGGGCAGCACCTTTTGGTGCAGGCTGCGGCTGCCTGCCGGAAAAGTGCCCCGGGCCAAGGAGGCGGACACCGATTTCGGAGCCCTGGACCTGCGCTGGGGGCCGAAGCTCAAGGATGTGCGTGTGCTGATCGTTGACGACAACGCCGTCAACCAGGCCGTGGCCCGGGAACTGCTGCAGGCCGCAGGGGCCAAGGTGGAAGTGGCCGGCGATGGCCAGCAGGCGCTGGACCTGCTGCAGTCCCTGGAGTTGGACTGCGTGCTGATGGACATCCAGATGCCCGTGATGGACGGCCGCGAAACCACACGCAGGATACGCGCTCAGGAGAGATGGCGACGCCTGCCCATCATCGCCATGACCGCCAACGCCAGCGCCCAGGACCGGCGTGCCTGCCTGTCTGTCGGCATGAACGACTTTGTCTCCAAGCCCGTGCAGCCCAAGCGCTTCCTGGAAATCGTGGCGCGATGGACCGGAGAGGAGGTCACCGCGACACCGCCTTCGGCCCCTGCCCACGACGCTGCTGCCGCTCCTTCTGCCCCTGCTTCTCCCGCTGTTTCCCCCGCTCCTGCGCCTGCTGAGCCCTCACCTGCCTCCGCCCCCCGCAACGCTAGCGAAACCGTCCTGGACCCCCAGGTGCTGCGCACCCTCACCCGCGGCAGCGCCCCCGCGATGGGGCCCATCGTCAAGGTCTTCGAATCCATGATGGACAAGACCCTGGTCGAGCTGCAGCAGGCTCTGGCGGCGGGCGACGCCGCGCGGCTGGGGCAGATCGGCCACAAGGCCAAGTCCTCGGCCGCAGCCCTGGGCGCCCAGGGCTTGTCCCAGCATTGCCATGCACTGGAAGGGGCTATGCGATCTGCGGAGCCTGACCTCACGCTGGCAGCGGAACTGGTCCAGGAGATCCAGCGGGTGAGCCCGCTGGTGGTGCAGGCATTGCAAGCGCAGCTTGCCGCGGCGGCGCAAACCCCCTGAGGGGCACACCAGACGATCGCACGCCTTCAGGACACGGCGCCACTCCCATCCCCGGCGTCGATGCGGCCCTCCGAGGCCTGCACGCCGGCCACGCGCCCAGCTTCGATGCGCAGGCTGCGAACCTCCACGCCCTCCATGAAGAGCACTCCCGTGCGGCGTGCAACACCTGCAAAGCGGGTGGCCACCAGGTAGGCGTCGGCAAAACCCGCCTCGGGCTCCCACCTGATCAGAGCCGCATCGTCAAAGCGCGCAATGGGCAAACGCTCGGCAGCTTCCTGAGGCGTGAGTTGCTCCACGGGGATGCCCATGGCCACCTGCTGCGCCAACGCGGCCTGCAAGGCCTCTCGCTTGGGCCCCTGCTGCGCCGCGATCAGGTAACCGCAACGCACCAGCCCTGCCG
>JBAXYD010000055.1:0-27564 GCA_037127635.1 Betaproteobacteria bacterium | reverse complement strand
GGGGTAGATTCATCCGTTCGAGCTGAGCCCTTCGGCAAGCTCAGGGCGAGCGGGGGGGGTAGATTCATCCGTTCGGGCTGAGCCCTTCGACAAGCTCAGGGCGAACGGGGGGGGGTAGATTCATCCGTTCGAGCTGAGCCCTTCGGCAAGCTCAGGGCGAGCGGGGAGGGTAGATTCATCCGTTCGAGCTGAGCCCTTCGGCAAGCTCAGGGCGAACGGGGGGGGTAGATTCCTCCGTTCGGGCTGAGCTTGTCGAAGCCCTTTGAGACGCTCGGGGCAAACGGTGCTGAATGTGTCGGCTGGACTGCGGTGAACAGTCCCGTTATCGCCATTGCGCTACCCCGCCACCGCGTCGCCCCAGGGCGACATCACCTCAGTGCAACCGGTGTTCAGACCGCCTTCGCGCAGCACGCCGGCCGGGCAGGCGAAGCTGTAGGGGAAGACCAGTCGACGCGCGGTGGTGGTGGGCAGGGTGGCCGACAGCGCCGCGATCACGTCAGCCGGCAATGCTGCATCAGCGATCAGCTCGCCCACGCCGCTCACATCGATGCGCGGCTGGTGGAAGGCCTGCTCCAGACTCATGCCGTGATCTGCGATGAAGGAAGCCAGCTGCATCACCGCGCCGATGATCTTGCGCCCGCCCGAGGCGCCGAGCGCGTAGCGTCGGCCGTCGGCTGTCTCGCCCACCACGGGGCAGTAGTTGGCGAGGCAGCGCTTGGCAGGGCCCAGCGAGTTGGGCTTGCCCGGCTCGGGGTCGAACCACATGATGCCGTTGTTCAGCAGCACGCCCGTGGTGGGGGACACCACGCGTGAGCCGAACAGCGACAGCAGGGTCTGCGTCACGGCGCAAAAGTTGCCGTGGCGGTCGACCACGCTGAAGTGGGTGGTGCAGGGTGGCGCCTGGGGCGACTCGTGGTCGCCCATGTCGTTGAGCCGCGTGCGGAAGGCCGCGTCCAGGGCACGGGCCATGGCCACGTAGGCAGCAGCGTCCGGCCCGCCCTGGCCGGGCTGCAAGACTCTCTCCAGTTGCTGAAGGGCCTGGGCCAGCGAAGGGCCGCCGGTCAGGCCCGGGGCTGCATAGACGTGCCCACCGCGGTAGGGGATGCTCAGAGGCTCCACGAACTCCGCGCGGTATCCCGCCAGGTCGTCCTCGTGCAGACAGCCGCCCTTGACCTGGATGTCACGCGCCAGATCACGCGCCACCTGGCCCTCGTAGAACTCGCGCGGGCCGCCTTCCGCCAGACGCTGCAGGGTGACGGCAAGGTCGCGCTGGTCCAACCGTCGCGCGGTGGTGGCGGCCCAGCTGCCGATGATGGGCCAACGGCCTTCGTCCAGAAACATCGCTGCGGCGTGCGGGTCCAGCGACAAGGGCTTGGCGGTTGAGGCGGTGACCAGGGCCGAGTACCAGTCCACCACCATGCCCTCGCGCGCCAGCGCCACGGCAGGCGCCACCAGCTCGGCCCAGGGCTTGCGGCCGTACTCGCCGTGCGCCAGGCCCATGCCATCCACCACGCCCGGAATAGCCACCGCCGTGGCCCCTTGCACGTTGCGGTCGTCCACCACCAGGGGCCAGGGGAAAAGGTCGGACGTACGGCCGTCGCCCGTGAGCGGGTAGTCGGCCGGGTCCAGCCGGCGCGGCGAACGCATGCCGAAGTTCACCACGCGCGCACGGCCTTCGTCGGCGCGCCACAGGACCATGCTGCCGCCTGCGGCCACGCCGCTCATCCAGGGCTCCACCACCCCCAGGGCGAACGAGGTGGCCACGGCGGCATCCACGGCGTCACCCCCTGCGGCCAGCACGGCCGCACCCACGTCAGCCGCCCGCCGATGCTGCGAGGCCACCACGCCGGCCTCGGTGGCCACCACGTGCTTGCGGATGTGCTGGGAGTTGGAGAAGTTGTCAGGGTTCAGTGACATGCAAGGGGTCCGTTGATCAAGCGTCGAGGTCAGTGCCGCCCACCACCAGCGCCGCAAAGTGCGCCGAAGCCTCCATCAGGTGGGCGCGGCGGGCTTCTTCGGTGGGCAGCTCCGCCCCCAACGGGCCGTCCAGCACCAGGCAGGCCAGCCCATGCACATGGGCCCAGTGCATGCTCGCCAGCGCCGGGCTGAAGTGGCCGTCGTGCACGATACGCACCAGCCGCTCGCACCCGGCCCGGGCGTTCTCGGCCGCCGCCCGAGCGCGCGGGAATCGGGCCGGGTCGCACAGCTCGGGGCGGAACATCACCCTGAACACCGCCGGATGCTCCAGCGCAAAGCCGAGGTAGGTCTGCGCCGCGCAGCGCAGCACCTCGGCCTTGCCGCCCGCGCTGGCCGCATCGATGGCCTCGGACAGGCGGCGCGCCAGATCCTCGAACCCCTCGGTCACCAGTTCCGCAACGATGGACTCCTTGTCCGGGAAGTGGTGGTACGGCGCCTGGTGCGTCACCCCCGCGCGCCGCGCCACCTCGCGCATGCTCAGCGCCGCCAGGCCGCCCGAGGCCAGCAGTTCGCGGCTGGTTTCCAGCACCCTCTCACGCAGGTTGGTCGCGTTGGGCAAGGGCGACGGGGCCGAGTCGGTCGGGCTCGATGTCAAGGGCGGCACGGTTTGGGTGGGGGCGGTGAGTGCAGACGTAGATCCAACCAAGGGTCAAGGTCCGTAGCGGACTTTGGCCGATCGACTTGACACTGTCAATACGGACCTCTAGCATGCCGGCGCTTGACTTGACACCGTCAGGCTCCTGCCAACTGGAATGAACACCTCTATCCCTCAGCGCCGCCGGCGCACCTTTCTTTTCTGCCTGTGCGCCACCCTGGCCGCCACCCTGCTGGCGGGCTGCCAACCACCGCCGGCTGCGGTGGAGCCGGTACGCGCGGTGCGCACCTGGGTGGTGAGCACCGCACCGGCGCAAGCGCAGCTGGAATTCGCCGCAGAAGTGCGCCCGCGCGTGGAGTCCCGGCTGGGATTCAGGGTGGGCGGCAAGCTGGTGGAGCGTCCGGTGCAAGTGGGGCAGATGGTGCGCCAGGGACAGACGCTGGCGCGGCTGGATCCGCAGGATCTGCAACTCGGGCAGGAGGCGGCGCGCGCAGCGCTGGCGGCCGCACAGGCTCAGCTCGATGTGGCCGACAGCGAGTTCAAGCGCTTCATCACGCTGCGCGAACAGGGCTTCATCAGCGGCGCCGAACTTGAGCGCCGCGAGGCCGGGGTGAAGAGCGCACGCGCGGCCGTGGAGCAGGCGCGCGCGCAGTTGCGCGTTCAGGCCAACCAGTCGAACTATTCCGCGCTGGTGGCGGATACGGCAGGGGTCATCACGGCCGTGGAGGCAGAACCTGGCATGGTAGTGGCCCCCGGGGCGACGGTGGTGCGCCTGGCGCATGACGGAGCGCGCGACGCCTGGTTCAACATCCCCGAAGACCGCGTGGCCGCCTTGCGCGCCCTGCAGGGACGCAGCGGCCTGCTCCAGGTGCGGCTGTGGGGGGCCGATACCCGTACCTGGCCGGCCACCGTGCGCGAGATTGCCGCGGCCGCCGACCCGACCACGCGTACCTTCCTGGTCAAGGCCGACCTGGGTCAGGCCCCGGTGGCTCTGGGCCAGACGGCCACCGTGGTGGTGCCAGGCGCGGCCGCGCCTGCAGCCCTGATCCTGCCGCTGACCGCTCTGTTCGAACATCAAGGCAAGACGCAGGTCTGGGTGCTGGACCGCACCAGCATGGCAGTGCAGATGCGCACGGTGCAGCCCCTGGCGCCGCAAGGCAACCAGATCGTCATCGCCGGAGGCCTCCAGCCCGGCGAGACCATCGTGACGGCCGGAGTGCACACGCTGTCGCCCGGCCAGAAGGTGACGCTGTACGTGGAGCCCAAGCCGTGAGCCGGCCGCAGGGGGACCAAGCCCCCGCCCGCTCGCGCATGAACATCTCGCGCTGGGCACTGGAGCACGGGCCGCTGACGCGCTACCTCATGGTGGTGCTGCTGGTTCTGGGGGTGGCCGCCTACTTCCAGCTCGGTCAGGACGAGGACCCACCCTTCACCTTCCGCGCCATGGTGGTGCAGGCCTGGTGGCCCGGTGCCAGCGCGCAGGAGATGGCCGAGCAGGTCACCGACAAGATCGAGCGCCTGGCGCAGGAAGTGCCCTACGCCGACGTGGTCCGCAGCTACACCAAGCCGGGGGAATCGGTCACCATCCTGCAGATCAAGGACAGCTCACCCGCCAAGGATGTCGGCAACGTCTGGTACCAGGTGCGCAAGCGCATCAACGACGGGCGCGGCAACCTGCCACAGGGCGTGATCGGCCCCTTCTTCAACGATGACTTCGGCGACGTCTACGGCTCTATCGTGGCGCTGTCGGCCGACGGCTTTTCCGAGGAGGAGCTGCGGGTATTCGCCGACGGGGTGCGCTCGCGCCTGCTGCGCGTGCCCGACGTGGCCAAGGTGGAGTTGTTCGGCGTGCAGGCCGAGAAGGTCTTCATCGAGATTCCCCAGAAGCGCCTGGCCCAGCTCGGCCTGGACTTCAACCAGGTGCTCGGGCAGTTGGCGGCGCAGAACGCGGTGGAGGGCGCGGGCGTCTTCGACGCGGGCTCCCAGAACCTGCAGGTGCGCGTGCAAGGGGTGTTCAGGTCGCTGGACGACCTGCGCCGCATGCCCATCCGCGCCGTCAACCCGGCCACCGGTGTGCCCAGCACGCTGCAACTGGGCGAGATCGCCGAGGTGCGCCGCGCCGTGGTGGACCCGCCGCAGGTGCTCGTGCGCCACCAAGGCAAGCCGGTCATCGCCGTGGGCGTTTCCATGGCCAAGGGCGGAGACATCATCGCCCTGGGCAAGCTGCTGCGCACCGAACTGGACAGCATCCGCCAGGGGCTGCCCGCCGGCATCACGCTGGAGCAGGTGCAAGACCAGCCTCTGGCCGTCTCACGCTCGGTCAGCGAGTTCGTGCGGGTGCTGATCGAGGCCATCGCCATCGTGCTGGCCGTCAGCTTCATCGCCCTGGGGCTGCACACGCGGCCGCTGCGCATCGACATCTGGCCCGGCATGGTGGTGGCGCTGACCATCCCGCTGGTGCTGGCCATCACCTTCGTCACCATGTACTACTGGGGCGTGGGCCTGCACAAGATCTCGCTGGGCTCGCTCATCATCGCCCTGGGCCTTCTGGTGGACGACGCCATCATCGCGGTGGAGATGATGGTGCGCAAGCTGGAGGAGGGGCACGACAAGGTGTTCGCCGCCACCTACGCCTATGAGGTGACCTCCATGCCCATGCTCACGGGCACGCTCATCACGGCCGCAGGCTTCCTGCCCATCGGGCTGGCCAAGTCGGTCACCGGCGAATACACCTTCGCCATCTTTGCTGTCACCTCAGCGGCACTGGTCATCTCCTGGCTGGTGTCGGTGTACTTCGTGCCCTGGATGGGCGCGGCGCTGCTGAAGAACCGGCCAAGCGTCACCGGGCAGGCGCATGAGCTCTTCGACACACCGTTCTACACGCGCTTTCGTGCGCTGGTGAACGCCTGCATCCGCCACCGTTGGTGGACCATCGCCGCCACCATCGCCCTCTTCGGCGCGGGCGTGGCCGGCATGGGCAAGGTGCAGCAGCAGTTCTTCCCGGACAGCAGCCGCCCCGAGGTGCTGGTGGACCTGTGGCTGCCCGAGGGCTCCACCATCCGCGAGAGCGAAGCCCTGACCAAGCGCTTCGAGGCCCGCCTGATGAAAGAGCCCGGGGTGCAGACCGTCACCACCTGGGTGGGCAGCGGCGTGCCAAGGTTCTACCTTCCGCTGGACCAGATCTTCCCGCAGACCAATGTCTCCCAGGCCATCATCGTGCCGCAGGACCTGAAGGTCCGCGAATCCCTGCGCCAGCGCCTGCCCGCCCTGCTGGCCCAGGAATTCCCTGAGGCCCGCGGCCGCGTCAAGCTGCTGCCCAACGGCCCACCCGTGCCGTACCCGGTGCAGTTCCGCGTGGTGGGCCCGCAGGCGGCACAGGTGCAGACCTGGGCCGAGGAGGCCAAGGCGGTGCTGCGCGCCCATCCCGGCATGCGCGGCGTGAACGACAACTGGAACGAGCAGGTGAAGGTGCTGCGCCTGGAAGTGGACCAGGACAAGGCGCGGGCGCTGGGCGTGTCCAGCCAGGCCCTTGCCCAGGCCTCGCGTACGCTGCTGTCAGGTTCCACCATCGGACAGTACCGGGATGGAGACCGGCTCATCGACATCGTGCTGCGCCAGCCCCGCGGCGAGCGCGAGGCGCTGGACGACCTGAACAGCGCCTACCTGCCCACGGCCAGTGGCAAGGCTGTACCGTGGACGCAGGTGGCACAGGTGAAACTGGGCTGGGAGCCGGGGGTGATGTGGCGCGAAGGCCGGCAGTTCGCGGTGACGGTGCAGGGCGACGTCGCCGAAGGCCTGCAGGGCCCCACGGTCACGCAGCAGGTCTGGCCCGCCCTTCAGAAACTGCAGGAGCGCATGCCCGCGGGCTACACCATCCAGGTGGCCGGCGCGCAGGAGGAGAGCAAGAAAGGTCAAGGCTCCATCGCCGCGGGCGTGCCGGTGATGCTGTTCATCATCTTCACGCTGCTGATGCTGCAGCTGCACAGCTTCTCGCGCGCCATGCTGGTCTTCCTCACCGGCCCCATGGGCGTGGCCGGCGTGGCCGCAGCGCTGCTGCTGTTCAACCGGCCGTTCGGGTTTGTGGCCCTGCTGGGCGTGATAGCGCTCATGGGCATGATCATGCGCAACTCAGTGATCCTCATCGACCAGATCGAGCAGGACCGCGCCCAGGGCGTGCCTACCTGGGACGCGATCGTGGAGGCCGCCGTGCGGCGCTTCCGCCCCATCGTGCTGACGGCCGCGGCGGCCGTGCTGGCGATGATCCCGCTGACGCGCAGCGTCTTCTGGGGCCCGATGGCCGTGGCCATCATGGGCGGCCTGATCGTGGCCACCGTGCTGACCCTGCTGTCACTGCCGGCGATGTACGCGGCGTGGTTCAGGGTCAAGCGGGCGGGTTGACGCCGGAGGCGGCTTCAACGCGCGCCGAAGTGCCAGTGACGAAACAGCTGCGGGTGCTCGCGAGGCTGTGAGCGCCAATACTGGTGGGGCGCGTCCACGCTGGCGCCCAGTGCGGCGGCCGCGTGCCAGGGCCAGCGCGGGTTGTAAAGCAGGCCGCGCGCCAGCGCCACGGCGTCAGCCCGGCCTTCGGCCAGGACGGCCTCGGCCTGCGCAGGCTCGGTGATGAGGCCCACGGCGATGGTGGGCAGGCCGGTGGCCTGCTTCAGTCGCTCAGCCAACGGCACCTGGTAGCCGGGCCCCAGCGGGATGGCCTGGCGCGAGGACACGCCAGCGGAGGACACATGCAGGGCCGCACAGCCGCGCGCCTTGAGCGCCAGGCCGAAGTCCACCGAGTCCTCCACGTCCCAGCCACCCGGCACCCAGTCGGTGGCGGACAAACGTACCCACACCGGGCGGTCGGCGCGGAAGGCCAGGCGGACGGCGTCGAACACCTCCAGCGGAAAGCGCATGCGGTTCTCGAGACTGCCACCGTATTCGTCAGTGCGCTGGTTGGCCAGCGGCGAGAGGAACTGGTGCAGCAGGTAGCCGTGCGCGGCGTGGATCTCGAGCGACTCGATGCCGATGCGCGCGGCGCGCTGCGCGGCCTGCGCAAAGCCTTCGCGGATGCGCCGCAGGCCTGCACCGTCCAGTGCCACAGGCGGCTCTTCGCTCGCCCCGTGTGGCAGCGCCGAGGGCGCCACGGCCGGCCAGCCCAGCGGGTCAGCCAGCGGAATCTGGGCGCCGCCCCGCCAGGGCGCCTGGCTTGAGGCCTTGCGCCCGGCGTGGGCCAGTTGCATGCCCCAGGAGATGGGTGCCTGCTGGCGCAGCGCCTCCAGGATGCGTCCGAGCGCGTGCTCCTGCTCGTCGTTGTACAGGCCCAGGTCCCAGGGCGTGATGCGCCCGTCGTCCGTCACGGCGGTGGCTTCCAGGATGAACAGGCCCGCACCCGAATGCGCCAGGTGCCCCAGGTGCACCATGTGCCAGTCGCCCGGCACGCCGTCCTGCGCCGAGTACTGGCACATGGGCGCGATGACGATGCGGTTGGACAGGCGCAGTCCGCCGAGATCCCAGGGTTGGAAGAGCAGGCTCATGGGTACGTTCGCCAGGAAAGAAGTTGAGAGATTGCAGGAACTGGATCAGGTGACCGAAGGCATGAACTGCGGGCCATCACACCATCTGTACGCTCAGACCTGCCCGGGCGGCGGCATCGCACTGACGCCGGTCGGCAGACACAAAGAAGTCGGCCTTCAGGGCCAAAGCGCTGCCGATGTGCAGCGCATCCATGCCCCGCAAGACGTTCGCCTCAAGGCTGGTCATGGCGTGCGCCAGCACCTGGGGCGTCAGGTCGCAGATCGCCGCATCCTCGATGTCCGCCAGCAGGGATGACTTCAGTTGCCGATACTGCACATCGCTGATCTTCCCCTCTCGGCGCAAGCGGCAGAAGGCCGAGATGATCTCGGGCAACGCGATGCCTGACAGACCGATCTCGCTGGCCCGATCGCAGAACGCCAGCACCGCCTCGGTGCCGTCCTCGCTCACATAGCGCTTGACGAACGCTGAACTGTCAAAGAAGGCAAGCATGCCCGCCGCCCTCAAAGACCGGCGTCACGCTCTTCCAACAACAGGCGGCTCACCGACACGCCGTCCAGCAGCAGTGGCTGGGCCTTCCGGCGCTTCCAGGACGGCTGTTCAGGAGTCACCGGAACGATATCGGCAATCGGTTTGCCGTTGCGCAGGACACGCACCGACTCGCCCGACTCCACGATATCGAAATAGGCCTTGGCGTGATTACGCACTTCGGTCAAGGTGGCTTGTTTCATGGCTGATCGTACGACGTACGAAACGATGTCAACAGGAATGTACATCGAGAACGAAACTGGCGAGCATCACCCTGTCCAACCAGCAGGGGAACTCTCAGATCCCGGTTTCTCCGCCTTGTTCCAACAAAGCCGCCGTGTCCCGGATCAAGTGACCGGAGATCGAAAACCGCGGCGGAATCCTGGGCAGGGCCTCCAGCGGGTACCAGTGCGCCTCCTCGATCTCTCCCGGCTGGGGCACGATCTCGCCGCCAGCCCACTCGGCCGTGAAGGCCAGCATCAGACTGTTCGGGAATGGCCAACTCTGGCTGCCGAAGTAGCGCAGGTTGGTCACCTGCAGGCCCACCTCCTCGGCCACCTCACGGCGCACGCAGTCTTCCAGCGACTCCCCCGCCTCCACGAACCCAGCCAGCGCGCTGAACATGCCGGCGGCAAAGTGCGGCGCACGGGCCAGCAGCAACTCGGGCTGCCCCCGATCGCGCCGCCACACCAGGGCCATCATGGCCGGACTCAAGCGCGGGTAGGCGCTGTGCCCGCAAGCCGGGCAACGGCGCGCCCGCTCGCCCGGCTGCAGCTCGGTAGGCGTACCGCACACGCCGCAGAAGCGGTGCGTGCGGTCCCACTCCAGCACCTGTGCGGCACGGCCAGCCACCCCGGCCACCGCGGCCGGAAACTGCATCATCGCCGTGCGTAGCGGCACCGCGCGCAGGTCGGCCGGCGCCTGGGGCAGCTTCAGGGCCCAGCAGTCCAGGCCGTCCAGCCGGCCCAGAAAGTGCCGCGCCTCCTCCAACCCGGCCCAGGCCTGGGCCGCAGAGGGCCCCAGCGTCAAGCTCTCGTCCTGTGGCAGCAGCAACTGGCCCTGGACGAAGCCAAAGTGCCAGCCCATTTCGGTAGCCGGCTGCGGGGGGTCGATGGCGGGGTGGAAGTTCATGCGGGCAGGCGTCCTGGAATTGCAGCCCGCAGGGTAAGCGATCTGCCCCCTGCAAGCCGGGTCACTGTCAGCGGGCCCGAGCGGTTCGCCGGATCAGAGGTCCGCACATCGGCAAGCCACAGGGGCAGCCCCTGCATGCGCGGCACGCCTGACTGGCCGGCGCCACCACTGCGTCTGGGTGCAAGCCCAGAGCAACCGCGGAGACCTTTTCGGAGACGTGCCCGCAGACGCGTCCGAAGGCGTGCCCGCGGATCAACCCGCCGCCTGCCTCGCACCGGCCGACAGGCGCCCGCACAAGTAGGTCCAGACGAAGGCCGCTGCCGCCTGGCTCGTCAGCTCGGCATGGTCGTAGGGCGGCGACACCTCGACGCAGTCCATCCCCACGAACGGCAGATCGGCCCACTCTTCCAGCAGCGTCAGCACCTGGTTGGTGCTCAGGCCGCCGGGCTCGGGCGTGCCGGTGCCTGGCGCAAAGGCCGGGTCCAGGCAGTCGATGTCCAGGCTCAGGTACACGGGCGGGTGGCCATGCGCGGCCAGACGCTCGCGCACCGCCGCCAGCACGCCGGACAACTGCGCCGGGCTCTCCAACCCCCGAAGGTCGCGCGCAGTGAAGATCTGCCCTCCCCTGCTGCTGACGTATTCGCGCTCCTCGCGGCCGGCTGCTGAACGGATACCGATCTGGGTGAAGCACGCGTCGATCACCAGCCCTTCCTGCATCGCCTCGTGCACCCAGGTGCCGTGGCCGCTGGGTTCATCGAAGTGGGTGGCCCAGGTGTCGCAGTGCGCATCGAAGTGGATCACCGCCAGCGGCCGTCCCAGATGCTGGCGATAGGCCCGCAAAAGACTGAGCGTGACGGAGTGGTCGCCCCCCAGCCAGCACATGTGGTGCGCGCTCAGCAGCGGTGCCACCAGGGGCTGCATCACCGACCGCATGGCCGCCAGGCTGGTGTTGGGCAGCGGCAGGTCGCCCGCATCGCCCAGCACGCCCAGGGGCGAGACATCGAAGTGCGGATGCATCGCATCGCACAGCATGTGGCTGGCTTCGCGGATGGCACGCGGCCCGAAGCGGGCGCCCGGCCGGTTGGTGACCGCACCGTCCCAAGCGATGCCGGCCACCGCGAACGGCGTCTGCGCGCTGGCAGCAGGCGCCTTGAGAAAGGAGTTCTGGGACAGGAAGGCAAAGGAGACCATGACATGGCCCGTCAGAGACCGGGCCCCGGGATGGGGCTCGCAACGACGAGAGCATGCCATGCCACACGGGCCCGGCCGCATCGGTGAGCCCGAACAGCCCAGATACATCTGCACCACGTGGCCGCCCATGAGGTGGCCCACCAGGACGGGCGGGCTGGGCAGCGCCTGCACCACTTGGACGACATCCGCGACGTCATCGTGTGCCTCGCTGCGCCAGCGAACCCCAGCGAGACCTTCGCTGGCACCATATCCGCTCAGGCTGACGGGGTGAGAGGTGTAGCCTCGTGAAGACAAGCAGGGCTGGAAGTCCTCCCTGCCCCACGCGGCTGCTCACTGGCGCCACACCGCCACGACCAATGCCAGCCACGCCAGGATGAAGGCGCTGCCACCCCACGGCACGAGCCCACGTGCGGCGCTCCAGCCCCAGAGGATTCGGACGTCAATGTTCAGACAGAACAGTAGCAAGCCCGCCAGCATCAGCCCGCCAGAAGCCACCAGGCACGCGCTGGCGCGCCTGGCCAGCATCAGACCTACCAACAGCAGGCCCACGGCGTGCAGCTGATGCTGCTGCAGCGAAGCGGCGAGCGCCGGGCCGCCCTGCTGGAGAGCCGGCACATGAGCCGCAGCGGCTGACAGCCCCACCCACAGCGCAGCGAACAACGCTCCCAGAGCCAAGAACAAACGGGACACCAAGGGCATGAGCGCTCCTGTGAGGTTCTGAAGAAGGGTGATCGCTGGAGTCCCCGTCGAAGAACTCCCGGTGAAACATCAGCAGTGCCCAGCCTACCGCAAGGCCTTGCCCACAGAGCAGGGTCGGCCTGCGTACCACCGCACAATCTTCCACCTTGTCCGGATTGCCACTTGACCTCATGAAGACCCTTCGCCTAGCCCCTTCCGCCTTGGTGTCGGCCATGGTGACCTTGTCCCTGGCCTCCTACGCACCCGCGCGTGCCCAGGACGAGGGTTCAGACACCGACGCGCCAGCTGCCACCGCTCGAGCCGATGCAGTTACGGCGCCAGGCAGCGCGACCGCCGCCGACCCCCGCTACGTCTGGGACCTGTCGACGATCTTCCGCGACGACGCGGCCTGGGAGGCCGAGCGACAGGCCTTGCTGGCCGAGGCACCGAAGCTTGCCGCGCTGCGCGAGGGCTTTGGGCGCGACGCTGCAGGCCTGCGCGTCGCACTCGACCAGTTGTCGGCCGTCAACCAGCGGCTGCGCCGGCTCTGGACCTACGCCAGCGCCCTGGCCAGCACCGACAACCGCAACCCGCGCAACCAGGAGCGCAGCGGACAGGCGCGCGCGGTGGGCGGCCAGATCGGCAGCGCCACGGCCTGGGTGAACGGGGCGCTGCGCAGCCTCGGCGCTGAACGCCTGGAAGCCTATCTGCGCACCGAGCCCGGGCTGGCGCCGCACCGCGTGCGCCTGCAGGAGGCGGTACGACTGGCGCGCCACCAGCTCACGCCCGAGGCCGAGACGGCCCTGGCCGCGATGGCACCCACGCTCAGCGCCACGACGCAGATCCGGACCCTCCTCGTCACCACCGACATGGAGTGGCCCACCATCAACGTGGAGGGCCAGGCTGTCCGGGTGGACAACATCGGCTACCAGCGCTTGCGAACCCACCCCGACCGCGCCGTGCGTCAGCAAGCCTTCGAGGCCTTCTTCAAGACCTACGCGCGATTTCAAGGCAGCCTGGGCGCGGCTCTGGCCCAGCGCGTGGAGGTGGGCGTGGCCCAGGCCCGGCTGCGCCAGCACCCGAGCGCGGTGGCAGCAAGCCTGGCCGTGAACGCGATTCCGGAGAGCGTCTACCGCACGCTCGTGGCCGAGACGAACCGGGCGCTGCCCACGCTGCACCGCTACTTCAAGCTGCGCCAACGCCTGCTCAAGCTGCCAGAACTCGCCTACCACGACGTTTACCCCGACATCGTGACACCGCCGCGCAAGTACAGCCCCGAGGACGCCGCTGAACTCACGCTGGCCTCCGTGGCGCCGCTGGGCGCGCCCTACCAGCAGCAGTTGCGCCAGGCGCTCGCGGCGCGCACCATGCACGTGTACCCGGCGCCGGGCAAGAGCTCCGGCGCCTACCAAAGCGGCGTGTACGGGCAGGCTCCGCTCATCTTCCTGAACCACCAGGACACCTTTGACAGCGTCAGCGCCTACACACACGAGTGGGGCCACGGCATGCACACGCTGCTGGCCAACGGGGCGCAGCCCTTCGAGACGGCCGGGTACCCGCTGTTCATCGCCGAGATCGCCGCCTTCACCCACGAACTGCTGCTGGGCGACCACATGCAGAAGACCGCCAAGACCCGCGAAGAACGCATCTTCTACCTGGGCGAGGCCATCGAGCGCATTCGCGGCGCCTTCTTCCGCCAGGCCATGTTCGCCGAGTTCGAACTCGCCACGCACGACGCCGTGCAACGCGGCGAGGCGCTGTCGGGCACGCGCATGACGCGCCTCTACTGCGACCTGCTGCGCAAGTACCACGGGGCGGATGCCGGCGTCATGCGCATTGACCCCGTGGTGTGCAACGAGTGGGCCTACATCCCGCACTTCCACGGGCCGTTCTACGTCTACCAGTACGCCACCAGCATGGCCGCGGCCACGCACTTCACCCAGCAGCTGCTCACCGGGTCGGCCGCCGCGCGCGACACCTACCTGGGCGTGCTGCGCGCCGGCGGTTCACGCCACCCGGTGCCGCTGCTGCGCGACGCCGGCCTGGACATGGACAGCCCCCTGCCCTACCAGGCGCTTGCGCGCCATATGGAGAGGCTGATGGACGAGCTGGAGGCGCTGCTGGCGGCGCGGTAGCGGTCTGCCGGCATCCCATTTACGGAGAATCCGGCTTCTACAGCGGGTCATCAAGATGATCCCCGTACAGACCCTTTGAATGTGAGGGTTCGGGCACGGAGAAGACCCGCGACTCGGAAGTTCAAGCCGAGGGCAGCCAACCTGGCGGCCGGTCTCTCGGCACGTGGCCCAGGTAGTCCTGCACGGTGTTTCCGCTCAAGGGCTTGACCATCACACGCAAGGTGTTGGTGCGTTGCCCCATGAGCACGCCTTCGCGCAGCTTGGTGGTGACGTAACCTTGCCGCTCCCAAAAGCGCTCGGCTCGCAGCCGGCCCTGCACCACGCCCAATCGCATCCACCGCGCACCATGGCGCTCGGCCCAGGCCTGGATGCAGCCATGTAACTGCGAAGCCACTCCCGTGCCGTGGCGCTCGGTGGCCACGATGAACAGGCCGATGTGCCACATCCCGGAGGCCAGCAGGTCGGACACCACGCTGACCATCGCCATGAGCGCGCCGTCCTCCTGCACGAAACCGATGAGAAACAGCTCGGTGTAGCTGAAGTCCTCGGGCGGCAGATCCCGGATCTCCAGGATGGCTTCATCGGACGCAGGGGGCTGACCCAGGACTTCGAGAAAGTATTGCGGGTTGGCCTCGTAGAAGCGCTGCAATGGCCGCTCCCAGGCCTCATCCAGTCGCACCACGCAGATGCCGGTCAACGGTGAGGGCGGCAACTCGGGCCCAAGGGTTGACCCATGCACCGGCGACTGAAGGGACGGCTGTGTCATCGGCCGAGATGCACTGCTGCCGTCATGCTCGACTCAAGCCCCGACATCACCTCGAAGGTGAACGAACGTGCCCACCGCCAGCAGGACAAGCGCGACGATGTCGGCCTTCACCACGGTCGAGAGGGCGACGATGAGCAGGACGGCGGGAACGATGTATCGCATGGTCGAAGCGCTCCAGTGCCCTCTTTCAGGATGTGTTGACTCTTGAGGGTAGCACCAGCCTCCTGGACAAGGCTGCGAGCCGCGCTTCACCGCCCAGCAGCCGCTGGTCATGGACGTAGTCGTCCTGAGGCTGGACGAGCCAATGCGCGCGGCCGAAGCTGGCCCGGAGCGCGAGCACGATCTCCAGGAAGCTGTGCCCTTCGTCGGCGTTGCTGTCCAGGTGGACGATGCCCGCCACGGGCCGGCGCAGCAGGCCTGCGAGGGCATGCGCCGTGTCGGTCATGAAGGAGCAGGCCGGCTTCCAGCGCCGACTGGCGCCCACATGCCCTTGGGACGCCTGCCACTGGTCGAGCGCCATCAGCATGTTGTTGCCCGGCTGCGTGGGGTCGATCTGCCAGCCGATGCGGGCGATGGTGGCGCCGGCATGGGCCTCGCGGACCGCGTCTTCGCAGGCGATCTTGTACTGGCCGTAGCCGTCCTGGGCCGTGCGCGTGTGGTGCGGCGCGTGCGGCCCGTCGGGCTCGTGGTGGAAAACCATCGCGGTGCTGGTGAAGACGAAAGGCAGATCGTGCCGCGCCGCATACGCGGCAAGCCGGCCCGCCCACTCCGGACCGCCCATGCCCAGGTGGGCGATGGCGTCGGGCCGCACGGCCTGCAACCAGGCCCGGGAAGCGGCGATGTCCTCAGGCGGCACCTCGTCGCGCTTCCAGCCGATCACCTCCACACCCAGGCTCGCCGCCTCGCGGGCGAGCACCGGCGCCAGCGTGCCACCAAGCCCGGTGATCATCCACTTCATGGGCGGCTCGCAGTCAATGAGGTGTGGCGGATACAGGTGTGCGCGGAGTCAGCGCGCATCAAGAGCAGTGGGACGAGAGAGAGGTGGTGGAGCATGTTGAGCTTGGCCGGTCCCGAATGCTGTTGCATCAGCCCTCCCTTGTTGCTGTCAAAACCACATGTCCTGGACGCACTTGCCATCCTCGGGCCGGTTACTCCAGGACTCCAGTCCGTCGAAGTGGCTGATGGGCACATTGGCGATCGGCCCCGGCTCGGTCAGGCGCAGGTTGACGGCCACCCGCCGCCTGCCCTGCTCGTCCAGCCGCAGGCCCCACCAGTGGCTGACATTGCCGCAGGTGGAGCAGAAGTTGAAGCTCAAAGCGTCTCCGCGGACAAAGGCCGACGTCTCCCCAGAGAAGGTGATGTCCTGACCCTCCCAACCGTAGGCCCACAAGGTGCCGTAGCGCCTGCAAGCGGTGCAACTGCAGGCTGTGGCCGAGGGCGGAACCTGACTCAAGGTCCAGCGAACGGCACCACACAGGCACTTACCTTCAAGCATGGCGGCCCCCGGAGTGAAAGACGGGCACCATCATGCGCCAAACGTCACCGGCCGCACCATGACCAGTTCGTCGGGCTCTTCGCGGTACTGTGCCTGCTGCTGCGGGTCACCCGGCTCGAAGCCCAGGCTGCGAAGCAATGCCTCGGAGCGGAAGTTGCGGGCCTTGAGCACCGCCACGAAAGTGTGCACGCCGTGGTGCTCGCGCAGCTCATCCAGCATCGCGCGCACGGCGCTTGAGCCGATGCCCTGGCGCCAGTGCGCGCTGCCCAGCTCGTAGGCCACGAAGGCGACGGCTGTGGGCAGCACGGTGGCCTGTACGTAGCCCGCGAGTCCTCCCGCAGGCAGCCGCACGACCCAGTTCAGCCACTGCTCGGAACCGTCCTCGGAGCCGCGGCTCTCCAGGCGTCGGTAACGCTCTGCAAGCCACTGCGCTGAGGATGGGGGCTCGTTTTCGAATTCATAGATCGCCGGGTCGGCAAGCACCTCGAACATCTCGGCCGCATGCGTTTGCAGCTGAGGCTCGAGCGTGCAGCGTGCGGTCTGAAGGGTTCTCATGCGAGCCTACTTTGCCGGCTGGCTGACGCGCACCCGGTTGCCGTCGGGGTCGAGCACGCTCAGCTCCCGGTCGCCCCAAGGCATCACCTGCGCGGCCGTCTGCAAGGCCGCTTCTGCAGACGCGATGTCGTGCGTGAGGAGGAACACGTTGCCCCGCGGCGAGCAGTCGCCCTCGTGCTCGGTCAGGAACAGCGTTGCACCTTCGGGCGTGCTGATGGAGATGAACCAAGGCAATCCCGGCCCGTGCTGGTGTCGCCAATCTTCGGCAAAGCCGAGCCTGTCGTACCAGGCGGCAGCGGCCGGGGCATCGACAACTCGTAGCGTCGGGATGGCTTCGTGGGGGTGGGCCATGCGCGTCTCCTCTCGTCTGTCAGTTGGCAGCAAGGAACGCACTCAGTTTAGTTACAGCCAAGTCGGACGAAGGCAAGCTGAAGAACGCGGGCCGAAGGCCTCGCCGGGCAGGCCCCAGGCGTGGGCGTAGGTCAGGGTTCTGTCCGGGCCAAAGGCGATGGTGATCTCCTCACGGAAGGCGGTCTGATCGTCGCGGTCGCCCGAAGAGAACACGAATGCCTCGGGCGTGGGAGCGAGCGCGGGACGGTGCTCGTGCGGCATGACGACAGGCAGTTCAGCCATGACTGGCCACAGGCACAAGGCACCGGTCGGACTCACCCCGAGCAGGGTGCACTCCTCATGCACGAGGCTGCCATCCTCGAGAGTGGCGCGGTAGCGCAGCATCATTGCGCGGCCGTCCACCAGGGGCTCAACATGCAGTTCGGCTCGAAACCGCTCCGCTTCGTGGTTGACGCCCTCTCCTTGCAGGACGCGGGCCCCACGGCACAGTCGATCGATCAGGTCCATGGTTCGATGGCTGGTGGGTTGAGAAGCTTGAGCAGGATGTGCCGGTTGAAAGGGCCGACATAGCCCGAGACGACGGCCACGCTCCGGTAGCCAAGCCGGCCGTAAAGAGCAGCCACGCCGTCGTCCAGCGTCTCGATGAGGGCGTCGCGGCAGCCGCGGTGTGCCGCCTCGGACTCCAAGGCCTGCAGGATGCGCCGCGCCAGGCCCTGCCGCCGCAGGCCCTCGGTCACCCAAAGGTAGCTCACCAACAGACGCTGGTACTCGGTGCGGCCCGTCCCGCCGGCGACCACGCGGGGGCCGTCGCGCACCAGGCAAGCGATGGGCTCGGCGTTCCCGTCACGGGCCTGCGCCCGTCCGTGGGAGAAGACGCCTTCGGCGATGACCTTCAGGTCATCCTCGGGCGCTTGGGCGTCCAGGGTCCAGGTAAGGGGCATGGGCGCTTCAGATGTTGGCAGCGGCCCCGGCTGGCGAGGCATGAGCGCTGCCCCGGTCTGCCGGATGGTGAACGCCGTCGTTGACTGGCACGTCGGGAATCAGAAAAGGATTCACCCCTTCCAGGCAGCCCACGTTGTAGCCGTACTGGTTCGGGAAGGAGCGCCGCTGGTGATGGGTGTAGATGCCGCAGGTGCCGCAGAAGTAGTGACGGGCCACCAGCGTGTTGAACTGGTACAGCCGCAGGTGCTCTTGCCCCTGCACGATGCGGATGCCATCCAGCAGCACCGACGCCACCACGGCCCCCTTGCGGCGGCAGATGGAACAGTCGCAGCGCCGGGGATTGACGATGCCTTCGGGCAGCGACAGTTCCAGCACCACGCTGCCGCAATGGCAGGACAGCCGGTGCAGCGGCTGGATGTCGACTTCGCCCACTCGACGGATGCCCATGATCGTGCGCTCCTGAAACTGCCTGCCAGGCCAATGACACTACACCGACACAATTTAGCAAAGCGGCTGCGTCATCTTCCGGGCCATGGACATCAGCAGACGCCAATGGATGCTGGGCACTGCCGCAGCCCCTTTTTTGACCATGAGCCCAGCTCGGGGCCAGATCTCTGCTCAGGCCGAGGCGAGGCCCCCAGGCGTCACCGAGGACGACACCTGGTTGGACCGTGCACGCCAGCGCAGCGTGCCGGTGCGCATCCGCTGGCCGGCTACGAACGCGCTCATGCCGCCGGGCGGCCGGCCGGTGGTGCTGTTCTCGCACGGCCTGGGCGGGACGGCGGCGGGTGGCGAGCGATGGGGTCAGGCCTGGTGCGCGGCGGGGCTGGTGGTCGTGCACCTGCAGCACCCGGGCAGCGACCTCGAGGCCGTGCGCCGGGTGGCGCGCAGCTTCAGCGACCAAGCCGGACTGCGTCGGGCCGCCGGGCCCGAACAGCTGCTGGCTCGGCTTGAAGACGTGGTCTTCGCGCTGGACGAGATGCAGCGCCGACAGGCCGCGGGAAGCGGCCGCTGGTCCGAGGCGCGCGTGCAGGCCGTGGGCATGTCGGGCCATTCGTTTGGCGCCCACACGACGCTGGGCATGGGCGGGCAACGCTATCCCGGCCATTCCGGCATGGAGGAGCCACGGCTCGCGGCCTTCATGGCCTTCTCACCCACCTTGCCGGCGAGGGGCGACCCTGCACAAGCCTTCGCCCGCCTGACCCGACCTTTGCTGTGCCTCACCGGCACGCACGACGACGACGTGGTCGGCAACGGCGCGACCCCCGAGCGCCGCATGGGCGTGTTTGCCGCGCTGCCGCCGGGCCGCAAGGCGCAGCTCGTGCTCGAGGACGCCGACCACATGACCTTCGCCGGCAACATCGGCCTGCGCGGTGAAGGCTTGGCGCGACATGCCCCGGCGCGCGCCCTGCAGGCGCAGCACCACGCGCTGGTGGCGGCGATCACCACCGACTGGTGGCGTGCCCACCTGCTGGGCGATGCGCAAGCCCTGGGGCGCCTGGCCCAACCGGCGGGCCTGGTCCCGGGTGACCGATGGCAGACCGGCTGAGCCCGCTTGACGGGGTACGGGGCTGCCAGTGGGGTCAGGGCGTCCGAACCAGAACAAGCCGAGAGGCAAAGTGCCAGGGCGCTGAGCGCTGGTCTGCAATACGGCTGCGCAGGCAAGGCGCACTGGCTTCTGGCAGCATGCGCGGCTTGCCTGCGGCGCCCGCAGGCCTGTATCCCGGGAGTTCTTGTGTCGATGGCCACCACCTCACTTCATTCACCAGCGCTGCAAGCCGTGGCCTCGTCAACCTTGCTGCCCCGCGCACGTGCGGGCCATTGCCCGGCTCGGCTGCACGCCTTGGCAGGTGCCGCCGCGCTGGCCGTGCTGGCAATCCCGCTGGGGGCTCTGGCACAGGACGCCGGCCCCGGCGGCCAGAGTGAACCCGCCTCCGGCGCGCAGCCCAGCGTCACGCAGCGCGTGGAGATTGCCGGGCGCCTGGGCTCCACCGAGTTGCGGCGTGCCGCCAGCGTGGCCAAGCAGATCTACGGACGCGAGGAACTCGATCGCTTCGGCGACACCAACGCGCTGGACGTGCTGCGACGCCTGCCGGGCGTGAACGTCGGCTCAGGCGGGCCGAGGATGCGGGGCTTGGGCGCGGGCTACACGCAGATCCTCATCAACGGAGACCCGGCGCCGCAGGGCTTCAACCTCGACCAGCTGAGCCCGTCGCAGATCGAGCGCATCGAGGTGCTGCGCGCACCCACGGCGGAGCAAAGCACGCAGGCCGTGGCCGGCACGATCAACATCATCCTGAAGGATGCGCCGCGCCGCTCGCAGCGCACCCTGCGCCTGGGGCTGGGCGACGGCAGGGACCGGCCGATGGCCAACGCCAATCTGACGATCGGTGAATCCAAAGGGCCCTTCGCGCTGTCGGTGCCGCTGTCGCTGTTCGAGTGGGACCGCGAAAGCCGCACGACCGTCGAGCGCCAAATGGCCGGCACGAACGAACTGCCTGCACGCTCCGAGCAGGTGGGCGCCGGAGCGTCCTGGGGATGGGGCTACAACCTGGCGCCGCGCCTGAACGTCAAGTTCAGCGACGAGCAGACCCTGTCGGCTGCCACCTTCTTCCAGAAGGGGTACTGGAACAACCGCACCGACTACGCCAACCGCATCCTCGCCGGCAGCCCAGTGCTGGACGACGATTCGGTCGGCGAAGGCATCTGGGAGAACCGCCGCGGCAACCTGACCTGGACCAACCGATTCCGCGACGACCAGCGCATCGAGATCCGGGCGGGGGTGCAGCAATCGCGCGGGACGTTCGACAGCCGCAACCTGCGCGCAGGCGCGCTGCAACTGCGCTCCCAGGGCGGCAGCCAGGACGACGGCATCACGCAGGCCGGCAAGTACAGCCTGCTGCTGGGTGCAGCCCACACTCTCACCGCAGGCTGGGACCTGGAGCAGCGCGACCGTCAGGAGCGCCGCGAGACCACCGACGGCGCCGGCAGTCCATTGCTGCCGGCCTTCGAGGGTCAGCCCTTCGAGGCCCAGGTGCGCCGCCAAGCCTTTTACGTGCAAGACGAGTGGGAGATCTCGCCGCAATGGCAGCTCTACCTGGGCCTGCGCCACGAGCGCATCGCCTCGGAGAGCAAGAGCGCCACCAACCCGGTGCGCAACGAGAGCAGCGTGCTCTCTCCCCTGGCCCACGTGACCTACAAGTTCGACCCCAAGGGCCGCGACATGATTCGCGCCAGCCTCACGCGCAGCTACAAGGCACCGGGCCTGGGTACGCTGCTGGCGCGGCCGCAAATCAACGCCGCCTACACCAACACCAACGTCACCAACACGGCGCTGGCCCCTGACCGCATCGGCAACCCGACGCTTGCGCCCGAACTCGCCACGGGCCTGGATATCGCCTACGAGAAATACCTGGCCAACGGCGGCCTCGTGAGCGTGGGGATCTTCCATCGCCAGTTGAGCGACGTGGTGCGCAACGTGACCGCTCTGCGCACGGTCAACTGGGCGGGCGCACCGCGCTGGGTGACCGAGCCGCTGAACTTCTCGGACGCCACCACCAGCGGCCTGGAGTTCGAGGTGCGGGGCCGCGCGGCGGACCTGTTGCCGGCCTTGCTTGGCAACGCCAAGGCGCTGAACGTTCGCGCCTCGGTCAACCTGTATCGCTCCCGCGTGGCGGCGCTGGAAGGGCCCGACAACCGACTGGACGGCCAGCAGCCCTGGTCGGCCACGCTGGGGTTTGACCAGCGCATCAGCGGATTGCCACTGAACGTGGGCGGCAGCATGAGCCTGTCACCAGGCTACGACACCCGCCAGACCGTGGACCAGCTGGTCCGGCGCTCCAGCACCCGCAGCGTCGACGTCTTCGCGCAGATGTTCCTCAGCCAGACGATGTCGCTGCGCGTGGCTGCCAGCGCGGGCGTGCAGCAATTCGGCCCGCCCAATGGCAGCTCCACGACGCTGCTGCAAGGCGGCGACTACACGCGCTCCGAACGCTACGCCAAGCCGCAGCTCAACCTGTCGCTGGACATGCGTTTGTAGGCGCCAGCATGGTCGTGCACACTCGCCGGCCTTTCGATGACGCCAAGGCCGACCGCCCGACAGGGCCGGCCTTTTTGCCCACTTCTTCTGCATAGGGCATTTCACCGATGGAAGCCACCACCACCCACCACCGGATCTGTCCGCTGTGCGAAGCCTGCTGCGGTCTGGAAATCCAGACCCGCGGCACCCAGGTGATCTCCATCCGCGGCCATTCGGCCGACGTGTTCAGTGCCGGCTACATCTGCCCCAAGGGCGTGGCCCTGAAGGACCTTCACGAAGATCCGGACCGTCTGCGCAAGCCGCTGGTGCGCCGCCAGGGCGTGCTGGTGGAGGCCACCTGGGAAGAGGCCTGGGCGGAGATAGGCGCACGCCTGCCCGCGGTGCAACAGGCACACGGCCGCAACGCCGTAGGGCTGGTGGCAGGCAATCCGGTGGCGCACAAGATCGGATTGCTGGGCTACCTGCCGCGTCTGACCAAGGCGCTGGGCAGCCGCAACGTGTTCACCGCAGCCACCCTGGACCAGATGCCGCGTCATGTCTCCAGCGGGCTGCTGTTTGGCCACTGGATGAGCGTGCCGGTACCCGACATTGCGCGCGCCGAACTGCTCATCGTGCTGGGTGCCAACCCGGTGGCCAGCAATGGCAGCATGTGGACAGTGCCAGATTTCCGTGGCAAGGCGCGCGCCATGCAGGCCCGTGGCGGGCGCCTGATCGTCATTGACCCACGCCGCACCGAGACGGCCGCACTGGCCGACACCCACCACTTCATTCGGCCCGGCGCGGATGCCTTCATGCTGCTGGGCATGGTGCACACGCTCTTCGACGAACAGCTGGTGCGGCCCGGTCGCCTGGAGCCGTATCTGAAGGGCGTGGCAGAGATCGCAGCCGCGGTGCGGGACTTTTCGCCCGAGGCCGTGGCGGCGCGCTGCGGACTGGACGCGGCCAGCATCCGCAGCCTGGCAAGGGACCTGGCGATGACGCCGCGCGCCAGTCTCTATGCGCGCATCGGCAGCTGCACGCAGTTGTATGGCAGCCTGGCCACATGGCTGGTGGACGTGGTCAATATCCTCACCGGTCATCTGGACGAACCCGGTGGCGCGATGTTCCCCAAGGCGGCCGCCTTCGCCGCCAACACCGCGGGCCAGCCCGGCGTGGGCCGTGGCGTGCCCATGGCACGACATACCAGCCGTGTGAGCGCCGCGCCCGAGGTGATGGGTGAGCTGCCCATGGTCTGTCTGGCCGAGGAGATCGAGACGCCGGGCCCCGGCCAGATCCGTGCCCTGCTGACCATTGGCACCAATCCCGTCTTGTCGGCTCCCCATGGCCAGCGTCTGGCCGCTGCGCTGGACAGCCTGGACTTCATGGTCAGCATGGACATCTACCTGAACGAGACCACGCGCCATGCGGATGTGGTGCTGCCGGCGCCCTCACCCCTGGAGGACATGCACTACGACATGCCGTTTCCGCAGCTGTCCTGGCGAAACCATGCGCGCTACAGCCCCTCGGTGTTTGAGCGTGCGCCAGGACAGCCGGCCGAGTGGGAGACCCTGCTGCGGCTGACGGCCATTGCAGGAAACCGCAGCCATTCGGCCAGCGCCGACCAGCTGGACGACGAGTTTTTCAGTGAGGACGTACGGCGCCAGTTCGGCCCCCGCGCCGAAGCCGTGCTGGCGGCCACCTCCGGGCTGCGCGGGCCGGACCGGTTGCTGGAGGTGGCCCTGCGCAGCGGCCCGTATGGCGATGGCTTCGGCCAGGTGCCGGAGGGGCTGACGCTGGAGCGCGTGCAGGCCGCCACCGCAGGCGGCGGCATCGACCTCGGCCCCTTGGCGCCCCGCATACCCGAGCTTTTGCGAACACCCTCGGGCTGCATCGAACTGGCGCCCAGCCTGCTGCTGGACGACCTGCGGCGTTGCCAAGCCGACATGGCGCACACCCCGGCCCCCTTGGTGGTGATCGGGCGGCGCGACGTCCGGTCCAACAACAGCTGGATGCACAACCTGCCCGTCCTGGCCAAGGGCCCGATGCGCTGCACAGCGCTGGTCCATCCACGGGACGCGCAACGCCTGGGCCTGCGTGACGGCTCACTGGCACGCATGCACAGCCACACGTCGCGCGGTACACGCAGCATCGACGTGCTGGTGCAGTGCAGCCCAGAGATGATGCCCGGTGTGGTCAGCGTGCCGCATGGCTGGGGGCACGACCTCCCAGGCACCCGCCTGAGTCTGGCCTCGGCTCGCCCCGGTGCCAACCTGAACGCACTGCTCGACGAGGGCGTTCGAGACCCGGTGTCGGGCAATGCCGTGCTCAGCGGGATGGCCGTGCAGATGCAAGCGCTGGAATCAACCTGACGCGAGGCGCACTCAAGAAGGGTGTGTCTCAATCGCGCGCTGTGGTGCGGGCGATGACGATGTCGATAGCGATGGCGGTGGCGCTTGCCAAGGTGGCGGCATTCCCGGTTCAGACCTTGAGTGCGGCCTTGAGTTGCTCGATGCGGTCTTGACCCCAGAACATCTGCTCGCCCACAAAGAAGGTGGGAGCGCCGAAGACACCCCGCTCGACGGCCTGCGTCGTGACCTCCTTGAGGCGGTCTTTCGTGGGCTGCTCGTTGGCAAGCTGGTGCAACTCGACCGGATCGAAGTGCGCGCTCTTGAGCACACCATCCAGCACCTGCGCGTCGTTCATATTGAGGGTATCGACCCAGATGGCCTCGAACACCACATCCATGAACTCGTGCATGCGGGCATCAGACCGCATCTGCAAGCCCGTGAGCATGCGCATCAGGGTCGTGGTGATGATCGGGAAGTAGGGATTGATGTTGAGCCGAACGCCATAGGCGTCTGCGAAGCGACTGAAGTCGGTGAAGATGTAGCGGCCCTTTGCAGGCACAGCGACCGGCGAGGCATTTCCCGTGGCCTTGAAGACGGCGCCCAGCAGCATGGGAAGGTAGACGGGGCTTGCGCCGGTTTCGGCCCTGATCTTGTCCAACTGGGTATGCGCCAGGTAGGAGGCCAGGCTTCCGAAGTCGAAGAAGTAGTCGAATGTCTTGGCCATGAGGCATCCCTTTCGGTCGTATCAAAACTTTTCCATGTAGGGCCGCAGATCGAGTTCATGCGTCCAGGCGTCCCTGGGTTGCTGGTGCAGCATCCAGTAGGCATCGGCAATGTGAGCCGGGTTGAGCACGCCGCCCTGATCCTTCAAGGCGTAGCGTTCCGGGAAAAGCGTCCGGATGAATTCTGTGTCGATGGCCCCGTCGATGATGGTGTGCGCCACATGGATCCCCATGGGCCCCAACTCGCGAGCTCGATCGGACCGATGTTCGATTCGATGTGGTCGATCAGTGGCACCACCTCTTCCTCTTTGCGGGCATCGGATCCGAAACCGAACGCCATGCCCTCGGCATCGCGGATCTGGGCGAGCAGGGGTTGCAATGGGTCCAGTGTCCTGCGGGTGGCACAGACGACAAGGCCCTCACGGGCGAAGCGCCTTGCCACCGCGCCACCTGTGGCGTCGCCAGCGCCGACGACCAAACAGACTCCGGGCTTGGTCATGCCGCTTCCATTCGATTCCAGGGTTTACAGAAGTGGTACCAAGATTTGGCGGTCATGCACTCGGGCCAGACGCCCTCACATCTGGGTGATGATGCCCGCAAGCGTACGTTATTTCGCATACGCAACGACCGAGCCCGGCCCCGCGCTACGCTGTGTCATCTGAGGCGGGCATGCTCGGCCCGTCTCACCTGCAACCCCTGCCCCCCCATGATCCAGCCCGCCTCCATACTCACCGCATCGGCAGATCGCGATCAGACCCTGGGCGAGGAGCTTGCCAACGCCATCAGCCACGGCCTGGGCACGTTGCTGGCCGTGGCGGCCCTGCCCGTACTGGTGACGCGCGCCGCAGCACACGGCGGCGTGGCCGACGTGGTGGCTGCGGCCGTCTTTGCCGTGTCGATGATCCTGCTTTACAGCGTCTCCACGCTGTACCACGCCCTGCCCCACCGTCTGTGGGGCGGCCGCGCCAAGGCCGTTCTGCTGCGGCTGGACCATGCCGCGATCTACGTCTTCATCGCCGGCAGCTACACGCCCTTCACGCTGGGTGTGCTGCACACCGGCCCGGGGGTGACGCTCCTTATCGCCGTGTGGGCCTCCGCCGCGTTCGGGGTGGCCATCAAGCTGTTGAACCGACTCAGACACCGCCTGGTGTCGACCGGCCTGTACCTGGCCATGGGCTGGGTGGTGGTGTTTGCCGCCGGGCCGCTGGTGGCCAGGCTTCCCGCAGCGGGCCTGACGTTGCTGGTGGCCGGAGGCCTGAGCTACACGCTGGGAGCCTTCGTCTTCTTGCTGGACAACAAGGTGCGCTACTCGCACTTTGTGTGGCACCTCTTCGTGCTGGGTGGCAGCGTGTGCCACTTCTTCGCGGCACTCTGGTACGCCTACGGCTGAGCGTCTGGCCGAGCCTGCAGTCAGGAACCCATGACAAGAAGGCGGCCCGAAGACATCAACCGTCCTCAGTCGTAAGGCTGGAACTGGTTGCTGTCTCGGCTGAGCAGTGAGTCTTTCCCGGCCGGATGCGGATGACCTGCGCAGTTCAATCAAGTTTACTGACTGCGTACCCGAGGGGCTGCTTGCTCAGACGCTCGTGGCGCGGTGCTTCGAAGTCGCCAAGCTCTTCTGTGGCTGAAGGCAACAACTTGAGGCCGCGCCGCTGGCAACCACGACGGGGGCCATGACGCATCTGCTTCAAGCGGGGCGCTGCCACGGACACGGGGACATACAGGGCCAGAAGATGTAGACATGCATGCAGGAAGAACTTTCCCTTGCCTTATGTAGTCAAATTTGACAACATAGGGGAAGGGGACAGCAAAAAATGCAGATACCAAGAGCCCGAAACATGAGATCGAACTGGTCAAGGACCGGATCAGGCGCCTGAAGGAGCAACTGCGATGAGCAAGACCACCGAACCCCTCGAAGTAGTCCACGGCAGTGGGAACGTTTTCGCTGATCTTGACTACCCCAACGCGCACGTGCACCAGGCCAAGGCTGTCCTGGCCGCCGAGATCATCAAGGCCCTAGACGCTGGCGGCCTCACCGTGCGCAAGGCGGAAGTGCGCACCGGTATCGCTGCAGCCGACTTCTCTCGCATCCGCAACGCGGATGTGGGCCGCTTCACCATCGACCGCCTGATCAGAATCCTGGAGCGGCTCGACACCACGGCCGACGTGCAATTGACGGTCGTGCGTCCACCAGCCACGGTTGTGATGCCAGCGGTGAGGTCCTGAATGGGGACGAATAGCGGCGCGCGAGACCTCATGGATCATCGAAAGCAGGTGGGCTGTCCCTGCCATCCGTCGCGCCGGTCATCTGTGTGGTCGCGCCCAGACCTACTTCGCGCTTGAAGCGAAGGACTTCGCTGCGTTCCAGGCCATGCTTGACAGGCCGCCCGCCCCCACGGAGCGGCTTCGCCGCACCCTCAAGGCCCGTGCCCCCTGGGACACGGCAGCCGCCACAGGCAAAGTCACAGGCCCACGCGCGAAGTGACGGCGCCTTTGCTCCAGCAGCATGGCGCCGACCAAGCGGGTGATGGCCGCGTCGTTGGGGAAGATACCCACGACGTTGGTTCGGCGCTTGATCTCGGCATTGAGCCGCTCCAGCGGGTTGG
>JBAXYD010000054.1:0-28234 GCA_037127635.1 Betaproteobacteria bacterium | reverse complement strand
ACCAGGCGGTGGAGTTCGCCGGCCCGGCGGTGCGGGCGCTGTCCATGCCCGAGCGGATGACCATGGCCAATCTGAGCGCCGAGATGGGCGCGCAGACCGGCCTCATCGCCCCTGACGACACCACGCTGGAATGGCTGCGCGGGGTGGGGGTGCAGGACGCGTCGGCCGAAGGTTGGCGCACCGACGAAGACGTGCCCGAGGGCCCGGCGCTGCAGACCTTGCGCCTGGACGCCAGCGCGCTGGAGCCGCAGGTGGCCGCACCGCACAGCCCGGCCAACACCCACGGCGTGGGGGCGCTGGCGGGCGTGGACGTGCAGGTGGCCTACATCGGCGCCTGCACAGGCGCCAAGATTGACGACCTGCGGGCGGCGGCCCAGGTGCTGCGCGGGCAGCGCGTGGCCCCGGGCGTGCGCCTGATGGTGGCCCCGGCCAGCCTGCGCGACCAGGCCCAGGCAGAAGACGAAGGCGTGATGCGCGTGCTGCGCGAGGCCGGGGCCGAGCTGCTGCCTACCGCCTGCGGTGCCTGCTCGGGCTATGGCGGCAGCATTCCCGAAGGCGCCACCGTCATCGCCACCACCGCGCGCAACTTCAAGGGCCGCATGGGCTCGGCCACCGCCCAGGTGTACCTGGCCTCGCCCTACACGGTGGCCGCGTCGGCCCTGCGCGGGCGCATCACCGACCCGCGGGAGGTGATGGCGTGAATGGCGTTTCGTCTTCCCCCGATGGCGGGCAGGGGCCTGCCGCGTCAGAAGCGGCAGGCGCGCTGTCCGTGTCGCACCACCGCGTCTGGGCCTTCGGCGCCGATATCGACACCGACCAGCTCGCCCCCGGCGCCTACATGAAGCTGGGCATCGAAGGCATCGCGCCGCATTGCCTGGAGGGCGTGCGCGCCGAGTTCGCGCCCCAGGTGCAGCGCGGCGACGTCATCGCCGCCGGGCCCAACTTCGGCATCGGCTCCTCGCGTGAGCAAGCTGCGGGCGCCCTGGTGCAACTGGGCGTGCGCGCGGTGATCGCGCCGTCGTTCTCCGGCCTGTTCTTCCGCAACGCCTTCAACCTGGGCCTGCTGTTGCTGACCTGCCCTGACGCGGCGCGTCTGCGCGAGGGCGAACACATCGCGCTGGACCTGCAGGCGCTGACCGTGACCACCGCGCAAGGCGAGGTGCTGCGCTGCGAGCCCATCCCCGGCTTTCTGCTGGAGATGGTGGAAGCTGGCGGACTGCTGAACCAGTTGCGCCGGCGTCTGGCGAAGCAGAAAACGCGCGCCGAGCCGGCTGCCGTGGCCGACCAGTCCGGCTGAAGCAGACGAGCGCTTCGCACGGCCGACCCCTGCCCACCGAGTCTGAAGAAATGACCTCACCTCTTGTTCATGCCCCCGCCGCCGGGTCCGCGCCCTCGGCCCTGCCGCCCGACAGCCCCGCTATCGCGCAGCACCCGGCGCGCGTGGTCTGCGCCGTCGCCATGCCAGCGGACACGCCCCATGTGCCGGCGGTGATCGTGGGCGGCGGTGCCTGCGGCATGACGGCCGGCATCCGCCTGCGTGACGCCGGCATTGAGTGCGTGGTGCTGGAGCGCGACGCCGTGCCTGGCGGCTCCACCGCCTTGTCCTCGGGTTTCATCCCGGCGGCCGAGACGCGGCTGCAGAAGTCCCGCGGCATCCCGGATTCGCTGGCGCTGTTCCGCCGCGAGATCGAGACCAAGAGCCACGGCCAGGCCGCGCCGCACCTGGTGGTGGCCTACACCGAGGGCGTGCGCCAGGCCATCGACGCGCTGGAGGCGCACGGCATCACCTTCGAGGTGGCGGACACCTGGCTTTACCCCGGCCACAGCGTGCACCGCATCCACTGCGTGCCCGAGCGCACGGGCGCGGCGCTGCTCGCAGCCCTGGGCCGCGTGGCGGCGGCGCGCGGCGTGGACGTGCTGACCGAGGCCCTGGTGCGCGAAATCTGGGTGGACGAGTCCTCAGCGGACGACCGCATCATCGGCGTGGGTTACCAGCGCCCCGACGGCACGGTGGAGCACCTGGCCTGCGACGCCCTCATCCTGGCCTGCAACGGCTACGGCGGCAACCCGGCCCTGGTGCGCGAACTGCTGCCGGCCATGGCCGAGGCCACGTTTGGCGGGCATGTGGGCAACGACGGCAGCGCCATCGCCTGGGGCCGCCGTCTGGGCGCGCGCCTGGCCGACCTGGGTGGCTACCAGGGTCACGGCTCGTGGATCATCCCGCAGGGCGCGCTCATGACCTGGGCCGCCATGATGGAAGGCGGCGTGCAGATCAACGCCCGCGGGCAGCGCTTCCACAACGAAAACCACGGCTACTCCGAGGCCGCGGTGGAGGTGCTGGCCCAGCCCGGCGGCATCGCCTGGAACGTGTTCGACGCGCCCATCCTGGAACTGCTGCAGACCTTTCCGGACTTCGTGGAGGCGCAGAAGAACGGCGCCCTGCGCAGCTTTGCCGACGAGGCCGCGCTGGCCGGCCACATCGGCTGCGAGGTCGCCGCGCTGCGCGCCACGCTGGCGGCCCTGCAGCCCGGCACCACCGACGCCTTCGGCCGCCACATCAAGCGCCCGCTCAGCGCCCCCTTCCACGCCGTGAAGGTCACGGGCTCCTTGTTCCACACCCAGGGCGGCCTGGACATCGACGCGCAATGCCGTGTGCTGCGCGAAGACGGCACCCCCCTGCCCAACCTGCTGGCGGCCGGCGGCGCCGCGCGCGGGGTATCCGGCAACGAGGTCTGGGGCTACCTCACCGGCAACGGCCTGCTCAGCGCCGTGGGCGGTGGTTGGTTGGCTGGGGGGACGGTGGCCGAGATGCTTTTCGCCCCGAAAGGTCGCCTGGAAGAGGGCTGATACAGGACCTATACAGGACCGATACAGAGTTGATGCCCACCTGCCTTGAACAATCTCCAAACCCCCTTTTCAAGACCTCCGTTTTCAAACCTCCGTTCGGGCTGAGCCTGTCGAAGCCCTGCCGCGAACCCCACCCAACGTCGACCAGGCCTCTGCAGACATGTCCCTCAAAACCCGCCTCACCCAGCCCACCCCAGTTCTCGCCCCCGGCATCTACGACGCGCTGACCGCGCTCGTGGCCGAGCAGGCCGGCTTTGAGGCTCTGTACCTGTCGGGTGCTTCCATCGCCTACACGCGCCTGGCGCGCTCGGACATCGGCCTGACCACCGCCACCGAGGTAGCCGACACGCTGGCGCGCATCACCGAGCGCGTGCGCACGCCGGTGATCGTGGACGCCGACACCGGCTTCGGCAACGCCCTGAACACCCAGCGCACCGTGCGCGCCTTCGAGCGCGCGGGCGCGGCCATGATCCAGCTGGAAGACCAGACCTTCCCCAAGCGCTGCGGCCATCTGGACGGCAAGGGCGTGGTGCCCGTGGCCGAGATGTGCGGCAAGCTCAAGGCCGCCCTGGACGCCCGCAGAAGTGAGCAGACACTCATCCTTGCCCGTACCGACGCCGTCGCCGTGGAAGGCTTCGACGCCGCGCTCGACCGCGCCGAGGCCTACCTCGCTTGCGGCGTGGACGCCCTGTTCGTCGAGGCCGTGCGCAGCCCCGAGCAGATGGCCACCGCCTGCGGCCGCTTTGCCGGTCGCATCCCCATGCTGGCCAACATGGTGGAAGGCGGCAAAACACCCATCCAGAGCGCCGACGAACTGGGCGCCATCGGCTACCGCATCGTCATCTTCCCCGGCGGCACAGCCCGCGCCGTGGCCCACACCCTGCAGCGCTACTACGCCAGCCTGCACACTCACCGCACCACCGCGCCCATGCGTGACCGCATGCTGGACTTCGATCAGCTCAATGGGGTGATCGGGACTCCCGAGCTGCTTGAGGCGGGGCGGCGGTACGAGGGGTGACAACCGTCCTCAGCGGGCAGGATACTTTTGGCGTGATGCTCTCGGTAAAGATCTAGGTATTGGCCCAACCCTTTCTGACCTGAGCTGCTATGGCAGCTTCGACGCTGACTTGGCCGAGCCTGCCGCAGTTCATCTCTACATCCGCCCCGCCATCCGCAAGGACGCACGCACCATCTCGTTGACGCGCGTCTGCCAGCCGTCGCCGGTGGCCTTCAGCGCGGCCAGCACTTCTGCATCGAACCGAATGGTGGTGGGCTTCTTCAGCGGCGCCTTCTGCGGCCCGCGGACGCCGGCGCGCTTGTTTGCTCTGATCAAGTTCTCGTACAACCCAGCGGGCAGTGCTTCCTTGGCCGATTTGAACTTGGCCAGGTCAGCGGCTGTCAATTCGCGGACTTCGCCTTGTGCGTCAGTCAGTGGTGGATGCTTGTTCATGGGTTTTGACCTCTCGGGAGTTGGCCTTGCGCAAGCTGATGACGCGAATGCCACCGGGGACCGGTGTGAAACAAAGCACATGCAGTCTGCCGTCGATCGGGCCTATGGCAACGTAACGCGTCTCGGGGTACACCTTGCGGCTGTCCACACCGACCCGTGCGTTCGCGAAATCGAATTCCGCCGCTCGCTCGAAGCTCAGGCCGCGCTCGCGGAAGTTACGCTCGTCTTTAGCGGGATCGAATTCGATTCGCACGCCCTGATTGTATTAACAATCAGGCCTTGAGGCTGCTTCAACCTTGCCTTGCGCGCAGGAACGACAAATGCAGGCCCTCCCCTTCAGCTCGGACGGCACCGCATCGAGCAGCGCTGTAGAGAACCGGGCGTCCTGGCACCAGCAGTCCACATCAAATCGGCCTGCTGCGGAGACGGCACAGTCGTTGGGCTTGCCACAGATGGGGCACAGCGGTGCCTGTAGCGGCGCCTGGAGCGCCGGGTTGCGCAAGGGGTCAAGTGCCATGGCCGGCCTGCACCATGACGGGCGAAGCATGCCTGACGGCTGGCTCGGCCACGCCATCCAAGGTGGCCCTGGCCTTCGCAAAGCAGTCCACGCCCGCGGGCAGTGCGGTGCCGCTTTGGGCTGACCGCGTCCAGATGTGGCTTGAAACTTCGACCGCGTTCGGCATGTCGTAGCAACCGCGCGCGATGCCCCGCACCTCAGGCCAGCGGTCGAAGGTGAGCGAGACCGTGGTGCCGCAGGTTGGGCAGAAATGGACGTAGACCTTCTGGCGGCTGCCGTCCGACACATGCTCGTAGCTTTTCAACTCGCCGCTGTTGAACTGCACGGCGTCCATCGCGAACATCGATTCGGCGAAGTAGGCCGAGCCCGTGACCTTCTGGCAGAAGGTGCAGTGGCAGGCGATCGTTCGCATCGGCGCCTGGGTGGTGCGAAACCGTACGCGCCCGCAGAGGCAGCCGCCTTCGAGTTCCTGAGGCATGACACTTCTCCTGGGAGGTGATGATGTGGCGACCTTGGGGAAACGGTCAGGCAGCGCCGTCGCTCGGCGGTGCGGCTTGACGCAAAGCCGTGACCTCGATCTCGATGAGCATCCGAGGGTCCAGAAGCGCTGCACTCATCATGGTTGCGGCGGGTCGCACGCTTGCGAAGTACTCGCGCAACACGGGCCAGCACCGCTCGAAGTCCTGGCCGTTTGGCAGGATGTAGTGGACCCTCACCACATCCGAGAGCTGCGCATTCGCTTGCAATAGCGCGTTCTTGATGTTTTCCATGCACTGCCTGGCCTGGTCTTCGATCCTTGGCGAGATGCTCATGGTCGAGTAGTCGAAACCTGTCGTGCCGGACACAAAGATCCATTCGCCTTGAACGACTGCGCGGGAGTACGCAATCTTCTCTTCGAAGGGAGAGCCGGAGCTGATGAGTCGTCGGTTCATGAACAAGGGGCGTCACGCCCGGTTATGGGTTTCACACTGCCCGACGTCAGCGGGCGTCGTTGTTCGTCGCGCTCCAGGCGGAGCGCCTGATCTTGTAGAGGACATGCGGTCGCAACGGATGTCCTGGGGGGAGAGCGGGGTGCTTGAAGTCCTCGCCTGTGTTCACCAAGCCGATGCGTCGCATGACCGCCTGTGATGGCTCGTTCAGCAGTGCTGTGAATGAAACGATCTCCTCGAGACCCAACTGCGTGAAGCCCGCCGCCAGTGCTGCTCTTGCGCCCTCGGTGGCAAGCCCCTGGCGCCAGAACCTTTTGGCGAGTCGGTACCCAAGTTCAACGCAAGGCATGAAGGGTAGCGCACGCCTGGGGACAGAGAGCCCGATGAAGCCGATGAAGCTGCAGGTATCGACCACCTCAACGGCCCAGTTGCTCCAACCACGCTCACGAATCTCGGCTGACCAGGCATCAATGCTGCGGTCAGAAGCGGCGCGGTCCTGTAAACCAGGAAAGTACCTCATCACCTCCGGATCAGTGTTCAGTGCTGCAGAGGGCTCGCGGTCCTCGTCCCGCCACTGGCGCAGCAAGAGACGAGGGGTCCGGATTTCCATGTGCGGCGCCACGAGGTTTTCAGGCGCCGTTGACAAGGGTAAGCCACGGCCAGCGTGCGCGATAACTGGCGACTTTGCGCTCGAAGAGATGGACATGCGGCACCAGCGGATTGGCCGTGAGAGTGCCTTTGTAGAGGCCTGTCAGGCCGTAGGGAGCGAGGCATTGCCCCGGTCGGACCGCCACGCAGGTCTCCTTGACGAGGAAGCGCTTGACCCCGTCCTCCGAGGAGCCCAACGGGTCGTAGGGATGCCCGAAGTGGTCTGGATACCAGAGATGAACCCGAACCTGGTTGGCTACCTCCACCGTGACGCCCAGATCACTCAGGACCGCGTCGGCATGCTGCTGCGCGTGCTCCTCGCTGGCCTTGGTGAGGTCTGCCGCGTCGAAGTAGAAGATGTCGTAGTCCTTGATGTCTGCGGCAGGTGGCCTGCCAGACTGGATGTTCCAGACGGTCTGGAACAGGCAGCCGGCCACCAGCCACATGTCGGGCAGCTGCAGGCGCTGCCACCGCGAGAGGATCGCCCGGTTGGCCGGATTGGCGGAGATGTCTGCGAGGAAGGCGCTTTCCATGGGGGGCTGGTTTGGCTGATGAACAGCCCGGGCGGGCTCTGCCTGGTGTTCAGAAGCTTGGACTGCGAAGTCTGCCTGGGCCGGTCTGCCTCATGCCCTGATGCCGTCCAGCGGCGACGCGGCAAGCGCCACGATCATGACGGCGCGGCCCCCATCCTCCATGCCCCATCTGTGGACACGCTGGCACTCGCGGGTGTTGTGCATCACCAGCGTCGCGTCCGCCTTCAGAACCTGTGCGTTGCGAAAGGCGTGAGGTCCATCGAACTCGGCAGGCCGCTGGCCAGTTCAGCCACCAGCCGGCCGGTGATGCCGCCCAACGTCAGGCCCACGTGCCCATGGCCGAAGGCGTGGATCACTTGCGGGTCGCTGGGGGAAGTGCCGATGACGGGCAGCGAGTCGGGCATGGAAGGGCGAAAGCCCAGCCACGTGCGCCCTGCGGGGCCGAGGTCCTTGATGAGGCGGCGGCTCACGCGTTCGATCATCGCGGTGCGGTGCGGCCGCATCGGTTTGTCCAGTCCGCCGAGTTCGACCGTGCCCGCCGCCCGCAATCCCTCGCCCAGGGGGGTGAGGTAGAAGCCGAACTCGGGGTCGCACACCGGGGAGTTCAGCCGGTGGCCGTCTTGAGGGAACATCACGTGGTAGCCCCGCTCGGCGTCCAGCCGGATGTGGTCGCCCAGGCCGGCGGCAAGCCGGCCGGAGTGGGCCCCGGCGGCGATCACGATCAGGTCACCCTGGGCGACGGCCTGCCCGCCCGCCATGGCCACCCGGGTGGCGCCCTGACGGGTCACCGCCTCCACCAAGGCTTGCACCACGGTGCCGCCCCGGCGCTGGAAATCCTGGGCCAGATCCATCATGAAGTGGTGCGGGTCGTCCAGGCTGCAGGTGTCCAGAAAGCGCACGGCCTTCGCGTAGTCGGGCTTCAGGCCCGGCTCCTCCTCGCGCAGTTGCGCCGCCGGCAGGACCTGCATGCGCACGCCCTGCTCGGCCCGCATCTGCAAGTTGGCCTGCGCCGCCTCGAACTGTGCCGCCGTGCGGTACAGGTACAGGCAGCCCGTGCGCCGCACCCGGGCCTTAAGCCCGGCCTGCTCGATGAGGGGCTCCAGGCCTGCGGCGGTCAGGCGGATGAGCTGTCCCAGCACGGCTGTGATGCGCTGTACCTCGCTGGGCCGGCTGGCCCGGATGAAGGACCACAGCCAGGGCAGCAGGCCCGGCACATCGCCCCAGAACAGCGACAGCGGGCCGTCGCGGTTGCTCAGCATGCGCGGCACTGCGGCGGTGATGCCGGGCATGGCCACGGGCAGCACGGCGCCGTAGGCGATGGTGCAGGAGTTGCCAAAGCTCGCGGCCGCCTCGTAGCCCACGCCCGGCAGCGGCGGCGTGGGGTCGCACACCGTCACGGCGTGCCCGGCGCGCTGCAGCCACAGCGCGCAGGACATGCCGACGATGCCCGCCCCAACGACGACCACCCGCTTGCGCTGGCTTTCAGGCATCAGGGGCAGAGGCGCCAAGGCCTCGAACGAGGGGTTGGCACTCACCATGGCATGCGGTCGCGCCAGCGGTAGTAGCGGATGCTGGGGGCCAGGAACCAGGGCTTGCCCGTGTACAGAGGGCGGGTGGGGAAGGCCAGGCCGTCGAAGGCCGTTCGCCCCTCCGCCAGCCCCAGCACCTGCTGCCCGATGCGCATGCCCAGGTAGCTGCCCATGCCCACGCCCGAGCCGCAGTAGCCCATGGCGTAGTGGATGCCTTCATGGCGGCCCAGATGCATCATCTCGTCGAAGGTGTAGGCCACGAAGCCGCACCAGGAGTGGCTGATGCGCACCGAGGCCAAGGCCGGAAAGATGCCCACCAAGTCGCGGTAGAGGATGGGCCCGCTGACGCGTGGATCGGTTTCGTTGAAGGACACCCGGCCGCCGAAGACGATGCGTCGCTGGTCGGGCGAGGCGCGGTAGTAGAAAACGACCTTGCGCGTGTCGCTGACGATGCGGTTGTGCGGAATGAGAGCCGCCACCTGTTCCCGCGGCATCTCCTCGGTGGCGATGATGTAGCTGCCGATCGGAATGACACGCCGGCGCAGCCAGGGCGTCAGTGTTCCGGTGTAGCCGTTGGTGGCCACCACCACGTCGCGCGCCAGGGTGGTTCCGCGCGCCGTGGTGAGCTTGAACCTCGCACCGTCGCGCTCCAGGCCCAGTACCGGACAGCGGGGCAGCACCTGGGCGCCGGCGGCCTGCACGCGCTGGAGCAACCCCTGGTGGTAGCGCGCCGGGTCGACGCTGGCGTGCCGCGTGTAGACCACGCCGCCGTAGTAGCTGTCGGTGCCGATCTCCGCGCGCTGCTCCGAGCGGGGCACCAGGTAGGCATCTACGCCGGGGCCCGGGGCGCGGTGCTCGACCTTGCGCTCGAGCTGGCGAAACTGCGCCTCGTTGTGGGCGGCGTGGAAGCGTCCCACCACGCCGAAGCTGCAGTCGATGCTCTCGCGCTGCACGAATTCCCCCAGGTAGGCCAGCGACTGCCGGCCCTCGGCCAGGATGTCCTGGGCCTTCTGCTGCCCGTGGCGGCGCGTCAGCGTGTCCAACGTGGGCTTGACGCTGGTGGAGACCTGGCCGCCATTGCGTGAACTGCAGCCCCAGCCGGCGTCCTCGGCATCGAAGACCGCCGTGTGTCGCCCGCCGCGCGCGGTCTGCAGCGCGGCCTGCAGCCCGGTGTAGCCCGAGCCGATGACGGCCACATCCACCTCGGCGGGGGCGGGCAGGCTGGGCAGCGCCGGACGCGGCGTGGTCTCCCACCAGTAGGGCTGCAGCTTGGCGTCAGCGGTGAAGGGGGCGCCCAGGGGGCCGTCATGCGTGGGTTGGGGGGGTGTGGGCGGGGTCATGGATTCATGGGCTCATGGATTCAGCGTCGCGTCCTCGAGCAGGAGATCTGCCGCCTTTTCGGCCACCATGACCACGGGCATGTTGGTGTTGCCCGAGGTGACGGTGGGGAAGACCGAGGCGTCCACGATGCGCAGGCCGGTCAGGCCGTGCACGCGCAGCCGGTGGTCGACGACCGACTGCGCCGGGTCCGGCCCCATGCGGCAGGTGCTGACCGGGTGAAATACCGTGGAGCACCGGGCGCGGATGTCCTCGATCATCTGCTCGCGCGTTTGCACTGCGGGCCCGGGCTGCATCTCCTGCGCCACCAGACCAGCCAGGGCTGGCGAGGCCGCCAGGCGCCGAAGCAAGGCCGCGCCGTGCAGCAGCTCTTCGAGGTCCTTCGGATCGGACAGTGAATTGGGCACGATGCGCGGTGCTTGCAGCGGGTCGGGCGAACGCAGTTCCACATGGCCACGGCTGCCTGGCCGGCAGGGCTGAGCGCTGAGCATGAAGCCGGGGAAGGGGTCGGGGTTCATCAGCGGCCGCTTTCCCGGCGGTGAGCGGGTATAGGACAGCGGCGAGAAGTACAACTGCAGGTCGGGCCTGGAAAGTCCTGGGCGAGAGCGTACGAAACCGCCAGCCTGGTTGACCGACAGGGCCAGCGGGCCTTGTCGGCTCATCAGGTACTTCAGGCCCACGCGGAGCTTACCGTGCCAGGGGCGCAGCTGTTCATTGAGGGTCGGCACGCGGGCCCGGTACAGGTGGTCGATGCACAGGTGGTCCTGCAGATGGCGGCCCACTGCCGGGCTGTCATGCACCACCGCGATACCCAGGGCCGAGAGATGCGGCGCCGGCCCCACCCCAGACAACTGCAGCAACTGCGGCGTGTTGATGGCGCCGGCGCACAGGATGACTTCGCGCGCAGCGCGCGCCTGCCGCAACTCGCCGCCCACCGTGTAGTGGACCTGCGTGGCACGGCGCCCCTCGAAGCCGATGCGCTGCACCTGCGCCAGCGTTTGCACCTGCAGTTGCGCGCGCTCCTTGGCCGGGCGCAGGTAGGCGGTGGCGGTAGAGACCCGCCGCCCTTGGTGCACGCTGATCTGGTAGTGCGACACGCCCTCGGCGTTCGCGCCGTTGAGGTCGGCGCTGCGGGGCAGGCCGGCTTCCTCGCAGGCCTGCAGGAACGCGTGGCACAGCGGGTGTGTCTGGGCGCTGACGTCTGCCACCTTCATCGGCCCGCCGCTGCCGCGCTCGGCGCTCGGGCCGAAGGGGCTGTCCTCGAGCTTGCGGAAGTAGGGCAGCACGTCGCGCCATCCCCAACCCGGGTTGCCCAGCGCAGCCCACTCCTCGAAGTCTGCGGGTTGGCCGCGCAGCGCCACCATGGCGTTGATGGTGCCCGAGCCCCCCAGCAGCTTGCCGCGCGGCCAGTAGCCGCGGCGCCCACCGAGTGCGGCCTCGGGCTCGGTGCGGTACATCCAGTTGATGGTCGGGTCGTAGAAGCAGCGGCCGTAGCCGATGGGCATGCGCACGAAGAAGCGCTTGTCGCTGGGGCCGGCCTCCAGAAGCAGTACCTTGTGGCGGCCATTGGCAGTCAGCCGCGCTGCCAGCACGCACCCGGCAGTGCCGGCTCCCACGATGATGTAGTCGAAAGTGTTCACTTCAAAGGCGAAGGCTGGCCCGCAGGGGGCGACTCTGGGGGGGGACAGCTCGCAGGGCCTCCTGCGGAGGAGGCCCCCCGCCGAGGAGGTTGACATACGCGGGCCCGCAGCGGGCAGGTCCACTTTGGGCAATCTTCAAGGCCAATGACGTCGGCGGCCGCTGAACAGCACTTCAAGGCCGAGCGCGCTCAGGCCTTGCCGTTGCCGTAGGCCGGCGGGCCGCCCAGAGTTGCTCCATGACCTGACCCAGCACTTCCACGCCTTGCTCGATGTCAGGCGGGCGGACGGCTCCGAAGCCCAGGACCAGGCCGCTGGCGCCGCCGCCTGAGGGCGGCGTCAGCGAGAAGCGAGCGATAGGAGAGACCGTGATCGCCCGTTGGCGTGCGGCCTCGACCACGTCCTGCTCGGACAGGGCGGCCTGAAAGCGCGCGATGGTGTGCAGCCCGCTGTGGCTGGGCACCACTTCCAGCAGTCCGGCCAAGCGTCGCCCGGCCGCCGCGCAGAGCGCGTCATGCCGCTCGGCATAGATGCGCCGCATGCGTCGCAGGTGCGAAGAAAAGTGTCCTTCGTCGATGAACTCGGCCACGATGGCTTGCACGACCGTGGGCACGCCTTGCAACAGCTGGCTCATCACGGCCTTGACCGTGTCCACCAGCGAGGGCGGCACCAACAGGTAGCCCAGGCGCAGGGAGGGAAACAGCGACTTGCTGAAGGTCCCCACGTAGATGACCCGGCCCGTGGTGTCGATGCTCTTGAGCGTCGGCAGGGGCACGCCGCCGAAGGAGAACTCGCCGTCGTAATCGTCCTCGATGACCCAGGCCCCGGCCTTCTCGGCGGCGTGCAGCAGCGCAAAGCGTCGTTCCAGGCTCATCACCACCCCCAGCGGTTGCTGGTGCGAGGGGGTGACGAAGGCCAGTGCAAAGCCAGGGCAGCGCGCCAGGCCGTCTTCCACCCGCAAGCCCTGCGCGTCCACCGGAACGGGCAGCAACTCGGCACCGGCGGCGATAAGGCTGTTGCGCGCCCCGATGGCGCCCGGGTTCTCGAACCAGACCGCATCGCCTGGGTTCAACAGCAGCGATGCTGTCAGGGAGAAGGCCTGCTGAGCGCCACTGACGATGAAGATCTGCTCGGCGTCGCAGACGATGCCGCGGTTGGCACGCAGGTGGGAGGCGATGGCCCGGCGCAGGCCAGGGTGGCCGAAGGGCTCACCGTAACCCATCACCTCATCACGGCCGCGCCGCCAGTGCTTGGCGGACAGACGCGCCCACTGCGCCATCGGGAACGCATCAAAGGCGGGCAGCGCCGTGGTGAAGGCGCGGGGGATGGCGGGCAGGCGCTGACGCTGGCCGAAGAGCTCGAGCGAGCGCTCGGTGGCCTGCGACAGCCGCGGTGCACCGGCTTCGGGGCCAGTGGCGGTGGCGGCCGGCATGGGCCGGGGTGCTTCAAGAGCTCGGGTCACATAGGTGCCCGCGCCGACCCGCGACTCGATCAGCCCCTCGGCGGTCAGGCGGTCAAAGGCTTCGATCACGGTGGTGCGTGACACGGCCAGATCGCGCGCCAGTGTGCGGCTGGCTGGCAAGCGTTGCCCTGGAGCGATGGTCCCAGACAGGATCAGTTCACGCAAGCCTACGTGCAACTGCGTGCTGACCGGCTTGGTGGAGCCGTGCTCAAGGCGTATTGACAGGAGCAGCGCCCCGCCCGCGCGCTTGACCATCCTAGAGCCTCCGATACTTGGATTGGACTGTGTACAAACGGTATCACGGAATGTTCAAAATGGACCTTTCGGGCAGTCCATTTCTGTCCGCATCATGTGGCCATGCCCATGGTGCCGCGCCAGGCGTTGCGCGGGAAGCCATGGTCCACGAGGAACAAGGAACAGGGGGCCGTTTGAAGATCCAGCGCATCGAGACGTTCAGCGACCCGTTTGTCGGCTTCGTGCGGGTCACGGCTGACAACGGCGCGCAGGGCTGGGGGCAGGTCTCGCCCTATCAGGCCGACATCACCTGCACCATCTTGCACCGCCAGGTGGCCCCCTGGGCCCTGGGGCACGACGCCCTGGACCTGGAGGAGCTGGTGGACTATGTGTTCGAGCGCGAGCACAAGTTCCCGGGCTCCACGCTGTACCGCGCCATCGGTGGAGTGGAGACCGCCTTGTGGGACTTGCGCGGCAAGCTCGAGGGCAAGAGCGTTTGCGAACTGCTGGGCGGCACACCACGGCGTCTGCGCGCCTATGCCTCGTCGATGAAGCGCGACATCACCCCGCGTGACGAGGCCACGCGCCTGTGCGAGTTGCGCGATCGTCTGGGATTCGATGCCTTCAAGTTCCGCGTGGGCGCTGAGTGCGGACGCAATGTCGACGAGTGGCCCGGCCGCACCGAGGAGATCGTGCCCACCATGGCGCGCGCCCTCGGCCCTGAGGTGGCCCTGATGGTGGATGCCAACAGCTGTTTCACGGTGGAGCGCGCCATCGAGGTGGGCCACCTGCTGCAGGACCACGGCATCAGCCACTACGAAGAGCCCTGCCCCTACTGGGAACTCGAGCAGACCCAGGCCGTGACGGCGGCGCTGGACATCGACGTCAGCGGCGGCGAGCAGGATTGCTGGATGCCCACCTGGCGCCAGATGATCGACATGCGCGCAGTGGACATCGTGCAGCCCGACGTCTGCTACATGGGCGGCATCACCCGCACGCTGCGCGTGGCCCGGCTGGCTGCGCAGGCGGGGCTTCCCTGCACGCCGCACAGTGCCAACTTGTCCATGGTGACCCTGTTCACCATGCACCTGCTGGGTGCGATTCCCAACGCCGGCAAGTACCTGGAGCTCTCCATCGAGGGGCCGGACTACTACCCCTGGCAAGAAGGGCTGTTCCGCCGCTCGCCCTATACCGTGGTGGACGGCCACGTCACCATCCCCTGCGATCCCGGCTGGGGCGTCGAGATCGAACCCGCCTGGCTGGAGCGCGCCGCCTACCAGCAAAGCGAGCGCACGTGAGCCGCTCAGCTATCCTGGGGGCGGGGCAGGAGGCGGCGCTCGTGGCTAGCGTGCGGGCCACCGGCGTGCTGCCGGGCCTGCCCGACGGGCACTACATCGACGGCGCTGGTGTGCCGGCGATTTCCCGCGCCACTATGGAGTCCTTCGACCCGAGCACCGCCCAAGCCTTTGCCCGCTTTGCGGCTGGTGACGCGCAAGATGTCGACTGCGCCGTGGCCGCGGCGCGCCGCGCCTTGTCCGGGCCCTGGCGCCGCACCACCCCAGCCGAGCGCGGCCGCATCCTGGCGCGGACCGCCGCGCTGATCCGGGCCCATGCGGCACCACTGGCCATTGTCGAGTGCGTGGACGCGGGCAAGCGGCTGGCCGAGGCGCGTGGTGACGTCGCCTCCGCGGCGCGCACCTTCGAGTACTACGCTGGTGCCTGCGACAAGCTGCAGGGCCGCTCCATCCCTCTGGACGTCGACCACCTGGCCTACACGGTGCTAGAACCCGTGGGGGTGTGCGCCCAGGTGGTGCCCTGGAACTATCCCCTGGCCACGCTGGCCCGCGGGCTGGCACCGGCCCTGGCGGCCGGCTGCACGGTGGTGGTCAAGCCGGCCGAGACCACGCCCTTCACGGCGCTGCTGCTGGCCGAGTTGCTTACCGAAGCAGGCCTGCCACCGGGCGTGTGCAACGTGGTCACGGGCACGGGCGCACAAGCCGGGGCAGCGCTGGTGGCGCACCCACAGGTGGACCACATCACCTTTACCGGTTCGGTGCCCACGGGCATGGAGGTGATGCGCGCGGCGGCGTCGAATGTCACCCACGTGCTGCTCGAGCTGGGGGGCAAGTCCCCCGTGGTGGTGATGGCCGATGCCGATGTGCCGCAGGCGGTGGACGGCGTGTTCGGTGCCATCTTCGAGAACGCCGGGCAGATCTGTTCGGCCGGCTCACGGTTGGTGGTGGCCAGGCCGCTGCACGCGCAGATCGTAGAGGCTTTGACTGTGCGGGCGCAAGGCCTGAGCCTTTGCCATGCGCTGACCGACCCGGGGCTCGGGCCGGTGAACTCGGCCGCGCAGGTGGCACGGATTGCCGGCCATGTGGACCGTGCCCGCCAGCGCGGTGTTCATGTGGTCACGGGAGGCCGCGCCACCACGGACCCCGCGAGCGGTAGCGGCTGGTTTTTCGAGCCCACGCTGCTGGACGGTCTGGCGCCGGACGATCCGGCCGTGCAGCAGGAGATCTTCGGGCCCGTGCTGTGCGTCCAAGTCTTCGACGACGCGGACGAGGCCCTCGCCTTGGCCAACGGCACCGACTTCGCTCTGGCCGCAGGTGTCTACACGCGCGACTTCGCCATGGCCCACCGCATGGCGCGCGACCTGGATGCCGGGCAGGTCTACATCAACGAGTACTTCGCCGGCGGCATCGAGGTTCCCTTTGGCGGCAACCGGCGCTCGGGCTTCGGCCGGGAGAAGGGACTGGAGGCCTTGCGCAACTACTGCCGCGTCAAGAGCGTGGCAGCCCGCCTGAGCTGAGCAAGCCCCATGCACACCTGTCATCAGCGCCCCACATCCTGCCCAGCCTTTCCGAGCACGCCCATGCCCGCTCTTCAAAGCGGTATGGGGCAGCGTTCAAAGTGGCTCTTCCGTGGTGTCCACATTGTTTCGACACTGTTTCGAGGACCTGATCGGTCCACTCTCGTCGCCGCTGGGCAGCTGCCCAGCTTCTCAACCCTTTGACCCACAACAGCCCCATCACCCCCCGAGGAGGAGACATGAAGATCAGAGTCTTTGCAGCGCCGCTGGCCGGCGCCCTGCTGGCCGCCGTGGTGTCCACCGCGAGCGCCCAGACCGTCAACGTGGTGTCCTTTGGTGGCGCCTACCAGGAGGGGCAGAGCAAGGCGCTGTTCCAGCCTGCAGCCAAGGCGATGAAGATCACCGTCAAGGAAGAGACCTACAGCGGTATCGGTGACCTGCGTTTGAAGATGAGGGCTGGCGCCAACACCTGGGACGTGGTGACCAGCGGCTCGGGCAGCGCGGCGCGGGCCGGGGCTGAAGGCCTGCTGGAGAAGCTGGACTACAAGGTCATCGACGTCTCGTCCTTCTTCCCGGGATTTGCCGGTGAGTACTGCGTGGGCGGCGATGTGTTCTCCACCGTGCTGGCGTGGAACTCCAAGACCTATGGCGACAAGGGCCCGCAGAGCTGGGCCGACTTCTGGGATGTCAAGAAGTTTCCCGGCAAGCGCTCCTACCGCAAGGGCGTTGCCGGCGCGCTGGAGCCGGCGCTGATGGCCGATGGTGTGCCGCCCAACAAGGTCTACGAGGTGTTGTCGGCGCCCGGTGGCATCGAGCGCGCCATTCGCAAGATCAAGGAACTCAAGCCGCACATCGCCGTGTGGTGGTCCTCCGGCGCGCAGCACGCGCAGTTGATGAAGGACGGCGAGGTCGACATGGTCACGGGCTGGAACGGCCGTTTCGATGTCGTGGCCAAGGACGGTGGCAAGGTGGCCTACACCTACAACCAGGGGCTGCTGGACTACGACTGCTACGGCATCCCCAAGGATGCGCCCAACAAGGCACAGGCGATGAGGTTCCTGGCCGAGATCGTCAAGCCCGGCTACCAGGCCGAGTTCACCAAGTACATCACTTACGGGCCGACCAACAAGAAGGCCTACGACCTCGGCATCATCGACGCGGCCTACGCCAAGGGTCTGCCATCGCACCCGGACAACGTGGCCAAGCAGATCCCGATCAACCTGGACTGGTACATCAAGAACGAGGCGCGGGCCGCGGAGCTGTACCAGAACATGCAGACCGAGTGAGCAGACTGCGACCGTATCCAGTGCCAAGCCTGAACGTCGGGCACGCGCGCGAAGGGTGGCTTGCGCTGTGCGTGCCCAGGCGCCTCGCATGAGAAAGCCTGTCCCGTGAGTCGCGCCAGCGCGGTACCCATCACCATCCGCCAGGTGGCCAAGGCCTATGGCCGCGTGGCCGCGCTGGACTGCGTGGACCTTGATGTCCGAAGCGGCGAGTTCCTCACCCTGCTCGGGCCCTCGGGCTCGGGCAAGACCACGCTGCTCATGGTGCTGGCCGGCTTCATCCGGCCGGACCAGGGCAGCCTGCTTTTCGGTGACCAGGAGGTCATCCGCCTGGCGCCGCACAAGCGCGACATCGGCATGGTGTTCCAGAACTACGCGCTGTTTCCGCACCTGGACGTGGCGGCCAACATCGCCTACCCGCTGAAGCTGCGCAAGGTACCAGCGGCCGAGGCGGCACAGCGCGTGGAGAAGGCTCTGGAGACGGTGCGACTGGCCGGCCTGGGCCGGCGACGCGTGCACGAGCTCTCTGGCGGGCAGCGCCAGCGGGTGGCCCTGGCGCGTGCCATCGTCTTCGAGCCGCGCATCCTGTTGATGGACGAGCCGCTATCGGCCTTAGACAAGCAGCTGCGTGAATCGATGCAGATCGAGTTGCGGCACCTGCACGACGAGCTGGGCATGACCACCGTGTACGTCACGCACGACCAGCGCGAAGCACTGACCATGTCAGACCGCGTGGCCGTCATCGCCAGTGGCCGGCTGATGCAGGTGGACACGCCGCGTGCCCTGTACGACCGACCCGCCAACCGCTTTGTGGCTGAGTTCATCGGCGAGTCTTCGCTGCTGCCCGTGCAGTTCGTGGCCGGCGCCTGGGCCTGGCAGGGCCACGCCATCGAGATCACGCCCTGGCCGGACGAGGTCGTCCGCGCACACGCGGGCAAGGCCTGGCTCATGTTGCGCCCGGAGCGGGTGCGGGTAGGCCGTCCGGGCGAGGCCCAGACGTCAGGCGGCAGCCCTGCACGGACCAACACCCTGCCCGCCCGCGTGGGTGACGTGATCTACCAGGGTGACACCTTCCTGGTGCAGGCGGTACTCGAGGACGGCAGCTGCATCAGCGCCCGGGGAATTGCCAGCGCCGGCGCGCTGGACCGGATACCGCAGCGCGGCGAGCCGGTGATCTTGCACTTCGACGCCGGCGACGCCGTGCTGGTGCCCGAGGAAGGGTCGGGCTGAGCATGCCGGTGTCATCGGCGGCACTAACGACCTCAGCCCAGCCCGGCGGCGCACCCGCAGGGCTGAACGCCGCCGCCCTGAGGGCTGACGAGCGGCGTGAACACTGGCAGCTGCTGGGCCTCAGCGGGCCTGCGCTGGCCCTTGTGCTGTTGACAATGGTGCTGCCCATCGGTTGGCTGTTCGGCCTGAGCTTCCTGGCCGACGACGGCAGCCTGTCGCTCATGCACTACCGGCGCATGGTCGAGCAGCCGTCCTACGCACGCATCTTCGGCGCCACCTTTCAGGTCAGCCTGCTGACCACAGGCCTGTGCATCCTGCTGGGCTACCCTCTGGCTTACGTGCTGTCGCAATTGCCGCGGCGGGTAGCCAATCTCTGCCTGATCGCGGTGATGCTGCCCTTCTGGACTTCGCTGCTGGTGCGTACCTACGCCTGGCTGGTGTTGCTGCAGCGGCGCGGGCTGATCAACACCTGGGGCATAGAGCTGGGCTGGTGGGACCAGCCGCTGCCCCTGGTGCACAACATGGCGGGCACGCTGATCGGCATGGTCCACATCATGCTGCCCTTCCTGGTGCTGCCGGTGCTGAACTCCATGCGCTCGATCGACCAGGAGTGCATGAGGGCGGCAGCCAACCTGGGTGCCAGCCCTACGCGGGCTTTCTGGACCGTGTTTCTGCCGCTGTCGCTGCCGGGGTTGTTTGCCGGTTCGCTGCTGGTGTTCGTGATCTGCCTGGGCTTCTACGTCACGCCTGCGGTGCTGGGTGGCGGCAAGATCATCATGGTGTCGAACCAGATTGCCAACGACATCGAGCTCTTCTTCAACTGGGGGGCGGCGAGCTCGCTGGGGGTGGTGCTGCTGGTGTCCACCATGGTCTTGCTGTGGCTGGCGTCGCGCCTGACGCGCCTGGAGCAGCTGCTCGGGGCCAGCCGATGAGCGCCCAAGGTCCGGGTACACCTGTGCGCTGGCTGGACCGCCCGGCCAGCGCCACGCAGATCACGCACCGCGCACGGCTGTGGCTTTATGTACTGGCGGGGGCCGTGCTTGCCTTCTTGCTGATCCCTACGCTCATCGTGATTCCGATGTCGTTTTCGGCCTCCCAGTACCTGGAGTTCCCGCCCAAGAAGTGGTCGCTGCGCTGGTATGAGCATTACTTCTCTTCGGCCACCTGGATGGACGCCACTGCGACCTCGCTGAAGGCCGCCGCGCTCACCTCGTTACTGGCCACGCCCATTGGCACCCTCGCCGCTTACGGGCTGAGTGCCTCGCGCCTGCGCGCAGCGCGTGCCCTGCAGGTGCTGCTCATCACACCCATGATCGTGCCCGTGATCCTGATCGCCGTGGGCGTGTTCTACGTCTATGTCAAGGTCAAGCTGAACAACTCGCTCATGGGCCTGGTGCTGGCGCACACCATGCTGGCGGTGCCTATCGTGATGATCGTGGTGGCTTCGGCGCTCAAGAGCTTCGACATGAACCAGGAGATGGTGGCGCGCAGCCTGGGTGCCTCGCGTCCGCGCGCTTTCCTCACCGTCACGCTGCCGCAGATCCGGTTTGCCGTGGTCTCGTCCGCAGTACTGGCATTCCTCACGTCATTTGACGAAGTGATCCTGGCGCTGTTCGTCTCGGGTGGGGCCAACTCCACGCTGACGCGCCAGATGTTCCTGGCCCTGCGCGACCAGATCGATCCGACCATTGCAGCCATTTCCACGATCATGATCGGGGTGACCACGCTGATGTTTGGGCTGGCGCAGGTCTTTGGCAGGGGTCACCGCGCCGGTCAGGAGCCACAGCAGCACTGAGGTCAGCCAGCGCCCGGCCGGATGCCGATGCTGCGGGACAGTTCGGGCCAGCGCTTGAGTTCGGCGGCGATCTGTTGAGCCAGCGCATCGGCCGCCACCAACTCCACGGTGGCGCCCATGCCCAGGAAGGCCTGGCGCAACTCCGGGTCTTCGTAGACCTTGCGAAAGGCCGCGGCCAGCCGCTCCACGATGGCAGCGGGCGTCTTGGGGGGCGCCACGATGAAGGAGTTGGTCACCGCCTCGAAGCCCGGCAGCGTTTCGGCCAGGGTGGGAACTTCCGGAGCAGTGGGCCAGCGCTTGGCGGTGGTGACGGCCAGCATGCGCAGCTTGCCCGCCTGCGCTTGGGCCAATGCCGGCGGCAGGCTGATGAAGCAGATGGGTATCTGCCCGCCGATCAGGTCGCTGAGGGCTGGGCCGCCGCCCTTGTATGGGACATGGACCATGTCGACGCCGGCATCCCGCTTGAACGCCTCAGCCGCCAGATGGGCGATGTTGCCGATGCCGGGCGAGGCGTAGCTGTACTTGCCAGGGGCCGCCTTGAGGACCTGAATGAACTCGGCCACGGAGCGTGCGGGGAACGAGGGATGGACCACCATGCAGTAGCCGAGCTGGCCCACGCCCAGGACGGGTGTGAGCGTGCGGGGGTCGTAGCCCAGCTTCTCGTAGACCGCCGGCGCCATCAGAATGGCCGAGTCCGCCATGTACACCACCGACCCGTCTGGCGGCGAGGTGGCCAAAGCGCTGGCCGCCACGGTGCCGCCTGCCCCGGGTTTGTTGTCCACCACCACCGCTTGAGGCACCACTGCACCCAGGCTCTTGCTGATGCGGCGCACCAGCGCGTCGCCGCCGCCGCCCGCGGGGTAACCCACCAGCAGGCGAAGAGGCGACTTGGCGTCCTGGGCCCAGCCGGTTTGGAGCGGGAGCAGCGCACCGCCCATGGAGGCGAGTGCGGCGAGGGCCTGACGGCGGCGAGGATTGACGGCGTGTTCACTCATGGGATGGCCTCCGGTGTCATGCGGTTGACGTAGTGGTATCGGGGATGTGCTGGAACTGGACTCCCCGCTCTTGGCTGAGACGGTCGACCAGGCCGATTTCCCAGTCGAGGTAGGCGTGGATGGCGGCCATGGGGTCTGGCCGGTCGATGGGGCTGTACCAGATGTCGTCGGTGGTGGTGGTCAGCTGGTCGCGACCGGACGTCATGGGCCAGCCTGCCAAGGACCAGGCGGCGTTGCCGCCCTTGAGCACGGCGACTGGCACGGCCGACAGGGCCTGCGCATCGGCATGTGCTCTCCCGGCAAACTTGCCGTCTGGGCAGGTCAACACCAGCAGGCGGTGCGGGGGCACCCGGGACAGGGCTTCACGCATCCGCGCGCGCACAGCGAACCACGCACCCGGGATGTGCTGACGGCTGAACTGCAGGCTGTTGGTCAGGTCCAGCAAGACCACATCGCCTCTCTCCAAACCTTGCCTCAGCTCGAGGATGTCAATGGTCAATGCTGGGGCCGCCGAGGTCTCGTCGATCATGGGCTCAGCGGAAGGCCCTCGCTCCAGGCGGAGCCAGGCCGCGCCCCAGCCGTGTTCCAGGACAAAGACATCCTTCCAGCCCATCTGGACCAGCCACGACGCTGCCACGCGGGCACGCACGCCCGTGTCGTCGCACAGAACGATGCGCGAGCCCCGCGTGCCCACGAAGGCGTCCAAGGTCTGCACCAGCTGTCCCCCAGGTGCCGACTGCGCGTCGGCGAGATGACCTGCTTCATATTCCTCGGGGGTGCGTACATCGAACAGGTAGAGGGTTCGGGCCGGGTCGGCCTGCAGGCGTTGCAACTGCGGGGCATCGATGGTGCGCACGCCGAAGCGCCGGTTCAGGCGTTCGGCGGCCTGCAGCGCACGGTCGGTGCCTTGCGGCGTGGGCGGTGGGGCCACCTTTCGATTGCCCTTGGCCAGGGCCTCGCCGCTGAGCACCCAATCGGCCATGCCGTTGCGCAGGGTGACGACGGGGTTGGCGATGCCCGCATTGATGAGCGATTGCGCGCCAATGATGCCGCGCGTGCGGCCTGCGCAGTGGACTACGAGGGTGGTGCTGCCTTGCTGGACAAGATCGAAGATCCGAGACACCAGGTCCACGCCTGGGCAGTTCATGCTGCTGGGCAAGCTCGACGCCTGGAATTCCTCGAATGGGCGGCAATCCAGCACCAGCATGTCGCGTCCCTGCGCGACCCAGTCCTTGAACTGTTGGACATCGATTGACGGCGTGCCTTCATGGTGTTCCACGAACTCCCCAAAGGCCTTGCTCGGGACATGAATGCCGGCATAGACCGGCAGCCCGGCTTCGCGCCACGCCTGGAGGCCGCCCCGCATCACGGCGATGTCGTCGTAGCCCCAGCCCGACAGACGTTCGGCGGCTTGCCTTGCCAGCCCGCCGTCCGAGTCGTCCATCAGCACCAGCAGGGTGCCTTTGCGCGGCACCAGGCGCGGCATCTCGCTTTCAAGGTGGCTGGCCGGAGCGTTGACGGCCCAGAACGGGTGGCCTTCATCGAAAGCGCCCTGCTCGCGCACATCCAGAAACGCCCATTCGTCGGACGAGTCCAGCAGAGCGTGGACGTCTTGGGGACTCTTCTTCGGTGGGTCCCTCGGGGCGGTGACGGCCGATCGGCGTGCAGGCGGGGTAGGCACAGACGGGCAGCTATTGGGTCTTGCAAGGCGTTTACTTTAAAGCCTCCATGGGCTTTGGCAAGAGGCTGAGCTCTGCTGGCCCGCATTCGCTTGCAACCCTTCCGCGCATCACCGCGGCAGCGGCGCCTGGCGCATGAAGTGCTGCAGGAGCCGAACGTAGTGCGGTGGGGGGTCAGGGCTCAGTCCAGCCGCGCTTCAGGTCCTCCCACCCCTGCGCCCCCAGCCGCTCCATCGTGGCCATGTTGGCCTCGTAGATGGTCTCGGCTTCAGGGAAGGCGGCGACGGCGCGGTCGATGCTGTCTTCGCGGATGAGGTGCAGCGTGGGGTGGGGCGAGCGGTTGGTGGCGTTGGTGATGTCGTCGGCGGTGGTGCCTTCGAAGCGGTAGTCGGGGTGGAAACTGGCCACCTGGATCACGCCTTCCCGCCCCATGTCGGCCACGGTGTCCTCGGCTACGGCGAGGAAGTCGTTGAAGTCTTCGAAGTCGTTGAAGACCTGCGGGTGCACCAGGAGCGTGGTTTCAAGCTTGTCCGCCGACGTCTTGGCCAGGCGCTGCAGTTCGCTCATCAGGTCGCTCAACAGGGCGGCCGGATCTGTGGCCTCGCTTTCCACGTAGCGCACCAGGCCCTTGACCTGCGGCGCCTTGGCAAAGGGGCACAGGTTCAGGCCGATGACGGCGTGCTCCACCCAGGCGCGGGTCTGGGTGACGGCGGGGGTGTCGGGGGTTTCGGGGGGCAGGGTGTGCGGCATGGTCGGGTCCTTTCGTCACGGCTTGACGAGGCAGTCGTTAACCGTGTAAATGCTCCACTCATTGGAAGATTTGCACAGATAATCGCATCCATGATAGGTCGATCAGCGGAACTCCAGCTCAGCCAGATGTTGGCGCAGTTTCCAGCGGTGGTGCTGCTGGGCCCGCGGCAGGCCGGCAAGACCACGCTGGCCTGGCAATGGGCGCGGCGTGATCCCTCGGCCCTGTATCTCGATCTGGAGTTGCCCTCAGCCCAGCGGCAGTTGGAGGATGCCGAGGCTTTCCTCATGGCCCAGCGCGGCCGGCTGGTGGTGCTGGACGAAGTGCAGCGGGTGCCGGAGCTGTTTGCTGTGCTGCGTGGCGTCATTGATGCGCGCCGCCGCCTGGGCGAAGGTGCGGGGCAGTTCCTGCTGCTGGGCTCGGCCTCGGGCGTGCTGCTGCGGCAGAGCAGCGAAAGCCTGGCCGGTCGGGTGGCCCAGGTGGAGCTGGGCCCTTTGCAACTGCGCGAGCTGCCCGACGATGCGCAGGAGGGGCAGGCCGACACTTTGGCCGCGACCGTGCGCTTCGACCAGGCTCACCGGCTGTGGCTGCGCGGCGGGTTTCCGTTGTCGTGGCTGGCCCCCACGGACGAGGCCAGCCTGGGCTGGCGAGAGGCCTTCATCACCACCTACCTGGAGCGTGACATCCCGGCGCTGGGCCCTCGGCTCCCGGCCACCACGCTGCGGCGCCTATGGACGATGCTGGCGCACCAGCAGGGGGCCTTATTGAACCAGTCGCAGTTGGCGGCGTCGCTCGGCGTCAGCGGACAGACCGTGGGCCGCTACATCGACGTGCTGTGCGACCTGATGCTGGTGCGCCGCTTGAGCGCTTGGCATGGCAACGCTCGCAAGCGTCTGGTCCGCGCCCCCAAGGTTTACGTGCGCGACAGCGGCCTGGTGCACGCGCTGCTGGGCATTCCCAACCTTGAGGCGCTGCTGGCGCACCCGGTGGCCGGCGCCAGCTGGGAAGGCTTCGTGCTGGAGCAACTCCTGGCCGCCGCCCCGCAGGCCCAGCCCAGCTTCTACCGCACCTCGCACGGGGCTGAGGCCGACCTGGTGCTGGAGTGGCCTGACGGGCGTACCGTGGCCATCGAGATCAAGCGTTCGTCCGCGCCTTCTGTGTCCCGGGGCTTCCATGAGGCGGCCGCAGACCTTGGTGCCCACCAGAAGTGGGTGGTGGCCCCTGTGCCCATGGCCTACTCGGGCCGCGAGCAACTCCAGGTGATGACCCCGCGCGAGGCCGTCAGCCGCTTGAGGGCTGAAGGCTGATCTTCAGGATGTCCTCAAAGCGGCGACACCACACCGGCCAGACCTCCGGGTTGACGAGCCGCGGCGGGCGCTCGCCCCTGAGCAGGCCCAGCAGCTGCTCGGCGGCCCAGCGGGCCATCCGCTCTCGGCACTCGTGCGTCACGCCTGCGGTGTGAAAAGTCGCGATGACGGACTCGTGCTGCAGCAGCGGCGAATCCAGCGCCGGGGGCTCGGGCTCCCACACGTCCAGGCCCGCCCCCGCCAGGTGGCCCGATTGCAGCGCTGCGTGCAGCGCGGCTTCGTCGTGGATGCCCCCGCGTGCGGTGGTGATGAAGCAGGCGCCGCGCTTCATGCGCGCGAAGGCAGCCTCGCCGAAGAGGTTTCGCGTGCTCGCGTCTCTCGGGCAGTGCAGCGAGACGAAGTCACTGCGCTCGAGCAGCGATGGCAGGCTCACAGGCTCACCGCCGCGGCGGCGGATCTCGGCTTCGTCGAGCAGGGGGTCGTGTGCGAGCACCCTCATGCCAAATGCCCCTGCCAGCGCCGCCAAGCGGCGCCCTGTATTGCCGATGCCTACCACGCCTACGGTTTTGCCTTCGAGTTCCCGGCCGGTCAACTCTTCGCGCGAGAAGCCGCGTTCACGGCGCAGCCGCCGGTCACTTTCCGGAATCCGGTGCGCCAGACCGATGATCAATCCCATGGCGTGTTCGCCCACCGAGACCGCGTTGGCCCCTGACTGGTTGACCACGGCCACGCCAGCGCGGGTGCAGGCGGGCACGTCGATGGGATCGAAGCCCGCGCCACTGGAAGATACGCACAGCAGCTGCGGACAGGCCTGCAGCAGAGCCTCCGTCACGAAGGCCGGCGCAGCGAGTTCGTCCTTGGCCGCGGTCACGTGATAGGCGTGCGCACCCTGCAGCGCCTGGGCGGCCTCGGCCAGCGTGGCGGGCATGCGGTGCACTTGCAGCTCCACCTCGGGGGCCTGACGCAGCAGCGCGTCAAACAGCGGGTGGGTGTAATGGTCGAAGCGCGCAATGCGCGGACGGTTGGGGTTCATGAGAGGGAGGATACGCTTTCAAGAAAACGTGGGGCAGCTCCCAAGTTTCCTTGCACCCCCTCGGGAAGTCGGGCCCAGCTCTGCCCGGACCTCGGGGGCACAGTACCGAACCCGGCTTCCTGGAACCACGCCATGTCTAACCCCCACCCCCAACGCATCGTCTGCCTCACCGAGGAAACCACGGAGTGGCTTTACCTGCTGGGGCAGGAGCAGCGCATCGTGGGCATCAGCGGCTACACCGTGCGTCCGCCGCGCGCGCGGCAGGAGAAGCCGCGCATCAGCTCGTTTCTCGACGGCAAGATCGACCGCATCGTGGCGCTGGAGCCGGATCTGGTGATCGGCTTTTCCGACATGCAGGCAGCACTCGCCGACAAGCTCATCCGCGCCGGGCTGAACGTGCTGGTGACCAATCAGCGCAGCGTGGCGCAGATCTTCCAGACCTTGCGCCTGGTGGCGGGGCTGGTGGGCGCGCAGGACCGCGCCGAGGCCTGGATCGCTCAGTGCCAGGCGCGCCACGCGCAGATCGCGCTGGCCGCCAGCACCTGGCCGCGCCGGCCGCGTGTGTACTTCGAGGAGTGGGACGAGCCCATGATCAGTGCCATCCGCTGGGTGTCGGAGCTGGTCACCGTGGCGGGGGGTGACGACGCGTTCCCGGAACTCGCCGTGCAGTCCATGGGGCGTGACCGCGTGATTGCCGAAGCGCTGGAGCCCGCGCGCCGCGCGCCGGACATCATCGTTGGCTCCTGGTGCGGCAAGAAGTTCCGACCCGAGAAGGTGGCCGCGCGCGCGGGCTGGGCCGAGGTGCCGGCCGTGTGCGACGGTGAGCTGCACGAGGTCAAGTCCTGCGACATCCTGCAGCCCGGCCCGGCGGCGCTGACCGACGGACTGGAGAGGCTGCACAAGATCTGCGCGCACTGGGCGGCGCGGCGCTGAAGTGCCAACGCTGAAGTGCCGACGAGACGACACCCACGGTCTTGGATCCCTCAGGCCTTGAGCAGCTTTACAGCCAGAACGCCCGCCTTGGGCGCGCGGCGCGCCAGCGCCTTGTCGAAGGTGGCAAAGCCGTCACCGTCCTGCCGTTGCGCGGCATGCAGCGCGTCGGCAAAGTCCAGGCCCGCCTCATAGCCTTGCAGTGCACGCTGTGTCAGCACCGGGTCCAGCGCATCGATGTGTTGCAGAGCCAGCAGGGCGCGAAAGGATTGGGCGATCACCCCAGCCTCCAGCTTGTAGCAGCCGCGCAGCACCCATTCGCACTCCATCAGCACCGAAGCGGCGATGGTGCAGGGTTCCGAGGCCACCAGCTTTTCTGCTGCGCGGGCTTGTCTGGCGTCGTCTCCGACGATCAGCCGGACCACGACGTTAGTGTCCAGTGCGGCCATCAGCGGGTGCGCGCTTGCGTGTTCTTGGAGGGGCCCCCTGAGCGTGTTGACTTGGGGGGCATCTGGGCGGCGGCTTGAAGCAGCACCTCGGCGTGCATCGCCTCGACCGTGACCGTAGGCCCGCTGTAGGCCAGGCGGCGGCGGATGGCCGCCAGGCCTTCAGAAAGCGCTACCTTGGAGTCCGGTGCCGACGGCCTGAGCAACACGCCCTCGGGGGTGTCGTGCACTTCGAGCTGGGTGCCGGGCCCCCACTGCAGCGCCACGCGCAAGGTCTTCGGGATGATGACCTGCCCCTTGCTGGAGAGTGTGGTGTGTTGCATGGCGCCTGCTCCGGATGAGTAAGTCTTGAATCTTACGCTCGCCATGAAACAGCGCGGGAGAAGCCAGATGGCTTGGCTGGTTGCCCCGCGCCCCGCCCCACTCAATCCGCCTTGATGTCGTTGTCCTTCACCACCTTGGCCCAGGTGTCGATCTGGGCGTCGATGAAAGCGCGGGCGGCTTCGGGGGAGTCGGTGCGCACGTCGATGCCCTGGCCGGCCAGCTTGGACGCCACCTCGGGCGACTTCAGCACGGTGTTGATCGCGGCGTTCATCTGGCGCACCACCTCGGGCGGGGTCTTGGCCGGGGCCAGCACGGCCCACCAGGCAGGGGCGTCGAAGCCGGCAAAGCCGCTCTCGGCCACGGTGGGCACGTCGGGCAGGTTGCCCGACCGCTTGCTGGTGGTGACGGCCAGGGCGCGCAGGCGCTTGCTGTCCAGGTGCGGCTTGGTCAGGAATACCGAGCCGATGGACAGCGGCACATGGCCGGCCAGGGCGTCGTTCATCAAGGGGCCGCCGCCGCGGTAGGGCA
>JBAXYD010000053.1:0-28844 GCA_037127635.1 Betaproteobacteria bacterium | reverse complement strand
GACCCGTTCCGCGCGAGGTGATCGAAGCCTGCCTGCGGGCTGCCGGCACGGCGCCGTCGGGCGCCAACCAGCAACCCTGGTTTTTCAGCGTCATCACCGAGCCCACGCACAAGCGTCGTGTGCGCGAAGCGGCGGAGGCTGAAGAACGCAGCTTCTATCTGGAACGCGCGCCACAGGAGTGGCTGGACGCGCTGGCCCCGCTGGGCACCGACTGGAACAAGCCTTTCTTGGAAGAGGCGCCGGTACTCATCGCCATCTTTGCGCAGAAGTACGGCGTGCACGCCGATGGCGAGCGCTTCAGCCACTACTACGTGCCCGAATCGGTCGGTATCGCATCGGGTTTCCTCATTGCCGCGCTGCACCACGCCGGCTTGGCCACGCTGACGCACACGCCCAACCCGATGAGCTTCCTGAACAAGTTGTGCGGCCGGCCGGCTTCGGAGAAGCCGGTGATCCTGCTGGTGGTGGGCTACCCCAAGCAGGGATGCCGGGTCCCCGTGCACGGCGGGATCAAGAAGCCGCTCGACCAGATAGCCTCTTGGCTGTAGCGCGAATGCGAACCCGCTACTCTGCCTGGAACCTGCTGGCCGCTGCACGGCGCGGGCACGCTGATTGGGCGCCCGCCTGGCGGGAGCCCGAACCCAAGCCGGCCTATGACGTGGTGGTGGTGGGCGGTGGCGGCCATGGTCTTGCCACGGCGTACTACCTGGCGAAGAACCACGGCATCACCAACGTGGCGGTGGTGGAGGCCGGCTGGATTGGCGGCGGCAATACCGGGCGCAACACTACCATCGTGCGCTCCAACTACCTGTACCCCGAGAGCGCGCGGCCGTACGACTTCTCGCTGAAGCTGTACGAAAGCCTGTCGCAAGAGCTCAACCACAACATCATGCTGATCTGCACCGACGAAACGCCAAACCCGGAGCCTGGGTCGTGACTGCCGGCAACTGCCCTTCGCATCGGCTGGACGATCTGGCCGACCTGGCCGAGCGCTACTGGCAGTTTGAGTGCCACGAGTTGCCATTGTCGGCCGCCATGGCCGGCGTGGCCTTGCCAGACGCGGTCCTGTTCCGGGAATCGGCCAGCGATCACGCGCGCCGTGACCGGTGCGCGGCCGACTTGCTGGCAGACGCCGAGCGGATCGACGCCCGGGCCTTGGCGGCGCAGGAGCGCGCCACGCTGGCCTTGCTGAAGCGCGAACTGTCTGGCCTGCGCGCCCAGTACGCCGTGGACTCGCACCTGCGTCCATGGCTGTTCCCGGCCGGCCCCGATTTCACGGCCATGTTCTGGGCCAATTCCGCCAGCGTAGGCGACGCAGCCACCGCTTGGCTCTACGTCGAACGCTTGGCCGGGGTGCCAGGCTATCTGCGCGATGTGCAGGCCAACATCGAGGCCGGCCATGCGCGCGGCTACCGCTACCCGCGCGTGGTGCTGCAAAGCGCTGCCGGCAACACGCGTGGCATCCTGAGCGCATCGCCCGAGGACTCGGCGTGGCTGTCGCCATTCAAGCGTTCGGCCGCTGCCGCGCAGCCGGCTGTGCAGGACCAGGCCAACCGCGCACGGGCCGTCGTGCGCGAGCAACTGATGCCGGCCTTGCTGGCCTGGGCCGAATTCCTCGACGGCCTGCTGGCGCGTGGCGCCCGTACGGACTTGAGCTGCATCGACGGCCCCGCCAGCGCCGACTACTACCGCACGTGGGTTCGGCACTTCACCAGCACGCCCCTGGAGCCCGAAGACGTGCATGCGCTGGGCCTGACGGAAGTGGCGCGCATAGAAGCAGAGATGCAGACGGTTGCGGCCGAGGCCGGCTTCGCCAGCAACCTGGCCGGCTACCGTGCCTTCCTGTCGCAAGACCCCCAGTTCCTGGCGCCCTCGCGCGACGCGCTGCGCACCAGCATCGAGGCCCTGTGCAAGCGCGTGGACCGGCGCATCCCGGAATTCTTCGGCCTGATCCCACGCATCACCTACGGCGTGCAGAGCATCCCCGACGCGGTGTCGGAGCGCATGCCGCCGGCGTACGCGCAGCCCAGCCCGGCCGACGGCACGTCTGCCGGCATCTTCTGGATCAGCGCGCTGCCCTCGAAGGCACCGAGCTACCTGCACCCGGCGCTGGTGGTGCATGAAGCCTGGCCCGGCCACCTCATGCACATGGCGCTGATGAATGAGCAGACCGAGCTGCCGGCCTTCCGCCGCTTTGGTGCCGTGAAGTACACCGCCTGTGTCGAGGGCTGGGCCTTGTACTGCGAGATGCTGGGCGTTGAGATGGGCGTGTACACCACGCCGCACGAACACTTTGGCCGGCTGGAGATGCAGATGTGGCGGGCTGTGCGCCTGGTGGTGGACACGGGCATCCACTGGTACGGCTGGAGCCGCGATCAGGCTGTGGCCTGCATGGCCGAGCGGCTGAGCCTTTCGCGCGGGACGATCGAAGGCGAAGTGGACCGCTATGCGGCGCTGCCTGCGCAGGCGCTGGGTTACCAGATCGGCGGCCTGAAACTCGGCGAACTGCGCCAGCGCGCCCAAGCACAGTTGGGCGCACGCTTCAAGCACCGCGATTTTCACGCCGCCGTGATGAGCGCCGGCGCGGTGACACTGCCTGTGCTGGACGACCTGGTCAGTGACTGGCTGCAGCGCGAACTGAAGGGCGACGCTTCACATGCCGCTTGACCCAGCCAGCGGCGTGCACTACGAGGTGCAGGGCCAGGGCCAACCCCTGCTCATCGGCCTGCCGTTGATGGCGTCCTTCACCGAGCTGTTCGGTAGTGAGATGCAGCCCGTGCTCGACGGCTACATGCATCGGCTGACCGACCGCTACCGCGTGCTGCGCGTGGATTACCCCAGCATCGGTGGCAGCCGAGACATCGCGCCGGAAGAACTCACGGCCGACCGCGTTTGCGCCGATGTGCTGGCGGTGGCGAGCGCGGCCGGCTTCGACCGCTTCGCGTACTGGGGCTACTCCTGGGGCGCCGCTGTCGGCCTTCAGTTGGCGGCGCGCACCGATCGGCTGACCGCGCTGGTGCTGGGCGGCTGGCCACCTTTGGGTGCGCCCTACGAAGGCATCCTGCAGGCCACGCGCTTGAAGCAGGCCGACCCCGAGCCTTCGTCGCTGAAGGTGCTGCGTTCAAAGGACCAGTACCGCCAGTGGGAGACCTACTACGCCAGCATGCGGGGCTGGCCCGAGGCCGAATCGGTGGCGCGCATCTCCTGCCCGAAGATGGTCTACTTCGGCGGCGATGGCGATCTGGTCGAGGCCGGCATTCCCATTCGCATCGCGTCGATCATCCGCGAGCAGCGCGCCCTGCTTGAACGGCAGGGCTGGACCGTTCAAGAGATGCCGTGCCAAGGCCATGGTGTTTGCATGGCACCCGACCTCGTCGTGCCGCCGGTGAGGGCCTTTCTGGATTCGCTGTCGTGAACGGGTCAAGTCTGCAAGCCGACGTCATCGTCCTCGGGTGGGCCCCGAGATCGCCAGGTTCGACGAACTGGTGCGCGTCTCTGGCGCGACAGTCGACCGGTGAGCTCCGAGCAGGTTGTCATGCAGTTCGTCGATTCACGCCCGCAGCGGCCGTTTGACTCGGCTCCCGGTCTGCCCTGAAGGAGTTCCATTTCCATGACCGAGCAGGCACAACCTGAAGTCGCCGCACTGTTGGCCCCCTGGGCCGGCCCCTATGGCGGTTTGCCGCCGCTGGCAGGTGTCAGCCCCGACGCAATCGAAGATGCCCTGCGTGCGGCGATCGAGATGAAGCGCGCCGAAGTACGGGCCATTGCATCGAACGCTGCCCCGCCCACATTCGAGAACACGGCCGCGGCATTGGAAGACTGCGGCCTTACCCTGCGCCGGGTGACGGTTGTCTACCAAGTGCACGCCAACAGCTTGAGCCTGGGTGATATGCCGACGGTTACCCAGCGCATGGCGCCTGTGCTCGCCATGCTGGACGACGAGATCGCGCACGACGAACGTCTCTATGCCAGGCTGAACGCCGTGTGGGACGGCCGCAGGCAGGCTGGGCTGACGCCCGAGCAGCAGAGGCTGGTGGAGGTGTTGCGCACCCGCATGCAGCGACGTGGCGCCGGCCTGGCGCCTGGCGCCAAGGCTCGCTTGGCTGAGATCAATGCGCGGCTGGCGGCACTGTCGTCCCGGTACAACCAGAACCTGATCCAGGAGGCGGCCGCTCAGGCGGTCTTCATCGAGGATGAAGCCGGCTTGAGCGGCTTGCCCGATGCCTTGCGCCAGGCCGCTGCTGCTGCCGCTGCGGAGAAGGGGCGGCCCGGCATCTGGGCGGTCCCCAATGCGCGCGGTGCGGTCTGGCCCTTCCTGACATTGGCCACGCGGCGTGATCTGCGTGAGAAGGTCTGGCGCATGTGGACGAACCGCGGCGACCACCCAGGTCTCCACGACAACAAACCCATCGCCGCGGAAATTCTGCAGTTGCGCGGCGAGCTCGCTCGGCTGATGGGCTGCGCCAGCTACGCCCATTTCGCACTGGCCGAGCGCATGGCGCGCACGCCCGAGACGGCGTTGGGGCTGCTGCAAGCCACCTGGGCGCGCGTCAAAGCCGCCGCCCAGGCTCAGATCGCCGACTACCAGGCCATTGCCGACAAGGAGGCTGACGACCAAGGGGCCCTGTTCCGGCTGGCCCCATGGGACCGCCAGTTCTACGCCGAGAAGCTGCGCCGCCAGCGCTTCGGCCTGGACGGTGATGCCGTCAAGGCGCACCTGCCACTGGAGGCCGTGCTGCAGGCCATGTTCTGGGAAGCCGGCCGCGTGCACGGTCTGGCGTTCAAGCCGATCGAAGACGCACCCTTGATCCACCCCAGCGTGCGTGTCTACGAAGTCCGCCGCGGTGCGGACGTGATCGGCGTCATCTACTTCGACCTGTTCAACCGCCCGGGCAAGGCCCATGGGTCTTACCAGATGCAGTACCGCGAGGCCGAAAGTCATCGCGGGCGCGTGCTGCCGATCTCGGCCGTCTACTCCACGTTCCCCGCGCCGCCCGATGGCCAGCCCGTGCTCTTGCCTTGGGAGTACGCCAACGTGTTCTTCCACGAGTTTGGTCACGCGCTGCACATGCTGCACTGCACATCGGCCTATGCGGCACTGGGCAGCCAGCACGTGGCTTGGGATTTCGTGGAACTGCCGGCCTTGATGAACGAACGATGGCTGCGCGACCGTGAACTGCTCGAGCGCTTTGCGCGGCACCACGTCACCGGGTTGGCCATTGCGCCCGGGCTGATCGACCGCATTGAGCAAGGCCTCAAATACGACCGCATCTTCAGCCTGAACCCCGACTACCTGCTGCCAGCCATCGTGGACCTGCGTCTGCACCTGCTGGCCGACGGCAGCGGCACGCCGATCGACCCGGTGCAACTGGAGAACGACACGCTGACCGAGTTGGGCATGCCCGAGGCCTGGGACCTGATCATGCGGGTCACGCACAACTTCCACTGCTTTGTGGGGTCCTATGCGGCAGGGTTGTATTCGTACCTGTGGGCCGATGTCATGGCGGCCGATGCCGTGGAAGCCTTCGAGCGTTCGCCCGGCGGCCTCTATGACCCTGGAACCACCAGGCGCTGGATCGACCACATCCTGAGCGTGGGCCACCGTGTACCGGCCGACCAGGCGTTCCGCAGCTTCGCCGGCCACGACCCCGACCCGACGCCGTTGCACCGGCGATTCGGGTTGCAGCCCACTGCCGAGGCACCCATGACATGAGCCGCAAACCCGACCCGTACATCCTGGAGCCGCTGCCTGCCTTCCGAGAGTATCCCCAGCCCGAGATGGTGGAGCGTGCGCGCGCCTTTCATGCCGACCTGGAGCGCCGCCGTACGGTGCGCGACTTCGACAGCCGGCCCGTTCCGCGCGAGGTCATCGAACGCTGCCCGAAGGCCTTCGTGTCGGCCTGCATGGCTTCACTGGTGGCCGATAATCTGGCGTCGTGGGACGATCCGATCTCGAAATACGTGCCCGAGTTCCAGCTCTACGACGAGGCGGTGACGCGCCAGGGCACGTTTCGCGACCTCAGCGGCAACCGCCTGTGCATCCCGCGTGCGGCGCCGTTCGCTGCCAGACCAACGCGGCAAAGCGCCAGAACGCGCTGCTTGTCGAAAGTTGTTTGCGACCAACTATTTTGTGCGGCAGGCACAAGTCTGGACGCATCGAGCGCGCTACGCTGAGAGCACCGTGACGACTGACCCGAATCCAAAGCGCACGCACTACTCGGGCTGGAACCTGCTCGCCGCTGCGCGCACCGGCCACACCGATTGGGCGCCGGCCTGGCGTGAGGCAGCGCCCAAGCCGCGCTACGACGTCGTCGTCATTGGCGGCGGCGGACATGGCCTGGCCACGGCCTACTACCTGGCCAGGAACCACGGCATCACGAACGTCGCGGTGCTGGAAGCCGGCTGGATTGGCGGCGGCAACACCGGGCGCAACACCACCATCGTGCGCTCGAACTACCTGTATCCGGAAAGCGCGCGGCTGTACGACTTCTCGCTGCGCCAGTACGAGCAGCTTTCGCAGGAGCTCAACTTCAACATCATGTTCAGCCAGCGCGGCATCATCACATTGGCGCACTCGAGGCACGATCTTGACGCCCAGTCGCGCTGGGCCAATGCCATGTTGTGCAACGGCATTGACGCTGAACTGCTTGACGCCGCGCAGGTACAGGCGCTGGAGCCGCGGCTGAATTTCGATCCGGGTGCGCGCTTCCCGATCCTGGGTGGCTTCATCCAACGACGTGGCGGCCCGGTTCGACACGACGCCGTGGCGTGGGGCTACGCGCGGGCGGCCTCAGCCCTTGGTGTGGACATCGTTCAGAACTGTGCCGTCACCGGTTTCCTCAAGCAAGGTGGCAGAGTGGTGGGGGTCAGCACCAGTCGCGGCGAGATCCGCGCCGACAAGGTGGCGATGGCCGTGGCCGGGCACTCTTCGGTGCTCGCAGGCCTGGCGGGGTTTCAGTTGCCCGTGACCAGCTACGCATTGCAGGCCATGGTCAGCGAGCCGGTCAAGCCGGTGCTCAACGCGGTGACCTTGTCTGGGTCCCTGGGTGCCTACTGGAGCCAGAGCGACAAGGGCGAGGTTGTGATTGGCGGGGCGCTGGACCACTTCCCGTCCTACGCCCAGCGCGGCAGCTTCGACGTGATGCAGCATGTGGTGTCGGCCACCGTGGAGGTGTTCCCCAGCCTCAGCCGCCTGCGGCTGCTGCGCCAATGGGCCGGCATCGTGGACGTGGTGCAAGACAGCAGCCCCATCATCGGCGCCACGCCCGTGCCGGGCCTCTACGTCAACTGTGGCTGGGGCACGGGGGGGTTCAAGGCCATACCGGTAGGGGGCTGGACCTTGGCCCATGTGCTGGCCACCGGGCGCAGCCACGAACTGGCGCAGCCCTTCCAGCTTGAGCGCTTCCACACCGGGCGGCTCATCGACGAAGCGGCCGCCGCCGGCATCGCGCATTGAGGGGCGTTCCCGATGATGCAACTGACCTGTCCGTTGTGCGGCCCGCGAGCGGAGAACGAGTTCCACTGCGGCGGCACCACCGCCATCGCGCGTCCGCCGCTGGACTGCAGCGACGAGACCTGGGGCACCTATCTCTGGTTTCGCGACAACCCCAAGGGCGAGCACGCAGAGCGCTGGCGCCATACCTTCGGATGTGGCCTGTGGTTCAACGCCTTGCGCGACACCGTCACGCATGAAGTGCGGGCCGTGTATTGCATCACCGAGCCGCCGCCGGAGCGCGCATCATGAGCGGTTACCGTTTGCCGGCCCCTCAGGGTGCGTGGATCGACCGCGACCGGGGTTTGCGGTTCCAGTTCAACGGCCGTGACGTGCATGGCTTTGCAGGTGACACCGTCGCCTCGGCCTTGCTGGCTCAGGGTGTCATGCACGTGGGCCGCAGCTTCAAGCTGCACCGTCCGCGCGGCATCTTCAGCTGCGGTGTGGAGGAGCCCACCGGCCTGCTCGACATCGGCCTGGGAGACGAGCGGACTCCTGACACCCGGGCCACCGACATCGCAGCGCACGAGGGGCTGAAGGCCTGGACCGGCAATGCCTGGCCCAGCCTGGGCCTGGATCTGGCCGCGATGTCGCAGCGCTTTGCGGCGCTGCTGCCCGCCGGGTTTTATTACAAGACCTTCATGTGGCCGCACTGGCACTGGTTCGAGCCGATGATCCGCCGAATGGCGGGACTTGGCGTCGCCGCAGACGCGCCTGACCCCGACCGCTACGATCAGGTGTCCCGGCAGGTGCAGGTGCTGGTCGTCGGCGCCGGCGCTGCGGGCGTGCAGGCCGCTCTGGCGGCTGCGCAGTGCGGCCAGCAGGTGCTGCTGGTCGAGGGTGCGGCGCAGTTGGAACCGGCCACGGCCGCACGCCTGCCGGATCTGATGCGTGCGGGTGTTGAGGTGCTCACGGCGTGCACTGTGTTCGGCCTGTACGACCACCGCCTGGCGGCTGCGGTGCAGACCGTGGCGGGTGCCGTGCGCGAGCGACTGTGGAAGATTCGCGCCGGCCGCATCATCCTGGCCACCGGCGCGTTCGAGCGGCCGATGCTGTTCCCCCACAACGACCGCCCTGGCGTGATGCTGGCCGCGGCCACGGTGCGCTACGCCACCCATTACGGCGTGGCCTGTGGGCGCCGCTTGGTGGTGGCCACCGGCAGCGACAGCGGCTACCTCGCCGCGCGGGCGTTGGTGGCCGCCGGCGTGAACGTGGTGGCCGTCGTCGACCATCGCACTGCGGCGGCGATCGAACCGCCGTCCGGTGTGCCCGTGCATCGAGGCTGTGCGATTGTGGCTGTCGAGGGACAGCGTGCGGTGCAGGGTGTTGTCATCGCCGACCATGCGGGCGGCATGACCCAACGGATCGAGGCGGACTGCATCGCCAGCGCGGGGGGCTGGGCCCCCGCCGTGCACCTGCACTCGATGGCTGGCGGAAAGCTTCGCTGGGTCGAAGAGTCCGCGATGTTCGTGCCCGACGGGCGGCTGCCCGGCATCGAATCGGTGGGCGCCTGTGCGGGCGTCTTTGACTCTGAGCGTGCTTTGGAGCATGCAGCAGCCGCAGGCCGTGGGTCTGCATCGCCCGCGCCCGTGGGCGGCAGCGGAAGAGTCACCGCGAACAACCTGCCTTCGCAGGCTGCACTCAGCGCGCTGAAGCGCAAGCCTGGCAAGGTCTTCGTCGATCTGCAAAACGATGTGACGGCGGACGATGTGGCGCTGGCTGCACGGGAGAACTACCGGTCCGTCGAACACCTCAAGCGGTACACCACGATGGGCATGGCCACCGACCAGGGCAAGACGAGCAATGTCAACGCGCTGGTGCTGATGGCCGATCAGACGGGGCGCAGCCCAAGCCAGGTGGGCACCACCAAGTTCCGCCCGCCCTTCAAGCCGGTGACACTGGGCGCACTGGCCGCGGGCCGCAGCGGTGCGCGGTACAAGCCGCTCAAGCGCTTGCCCGGCCATGCCTGGCACGAAGCGCATCGGCCGCTGTGGGAAGAGCTCGGCGGCTGGCAACGTCCTGCGGCGTATCTGCGGGATCACGAGTCACTGGCCTCTGCGGCCGAGCGTGAAGCGCTGCATGTACGCACCCACGTCGGGGTGTTCGAGGCCTCGCCCTTGGGCAAGATCGAGCTCTATGGGCCGGACGCGGCGAGCTTTCTGGACTTGATGTACGTCGGCACGATGTCGACCCTGGCCATTGGACAGGCACGCTATGGTGTGTTGCTGCGAGAAGACGGTGTGATCTTTGACGACGGCATCGTGGCACGTCTGGGCGAGCAGCACTTCTGGGTCAACACCACCTCGGGTGGCGTGGAGCGCGTGGCGCTGGCTTTCGAGGAGTGGCTGCAGTGCGAGTACGTGCACCATCGTGTGCTGGTGACGCCGGTGACTTCGGCGTGGGGCAACGTCACGGTGGCAGGCCCCAAGGCCTGGGCGCTGCTGCAGGCTGCTGGCTTCGATGACGCCCTGGGCCCCGCGGCGATGAAGCACATGACCTTGCGTGAAGTTCGGTACGGTGGCACAACGCTGCGCGTGATGCGCGCCAGCTTCAGTGGCGAGCTTGGCTATGAGATCAACCTGCCGGCACAGTACACAAAGGCGCTGCTGGAGCGCCTGTGGAGTGCCGGGCAGCCTCTGGGCGCCATGCCTTATGGCGTGGAGGCGCTGATGATCCTGCGCACCGAAAAGGGCTACCTGCACTTGGGCGCAGACACCGATGGCACCACCTTTCCGAGCGACGTCGCGCTGGACCGAGGGATCGCCCAGAAGCGAGCCAACTTTGTCGGCCGGCGTTCCTTGCTGCGGCCCGCGGCGACCGACCCCGACCGCATGCAACTCGTCGGCCTGCTGCCGCTGGACCGCAGTACCCGCTTGCCCGTCGGGGCCCACATCACTTTGCAGCCCCCACCAGCGCCCATCGAGGGTTTCATCACCTCGAGCGCCATGAGCCCCATGTTGGGCTGCCCGGTGGCGCTGGCCATGCTCAAGCGAGGCAGGCAGCGCCTGGGCGAGCTTGTCACGGCCTATCACCTCGGCCGGCCGATCGCGGCCGAAGTCGTCAGGACGCCCTTCGTCGACAGCGCCGGGGAGCGTCTCAATGGTTGATCACCTGGACGCCTCAAGCCTGGTCGACACGGCGCTGCTCGCCGCCTTGCCAGCACCCACCGGTGCACTGGCGGCGCGGGTTGTCGAGGGCCTGCGTGTGCTGGTCGTGCGTCATCTGCCGGGCGGCCAGGCGGCTATCGAAGCCACCGTGGCTGCCGTAGCAGCCCCAGGGCTGGTGTCTCTTCCGAGCCCGGGTGCTTTCCGTGGGGTTGATCCGTGGCTGGTGTGGACTGGCCCGGCCGAGTGTCTGCTGCTGACATCGAGCAGCACGATGGCAGAGGGCGTCCTGCAAGGGCTGGCCCCGGGACGTGAGGCGCTGGCCTGCGCGCTCGATCAGTCGGCCGGTCACCTTGTGCTCGAGCTGTCGGGCCTTGGCGTTGCCGAATCACTCCACCGCCTATTCGACGCCGGTTCGATTCCCCACCAGGTGGGACAGGGCAGCCGAGCCCGCTTGATGGACATCGGCGCAGTGCTCCTGCGCCTGGCGCCAGACCGCGTGTTGCTGGTGCTCGACCGTACCCACGGCCTCTATGTGGCGCAGTGGATCACCCATGCGCTGCAGGACGAAGGGGCGTTGGCGGACGCTCGCCCACTGCGCTGACCAAGCCTCGGCTCGATGCCCTGGAGCCGGGCCGCGCTCGCCAGGCCCAGGTTCCAGCACATCCGCACGCCAAGGCGCGTGAGGGAGCACGCCTGCCAGTCTCAGCGGTGTCAGGCGCGAGCGTGCTTGCTGGAGTGGACAGCGCCGATTCCCAGGTCCTGCAGGCTCTGCCGCAGTGCGGTGACCAGCGGCGTGGCCGCTGGCAGTGACACGCGGGACTCGAGCACGCGCCCGTCCAGCTCATGAGGCCGCAGCCACAGGTAGCTCATGCGCGCCAGCTCCCGCCACATCGGGTAGACCAAGCCGACCGTGCGAATGAAACTCCAGGGCATGCCCCCGACGCGAAAGCCCTTCGGAGGACGCAGCCCGAGTTCTGTGGCGGCGGCCTCCACGCCGGCCAGCAGTTGGTGGCCAGTGACCGTGTGGCCGGCAAAGTGCAGGGTTTCGAAGGGGGCGGCTGGTGGCGCGCAGGCCACGCGCTCGAAGGCAGCCGCCAGATCCGGCAGATAGGCCCAAGCATGCGGCAGGTCCAGCGGGCCAGGATAGGCGAGCTTGCCGCGACCGATGTCCTTGACGACGGACAGGTCGAACCATGAGCCGCTGCCGCAGCCGAAGAAGTCACCCGCCCGCATCACCACGCAGCGCAGGCCCCGGCCCTGCTGCTGTGCTTCTTGTGCGGCCCTGCGCATCTCGTCTTCCATGGCGATGCGGATGCGTGCCTTGGGGTGGTCGCAAACCTGAGGGGTGTCTTCGCGCAAGCTCCGCGGGAGCTGGCTGCCGAAGTTGTAGACGTTGCCCGGCAGCATGAAGGTTGCGTCCAGGGCTTGCGCCACCGCCAGGCCCTGATGCAGCAAAGGCATGGCCTCGGTGTCCCACCGGGCGTACGCCGGGTTGAGGGCATGCACCACGACACTGGTGCCTGCCGCGGCGCGCACCAGCGCATCGGTGTCGCCCATGGACACTGCCACCGGCTGTACACCAGCGGGCCAGCTGCCCACAGGCGCGCGCCGCACCTGTGCCAGCACGTGCCATCCGGCCTTTGCGAAGGCCGCGACCGCCGCTTGACCAAAGCGTCCGTTGGCACCCGTGATGAAAACCGTCTTCATGGGACCTCCTGATTGCTGAGGTCGTCAGTTTGGGCACTCGATGCCCATTCGTCAATTGATGAGAAATGCAACTGAGCTATACATTTATGCATGGAATCTCACAACTTTGACTGGGCCCTGGTGCGCAGCTTTCTCGCGGTGCTGGATGCGGGCAGCCTGATGGGCGCGGCACGCGCCTTGGGCGCGCAGCAGCCCACCCTGGGTCGCCACGTGGCCGAGCTGGAGGCGCAGCTCGGCACGCCGCTGTTCGAGCGCACGGGTCGTGGTCTGGTGCCTACTGCCGCAGCGCTGGCCATGGCCGACGCGGCGCGCCAGATGCAGCACAGTGCGGAGCTGCTCGCGCGCCGCGTCAGCGGCAGCCGTGAAGCCACCTCCGGCACCGTGCGCATCACCACCAGCGAGGTCGCAGCCAGCTACCTGCTGCCCAAGGTGCTGGCGGATCTGCAGCAGGCTGAGCCCGGCATCCAGGTGGAGCTGGTGGCTTCCAACCAGATCGACAACCTGTTGCGGCGCGAGGCCGACATCGCGGTGCGCATGGTGCGCCCCTCGCAGCAGAGCCTGGTGGCGCGCAAGCTGGCTGACGTCTCCATCGTCGCGGCGGCGCATGAAAGCTACCTGAAGCGCGCGGGAACGCCCCGCCAGCCCGCTGACCTGATGCGCCACACCCTGATCGGTTACGTCAAGGACGACACCATCCAGCGCGGGTTTGCCGCCCAGGGCATCGATCTGACGCGAGAAGGGTTCCGGCTGCGCACCGACAACCAGCTGGCCTACGGCCGCCTGCTGGCGGCGGGTGCGGGCATCGGCTTTGTGGCCGCTTACAACCTGCGCCACTGGCCCGGTACGCGAGCCCTGTTGCCCATGCTGAAGATCCCGCCTTTGCCATGCTGGCTGGCGGTGCACCGAGAGATCCGTGGCACCGCATTGGTCCGGCGGGTCTATGACCACCTGGCTGAGGCCATTCCGGCGGAGTTGGACCATACCTCCAGCTAGTCGCCAGCCGGCACTGGCGTCTCGTGCGGGCTTCTCGGGGCGCACCCTCGTCAACCCTTTTGAGGCTCCTCAAGCGCTTGCGGACACCTCTGCCTAGCATGCCCCACTCGCACGGTGGCTGGTGGGCCCGGCGCCGTTTTGGCTGTGTGCGTGTACGCCGAGGGTGGAACTTGAACGGAACCAGAATCAAGACCCGTGCCCACGCCGGGGGCAGCGCGCAGCGTTTGGACATGCACCTCTTCGACGATGCACCCGTGGGCCTGTTCACGGTGGACCGGCGCCTGGTGGTGCGCCGGGCCAACGAGCAGGCGCGGCGGCTGCTCGGCGTGCACCGGCGCAGCGCCGTGGTGGGCCGGCGCCTGCTGGACGGACTGGACGACGCAACCGGTCAGCGGCTCATGACGGCCTTGTCCTCGCTGCCGCCGGCGTGTGGCATGTCGATGGGCGAGGTGCGCTGGAAGCGCAATCCGGGTGACCCGCGGGTGGTGCGCGTAGAGGCCCGTACGCGGCCCCGGGGCGACGACGTGCTGCTGGCCTTCATCGACGTGACAGATGCACGCACCCAGGCCGACAGCGCCGAGCACCGCGCGCTGCATGACGGACTGACCGGTCTGCCCAACCGCTCGGCCATCCTCGACCGTCTGAACCAGGACCTGGACGCCGCGCGTGCAGGCCAGTCGCGTCTGGCCGTGATGTTCGTGGACCTGGACCACTTCAAGCAACTCAACGACTCGCTGGGCCACGAGGCGGGCGACGGCCTGCTGTGCGAGGTGGGCAAACGCCTGCGCACTGCGCTGGGGGGGCAATCCGTGGCGGGGCGTCTGGGAGGCGATGAGTTTCTGGTGCTGCTGCCCACCCTGCTGCCGGCCGATGACCCGGTGGTGCTGGCTGATCAGTTATTGACCCGCCTGGGGCAGCCGCTGGAGCTGGCCGGCAAGCAGCTTCGCCCCTCGGCCAGCGTGGGGGTGAGCCTGTTCCCATCCGACGGTATCGACGCCAAGACCCTGATGCGCTTGGCCGACCGCGCCTTGTACCGTGCCAAGCGGGACGGGCGCAACGCCGTGCGTTTCTACGAGCCTGGCATGGACGCCGACGCTCAGCGCCGACCGCGCTTGCGCACGGAGCTGGAGCACGCCCTGGCGCACGGTGAGTTGCGTCTGCACTACCAGCCCCAGCTGGAGCTGGCCACGGGCCGCATCACTGGCATGGGCGCATTGCTGCGCTGGGCCCACCCCCAGGACGGCCTGGTGTACCCCGAGCGCTTCATCCCGCTGGCAGAGGAGACGGGCCTCATCCACCCCATCGGCGCCTGGGCGTTGCAGACCGCGGTGACGCAGTTGCACCAGTGGCGTGAGCGGGGCCTGGAGCAGTTGCGGCTGTCGATCAAAGTGTCGCCGCAGCAGCTGGAGCAAGCCGGCATGGACACCTTGGTGGGTGAGCTCATTCAGCGCAACGGCCTGCCGCCGCGCTTGCTGCAGCTGCAGGTGCCCGGGTCGGCACTGGCCGCAGGGTCGCCCAAGATTTTCGATACCCTGGGTGCCCTGCGCCGCGTGGGCGTGAGCCTGGCGCTGGACCGCTTCGGCGCCGGGGCTTCCAGCCTCGCGGACCTTTCGCGCGTGATGCCCGACACCGTGCGCGTGGACCGCAGCCTGGTGGCACGGCTTCCCGACGCGCCCGACGGGCGCGCCCTCGTGACGGCCATCGTGGCGATGGCCCGCCCTCTGGGCCTGAGGGTGCTGGCCGAAGGGGTGGAGACCTACGGGCAGAAGGACTTCCTCAAGGACATTGGCGTGGACGAGATCGAGGGGCACATCACCGGCATGCCCATGCCTGCGGAGGAAGCCACCCGTCTCCCGCTGGAAAACCTCGCTGCGTTGCAGTGTTGACTTGGCCTTCCACACAGTCTTCATGCTGGCTCATCTACTGAGCTACTGACTACCGACACTGGCTGTGCCGGGGACGTCCCGGTACCTGTCCAGGACCATGCCATGTCGCAGATCGCTCTTCCTCTCGATGTCCGCCCTGAAGTTCCCCAGGCCCTGCCCGACGTTGCGCCGCTGGAGTTCGTGGGTGGCAGGGCGGCCGCGCATGCCGGCTTTGAAGCCGAGGGACTTCGAATCGGCTGGGAGCACGCCCGCTACCGCAGCACACCGCCCGCAGACCACCTGCACGCGGGGCACCCGGTTCGCCAGGGCTGGGAGGCCGGCCGTGCCGCCTTCGCGGGCCGCACCCTGGCGCCCACGCGAGCAGCACGCCTCTGGCTGGAACTTCGTCTGCAGGCCTGGCTGCGCGGGCGCGCCTTCGACGACCTGATGGTCACCCCGCGGTTCGTGGCGCAGATCGATGTGCAACGTTGCCCCGTCACCCACGAGGCGTTGTCCCACAGCCCGGCGGGCATCGAGGGAGCAAAGGATGCGGTTCTGATGCCGCTGTGCGAGAGCGCGGCCTGCGCCGCCGGCAACCTGGTGGTGGTCAGCCGGCAGGTGGCGCAAGCCCGCGCAGCGCTCAGCCCGCAGGACATGGCGCACACCGTGCAGCGCCTGGCCGCTGGTGAGGTGGAATGCCTGGCGGGGTTGGACCTCCAGGCCTGGCGCCGATTGCAGGGGCTCACCAGCCTGGCTACCCCGCTGGCCCACGATCAAGCGGCCGCGCACCCGCTGCATGTGCTGCCGCCGGCCCGCGTGAGGCTTCTCAACCCGGTGCAGGCCCTGCAGGCGCTGCTGACCCTGGTCTTCACCGGGCCCGGCTACGCGCGCCAACTCACCGACCTGGGCGCCTTCATGCCCCACGGCCAGGCGCGACGGGCCTACTTCCTCTTCATGAACGCGATGCTTGCGCGCCGCCTGTCAGCCCGAGGTGCCGCGCCCCGCGAGCATCTGCGCAACGCGATGGAGCAGGCCTGGAGCCACCCGCTGGTGCAGCAGCGCTGGCAGGCCCTGGCGCAGGTTCTTCCCCAGGCGCAGACCGAGCGGTTGGTACGTCTGGTGGTGCAGCGCGGTGCGCCCAGCGCCCCGGGTTTCAGCTGGCGGTGGATGGACGACGCTACGGCCACGGAGGGCTGGGGCTTCGAGCCAGCGCAGCAGGGCTCATGGCCGGAGGCGGCGCGCGGCGCCGCGCCCGCCGTGACGCTCAGCCCGCCAGCAGACGCGCTTGTGCCGGGTCCAGCCCGATCGCGACCGATGCGCCGTCCGGCAGGCGGGGTTGCCCTGCGCGATGCGGCTGGTCGGCCCACAGCTTCAATCCTGCCTGCATCGCCCCAGCCTGCCCGCCGCCGGCCCTCACACGGTAGCGCGTGAACTCGCCCAGAAACTCGCTGGCCTCCAACACGCCTTGCAGCCAGGCGCACTGGGCGTCACGTGCGGCGTCCAGGGGCTGCAGGCGCATGGTGTGCGGGCGGAACCCCAGCTGGGCAGCGGCACCGGCGCGCAGCCCGCTGGCGCCAGGCAGGTGCAGGGTCAGCGAGATCGGCTCTGCGGCTGCCGCTGCCGGGCCTTCCTGGGCGCCTTCGGCCCCTGCCGAGGCCACCGTGGTCCCCGCCGCGTTCACCTCCACCACCGTCACCGGCAGCAGGTTCATCTTGCCCACGAAGCCGGCCACGAAGCTGTTCACCGGTTCGTCGTACAACTGCATGGGCGTGCCCACCTGCTGCAGCACGCCCTGGTCCAGCACGGCCATGCGGTCGGCCGTGGTCATGGCTTCTTCCTGGTCGTGCGTGACGAAGATGGTGGTCAACCCCAGGCGGCGCTGCATGGCCAGCAGTTCCTGGCGCATCTGCACGCGCAGCGACTTGTCCAGGTTGGACAGCGGCTCGTCCAGCAGCAGCACCTGCGGCTCGATCACCAGCGTGCGCGCCAGCGCCACGCGCTGCTGCTGCCCGCCTGAGAGCTGGCTGGGCATGCGCTCGCCATAGGCTGCCAGGTCCACCAGCGCCAGCGCTTCATCCACGCGGCGGCGCACCTCCGCCGGGGCCACGCGCCGCTCCACCAGCCCGAAGGCCACGTTGTCGCGCACGCTCAGGTGGGGCCACAGCGCGTAGTTCTGGAACACCATTCCCACCTGGCGCTGCCAGGGCTCCAGCGCGCCGATGTCGCGCCCGTCGATCAGCAGCTGCCCGCCCTGGTGCCGCGCAAAACCGGCAATCGCCCGCAGCAAGCTGCTCTTGCCCGAGCCCGAGGGCCCCAGCAAGGCAAAGAACTCGCCCGGCGCGATGTCCAGGCTCACACCCTTGAGTACTTCGGTGGGGCCGTAGGCCAGCCGCAGGTCGCGGCATTGCACGCTCACACGTTTCATGAGGTCTGTCCCTTCGCCATCGCCAGTCGGCCGTCCGCCCGCGCCACGATGTGGTGCGACCACCAGGTGCCCAGGGCCACCACGGCAATGGCCAGCACGCCCAGGGCGGCGCCCGGGCCGCGGCCGGCCACGCTTTGCATGTAGAGGTAGATGCCGTAGCTCATCGGCGCCTGCGAGTCGGCTGACACCAGCAGCAGCGTGGCGGACAGCTCCACGGCCGCGGTGATGAAGCTGGTGACGAAGCCGGCCAGGATGCCACCCGTCATCAGCGGCACCACCACGCGGCGGATGGTGCGCGCCTTGTCGGCGCCCAGGCTCTCGGCCGCCTCCTCCAGCGACACATGCAACTGCTGCAGCGCCGCCACGCAGGAGCGCAGCGCATAGGGCAGGCGCCGCACCGCGTAGGCGATCATGATCAGCACCCAGGTGCTGGTCAGCAGCACGTCGGTGCCGGGCACCGTTACCCCCTTGAACAGGCGCAGGTAGCCGATGGCCAGCACGATGCCCGGCACCGCCAGCGAGGCGGTGGCCACCCAGTCCAGCCACTGCCGTGCCGGCAGCGTGGTGCGCAGCATCAGGTAGGCCACGGTCACGCCGATCACCACGTCCAGCGCCGCGGCCAAGCCGCAGTACACGAGGGTGTTGCGGATCATGCCGCTGGAGTCGCCGAACACGGTGGCGTAGTGCTGCAGCGTGTAGGCGTCGGGCAGAGGCGAGAAGCTCCAGACCTGCGCAAACGACAGCAGCAGCACGCCCAGGTGCGGCGACAGCGTGACCAGCAGTACCAGCACGATCCAGCCCCAGGCCGCCAGCGTCCCCAGCGACGACAGCTTGCGCTGCTGCAGCGACGTACCGCCCTTGACCACGCTGGCAAAGTCCCGGCCCTTCAAGGCCCGCGCCGACAGCGCCATGGCTGCGATGGAAAAGCCAATCAGGATGACGCTGATCACGTAGCCCAGCGGGTCTTCCAGCCCCACCTGCGTGATGCGCAGGTAGGCCTGGGGCGCCAGCAGGTTGGTCTGCCCCATCACCAGCGGCGTGCCCAGGTCGTCGAACACCTTGACGAACACCAGCGAGGCCCCGGCCACGAAGCCGGGCAGCGCCAGGGGAAAGATCACGCGCCAGAACAAGCGCCAGCCGCGGCAGCCCAGGTTCAGTGCCGCCTCTTCCATCGCGCCGTCGATGTTGCGCAGCGCCACCGTCAGGTTCATCAGGATGAAGGGGAAGTAGTGGATGGCCTCCACGAAGATCAGCCCCGTGAGCCCCTCCATGATGGGCAGCGTGAAGCCGAAGGCGTCGTTCAGCAGCAGGTTGACCGTGCCCGAGCGGCCGAAGATCAGCTGCAGTGCCACCGCGCCGACGAAGGGCGGCATGATCAGCGGCAGCACCCCCAGCGTCTGGATGACGATCGCACCACGAAAGCGAAAGCGCACCGTGAAGTAGGCCAGCGGCACCGCGATCAGCGCGGCGAACAGCGCTGACATCAGCGCCACAAAGAGGCTGTTGAAGAACGCCTCCCGCATCAGCCCCTGGCCGAAGAAGGCCGCGAAGTGGCCCACCGTGGGGCTGCCGTCGGCCTCCACGAAGGCCGCATGAAACACCCGCGCCACCGGCAGCAGCAGGAACAACAGCAGGAAGGCGGCCACCGCGGCTGCGGCGAGTCAGACGGCGGGAGGGGCCTGCCTCATCGGCTGGACGCCGGTGCCGAGCCCACCCGCAAACGTTGAAGATCCAGCCCCGCTACATCCAACCGTGCGTGGCGGTCTTGAGCGTTGAACATGGGCAGGTGCACGGCAAAGCCCTCGCGCACCCAGGCCGCCGGCACGCGCCCAATGCAGGCTAGGTGGTCAGGCCCCGTGGGCACGACAAGCCGCTGCCCCGTGGGGCTGGACAGGCGCATCGGCAGGTTGTTGCAGGTGGTGAACCCGAACAGTGGCCAGGCCTTGACAAGCACCGTGTCGTCTTCAGGCCGGTAGTCGCGCAGGGCCACCGTCACGCCATACCAGCGCCGCTCGGCCGCGGTGGAGATGAACTGAGCATCCGGCGGCTGGCCGTCGGCCGTGGGGGTGTCGATGTGTTCGCCGGCGTGAAGTGGCGCCACCAGGCTGAGCAGCAGTGTGATGCCCAGCAGGCGCCACCCGGCTGACGATCGCCCAGCGGAACGCCCAGCAGAGGGCCCACCAGAACGCACCCAGGGGGTTGAGGTCGTCCTGCGCTGGCGACCCACAAAAAGACTCATGCAATTCATCGTATCAGCCATGGGTACCGATGGCTCTCAAGCCTCCGCTGCGGTCATCGCCCTCGGTGGCGAGAAATCGCACGGATGCCGATAGGCTTGTCGCACCCCCCAAGAAGACTCAAATTAGACATTACAAAGATACAATAAGATCCGAACAAAGTGCATATAAAGATACAAATGCTGGACCTCCACGACGCAATCATCCTGGGTGCTGTGCAGCAGACCGCTCAGCTGGCCTCTGAGGCGGCACTTCGCACGGGCTTGTCGCGCGTGGCGGCCTCGCGTCGCCTGCTGCGGCTGACGCAGGCGGGCTACCTGCTGCGGCAGGGGCAGGGCACACGGCCTACCTACCAATGGGGCCCTCGCCGCTTCTGGCGTGGCCAGGCTGCCGTGGAAGCGTTGCGCAACCGGGGCGGTGAGTTCGCGGTGTGGGAGCAGCACCTGGCCCCCTTGCTGCAAGACGTGCCGGTGCAGACGGCCAACCTGGTCAGCATCGCTTTCACCGAGATGCTGAACAACGCGCTGGACCATGCACAGGCCACGCAGGTGGCCATGGGCTTGCACGTGGCCGATGGTCGGCTGCAGATGTTCGTGGCCGACGATGGCGTAGGCATCTTCCGGCACATCGCCCAAGCGCTGAACCTCTTTGATACCCGCCTGGCGCTGCTGGAGTTGGCCAAGGGCAAGTTCACCACCGCGCCCGAGGGTCACTCGGGCATGGGCGTGTTCGTATCGGCCCGCATGCTGGACGGCTTTGCCATTGAGTCAGGCGGCATCGTCTTCGACCGCCGCATCGCCCCGGCCTCGCTGGCGTCCTTCAACTGGGTGGACATCGCGCGCTGCCTCAGCGCCCCACCGGCCACTGTCGTGCGGATGGACCTGGACTTGGCCACAACGCGCACTGCCGCCGAGGTCTACGCGCGGTACTTCGATCCTGATGAGGTGGGCGAAGAGGCCTTCCACACCACCGAGGTGCCCGTCCGGCTTGCCCAACTCAGCAGCCAGCTCATCTCCCGCTCGCAGGCCAAGTGGGTAGTGGAGCGTGCCACCCAGTTCCGCACCGTGGTGCTGGACTTCGAGGGCGTGGCCCTGGTGGGCCAGGCTTTTGCCGACGAAATCTTCCGTGTCTTTGCCACCGCCCACCCTGAAGTCAGGCTGTGCCGCATCAACGCCTCGCCCGAGGTGGAGCGCTTGTTGCGGGGGTTTGGGGCGGGGGCTGCAACGAGCGGATAGCGCGGCGCTGCGAATTCAGAACCCGAAGTCGCTTTGCAGCTCCCTGGCTGCCCGCATGATCCGGCCGCACTATCCGTCGAAGACCTTTGCTTGCGCTGGTGGTGGGTGGATGTCCTCCACTTCCCCCGCCTTTTATTGACCAGTTAATCGCTGTATATTAAAGGCTCTTCGAGGCTCTCTGATCATCACGATGCCCGCCGACTCTGCCAGCCCCCGGTTCTCCATTCATGAGTTGGCCACTTTGGGCGGACTGCCCACGCGCACGGTTCGCTTCTACATCAGCGAAGGGCTGATTGATCGGCCCGAAGGGGCCAAGCGCGGGGCCTGGTACGAGGATCGTCATCTTCAGCAACTGCTTCGCATTCGTCGATGGTCCCAGGACGGGTTGAGTCTTGATCAGGTGCGCGATGCCCTGCAGTCGGCCAAGGTTGAAGGGGCGCCGCCTCGCGTTGTCAAGCCCGGCTCGGTAGACGTGTGGAGCCGCATCTGCTTGGCTGAAGGCCTTGAGTTACATGTGGAGCCGGGCCGCGTGGGTTTGTCACCCGAGCAGGTTCGTTCGCTAGCCAAAGAAGCACTCGTGGCAATGGATCGCGTCCGTGCATCATGACGGCGCCGCGCCGCCTGAAGTTTTCAAGAACCCAGAAGTGCTGTTGTATTGAACACAAATAACATACACAATTCCGGTTTAGTGAGTGTGGGTCGGTAGTATGTTCAGGGGGCACCATGTTTGAGTCATCGGGTGACGGGTTCTTGTTGAAAGCCATAAGCGGGGATGGCGAGCCCGTTCTGCAAGGGGTCCAGGTTCGGGGCCGTTTGGAGGGCCTGCTGTTCAGCGTCACGTTGCGACAGGCCTATCGAAACCTGAGTCATCGCACGCTGGAAGTGGTCTACACCTTTCCCCTGCCCATCGACGCCGTGGTGTTGGGCATGGCTGCGGAGATTGGCCAGACGCGGCTGGAAGCCAAAGTGCTGCCGCGCGCTCAGGCGGAGACCCTCTACGAAACCGCGCTGGAGGAGGGTGATCTGCCCATGATGCTAGAGGCGGGCGGCGGCGGGATGTACACCGCCAACCTCGGCAACCTCAAGGTTGACGAGGAGGTGGTTCTTGAGTTGCGGTTCGCTCAGTTAGTCAAGTTCGACCAAGGTCGCTTGCGCCTGTCAGTCCCCATGACCGTCGCACCGCGGTATGGCAACGTCAGCTCGTCCGGGTTGGCGCCGCACCAGGTGCCGGAAGTCCATCTGTATGCCGACTACCCGCTCGACTTTTCTGTCGAGATCGCGGGGGAGCTGGCGGATGCCAAGCTGGAGTGCCCCACCCACCCGTCGGTGCAGGCGCGGCACGAAGGCTGCCGCGTTCTCACTTTGGATGAGAGCACCCGGTTGGATCGTGATGTGGTGGTGCTCGTTGAGCCCAGCCGTACCGCTTCAATCTGCTTATTGGCGCCGGATGACTATGGCAACCCCTCGGCGCGCACCCAAGTGGCCGTCGCCGCTTTCGAACTGCCCGAACGGCGGGACACAGGCGCCAGTGAAGAGCAGGGGATTCGGCTGAAGTTGTTGGTGGACTGCTCAGGCTCCATGGCCGGCGACAGCATGGCTTCTGCCAAGCGGGCGTTGATGGGTATGCTCAAGGCATTGGGTTCGCTGGACGATGCCAGCTACAGCCGCTTTGGAGACACGCTGGAAGTGGATGTACGGTCCGTGCGATGTGATCGCCGCGGCTTGCAAGCATTGAGCGCCGCCGTCAGCGACACCGGCGCCAACTTGGGCGGCACCGCGATGGAGGCAGCGCTGTTGGGCACGCTCTCGCTCGCGCCCCTGGGGCGCACGGGCTTATCGTCAGACCTCCTGTTGATCACCGATGGCGAGGTGTGGGACACGCAGGCCGTCATGGCGGTTGCCCAGAAGAAGGCGCATCGGGTCTTTGTGCTGGGCGTGGGGTCGTCACCGGCATACGACCTGCTCTCCAGGCTGGCGCAGGCCACCGGCGGAGCCTGTGAATTCGCAACGCCTGGCGAAAACCTGGAGGCCGCCGCGCTGCGCATGGTGCAAAGGATGCGACAGCGCGTCTGGTCTGCGTTGTCGGTTGACTGGGGCAGGGCGCAGGCTCCGCTGTGGGAAGTGCCGGTGGCCAGCCAGGCCTTCGCCGGCGACACGGTGCTGGCGATGGCCGGCTTTGCCGACGACAGCGCTGCTGACGCCAGCGCAGCCGATGCGCCCCGACCCAGTGCTCGTCTTTGGCATGGGGTCGGCGAAAGTCGACGTCTGCTAAGTGAGGCCGCAGGTACGGTCGTTGTTGAGGGAGGTATGGGCAACGATCTCAGCCGGGTGCTCGGCGCAAGCCGATGGGCCCAGGCCCAGGGGTCTCCCATGTCGCATTCCGAGGGAGAGGCACAGCGCTTGGCGATGGCCTATCAGCTCGTCAGCCCGCACACCCATTGCGTGCTGGTGCACACACGCATCGAGTCCGAGAAGCCAGTGGACGAGGCGCAACTGCATCGGGTTCGGTCGATGCTTGCGGCTGGTTGGGGCGGTACCGGTTCGGTGCTTCGCGCGTGTGTCTCGCACAGCATCGATGCTCGTGGCGTTGCCGGGTCGTCGACTGGCTTGACATCGCCATCTCTCTGGCGGACTGCTCGAACCGTGGTCAAGCCTCCCCAGCCTCATCCATGGGCAGATATCGAAATCCCGGCCTACCTGCGCCGCGCATCCCTGACGGAGCCGCCTGCGGAACTGGAGCTGGAATGGGCGCCGCCGACTGGTGTGTTTGCCACCCTGCGTCAAACAGCGCAAGCACTCGATGACCACCTCTGCGCGGGCGGTGAGCCGCCCTTCGCAGCCGTGATCGCCAGACTGGCGGTACATCCACGGGTGCAGGCCGCCGTCGCCGCGCTGGGGGCGGCGGTCCCCAATGAGGCCAGTCGCTGGTACCTGCTGCACTTCTGGCTGTTCTTTGGCAGCAAGTTGGACCGGCACGGTGTCATGCAGGGCGGAGCAAATCGATGGGGCATCCCCCTTGAAACCATGGAGGAAGCCATGGAAACTCTGAGTGAGCACTTGAAGGGCGCAGACTTGGACTCTTGGGGTGATCAACGACAGTCAAGACTCCAGAGAGCACTGTCGAAAGTCGGATTCAAGACCCCAATGCCGCTTCAGACCAGAGGATGGGAACCGTTTGCGGCGTGCGTGGATGAAATTGAGATTCCGAGTTTTTTGAAGCGGCAAGCTGACTAGAGTTTTTAGATACCTTCTCAGTATAAATATCTCGGTCTATTCTCAATAGATGATTGCGGCGCCATCTCAGAGAAGGTTTCAAAAATATATGACACCACCTAAACAGTTATTGAGAATGATTTCTCTGCTACTACCACTTTTTGTATCTCAACTTGCCAATGCGAATGCGGAGTTTATTCATCTAAGCCGCGGATGTGAGATCGGTGCGCAATTACTACACAAGGCCGCAAAAGGATTTGAATCTGATTTGATGAAATTAACATTAGATACATCCCCCAGCTCTATTGAAAGAAGACGCCGTTTGAAAAGCTATAACGACAACTTCGAAAAAATCAAAGATATCTTATACGCACAACAAATGAAGGTTGAGAGTGGATTACCTGATGAGCTAAATAGGGGTAGAGCTCAGTTGATATACGGGGCGCAGATGGTTGCAGTGGATGTTGCTCCTATGCTGATAGATATACATGTAGAAAAGGAGAATTTCAGTACATCATCTGAAAGATAGCAACGATTGATTGAAGATGAATTTAAGAGAAGGGTTCATAAGTCACGCTGAGAGAGGGTTTTCTGTCGAATGGCGTTTAAGTGATGGGTATTTCTAGAGAGTTGTATGCGAGGATATTTGTATGTAATGACAAACCCTTCTCTACCTGATGTAGTGAAGATTGGCTTTACCATGAAGGACCCCGAGATCAGGCGAAGGGAACTGAGCGGGACGTCCCTGCCTCACGAGTATCAAGTGGTCTATGAGGTCCTAATTGATGATCCGTTCGAAATCGAGAAAATTGTGCATGCGAGTCTCGATTACTGTCGTGTGAACAAGGGGAGAGAGTTTTTTAGGATTCGGATTGACGCTGCCTTATCGTGTATCAATTTTGTACTGAGCCAAAGAAATGGCGGGCGGAGATACTATGAAAATGGAATCTCAAGCGTTCATGAAGTTGAGAGTAACAACGAAGAAATTTGCAGAGCCATACAATGGAGTGGGCATCCTGCAATTTCTAGAAGATTGTGTGGGTGGGATTTTCTATGTGTCTCGGCAGAGCAGAATGTGGTTGATGATATTGAATCCTTCAATCACTTAGGCCATCAGCACGACTTGATACTTATGGCCCACTTGGCTGGGCCGATGTCGCCAAGTGGCATTAGAGCCCTGGGCTATTGTCAATTTATAGGCCTACATGACGAAACGGATGAAGACATCTGGGCGTTGAAAAATATGCTGAAATCGACGCAGTGTAGGCTGCAATTTGCACGAATTTCTTCGAAATGCTTGGACGCTTTTTCAGTTTCTGGGCGCCGAATGGATTTTATATATCTGCACGATTTTGATATCGGTGATTCCTCTGAGTATATCGTCTTGGATATTCCTAGTTGTGCTCGAAGTCTTCACATTGAAGATCGCTTGGGTAAATATGTTTCTTCTCTACATGTGGCGAGCAGGTTAGATACTTTGCATATAGACCAAGTTCACGATTGGGGCATTATTGAGGATATAATAATTAAGAAAAGGCGTGCGAACAACTTCTACTGTCTAGACTCACCATTTCCCTCGTCTACAGTGTGCAATCTCGATACCATTATGAGTTCTCTGCAAGAGATTGGGTTGTGTTTAGACGATCAAAGTCCGCTACCTGTCCGTTATCTTCACAAGATATCTGAACTCAGTGCAAAGTGGACAGATTTGAGCCCAGAGCGTATGAGATTTATACGCTCATTGCCGAACCTTAAGTTCCTTAGAATAAATAGTAATCTTAGTCTTGAGGGGGAAAACTTACTTCTGCAATCTCTGCAGCCAAGTACGGATTTTGTACAATTTAGATTTCAGTCGGGATCTGCACTAAGAAATATAGGAGGCAGTATACATAACGATGAGGCGCCACAATTTTCGAGAAATAAGTATCTTTTTGAATCTAAACGAGAATTCTTTAAGCAGCGTGGCTTGCAGGAGATAGATGTTTGGTTTGGTTAACTGCTATTGATTCTATATAGTCACTCCGAGATGCCATGAGAGTGTATAAGTTTATCGGCTTAACCCACGGATTGGTTGCCCTGAGAACTAGGCGACTGAAGGTGTCGACGTATGATAATCTGAACGACCCATTTGAAATGCTGGCTACAGACTTATGTGATTTTGACGTTAGAGTTGGATTCATCGCAAAGAAGAAACAACTAGATTCGATTGAAGGATTCATCTCATTCTCAAAATCTTGGACCAATAACTTACTTTTGGAGTCATTACGCTGAAAGCCACCGCGGTATTGTTTTGGGCTTTGACGTTCCGAATGAATTACTGTATGAAGTAAGATACTCGAGTCAACGACTGAAATTAGACTTGAAATCACCTGATTTGACTCAGTCTGTATTTGATGATTTTGTAGAGAAACTTCGATACACAAAGTCTGAATGTTGGAAATATGAAGATGAGGCCAGAATGTTTTTGACGTTAAAAAGATTGTATCGTAACTCCGAATTATATTTTTCTGACTTCTCTGAGAATATGGTATTGAGAGAGGTAATTCTTGGGCTCAACTGCAAATCGTCTGAAAGCCAAATGAATGCATTGCTGCGTGGCTCAACAAATGAAGTTGCCGTAAAGAGAGCATCAATGAGTTCCTCAAGCTTCGCAATTGTCGAAGAGTGACATACGAGTTCACCTCACTATCCCCGCCGCCTGATCCGCTAGCGCCTTGGCCTTGGCGTAGTTCTCGCGCGCCGTGCTGTTCCAGCGGTCTTCCAGGCCGGTGACCTGCCCCGAGTAATTGCCCGCCAAGCCGAACAAGCCGATCGCCAGCCCGCTGCCTTCTCGGAGGCGGCTCCTGTAGGCCCGCGTCAGCTCCTTTGGACAGGAGGTGACCGCGGAGATGATGCCGGCCTGCCGTGTCAGGGATGATCGTGTCTGCCTACATCTGACAACAAAGGCTACCCCATGACCGTCCCAGCACCCGCCACCCATCGCCCCTTCCATGGCACCGATCTGTCTGCAGCCGATTTCAACCGCCGCGGCGAGGGCCGCTTGCCCGGGCACCTGGGCATCGTGGTGGAGTCGGTCACACCGGCCGAGGTGCGCATGAGCCTGCCGGTAGCGCCGCACCTGCTGGCGCCCAACGGCTTTCTGCACGCCGGCGCGCTGGTGACATTGGCCGACACCGCCGCAGGCTACGGCTGTGTGGCCAACCTGCCGGCGGGGGCCAACGGCTTCACCACCATCGAGCTGAAGTCCAACCATCTGGCCACCACGCTGGACGGCCATGTGGACTGCACCGCCCGCCCGGCCCATGTGGGCCGCACCACGCAGGTGTGGGACGCCACCGTCACCCACCGCGAAAGCGGGCGCACGCTCGCGCTGTTCCGCTGCACGCAGATGGTGCTGTACCCGAAGGGGTGAAGTTCGTTCGGGCCGAGCGTGTCGAAGTCTCTCGACACGCCAGGGGCGACCTGACCGAACCAACGAGAGGCCGCATCAGCGGCGGGCTTCGCTCCAGACACCGGCCACCTCCCACACGGGCAGCACTTGTACGCCTTCGCTCAAGGGATAGCGCCGTGCCACGGGTGCCACGATATAGGCCTCATCGATCTGCAGGTCTTCCAGCGCTTGCCAGAAGCCGCGCGTCGGCTTCGGCGCCGAAGAGAACTTGACTTCAAAGGCTATCCGTCGGCTGCCGCTGTGGACCACCGCATCGACCTCCGCACCGGCTGATGTGCGGTAGAAGCCCAGATGAGCGCCCGCAGGCATGGCAGCCGCGATCTGTTCGATGACAAAGCCTTCCCAGGAGGCCCCCACTATCGGGTGGCCTTGCAGGTCCCGCGGAGTAGCCAGACCCAGCAGAGCGTGGACCAGGCCACTGTCACGCAGGTAGACCTTGGGGGACTTCACCAGCCGTTTGCCGACGTTCGCCTGGTGCGGCTCCAGGCGGCGCACCAGCAGGGCGCCCACCAGATGGTCGACATAACGCGCCACGGTGGTGTGGGACACGCCGCCCAGCGCCTGCCCCAGCTGCGCGGCGTTCAGCAATTGCCCCTGCAGGTGCGCGAGCATGGTGATGAATCGGCGCATGGTCTCTTCCGCCACACGGATGCCCAGTGCAGGCAGGTCGCGCTGCAGCAGCGTGCGCAGGAAGGCCTGTCGCCAACGCAGCGACGCCTCGTCGTCTGTTGCCAGAAAGCTCAGAGGGAAGCCACCTCTTTGCCACAACTGCTGCAACGAGGCGAGATCGGGTGGCGTCTCGCTTGCGAGAAAGGGCGTCAGCTCTTCATACGCGATGCGCCCGGCCAGTGATTCCGCAGACTGCCTCAGCAGCCCGGCCGAGGCTGAACCCAGCAAAAGAAAGCGCCCGGCCCGGCGATCGGCATCGATTTCGGGACGCAAGGCAGTGAACAACTCCGGCACCCACTGCACTTCGTCCAGCACCACGAGGCGGTCCCCCAGGTTCGACACTTCCCCGCCGAGTTTTCCCGCTCAAGCCCATCTTTTTGACGGCCTGACAAGCACTTGGCGAGGCCGGAGAGCTTCTTGTCGAAGAAGCTTGTAGTGGCAATAACTTAC
>JBAXYD010000052.1:0-29396 GCA_037127635.1 Betaproteobacteria bacterium | reverse complement strand
TGTCCTGAGCGTAGTCGAAGGGCTCAGCCCGAACGGCTTCTTCGCGAACGCCGGGCGCGGTCATCGGCCTGGGCCTGGGATGCTCACAGGTTGAGCGAGTCCCTTTCTCTGTTCTCCCCCGGGTAGCCAGCCTCCCGCTGGCGCCGAATGGCCAACACAAACACCGTGTCGATGGTGGGTATGTATCGGTAAAGCGCTACGTAGCCGCGTGACCCCCGGCCAATCACCAGCTCCCGTTTCCCCGCCTCAGCCTTACGACCGATTAGCGGGCTATGTGCGAGTATCTGAATGGCAGCGGCGATCTCGCCTAATCGCTCCAGCGTGCTACCTGCGCCGTAGGTGGACAGGTGATCCAAGAAGCGATCGAAATCCTCCAGCAACTCGGGCGCCAACTCAATACGGGGCATGGCGTCGGTCAGCGGTCCATGGTACGGCCCGCGGGTCTGCGGGCCTTCTCTCCTCGGGCCCTGGCCTCAAGGTATGCCTTGGCGTCATCCCAGGGCACAGTCTTGCCCGTCGAGAGAACTCTGGCCCAGCGCTCGTTGGCCAAGCGATCGAACTCGGCATCGATCTCTACCTGCTCGACGTGCTGAGCGATGGCGTCCAGGATGAATGCATGCGAGGTCTTGCCTGCCAACTCAGCCGCAGCGGCAACCCTCGCCTTGAAGTCGTCTTCAATCCGGATGGTGGTGGTGGTCGACATGGGGCACCTTTGGATGGTTTGCACTTGCTTTGCGTTCACTTGATCTGCGTGCAAGCTTAAGAGTAGCACATGTGTGCTACTTTGCTGCTGGGCCACGGTACCGATGAAGCCAATGCGGCAGTCCACAGGCAAGCCCGCGGTCAGCGCGTGCTGCGCCGCCAGGGTCTGCTCATCCGCAGCGGGCGGGAGGTTCAGTCTGTACGTCGCGTGCCTCAGTACTGCGCACTTGCAGCTCTGCGCTCACGCTGGCCAGGTCCGATAAGGCGCCAACGCGCCCAGATCGGGCACCACGCCCAAGCCGGGTGCTTCGGGCAGCGGCACGTGGCCTTCGTGCAGCGGCAAGGCGCCGCCCACGATGAGTTCGCGGCCCGGGTTGGGGTGCGGATCGAACTCGAGCAGGCCGTCGCCACCCGCAGCCGCCAGCACCTGCAGCGAGGCCAGCAAGGCCACGCCGCCACTGAAGTAGTGCGGGCAATAGCGCCGCCCGGCCGCCACCGCAGCGCGGCCTACACGCAGGTTGCCGGTGATGCCGCCCCATTTGGTCACGTCGGGCTGAATGACCTGGAGCGCCCCGTTCGAAAGGGCTTGGTCGAAAGCCCGATCCTGCAAGTTCTCGCCACCGGCCAGCGGGGTGCTGGAGGCCTGCGCCAGCGCCGCCCAGTCGGCCGCCGGCGCATCCACGCGCAGCGGTTCCTCCAGCCACTGCAGTTGCAGGGGTGCGGCCTCGCGCACGAAGCTCAAGGCCTCGTCCAGGCGCCAGGACTGGTTGGCGTCGCAGGCGATCACGGCCTCAGGGCCCAGGGCCTCACGCATGGCGTGGAGGTTGCGCAGATCGCGCGCCATCCCGAACCCGATCTTGAGCTTGAAGGCGCGGTGGCCCTCGGCCTGTCGCGCGGTGGCGAACACTTCGGGCTCGTCCGGGTTGATGCCAGTGGCGTACACCGGCACGCGGGTGCGCGTCGGGTCGCTGCCCAGCAAGCGGTGCATCGGCAGGCCGTGACGACGCGCCTGCAGGTCCCACAAGGCGATGTCGATGCCCGCCAGCACGGCGGCCACGGGCCCGGGCTCTCCCGTCTGCAAGACCAAAACCTCCATCTCCCGTGTGAGCTGCTCGAAGGCCTGTGCAGGCCAGTCGAAGCGCCGGCCCACCAGGCGCTCTCCCAAGTCGGCCGCCAGGCGAGCGCGGTGCTCAGCGCCCACGGCCGGCCAGTTGCACCAGATCTCGCCCCAGCCTTCAGAGCCGTCTCGGTCGATGGCGCGCACCAGCACCATCGGACGGTCTCGGAAAGTGCCAAAGGCCACCTTGATGGGATTGCGCAGCGGCACGCGAAAGGCCTGGATCTCCAGGTGGGCGAGTTCGATGGAGGACATGGTGTGGGGTGTGTGGGGGAACTGCGCAGGAAGGGGTTGGGTCAATCGCCGGGCGTGATGGGGCAGCGGGCCTGCTCACTGCCGCGCGAACCGCGGCTCGGGCAGGCCCTTGCAGCCCACCTTCAGCGCCAGCAGGGCACCGGCCAGTGGCTCGGCTGCGCGCTCGGCATCGTTCATGTGCTGGCTGGTGGTGGTGACGTAGAGGGTGGACAGGTCGGCCCCGCCGAAGGCGCAGCAGGTCGGCCGGCGCACCGGCAGCGTGATCACGCGGTCCACCTGCCCGTCGGGCCAGTGGCGCACGATGCAGCCGCCGTGAAAACGCGTGTTCCACAGGCCGCCCTCGGCGTCGATGCAGCTGCCGTCCGGAAAGGCCGGTGGCGCCATGTCGGCGAAGGCCCGTGCAGCGCCGGGTTGCCCGGTGTCCGGGTCGTAGTCGAAGGCGCGGATGGCGTGGTCCAGCGAATCGGCAAAGTACATCGTGCGGCCGTCGGGCGAAAACGCCATGCTGTTGGGGATGCACAGGCCCGGCGCGAACAGCGGGAACTCCACCAGCCCCGCTGCCGTGTCGTAGCGGAACATCCGGCCCTGCGGGCCGCGCGTGATGTTGTTCATCGAGCCGACCCAGAATCGGCCAACAGGGTCGCAGCGCCCGTCGTTGAAGCGGTGCTGGGGGTCGCTGAAGTCGACCTCGGCCAAGGTCTCGAAGGCACCGGCACGGTGCCCGACGGGAGGCGGTTCGCACTCAGAGTCGCCCGCATTGGCGCAGCCCGGATCGAACATCACGATGTGCCGACCGAGCGCCATCAGCAGCCGGCCGTGCGGGTCGTCGGTCAGCGCGATGGAGCCCACGAGATGGGGCAGAGGCCAGCTGCGCCCTTCACCGGGCCCCAGGCCGTCGAGGCCGCCTGGGGCCTGTGCCGGAACCGCGGCGCCTGCAGCACGCACCACAGGCGCCAAGGGCCTCATGCAGCGCAAGGCAGGGGCCCGGATGTCAATCCACCACAGCACCCCGCACGCCTCATCCCACAGCGGACATTCGCCCAGCAGGTCGCGGCCAGCGGCAGCGCACAGATCGCCTCCAGGGTCGGCAGGCACGGGCAGTTCGGGGGCTGGCCACATGCAGCGCATGGTAGGCAGCCGCACCTTTCATGGCCATCAACAAAACGTCAAGACAAGATTGCCCGAATTCGAATTCACGCAATACGGCCCGCTTCCTACGATCCGCTCCGCCTTCACATCCCAAGGAGCGGCGTCGCATGTTCAAGCATCTGGCCCCCAGCGCGTTGTTCGGTTTGCAAGACCGCGTGGTCTTCATGACCGGCGCGGCTGGCGGCATCGCAGCAGGCCTGGCCCCGGGCTTTGCAGCCGCCGGCGCACGCCTGGTGCTGGCCGACCGCAGCGAGCGCGTGCATGAGCGCGCAGAGGCCTTGCGCCAGGCCGGCGCTCAGGTGCTGTCGCTGACCTTCGACGTGAACGACCGCGACGCCGTGCATGGCGCCTTCGATCAGGCCGAGAAGCACTTTGGCCGTCTGGACGTGCTGGTCAACAACGCAGCTGTCATCGTGCGCAAGCCCTTCCTGGACCTGTCGGCCGAGGACTGGCAGCGGGTAATCGACACCGATCTCAACGCCTGCTTTCATGTGGGTCAGCGCGCTGCGCGCACGATGGTGGCCCAGGGCTCGGGCCGCATCATCCAGATGAGCTCGATCATGAACCACGTGTCGCGGCCCAACCTCGTGCCTTACGTCACGGCCAAGGGGGCGCTGGCGGCGATGACCCGGGCCATGGCGGCGGACCTCGGCGGCAGCGGGGTCAACGTCAACGCGCTGGCGCCCGGCTACACCGCCACCGAGTTCAGCGAGGCGGGAAAGCCCGAGTTCCATGACTTCGTGGCCAACTGGACGCCCGTGCGCCGTTGGGGCCAGCCCGAAGACCTGGTGGGCGCGGCGCTGCTGCTGGCCTCGGACGCCGGCCGCTACATCAACGGGCAGGTGCTGTACGTGGACGGCGGCTTTCTCGCGGTGACCCGGTGAGCGCAGCCCACACGGCCGTCCGACGTGCCGCTGTGGCGCTGCGCAGCTACGCCCTGTTCGCCCTGGCATGGTGGGCGCTGGCGGCCTGGGTGGCCAACCCCATCCAGTTGCCCGACCCGCTGCGGGTGGCGCGGGCGCTGGCCACGCTGTTTGCCGAGGGCGAGATCGTCGAGCACGCCTCGGTGAGCACGACGCGCCTGCTGCTGAGCCTGGTGCTCGCCACCGTCCTGGCCGTGCCCCTGGGTTTCCTGATCGGAATGTCGCGACGCGTCGAAGCCTACGTGGACCCGCTGATCGAACTGCTGCGGCCCATCTCCGGCATCGCCTGGATCCCCCTGGCCCTGTTCATCTTTGGCGTGGGCCACACGCTGCCGGTGTTCATCATGGTCTACGTGGCCTTCTTTCCGTTGCTGCTCAACACCGTGGCGGGGGTGCGGGGCACAGACCCGAAGCTGCTGGCGGCGGCACGCACCATGGGCATCTCGCGAGCGGCCACGCTGCGCCATGTGGTGGTGCCCTCGGCGCTGCCCACGGTGCTGGTGGGGCTGCGGCTGTCCTTTGCCGGCGCCTGGGCGGCCGTGGTGGCTGCGGAATTGATCGGCGCACCCAGCGGCCTGGGCTTTGCCATCGAGTGGTACCGGCAGTTGCTGATGAGCCCCAAGGTGTTCGCCTTCATCGCCGTGATCGGGGTGGTGGGCTTCGTCTGCGACGCGCTGCTGCGCGCGCTGCAGCGGCGGCTGACCCCCTGGACAGAAGGGCAAGGTTCGTGAGCGCGCCTGGACATCCGCTGAGTGCCGCCGACAGCCGCACGGGACACGTGCCAGTCGGCACGGGTCCCACAGCGCCAGCCGCTGACCGGTTCGGACCTTGGCGCGCGCTGGTCCTGCCAACGCTCCTGCTGGTGCTGTGGCAGCTGTGGGCACTGGGCCTGCCGGCCGACACGCGCGCGCCCTACCCCAGCAAGGTGGCCAGCACCCTGTGGGCCCTCACCGCCTCGGGGGACCTCCCGCTGGCCCTGGTGCAGAGCTTGGGCCGGGTGATGGCAGGATTTGCCTGTGCGCTGGGCATCGGGCTGATGCTGGGTGTGCCCATGGGTGCCAGCGCCAGGCTGCGTGACAACCTGGACCCGATCATCGAAAGCTTCCGCCCCATCGCCCCCATGGCGGTGCTGCCGATTGCCATCCTGTGGTTCGGCACGGGCACGCCGGCGGCGGTGTTCATCGTGGCCTATGCGGCCTTCTTCCCGCTCATCGTCAACACCGTGCACGGCGTGATGAACGTGCCGCGGCGGCTGTTGCAGGTCGCACACACCATGGGTGTGCCGCGCACACGCATCCTGCTGCACGTGCTGCTGCCGGCCTCGCTGCCCTCAGTGATGCTGGGCGCGCGGCTGGGCATGGGCATGGCCTGGACGGCCATCATCGCCGCGGAGTTGGCCGTTGGCGCCAAGTCTGGCGGCGGCACCTCCGGCGGCATCGGCCAGATGATGTTCGTGTTCTACGCCTACAGCGTGGACCTGAACGCCATCGTGGTCTGCATGGGGGTGGTGGGTCTGGTGGCCTTGGCCATCGACCGTCTGTTCCGCGCCGCCGAGCGGCGCCTCATGCCCTGGAGGGCCTGACCATGGACCCCGTCACTCCCAAGCTGCGCCTGCAAGGCGTCTCCAAGTCCTTTCTCGCGCCGCGCGCCAAATCGGCCACCCTCGCGGTGGCTGACTTCAACCTCGACATCCCTGCTGGCGAATTCGTCTGCATCGTCGGCCCCTCGGGCTGCGGCAAGAGCACGGTGCTGAACCTGGTGGCGGGGCTGGACACGCCGGATGCCGGCGCGATAGAGCTGGACGGCCGCCCGGTGCAGGGCCCCGGCGCCGAGCGTGGCGTGATGTTCCAGGACTACGCTCTCATGCCCTGGCAGACGGTGGTGCAGAACGTGGGTTTTGGCCTGCTGCACGGCACGCCTGGCCAGGGCATGACCGCCGCGCAGCGGCAGGCCCGCGTGGCCGACCACCTGGAGTTGGTGGGGCTGACGGCCGCCGCGCACAAGTACCCGCACCAGCTTTCAGGCGGCATGCGCCAGCGGGTGGCGCTGGCGCGCCTGCTGGCCAACGGCCCAGACGTGCTGCTGATGGACGAGCCCCTGGGCGCACTCGATGCGCAGACCCGGCTCATCCTGCAGGTGGAGTTGCTGCGCATCTGGGGCGAGACGCGGCCACGGGCCGATCGTCGCACCGCCTTGTTCATCACCCACGACATCGAGGAGGCGGTGTTCCTCGGCGACCGCGTGGTGGTGATGAGCAGCCACCCGGGGCGTGTGCGCGCCGACATTGCCATCGACCTGCCGCGCCCGCGCCGAGAAGCGCTGCGCGCCCACCCCCGGTTCGGCGAGCTCGCCGAACACATCTGGAGCCTGATCCGCGACGAGGCCCGCCAGGCCATCGGCGGCCTGACACCCACCACCCCCCAAGAGGAGACCATTGCATGAGCCACGACCACTCCACCGGGCCCCTCGGGGCACCCCAGACCGCGGCGCGCCGTCGCGCCCTGCAACTCCTGTCGGGCAGCGCTGCCTGGCTGGCCGTCCCCGGCGTGCTGCGCGCACAGGCCGCACGCCGCGCCCACAAGGTCTCGGTCGGGCGCATCCCCTGGGCAGCGGGCAACTCGCCCATGACCCAGTACATGATCAACAACAAGCTCTTCGAGAAGCGGGCCGCGGAGCTGGGCTATGACCTCACGGTGGAGTGGCGCGAGTACCCCACCGCCATTCCCATGGTCGAGGCCATCGTGGGCAACAACCTGGACATGGGCATGTGGGGCAACACGCCCATCATCCGCGCCATCTCGGCCAAGCTGCCCATCAGCCTGATGGTGGTGGGTGAAGGGCGCTTGCGGTTCGTGATTGCCACGCGCAAGGGCTCGCCCATCCGGACGTTGCAAGACCTCAAGGGCAAGACGGTGGGCACGCTGCTGGGCGGCGACCCCTACAACGCCATGTCGCAGATGATGCGTCACGAGCTCGGCAGCGCCAACCCCAAGGACCACGACATCAAGGTGGTCAACATGACCACCCTGGCCCAGGCCGCGCAGGTGCCCACCGGCACCGACGCCACCTGCGCCATCTACCCCGCCTACCTCGCGGCCGAGCCCACCGGCACGGTGGCCATCATGAACTCCTTCGGCTACACCGAAGGGCACTACGAGGGGCCGCTGGGCAAGGGCGCGGGCATCCTGCTGCCGTCCGTCAAGAAGTCGGCCTTCTTCCCTGACGGCTACTACCTGCACCGCTCGTTCTGGCTCACGCACAACAAGCTCGCCGAGCAACACCCGAACGTGGTGGTGGCTTTCCTCATGGCGCAGCAGGAGGCGGTAGCGGCGCTGACCGCCATGAACCCAGGCGCGGTGTCGCAGCTGGTCAAGGACTACTGGAAGCTCGACCCCGAGGCGGGCGCCAAGGTGGTCAAGGACGACGTGCTGTTCGCGCGCGGCTGGTCCTGGCCGACCGAGAACGATGCACGCGCCGTGCTGGAGACCAGCAAGTACCTGGTGGACAACAAGGTCATCGAGGCGCCGCTGAGCTGGGCCCAGGTCAAGGGTGCCTTCGAGCGAACAGCCCCGCTGGTCAAGCAGGCCTACGACCGCCTGGGTGCGAAGCCGGCTGCTGCTGAGTTCATGCGCACCGACACCGCCGACCTGCGCGGCCTGCCACTGTGGCAGATGGGCCAATGGGCCGAGCGCAGCTGACATCAACCAAGAGGGCATCTTCAATGAAAGTGGGATTCATAGGACTGGGCGTCATGGGCGGCCCGATGGCGGCCAACGTGCTCAAGGGTGGACACGAACTGACCGTGTACGACCTCAACCCGGCCGCGGTGGCGCGTCTCACCGCACTGGGCGCCAAGGCAGCGGCCACGCTGCGCGAGGTGGGCCAGGCCAGCGAGGTGCTCGTCACCATGCTGCCCGAGCCGCAGCACGTGGAAGGGGCCATCCTGGGCGAGCACGGCGCAGCCGCCGCCATGGCGCCAGGCAGCACGGTGATCGACATGAGCACCATCGACCCTGCCACTTCGCAGCGCATCGGCGCGGCGCTCCGTGCTCGCAGCATCGCGATGGTCGACTCGCCCGTGGGCAAGACCAGCGAGCATGCGGTCACGGGTACGCTCACGCTGATGATCGGTGGTGAGGCGGCCGACATCGAGCGTGTGCGCCCGGTGCTGTCCTGCATGGGCAACCAGTACTTCCTCTGCGGCGGCCAGGGCATGGGCCACGCGATGAAGATGACCAACAACCTGCTGGCCACCACCATCATGTGCGCCAACACCGAGGCGCTGGCCATCGGCGCCAAGTGCGGACTCACGCTGGAGACCATGGTCGAGGTCATGAAGACCACCATGGGCTGGAACCAGCAACTGGCGGTGGCGCTGCCCAAGAAAGCCTTCGTGGGCGACGACAGCCCGGGCTTCATGGTCAAGCTCGCCGCCAAGGACGTGCGCCTGGCCGTGGCCGCCGCGCGCCAGCAAGGCTTCGAGCCCCTGGTGGGCAACGGCGCGCTCGCCACGCTGGACCGCGCCGCGCAACTCGGCCGCGCCGAGCGTGACACCGCCGCGCTGCTGTTCCTGCGCGAGGAGGAGCTGGGCATCCGCGTACGGCCGGCGGCGGCCTCCACCTGAACGCGTCAACTCCAACCCCAGACTCCTGACCCTACCACCTCCAAGATCCCCGGGACCCCCGATGAGCAAGACCATGACCAAGCGCGTGGGCTTCGTGAAGCGACGCGAAGACATGACGCCCGAGCAGTTCCAGCGCCACTGGCTGACCACCCACGCTGAGCTGTGCAAGCAGCTGCCCGGGCTGCGCCGCTACAGCGTGAACCTGGTGGACAAGAGCCGATTCCCGCACTTCGACTACGACGGCTTCTCCGAGCTGTGGTTCGATGACGAGCCCTCGCTGTGGGCCTCGCTGGAGAGCGCGCAGGGCAAGACGCTGCTGGCTGACCTGCCGAACTTTGCCGGCCAGATCCACCCCATCGTGAGCGTGGAAACCGCCATGCTCGGCTTTGGCGACGCGGGAGCGGGCGTGTGAGCGCGCTGGCGTCAAAGGTGGCGCTGATCACGGGCGCGGCCGCGGGCTTTGGCGAGGCCATCGCCCGGCGCTTCGTGCAGGAAGGCGCGCAGGTGCTGGTGGCCGACCTGGACGGCGATCGTGCCCAGGCGGTGGCGAGCTCGCTCGGCGCGGCGGCGCGGGCAGTGCGCTGCGACGTCTCGCGACGCGCTGACGTGGATGCAGCGGTGGCAGCCTGCCTGCAAGCCTTCGGCCGCGTGGACATCCTGGTCAACAACGCGGGCACCACGCACCGAAACCAGTCCATGCTGGAGGTGGACGAGGCCACTTTCGACCGCGTGTTCGCCGTCAACGTGAAGTCGATCTTCCACACCACGCAGGCGGTGGTGCCGCTGATGAAGGCGCAGGGGCGCGGCTGCATCGTCAACATCGGCTCCACCGCAGGCATCCGCCCCCGCCCTGGCCTGGCCTGGTACAACGCCAGCAAGGGGGCCGTGAACCTGTTGTCCAAATCCATGGCCGCCGAACTCGGGCCCGATGGCATCCGCGTCAACGCGGTGTGCCCGGTGATGAGCCCCACCGGGATGATCGAGCAGTTCCTCGGCACCGCCGACACACCCGAGGCCCGCGCCCGCGTGATCGCCGGCATCCCGCTGGGGCGCATGTCCACGCCGCAGGACGTGGCCGAGGCCACGCTGTACCTGGCCAGCGACGCTGCGGCCTTCATCACCGGCGTGGAGCTGCCGGTGGATGGCGGTCGCACGATCTGAGCGATGGCGCGGGCCAGGCAGCCCTTCCGTCAACGCCGTGGAGATGATCCGGAGCGTCCATCATTGACCGCACCCTGACGCTGCAAGCCGGCGGCTTGCGCACCACGCTTCACCAGGGACGGTTGGGGCCCATCCGCCGGGGGGGCCTGGAGGTCTGGCACGGCGTGCACTGGCTGTTACGTGACGCGCACTGGCGCACGCCGCCGCTGCGCCTGGCCTCCATGTCCTGCGAGGGGGTGCCGCCCAGCGATCCAGAGCCACAGGCTCCCTGGCGCCTGGCCATGCAGGGCGTGTTCGAGCCCTATGCCGATGGGCGCACGTCGCCGCCGCCTGCGGTCCAGACCACGCTGTGGGTCGAGGGTGACCCGGCCGGTGTGCTCACGGTCACAGGCCAGGCGCATCTGGCCCCCGGCGCCGCACCCCTGCCGCTGAACCGGTTGGGTCTGTGCCTGCTGCACCCCTTGAGCGCCGCGGGTGCGCGGGTGGAGGTGGTGCACGACGACGGCCGCCGCACCACCGCGACCCTGCCGCGCCTCGTGTCGCCCTGGCCGCCATTCAGCGGCATCCGGACGCTACGTCTGCGGCTGGCGTCGGGCCTGTGGGCGGTAGCCGAGTTCGAGGGCGACAGTTTCGAGCTGGAGGACCAGCGCAACAACGCCGACGCCTCGTTCAAGACCTACAGCCGTTCCAACTTCCTGCCCCGGCCGTTTCTGTTGGAGCCGGGAGCGTTGGTGCACCAGCGGGTGCGTCTGTGGGCAGAGGCGCTGCGTGCGACCGTGCATCCGCCGCCAGACGCGCCGCCGGCCCCGCCCGCCCTGGACCTGGGGGCCCTGCGTGCCGGCCGCCCGCGGCGCTTTGCGCTGGGGCTGGCGCTGGAGGGGTCGGACCTGCATTCGCTCGCCCGGTCGGCCGCGCAGGCGGCCCAGCTGGCGCCGGACCTGCTGCACTTGAGCCTGAAACTCGGCACGGCCCCCCGCCAGCACGGGGCCGGAGGACGGCGGCCCTTGTCGGCACGGCAGGCGCAGGTGCTGGCCCGCATGCTGGCGGCTGCTGGGGCTGAGCTGCGCCTGGACCTGGCGGGCCTGAGCACGCCCCAGGCCCTGGCCCAATTGCCATCCCTGGCCGCGCAACTGGGCGCGGCCGGGGTGGTGCCGCGCGCTGTGGCCGTCTTTCCGAGCAGCTCGGCGGCGGTGCAGGCGGCGCGCGCCGCCTTCCCCCATTCCCTCGTGGGCGGCGGCACGCCCGACTTCTTCGTCCAGCTCAACCGGATGGACCGGCTGCCGGCCCTGGACTTTCTGACTTTCAGGGTCTGCCCCAGCGTCCATCAGGCCGACGACCGCACAGTGATGGACAGCGCCCAGGCGCTGCGGGGCATGCTTCGCACGCTGCAGGCCCGCCATCCAGGGGTGCCGGTCCAGGTGGGCCCGAGCCGGATAGCGGCAGGCCGCAGCCCGCTCGGGGCGCTGGCGCCACCTGGAGACGGCACGCCCACGCCCCTGGCGGCCACGGACACCCGGGAGCCGCGCGCATTTGGCATCGCCTGGGCGGTGGCCCAGGTGGCCGCCGCCCTGGCCCATGGCGCGTCGCAAACCACGGTGCTGCGCTGGTGCGATGTGGCGGGCACCAGCCCATGGCCCGGTGCTGACGGCCTGCAAGGCGGTCTGGCGCCGGATGGGCCTGCTCTGCATGCGCGTGCGATCCATGGATCTGAACCCGCAGCGCCTGCCCCCCGCCAGAGGGGCGGGATCTGGCAACCTCTGCACCACACCCACCTCCAGGTGCTGGGCTGGCGCTGGCGCACCTCCAGCGGCACGCAGGACTGGCTGGTCCATCTCGACCCCGAACCCTTGCAGGTGGGGGGCCTGGGGCCTGGCCATCGGGCCCTGCATCTGGCCGAGGAGGGTCACTGGCAGCGCGTGGCCGATCTCAGCCCGGGCGCATCCTGGCCCTGGCCGGCCGCAACGGTGCTGGTGGTGGAGCATCCGGCGGCATGACCGGGGGTCGCGCAACACGGCCATCTGCCGCGAGTCCACACAGCGCGCCCCGTATACTTTTGCCAGCGCCGATTTGATCCGGATTGCGGGCGCTTCACAAATACCGCTAAACAGGGACACCACCCAACCCGGTGCCCGTTGATTGCGGCGCCGGGTTTGTTGTTCCAGGGGTCCTGCACCGGTCTTCTTCCATGGGTTCCATCGGTCACGTCACACCGCAGCAGATGCACTTCAGCGAGCCGTTGCCGCTGAAGAGCGGCGCGGTGCTGCCCGACTACACCCTCGTCTACGAGACCTACGGCACGCTCAACGCCGAGCGCTCCAACGCCGTGCTGGTGTGCCACGCCCTGAACGCCAGCCACCATGTGGCCGGCACCTACGCCGGACAGGCGCGCAGCGAAGGCTGGTGGGACAACCTGGTGGGGCCGGGCAAGCCCCTGGACACCGACCGCTTCTTCGTCATTGGCGTCAACAACCCGGGCTCGTGCTTCGGCTCCACCGGGCCCATGCACATCCATCCAGCCACGGGCCGGGTTTGGGGCGCCGACTTCCCCGTCGTGACGGTGGAAGACTGGGTGGACGCGCAGGCCCGCCTGCTGGACCGCCTCGGCATCACACAACTGGCCGCCGTGCTGGGCGGCAGCCTGGGCGGCATGCAGGCGCTGAGCTGGACGCTGCGCCACCCGCAGCGCGTGCGCCACTGCGTGGCCGTGGCCACGGCGCCCAACCTCTCGGCGCAGAACATCGCCTTCAACGAAGTGGCCCGCCGCGCCATCGTCACCGACCCCGACTTCCATGGCGGGCACTTCTATGCGCACGGCGTTGTCCCCAAGCGCGGCCTGCGCGTGGCACGCATGATCGGCCACATCACCTACCTGTCCGACGACGCGATGGAGCAGAAGTTCGGCCGCGCCCTGCGCGCCGCCGAGCTCGCCTACAGCACGCAGGACATCGAGTTCCAGATCGAGAGCTACCTGCGCCACCAGGGTGACAAGTTCAGCGAGTACTTCGACGCCAACACCTACCTGCTGATCACCCGGGCGCTGGACTACTTCGACCCGGCGGCGGCGCATGGCGGCGACCTGTCGCGCGCGCTGGCTGCCGCGCGCAGCTGCCGTTTCCTCCTCGTGAGTTTCAGCACCGACTGGCGCTTCCCGCCGGCACGTTCGCGCGAAATCGTCAAAGCCTTGGTCGACAACCGTACCGAGGTCAGCTACGCCGAGATCGATGCGCCGCATGGGCACGATGCTTTCCTGCTCGATGACGCGCGGTACCACCGGGTGGTGCGGGCGTACTTCGAGCGAATGGGCCTTGCACCGGAGGCGGCAGCACAGGCGCCGCTTTCCAGTGACGACGGGCTGCCCCTGCTGCCTGCGGCAGATTCGGGAGGTGGCCGCAAAGCCGGCGTATCGAAGGACCATGACAGTCCCGCAGATGATGGGGGCGGAGATGGAGGCGGCGGTGAGTGAGCGGCGCGATCTGGAGCTCATCGCCCGCCTGGTGCCTGCGGGCAGCCGCGTGCTGGACCTGGGCTGCGGCACGGGCGACATGCTTGCGTATCTGCGCGACACGCGCGGCTGCAGCGGCTACGGCATAGAGATCGATGACGCCAATGTCCACGCCTGCGTGCAGCGCGGCGTCAACGTGGTGCAACTCAATCTGGAAGAGGGCCTTGCGCTGTTCGACGACCGCAGCTTCGACGTGGTGCTGCAACTGGAGACGCTGCAACACCTGCGCAACACCGAGCGCATGCTGCGGGAGACCGCGCGCGTGGGACGCATCGGTATCGTCAGCTTCCCCAACTTTGCGCACTGGCCCAACAGACTGAGCGTGATGCTGGGCCGCATGCCAGTCACCAAGGCACTGCCCTACGAGTGGTACGACACCCCCAACATCCGGGTGGGCACCTTTGCCGACTTCGAGGTGCTGGCACGCAAGACCGGGCTGACCGTGACCGACAGCTTTGGCATCCAGCAAGGACAGGAGGTGCGCTCCTGGCCCAACCTGCGTGCCAGCGTGGCGGTGTTCCGCTTCGAGCGGAATTGAGAGCCTGCAGTCTCATGGCACGGGCTGAAGACGCTGAAGACGCTGAGGGGGCTGGTCTGCCGGGTGCGGAAAACCTCCGCGTGGCCGCCGCCGATCCAAGCGACTTCTGGCCCTCCAGCGGCTTCGGCCTGCTGCAGCGCGACGCGCGCAGTTGGCTGGTGCCCACCGACGCCTGGCTGGCGCGCTTTCTCGCGCGGCCAGAGCTGGCGTTGGTGCCCGAGTCTTGCCCGGGCGAGACGGCGCTTCACCAGGCCTTGCAGGTCGCGCCACGCCAGCCAGTGAGCCAGGCGCAGCTGCAGGCCCTGGCTGACGAGGACGTGCGCGCCAACTACCGGCTGTTTCTCGGCTTTCGCGACCGTCTGCTGCAGGCGGGCACACTGGAGGGCTGCTACCTCGCCCTGTTCCGCCAGGGGGTGACCGACACGCCGCCCTTGTTCATCGACATCCTGGCCCAGGCCATCGTGCGCAACGTGCTGGACGGCTGCCGCGAGGCCTTGGTGGCACGCGCCGGCGAACTGCTGTTCCGCGCCCAGCGCATCAGCACCGAAGGCGGCCAGGTGCTGGCCGGCGACCGCGAGGTGCTGGACATGCTCAACGAGACCGGCGGCTTTGGCGACCTGGGGCGGCTGCTCGCACAGGCGCAGGCGCCGCTACGCAGCATGCGCCTGGACGTGCTGGGCCCCGACAACGAGCCCGACTACTGGGCCGCCGACCAGCGCCACCGCCACCTGCTGGACCTGCGCCACGAACTGCACCAGGACCTGGGCCACGGCATCCACTTCACGCTGAAGAACGCACGCTCCGGCCTTCAGGCCCTGGCCCTGGTGCTGGAGCGGTGGGTGGCCCATCTGCTGGGGGTGGAGGTGCAAATCGAACCCCTGGCGAGCGTGGACGACACGCAGTGGCGCTGGCACCTGGGCCTGGACGTGCAGTCCACCGCCTTGCTCAACGACCTGTACCTTGGCATGGACGTTGAGCCCGCCCGCATGCAGCGCCTGATCAGCCTTTTCCGCCTGCGCTTCGCGCACCCGCAGGAGATGCGCGCCGACGTCGCCGGCAAGCCGGTCTACCTGGGCCTGGCGATGGACGAGGCGCAAGTGCTGAAGCTCAAGCCGCAGAACCTGGTGCTGAACCTGCCGCTCGCGCGGGAGGTGTAGGGCCCAGGCGTGCGCTTCTGGCCGGTCCTGATCATGCCGGCGACTGTGCGGGACGTCGTATGAAGCGTTGTGGGGTGTTGTCATGAAGCCTGGAGTTTGAGGAAGGTTGAAGCCGATGAAGTGGTTACGAAGCCGCATGGAAGGACGCGAGTGCTGGGGCTGCGTGGAAGGCGACGAGGTGCTGGTGCACGAGGGCGAACTGTTTGGCAACTTGCGCCCGACGGGCGAGCGCTGGCCGCGGGAGGGCGTGCAGACGCTCATGCCCTGTCTACCGCGCACCATGTTGGGCCTGTGGAACAACTTCCAGGCCCTGGCTGAGAAGAACAGCTGGGCGCGGCCGGGCGAGCCGCTGTATTTCCTGAAGGCCCCGGGCAGCTGGACGGGCCCGGACACCACCATCCCGGCGCCGCCGCCCGAAGTGGGGCGCATTGCCTATGAGGGCGAGCTGGCAGTGGTCATCGGCCGCCGCGCCAGCCGTGTGACGGTGGAGGACGCCCCCTCGCACATCTTCGGCTACACCTGCGCCAACGACGTCACGGCCATGGAGTTGCTGCACCGCGACCCGAGCTTCGCGCAGTGGACGCGCGCCAAGGGCTTCGACGGCTTTGGCGCCTTCGGCCCCGTGATCGAGACCGACTTCGACATCAACAGCGCTGTTCTGCGCACCCGAGTGGGCGGCCGCGAGCGCCAGAACTACCCGCTGGCTGACATGATCTTCAAGCCGGCCGAGCTGGTGTCACGCCTGTCCCAGGACCTGACCCTGGAGCCCGGCGACGTCATCCTGTGTGGCACCTCACTGGGCGTGCTGCCGATGAAGCCCGGTACCGAGGTGGAGGTGGAGATCGACGGCATCGGGGTGCTGCGCAACCGGTTTGGGTGAGGGGCCCCTCAGGCCAGTGCAGAAAGGAACTGGCGCAGTTCCTCGGTCTGGGGGTTGTCGAAGAGCTGTGCCGACGGGCCCATCTCGTGGATCCGGCCGGCGTGCATGAACACCACCCGGTGCGCCACCTTGCGGGCGAAGGCCATCTCGTGGGTAACCATCAGCAGCGTCATGCCTTCCTGGGCCAGCGCGTCCACCACTTTCAGCACCTCGCCCACCAGCTCCGGGTCCAGCGCCGAGGTGATCTCGTCGCAAAGCAGCACGGCCGGGTCCATGGCCAGGGCGCGGGCGATGGCCACACGCTGCTGCTGCCCGCCAGAGAGCTGATCGGCGAAGGCATCGAATTTCTCCGCCAAGCCCACGCGGGCCAGCAGTTCACGCGCTCGTTGCTCGCTGGCCGCGCCGCGCAGCCCCTTGACCAGGCCGGGCGCGAGCATCACGTTGCGCCCCGCACTCAGGTGCGGAAACAGGTTGAAGCCCTGGAAGATCATGCCCACGCGCTGACGCAAGGCCCGCAGGGCGCGCTCGTCGCCGGGGCGCAGGGCCTGATGTTCCACGCTCAAGGCCCCTTCCTGAAAGGGCTCCAGGCCATTGATGCAGCGCAGCAGCGTGCTCTTGCCCGAGCCGCTGCGGCCGATGATGGCCACCACCTCGCCCCGACGGACCGTCAGGTCGATGCCCTTGAGTACCTCCAGGTCGCCAAAGCGTTTTCGCAGGCCCCGGATCTCGATGATGGTGTCAGCGTCCATGGCGAAGTTTTCTCTCCAGCGCCCGGCTCCAGGCCGAGATTGGCGCGCAAAGGCAAAAGTACAGCAAGGCCACGCAGGCATACACCGTGAAAGGCCGGAAGGTGGCGTTGGTGATCATGGTCCCGGCTTTGGTCAGCTCGATGAAGCCGATCACCGAAGCCAGGGCCGTGCCCTTCACCACCTGCACCAGGAAGCCCACTGTTGGCGGCACGGCGATGCGCAGGGCCTGCGGGCCGATGACGTGGCGCAACTGCTGAGCCAACGTGAGCGCCAGGCTCTGGCTGGCTTCCCACTGCCCGCGCGGCACGGCGTTTACGCAGCCGCGCCAGATCTCGGTGAGGAAGGCGCTGGTGTAGAGCGTCAGCGCCAGAGAGGCGGCGGCCCAGGCGGAGACGTTCAACCCCAAGAGGGCCAGTCCGAAGTAGGCCAGGAAGAGCTGCATCAGCAGGGGTGTGCCCTGGAAGAGCTCCACGTACAAGCGAACCCCCCGTTCGGCGCCAGGCCAGCGGGCCAGGCGCGCCCACAGCAAGCCCAGCCCCACCAAGCCTCCACCGATGAAGGCCACGAGTGACAGCGCCACCGTCCAGCGCGCGGCCAGCAGCAGATTGCGCAGGATGTCCCAGAGGGAGAAGTCGACCACGAGGTACAGGCGGGCGTGCTCAGCGCCCGAAGACGAAGCGCGCACCCGCCCAGCGCAGAAACTGCCGCAGCGAAATCGCCAGGGCCAGGTAGACCAAAGCCGCCACGATGTAGGCCTCGAAGGCGCGGAAGTTGCGGCTCTGGATCAGGTTGGCGAAGTACGACAACTCCTGCGCAGCGATCTGCCCGCACACGGCTGAGCCCAGCATCACGATGATGATCTGGCTGACCAGTGCGGGCCACACCCGCTCCAGGGCCGGCGGCAGCACCACCCGGGTGAAGACCTGGGCGCGCGACAGCGCCAGGCTCAGCCCGGCCTCCACCTGCCCCCGGGGCGTGGCTTCAATGCCCGCGCGCACGATCTCAGCTGCGTAGGCCCCTAGGTTGACGACCATGGCGATGACCGACGCCGCCTCGGGCGACAGGCGCAGGCCCAGGCTGGGCAGGCCGAAGAAGATGAAGAACAGCTGGACGATGAAGGGCGTGTTGCGCACCAGCTCCACGTACACGGCCACGGCCCGGGCCAGCCCAGCGGGCCCCCAGGCGCGCGCCCAGCCGCACACCACGCCCACGGCCAGGCCGGCCACGGCAGAGACGGCCGTCAGCACCACCGTGGCAGCCACCCCGCGCAGCAGCAGCGGCCAGTCCACCAGCACGGCAGAGAAGTCCATGATCACCATGAGCGCTTCACCGGTTCAACGATTCATGGCTCTGCCATTCCCGCGCCCAGGCGGGCCGCGCAAGGCGTGCAGGGCATCAGTTCGGCAGGTCGCCGGCCGGGCGGCCCAGCCACTTCTGCGCCATCTTGTCGATGTCGCCCGAGGCCTTGGCCGCCGCGATGATCTCGTTGACCTTCAGGCGCAACTTGTCCTCGCCCTTGGCCACGCCAATGAAGTTGGGCGAGTCCTTGATGAGCAGCTTGTACTCGGCATTGAGCTGCGGGTTGCGCTGCATCATGTTGCCCGCCACCGAGGCGCCCGTGGCGATGGCCTGCACCTGGCCGGCGACGAAGGCCGCCACCGTGGCGTTGTTGTCCTCGAAGCGCTTGACGTCGGCCGTCGGTGGCGCGAGCTTGGTGATCTCCATGTCTTCGATGGCGCCGCGCGTGACCGCCACGGTCTTGCCGGCCAGGTCGGCAAAGCCCTTGACCGACAGCGACTTCGCGGCAAACACCGCCTGGAAGAAGGGCGAATACGCCGCGGTGAAGTCGATCACCTTCTCCCGCTCGGGGTTCTTCCCCAGCGTGGAGATGACCAGATGCGCTTTCTTGGTCTGCAGGTAGGGGATGCGGTTGGCGCTGGTGACCGGCACCAACTCCACCTTGGCCCCAAGCTTGGCACCGATGTAGTTGGCCATGTCGATGTCCAGCCCCTGAGGTTTCAGGTCGATGCCCACAAAGCCGTAGGGCGGAAAATCGGTGGGAATGGCGATGGTGATGGCCTTCTTGGCCATGACGTCATCCAGCGCGGTTTGCGCATGGGCCGCTGTCGAGAGCAGGCTGACCAAGGCCCAGCCCAGCACCAAAGTGGTGCGACGTTGCATGAAGGTTCTCCAAAGGGGTGCGGCGGGTTGCCAGCCTGCTCAAGACAGCAGGACTCGTGCCACTGCATCCTTGCAGAGCCGCTTGAGCGGCAGGCCGGGATACCGGCTTGGCGCTGGCGGGTGGCTCGGACGATACTTCCGCCATGGCTGAACCAGCACGTCCGGGTCGAAAGTCTGCTGCAGTGGGGGCAACCCCGCCGGTGGCAGAGCCGCGCACGCGCGACGCTGATCGTTCGCAGAAGGACATCCTGGACGCGGCCCTGGTGGAGTTCACCGAGCAGGGTCTGGGCGGCGCCCGCATGGACCGCATCGCCGAGCGGGCCGGCGTCAACAAGCGCTTGATCTATTACTACTTCGAGAGCAAGGAAAGCCTGTTCCTGGCGGTGCTGGAGCGGGCCTACGCCAGCATCCGTGCCGAGGAGCGGGAACTGAACCTGTCCCTGGTGGAGCCCATCGAGGCGATCCGGCGCCTCATCGCCTTCACCTGGAACTACTACATAGCCCACCCGGAGTTCATGCACCTGCTCAACAACGAGAACCTGCACCGGGCGCGCCACCTCAAGCAGTCGACCAAGATGCGTTCCATGCACTCCCCGCTCGTGGCCACGCTGGCCGACGTGCTGGAGCGTGGCCACAAGGCCGGACTGTTCCGCGCCGGGGTAGACCCGGTGCAGCTCTACATCTCGGTTGCCGGCCTGTCGTACTTCTACCTCGGCAACTGCCACACACTGTCCACCATCTTCGAGCGCGACCTGCTGGCTACCAAGGCCAAGGTCGAGCGCCTGTCCCACATGACGGACCTGGTGCTCGGCTATCTCGTGCGGGATTGAGTCGTTCGCAGGCTGGGCCGCCGCTCACTCCATGCCCAACAGCTTGTAGATGCGGCGCGTGTAGGCACCAAAGGCCTCGTGGGTCTTGATGTCCAGGGTGCGCGGGCGGTCGAACTCGATCTGGAAGTTGTCGGCCATGCGGGCCGGCCCGGCGGTGAACACCACCACCCGCGTTCCCAGGAACACCGCCTCGCTGATGCCGTGGGTGACGAAGACGATGGTCTTGCCCGACTCCTTCCAGATGCGCAGCAGTTCGAGGTTCATCTTCTCGCGCGTGAGCGCGTCCAGTGCGCCGAAGGGCTCGTCCATCAGCACGAGCTTGGGGTCGTGCACCAGGGCGCGGGCGATGGCTGCGCGCTGCTGCATGCCGCCAGAGAGTTCATAAGGGAACTTGTCTTCCTGGCCGGCCAGGCCGACCATGGCCATGAGCTCACGCGCGCGCGCTCGCGCAGGCCCCATGGGCAGGCCCAGCAGCTCGGCAGGCAGCAGCACGTTGTCCAGGATCCGCCGCCACTTCAGCAACAGCGGGGCCTGGAACACCATGCCGATGTCGCGTGCCGGATCGAAGGGGTGGGTGTCCGAGCCCAGGCGCACCGTCCCGCTGTCGTGGGGGTGCAGGCCCGCCAGGATCTTCAGCAAGGTGCTCTTGCCGCAGCCTGAAGGCCCGACCAGCGCCACCAGTTCCCCCGGCAGCACGTCGAAGGTCGCATCGCTGATGGCCAGTGTCTTGCGCTGGGCCTTGCCATAGCTCTTGCTCACACCCGCCAGGTGGATGAAAGGTTCGACTGCGCTCATCCCGCCACCCTCGCATCCTTGACCACCATCAAGCGCTCCAGCAGCAGCACCAGGCCGTACAAGGCCATGCCCAGCAAGGTGATCAGGATCACGGCCATGAACATCGCCGGAGTGTCCAGGGTCACCTGCACCTGAAGCATCAGGTAGCCCAGGCCCCGATCAGAGCCCAGGAACTCGCCCACGATCGCGCCGGCCACCGCCAGGATGGCAGCCACCTTCATCCCTGCAAAGATGTAAGGCAGTGCGCCTGGCAGCTGGATCTTGGTGAACAACTGCCATCTCGATCCGCGCAGCGAGCGCACGAGGTCCAGCAGATCGGGCTCGATCTCGCGCAGGCCCCGTGCCGTGGTCAACAGGATGGGGAACACCGCGATGGAGAAGGCCATCAGCGTGTTGGGGAAGACCCCGTACTTGAACCACACGATGATCAAGGGGCCCAGGGCCACCTTCGGGATCATGTTCAACGTGACCAGCAGCGGCAGCACCAGGGACTCCAGCAGCTTGGACCAGGTGAACACCAGCGCCAGACCCACGCCCACCACCAGCGCCAGCGCATAGCCGCCGAAGATCTCGGTGGCCGTGACGCGGATGTTGACCCACCAGTTGTAGTTGCCCATGGTCAGGGCACCGAAGGTGTCGGCCGGTGAGGGCATCACGAACTTGGGCACCTCGCCCAGCCGCACGAACAGGTACCACGCCAACAGGAGCAGCAGATGGGCCAGCACACCCAGCGCGTAGTGACCCAGCTTTGATTTGAAGTCTTCCATGCCCAGAGATCCCTCAGGCGAGCCAGCGTTCGAGATGGGAGGCGACGAATGCATCGTCGCTCAGGTCGGCATGCTCACGGCACACGCGGTCGATCTCCTGCGCCTGGCCGGGGGACAGGCCCTCGTGGGGGTCCAGACACCAGATGCCTTCCAGCAGTCCCTGCCGGCGCAACACTTCATGGCAGCCGGCGATGCAGCCCGCAAAGCCGTTGGCCACGTCGAAGAAGGCGCTGTTGCAGTCGGTGACGCGGGAGTCCAGCGCCAGCAGATCCGCGTCGACGGCTTGGTGGCGCAGCGCGGCCTGAATGCGCTCCAGCAGGGTCACCGCGCCCCGGGTCCATACGCTCCAGTGGCCGAGCAGCCCGCCGCGGATGCGCACGCGCACCTGCTGGTCGCCACGCCGCACCTCGAAAGGGGTCAGCAGGTCCAGCACGATGTGATCGTCGTTGCCGGTGTACAGCGTCACGCGGTCCTCGGCACGGGCCGCCACGATGCCACGCACCACGTCCAGGGTGCGGTAGCGGTCAAACGGTGCGGCCTTGACGGCCACCACGTTGTTGATCTCGGCAAAGCGCCGCCAGAAGTCCGGGGGCAGCGCGATGCCCCCCACGGCCGTCTGCAGGTAGAAGCCCACCAGCGGCATCACGTCGGCCACCGCCTGGCAATGGCCGATCAACTCGTCCACGGACGCCCCCTTCATGGGCGCCAGCGACAGCATGCCGGCGTGGTAGCCCATGGCGCGCGCCGTTCTGGCCTCGGCCACGGCCTGCGCGGTGCGCCCGGACAGGCCAGCGATCATGACCACTGGCCTGCCGGTCCAGTCGCTGCGGGTCTGCATGGCGAGTTCGAGCACCGTGGGGTACAGCCCCAGCTCGCGAATGGCGAACTGCGTGGCGTGCACCCCCACCGCCAGGCCGCCAGCGCCGGCGTCCAGGTAGTAGCGGGTCAGCGCGCGTTGGCGCCGAGGGTCGAGCTTGCGCTGGGCATCCAGCGCCAGCGGATGTGCGGGGATGACGGTGCCAGCGCGCAACAGCGCGTCCACCTCGGGTGGCCAGTCGGACCGGTGCAGGGCAGGGATTGGATCGGTCATCGGGATCAGGGTATCTCAGGACTTCCGGGCCTGTCAGCGCCAGGGCTACAAGCGCAGCCAGCCCGTATACTGGACTTGGCAATTCTCTGGTTGGTGAATTTAATCTAACCGAGTGTCCTGCTCCCGTCAACGCGATTTTCCCGGCGCTTGGCGCCGGTCTCAAAAGACTCAGGAGACTTCAACCATGCTCAAGCGCTTTGTTCTGGGTGCCGCCGCGGCGGCTGCACTGTTCACATCGGCCCCGCTGCTCGCGCAGACCAAGGTCGACTTCGTTCTCAATTGGGTGCCTGGCGGTGACCACGCGCCCTACTACTACGCCAAGAAACTGGGCTGGTACGCCCAGGCCGGCATCGATCTGCAGATAGAGCCCGGCAAGGGCTCGGCCCTGGCGACACAGCGCGTGGGCGCTGGCGCCACCCCGATCGGTCTGGCGGACATGGCCGGTGTGCTGGTGGCCAAAGGCAAGGGCGCCGACACGGTGGCTGTGTTCAATGTGTATGCCAACTCTCCGCAGGGCCTGTACTGGCTCAAGAGCTCGGGCATCAAGAGCGTCAAGGACCTGGCGGGCAAGAAGATCGGCAACCCGGCGGCGGACGGTGCGCGCGTGATCTGGCCGGCGCTGGCCAAGGCCAATGGCATCGACCCGAAGTCGGTGACCTGGGTGAACATCGATGCCAACGCCAAGCTGGCAGCGCTCAAGGCCAAGTCGATCGACGCGACCACCTCGTTCTTCAACCTGCACCATGTCTTTGAGCGCGAACTCGGGGCCGACATGGGCTTTCTGGCCTGGAGAGATGCAGGCTTGAACCCCTATGGCAACTCGATCATCGTCAACGCCAAGTGGCTCTCAGAGAACCGGCCGCTGGTGGACCGATTCGTCAAGGTGACGCAGCGTGCGTTTGCAGCCTGCGTGCGCGAGCCTAATCCTTGTGTGCAGGCTCTCATCGACGCCAACGGGGCGCTGAAGTTCGACAACGAACTGGAGAACTGGGGTCTGGTCGAGAAGCTGATGAGCGACAAGTTCAGCCGTGAGGTGGCGCTGGGCATCCACGACGATGCCCGCATGGCGGCCGACTACGAGCTGGTGCGTGAGTACATCGGTCTTGACAAGCCTTTCCAGGTCCGCACGACCTACACCAACGAGTTCCTGGACCGCTCCATCAAGATGACCAAGTAGGCGCCGGGGCCCACGGGCCTTCTACGGGGTAGGGTCTCAGCCCAGCTCCGGGCCGGCCACCAGCGAGACGAGCGCCGGGTCGCCCGGCGCCCGTCGGGCGACCTCGGCCCGGGGGGCACGCTCAACGTCTTCAGCTCCCCGGCCGCCTGGAGCTCTCTGGGGCTGGAGCACCATGCGCGTGAAGGGGCGCTCGGGGGCGAACCCCTGAGCAGCGAGCCAGTCCTGGAGCGCGGTCTGGCCGTCGCGCACGTCGACGACCAGGGGCTGCTCGATCGACGGCCTGTCCGGCGGTCCAACGGCCCCGGGGGTTCCAAGGGTTCCAAGGGTTCCGATGGCGGCGTCCAGCAGCGCGATGGCCTCCAAGCCGGCGGGCGCGCCTTCCCGTGAGGCCACCACCAACGGGCCCAGCTGCCGGGCGGTGCGGCCATCCCGCCCCAGCAGGTAGCCGCGCAGTCCCCCACCTTGATGCAGCACCCAGCCGGCCTCGGGCAGCCTGTGCGCCAGATGCTGGAGCAAAGGCAGCCGGCTGGCGCCGAAGGCCTTCGCATCCAGGTCCGCCACGGCCGGCCAATCCTCCTGCCGAAGTCGCCTCACGTCTGGAGCCCCTGGGCTTGCGGGGAGGGGTGCGCTGCGCCCGGCAAGGCGCCAGCGGGTGAAGTGCCAGGCGTCCACGAACCCCTGCGCCTGGTACACGGGATGGCCCGCAGGCGTGGCATCCAGCACGGCTTCCAGGCCCAGGCGTTGAAGGTGGTCCAGGGCCACCCGAAGCAGCCTCCCGGCCAGACCCTGCCGGCGCCACTCGGGCAGCACGAGCACCATGCTCACCCAGGCAAAGCGCCGCTCGTAGGGCAGCACCACGGTGGACGCCGCCAGACGCGGCCGGCCCGTCACGTCCTGCACCTGCAGCCCCCAGCCCTGGCCGAACTCGAGCATCGCCCGCCAGTCGGCCTCGTTCTGGTTCCAGTGGGCCGCTGCCGACAGCGCCATGAGCCCGTCGAGCATCGAGGGCGCCAGACGCACGAGCCGTGGCGTCATCGGCTCAGGTGGCTCGGCACTGGGCTGGGGGCGCACGGCTGCTGGCGACGGGACACGGGGGGTGTGGGGGGGAGAAACCTCAGTACTTGCCGTCCCGGGTGGAGAAGTGCGTGGGCTTGTTCAGGCTGGCGCCGCCCCGCGCCACCCAGTCGGCCACCCAGTCGATCATGGTGGCCAGCGGCACCCGCGGCGCACCGAGCAGCCGCTGCGCCTCCCGGGTGTCGATCAGCCAGGCGGTGGGGGCCTCCTGGCCGGTGAGCACGGCCTGGCGGCCAAAGCGCTGCGCGAACTCCCCGGCCAGCCAGCGCACGCTCACGTGCTGCGGGCCGGTGATGTTGATCGGGGTGGCAGGGCTGGTGCAGTGCGCCAGCAATCGCAGCGATTGCTCGTTGGCATCGCCCTGCCAGATCACGTCGGCGTGGCCCATGGTCACGTCCAGCGGGCGGCCGTTGAACACCGCCTGGGCCACGTCGTAGAGCACGCCGTAGCGCATGTCGATGGCATAGGACAGCCGCACCAGGCGCCCAGGCGTGCCCCAACGGCGCGAGCCGTGCTCGAACATGCGCTCGCGCCCGACGCAGGACCACGCGTAGTCGCCGGGCGGTGGCACCGCAGGGACCGATTCATCGGCGCCGGGGCCGTCCACCGGCACGAAGGGGTACACGCAGGCGGTGGAGAAGGTCACGATACGTGCCTGCCGGAAGGTCTCGGCCACCATCGCCGGCACGCCCACGTTCATCATCCAGGTCATGGACAGGTTGCCTGCGGCACCGAACTTGTGGCCGGCCATGTAGACGATGTTCTTCACTCCGTCGCCCACATTGGGCAGCCGCTCCAGGGCGGCGCGGTCCAGCAGGTCGCAGGCGATGCACTCCACGCCGTGCGCCTGCAGCGCCTGGCGGGTGGCCGCGTCGGAAAAACGCGCCACGCCGATCACCCGCTTCGACGGCGCAGCCCGGCGCGCCATGCGGGCCAGCGTGGGGCCCATCTTGCCGCCCACGCCCAGCACCATGAGGTCGCCGTCGATGCGGGCCAGGTCGGCGACGAGGTCCGGCGTGGGCTCGGTCATCACGTCCTCCAGGTGCTCAACGTCCTGGAAGCTCGGGGGTAGGGGTTTCATCAAGACAGCAGACTCCCGCAGGGTCAGGATGCGAGGCCTTCGTACAGGTCGCGGCCCAGTTTCAGGGCGCGCATCTTCGCATCGGCCACGGAACGCGGCAGCATCCAGAAGCCGCAGTCCGGATGAATGTAGCGCACGCGGCCCACGCCCAGCAGCTTCTCGGCACGCTCGATGGCGCGGGCCACGTGGTCGGCGCTCTCCACGTCGGTGGCCTTGATATCCACCACGCCCAGACCCAGGCCGATTTCCGGGCGCAGCTCCTTGAAGGCTTCCAGCTCGCCTGGCGGGCGGTGGGCGCACTCCATCACGATGTGGTCGGCGCGCAGCGCGTTGAGGTACTTCATCAGGTCGTCCCAGCGGCCCTTCTGGATCGTCTGCCCCCCGTAGTTGCCGAAGCACAGGTGGACGGCCGCCGTGCCCTGGACGGCGTCGAGCACACGGTTGATGGACGATGCGGCCCACGCCCACTCGTGAGGGTTTCCGGGCAGGTTGGCCTCATCGATCTGCACGATGTCGGCGTCCAGGTGGCGCACCTGTTCGGCCAGGGCGTCGGCCAGGGCATGGGCCACCTCGGGGGTGTCCCGGTAGTGCTTGTTGATCAGCGTCTTGGCCAGCATGTGCGGGCCGGTGACGGTGAACTTGAAGGTGTGCAGGGCCAGCGCCTTGGCCCGTGCGCAGGCCAGTGGCAGGTCCAGGCCGCCGCTGCCGATGGGGCCCACCACTGTGCCGGGCGGCCGGGTGCGGAACTTCATGCCGGTGCTCGAGCGGTAGGCGATCAGGTCATCGAAGGAGAAACGCTGCGTGATCCCGTCCATGGGCCGCACGAAGTACTCGATCATCCCGTTGGTCTCGGGGTGATTGATGTCGAAGCGGTAGAGCTCGCCGTCGCAGACCACATCCACGCCTGCCTGCTCCTGCGTGCTGATCACCACCCGCGTGGCGTCCATCAGGGCCTGTTGCGTTGGTGCTGCGACGAGCCAGTCGGGCACAGGATAGGAGCCGACGACGGTGGTCTGGATACGGGGCATGGCAAACCTCAACGAGTTAACTGAACGGTGATGACAAATGGTAGGCGCCACGGTTCATCAAGTCAATTCCTTGAAGCTTCACTGAGACATGTTGGACCCAAGTCCGCTTGACGCGGCTTCCACTGCGGTCTATATTAATTCACCATTTGGAGAACTAAGGGCTGCCGTCTGTGCCGCAACGGCCAGGGTCAGGGCCCGAGGAGACCGTCATGCTGAGCGATGCCGACCGTGCCATCTACCGCCACTGCGGGCACCTCACGGTGCCGGGCCTGCTGCGCCGCGACGAGGCCGCCGCCCTGGTCGAGGACATCCAGTCCTGGGGCGAGCAGTTCCTGCACGCCTTGCCGCAGGACCAGCGCGCCTGGTACGTGGACGGCGGCGTCAGCGCGCGCACCGTGCTCAGAAAGCTCGACAACCCCCACCACCACCGCGACATCGTGCGCTCATTGGCCTGCCGGCCGGCATTGGTGGACATGGTGGAGTCCCTGATCGGCCCCGGCGTGTCGGTCTACTTCAGTCAGGTCTTCTTCAAGCCACCGGAGGGGGGAGGCCCCAAGCCAGCGCACCAGGACAACTTCTACTTCGGCCCCAACGACCTGGAAGGCGTGGTCACGGCCTGGATTGCGCTTGACGACGCGACCCTCGAGAACGGCTGCCTGTACTTCGGCGAAGGCACCAATCGGGGGCCGGTCTACACGCATGAGGCGCCTGCGGACGAGCCCTACAACCTGCAACTGCCCGCGGCGCTCCTCGCCCGCCAGCCGATGACCCCGGCACCCGTGCCCTGTGGCGGGGTGTCCTTCCATCATGGCAATACCTTCCACCAATCGGCACCGAACCTCTCGTCACGCTGGCGCCGTGCCATTGCACTGCACTACGTCAACGAGCGCACGGACTTCGTCAAGCCCGCGTTGCCCTACGACCACGGCCTGCGGCTTCGCGTGAGCTGAAGGGCATGTGCTGAAACGCCCCTGAATCCCCCACCCAACCTCAAGAAAGCCCCCGCATGAGCACCCGCAGCCTGGGCATCGTGATGCATGGCGTCACCGGTCGAATGGGCACCCACCAGCATCTGATCCGCTCCATCCTGGCCATCAGGGCGCAAGGCGGTGTGCGGCTGGCCAACGGTGAGCGCGTGATGCCTGATCCGGTGCTGATCGGCCGTGACGCGGCCAAGGTCGAGGCGCTGGCGCATGCCCATGGGGTGGCGCGCTGGGGCACCGATCTGGGCGGCGCGCTGCAAGATCCCTCCAACGCGGTGTTCTTCGATGCCGGCACCACGCAGATGCGCCCACAGCTGCTGGCCCAGGCGCTGCATGCAGGCAAGCACGTCTATTGCGAAAAGCCCATCGCCACCAACCTGGCGCAAGCCCTGGAGATCGCCCGGCTGGCACGCGACGCCGAGGCCAGGGGGCTCAGGCACGGCGCGGTGCAGGACAAGCTGTTCCTGCCTGGCTTGCGCAAGCTCGACATGCTGCGCCGGGCCGGATTCTTCGGCCGCATGCTGAGCGTGCGCATCGAGTTCGGGTACTGGGTCTTCGAGGGCGACCTGCAGCCGATCCAGCGGCCGAGCTGGAACTATCGATCCGAGGACGGCGGGGGCATCATCCTGGACATGATGTGCCACTGGCGCTACGTGCTGGACAACCTGTTCGGGGAGGTGCAGGCCGTGTCCTGCCTGGGCACCACCCACATTCCCCGGCGCTGGGACGAGCAGGGGCGCGCCTACGAGGCCACCGCCGATGACGCCGCCTACGCCACGCTGCAGCTCAAGGGGCATGAGGGCGAGACCGTCATCGCGCAGGTCAACAGCTCCTGGGTCACCCGCGTGCGGCGCGACGACCTGGTGACCTTCCAGGTCGACGGCACCCACGGCTCGGCGGTGGCCGGGCTGCAGAGTTGCCGCGCACAGAGCCGCGTCACCACGCCGCGCCCGGTCTGGAATCCTGATGTCAGGCAGGCGATGAACTTCTTCGAGCACTGGCAGGAGGTGCCCGACAGCGAGGTCTACGACAACGGCTTCAAGATCCAGTGGGAGGCCTTCATCCGGCACGTGGTGGAGGGCGCGCCCTACCGCTGGAACCTGGTCGAAGGCGCCAAGGGCGTGCAGCTGGTGGAGTCCGCGCTGCAGAGCTGGCGCGAGCGACGCTGGGTGGACGTGCCCCCTCTGAGCCTCTGAAGCGCATTCGCGTTCGAGGATCTCAACCGATCGGGCTGAGCCCTTCGACAGGCTCAGGGCGAGCGGAGATGCTTCTGATCGAACGTACGCAAATTCGCATGAACCGCGGTGAAATCCGCTTCCAATCGCTACCGCAACCCCGCAACACAGCACAGTTCCTGAAAACAAGAGGCCCTCATGTCCCTCAGCCTTCAACTGCCCCTGGCCGATGGCACCCTGCAGCCCCATACCCTGCAGGGGCCGGGCTCGTTCACGCCGGCCACACCCGGCACGCCTTTGAACCGCATCGCGTTTTCAGCCGTGCACGTGGTGGCCGATGCCCGCGCCGCCATCGACCCCTGGCTGGACTGCGCCATCGACTGGGACTCCACCATCGCCTACAGGCAGCGCCTGTGGCGCATGGGGCTGGGCGTGGCCGAAGCCATGGACACCGCCCA
>JBAXYD010000051.1:0-30889 GCA_037127635.1 Betaproteobacteria bacterium | reverse complement strand
CGGTGGCCACCCTGGCCATGCAGTTCCTGATGGTCTACATCTTCCGCGAGTGGGATTCGGTCACCGGCGGCGTGCGCGGCGTGAACGTGCCGCCGGCCGACTTCTTCGGCATCCCGCTGAACACCGATGCCCGCATGGCCTGGCTCATCGCCTTCTGCGCCGTGGTGATGCTGATCGGGGCGCGCAACCTGTTCCGCACCCGGGTGGGCCGCGCCTTCACCGCCATCCGCGACAAGGACATCTCGGCCGAGGTGCTGGGCATCAACCTGCTGCAGTACAAGCTCACCTCGTTTGCCATCGGCTCGTTTTACGCCGGCGTGGCCGGGGCGCTGCTGGGTTACTTCTACCGCGCCATGACGCCGGAGTACTTCACGCTGCAGCTGTCCATCTTCTACCTGGCGGCCATCATCGTGGGCGGCCTGGGCAGCACGCTGGGCACCATCCTGGGCGCCGTCTTCATGACGCTGGTGCCCGAGCTGCTGCGCGCTGGTGTTTCCCTGGCGGCGCAGTGGTCACCGCGCGCCATCGAGATCCTCTCGCCCATCCAACAGGTGGTGTTCGGCCTGCTGATCATCGGTTTTCTGGTGTTCGAGCCGCACGGCCTGGTGGAGGTCTGGCGGCGCATCCGGCGTTTCTTCCACCTGTGGCCGTTCCGGGCCTGAGCGTCTTTTCTGACCCCTCTTTCACCCCCACGACAACCCCCCAAGGAGACAGCACATGAGCACTTTCGAACTCGACGCCCCCGACAGCCGCCGCCGCCGTCTGGTCACTGCCGGTCTGGGCGCGGCCGGCCTGTCAGCGCTGCCCCTGCGCTCGGCGTTCGCCCAGAGCGGCGAGATCGTCGTGGGCGCCGCGCCACCGATCACCGGCGTGTTCGCCTTTGCCGGTGTGGGCCTGCACCAGGGCCTGGGTGACTACTGTGAGTGGCGCAACGCCAATGGTGGCGTGGCCGGGCGCAAGCTGCGCTATGTCGGTGAGGACTCGGGCTACAAGATGGACCAGGCCATGAGCGTGTTCAAGAAGATCATGGGTGCGCACAAGCCCCCGGTCTTCTACGGGGACTCCACCGCGTGGGCCAAGGCGGCCTCGGCCGAGGTCAGCCAGCTGGGGTCCACGCTGACCTCCAGCCCGTCCTTCGCCTCGGACCTGGCCGACCCGGTCAAGGCGCCGTACTACTTCATGGCCGGCCCCACCTACGAGGCCATGATCGAGATCCAGATGGAGTACATCAACTCGCAAGCCAAGGCCGGGGCCAAGCCCTCGGTGGCCCTGGTCTACAGCGACACCGAGTTCGGCCGCGACCCGATCGAGAACGCCAAGAAGCACGCCCAGAAGCTGGGCCTGCCCCTGGTGCAGGAAATCGTCACCAAGCCCGGCGCCGTGGACGTGTCGGCCGAGGTGTCCAAGCTGCGCCGCGCCAAGCCCGACTACGTCATCTTCCACGGCTACGTGCTCGCGCCCATCCCCGAGTTCATCAAGCAGATGAAGGAAGCGGGCATGAACTTCAAGGCCATGGGCACGATCTGGAGCATGGACAAGACCACGGTGGAGGCCATGGGTGCGGCGGCCGAGGGCTGGATGGGCGTGATGCCCTACCGCTACAGCTACGACACGGCAGGCGCACGCGGCATGCAGGCCATCAAGGACTTCGCCGCCAAGGCCCGGCCCCAGATGGCCTACGTACCCCTGTTCTACACCCACGGCTGGCTGGTGGGGTCGATCTTCTGCGAGGTGATGGAGCGCTGCCTGAAGGCCAACCAGCAGTTGACCGGGCCGAACATGAAGGCCGCGTTGGAGTCCATCCGCAACTGGGACACCGGCGGCATCATGGGCAAGCCGGTGTCGCTGGCGCGCCACCAGATCCCCATGGGCCGCATCTACCAGTTCGACGCCGGCAGCAAGTTGCTGCAACCGGCCAGCGACTGGATCACGATGGAAGGCTGAGCACCATGAGCGACACCCCTGCAGCACCCTCTACTCCGGCCCTGTCGGTGGAGAACATCGAGGTGGTGTACCACCACACGGTGCAGGTGCTGCGCGGGCTGTCGCTGGCCGTGCCCGAGGGCCGCATCGTCGCCCTGCTGGGCAGCAACGGCGCGGGCAAGACCACCACGCTCAAGGCCATCTCCGGCCTGCTGCCGCTGGAGGTGGGGCAGGTGCGCGCCGGGGCCATCCGCTGGCGTGGCGAGCGCATCAACGACGTGGCGCCGCACCTGCTGGCGCGCCGCGGCATCGCCCATGTGCGCGAGGGCCGGCACGTCTTCGAGGACCTGACGGTGGACGAGAACCTGGTGGCCGCGAGTTTTGCGCTGGACGGTCGGCCGGGCGCTGGCAAGGCTGACACCGCGCTCATCTACGAGTACTTTCCCCGCCTGAAGGAGCGGCGCGCCCAGCGCGCGGGCTACCTCTCGGGCGGCGAGCAGCAGATGCTGGCCATCGGCCGCGCCCTGCTGGGCCAACCCGCGCTGATGTTGCTGGACGAGCCCTCGCTGGGCCTGGCCCCGCTGGTGGTGCAGGACATCTTCGAGATCATCGCGCGCATCAACCGCGAGCAGGGCGTGGCCATGCTGCTGGTGGAGCAGAACGCCATGGCGGCCTTCGGCATCGCGCATTACGGCTACATCATGGAAAGCGGCAAGGTCGTGATCGACGGGCCCACCGACAAGCTGGTGAACGACGCCGACGTGCAGCGCTTCTACCTGGGCTACGGCGAGGGTGGGCAGGACGTGTCGAGCTTCCGCGACGTGAAGCACTACAAGCGCCGCAAGCGCTGGCTGTCGTGAGCAGGTCCGCGAAGACGATGGTCACACGATGAGCACTGTCGACATCGACCGCCTCACCCTGCCGCAGCAGTTGCGCCACTGGGCCGCCACGCGCCCCGGCGAGGTGGCGCTGCGCCAGAAGGACTATGGCATCTGGGAGCCCGTGACCTGGGCGGGCTACGAGCAGGCCGCGCGCCACTTCGGTCTGGGCCTGGTCAAGCTGGGCCTGCCGCAGGGCGGCCACTGCGCCCTCATCAGCGAGAACCGCAAGGAGTGGGTCTTCACGCAGCTCGGCTGCGGCCTGGTGGGCGCCGTCACCGTGGGGGTGTACCCCACCTCCCCCGCGCCCGAGGTGGAGTACCTGCTGCGCGCCAGCGACGCGGCCGTGGTGGTGTGCGAAGACCAGGAGCAGCTGGACAAGGTGCTGGAGGTGCGTGAGCGCCTGCCCGCGCTGACGCATGTGGTGGTGATGGACCCCAAGGGCCTGCGGCGCTACCGCGTGGACAACCTGTTGACGTTCGAGGAGGTCAGCGCACTTGGCGCGGCCTACGAGGCCGAACGCCCGCGCGTGGTGGATGAGCGCATGGCCGCGCAGACCCTGGAAGACATCGCGCTGATGGTCTTTACCAGCGGCTCCACCGGCCGGCCCAAGGCCGCGATGATCAGCTACGGCAACATCGCCGCCATGGCCGCCGGCACCGATGCCGTGTTCGCCTGCTCGCCGGCGGACTCCATGGTGTCGTACCTGCCGCTGTGCCATGTGGCCGAGCAGATCTTCACCGTGCACCTGCCGCTGCGCTCAGGCGCGGTGGTGAACTTTGCGGAGAGCCTGCGCACCATCCAGGCCGATCTGCGCGAGATTGCGCCCACGCTGTTCCTGGGCGTACCGCGCATCTGGGAGAAGCTGCACGCCTCGGTGGAGATCAAGATCCGCGAGGCCGGCGGCCTGCGCCGGCGCCTGTACGCGCAAGCGCTGGCGGCCACCACGCCCTTTGCCGAAGTGCCGCCTGAACGCTGGACGCTGGCGCAGCGCCTCACTCACAGCTTCTGGTACTGGACGGTGCTGCGTGCGCTGAACAACTTCATTGGCCTGCGCGAATGCCGCATGGCGGTGTCGGGCACGGCCCCCATCGCCCCAGACATGCTGCGCTTCTTCCGCGCGCTGGGGGTGCCCATCCGCGAGGCCTACGGCATGACTGAGAGCGCCGGGGTGGCCACGGTACAGCGCGGCGCGGGCTCGCCCGTGGGCACGGTGGGGCCCGCCATTCCGGGCGTGCAGGCGCGCCTGGCCGAGGACGGCGAGTTGCTGGTGCGCGGGCCCACGGTGTTCAAGGGCTACTACCGCAACGACGCGGCCACCGCCGAGGCCATTGACGCCGAGGGCTGGCTGCACACCGGCGATGTGGCGCAGTGGGTGAGCGGGCCCGAGGGCGACGAGGTGCGCATCGTCGACCGCAAGAAGGACATCATGATCACCGCCGGGGGCAAGAACATCACGCCCAGCGAGATCGAGAACGCGTTGAAGTTCAGCGCCTTCATCAAGGAAGCCATCATCGTGGCCGACCGACGTCACTTCGTGGCCGCGCTCATCCAGATCGACTTCGATACCGTGGGCAAGTGGGCCGAGGAAGAGGGCCTGGCCTATACGCACTTCCGCAGCCTGGCCGAGCACGAGCGCGTGCGCGAGCTGGTGCAGGCCGAGGTGGACCGGGTCAACGCCCGCATGCCGCAGGTGCAGCAGGTGCGCAAGTTCCACCTGCTGACCAAGGAGCTGGACCACGACGACGGCGAGGTCACCGCCACCCTGAAGGTCAAACGCAGCAGCATCAGCCAGAAGTACGCGGCCGAGATCGAGGCGCTGTATGGGGCCAGGGGCTGAGGGGATACCCGTGCGGGCTGAGAGCTTGTGAACTATCCCCTCACACCCGCTCGTACGCCCCAAACGGCGCCGCTAGTCTCTGCAAACGCTCGCCGTAGCACGAGCTACGGCTGTGCTTTGCGCCTTGATCGGTACCGTTTGGAACGTCCGCTCGGGCGCGCCGGAATACTTCACAAGCTCTGAGCCCTTCGACTCCGCTCAGGAAAGGCCCGTCGAAGCCCTCTGAAAGCGACACGCAGCAACTTGAAGAATGCACACACGATGAACGAGATCCGATTCGACGGCCGCGTAGCCGTCATCACCGGTGCTGGGGGCGGCCTGGGCCGTTCGCATGCCCTGCTGCTGGCCAGCCGCGGCGCCGCGGTGGTGGTGAACGACCTGGGCGGCAGCGTCAACGGGGTGGGCGGTGACAGCGCCGCCGCCGCCCGAGTCGTGGCCGAGATCGAGGCCGCTGGCGGGCGGGCCATCGCCAACTTCGACGACATCGCCACGCCCGAGGGCGCGCAGCGCCTGGTGGACGCTGCGGTGCAGCGCTTCGGCCGCCTGGACGTGCTTGTCAACAATGCCGGCATCCTGCGCGACAAGACCCTGCACAAGATGGCGCCCGAGGACTTCGAGGCCGTGGTGCGTGTGCACCTGCTGGGCTCGGCCTGGTGTTCGCGCGCCGCGCTGCTGGTGATGCAGGCGCAGCAGTACGGCCGCATCGTGATGACCACCTCCGCCGCCGGCCTGTACGGCAACTTCGGCCAGAGCAACTATGGCGCGGCCAAGCTGGCGGTGGTGGGCCTGATGAACACGCTCAAGCACGAGGCCGGGCGCTTCGGCGTCAAGGTCAACACCATCGCGCCCGTGGCGCTCACGCGCATGACCGAGGGCCTGCCCCTGGCGCAACTCATTGGCGAGGCCTCGCCCGAGCGCGTGTCCGCGGGCGTGGCCTGGCTGGCCAGCGAAGCCTGTGAGGTGAGTGGCTGCATCCTGTCGGCCGGGGCGGGCTACTTCTCCACGGTGCAGATCGTCGAGGGCCTGGGCGTGCATGCGCCAGCCGACGACATCACGCCCGAGTTCGTGGCCGCGCACTGGGGCCGCATTGCCGACATGTCCGCGGCCCGGCCCTTCGACAGCGCGGTTGACGCGCTGATGGGCGCGTTCGGGCCGGCGAAGACCTGACAGCGGGTGACCATGAGCGCTCGAACCGAACGCTCCAATCCCGATCGGGCCGACGCCTCCAATCCCGTTCGGGCAGCAAACTCAGCCTCTCGGGACCGAGCCACTCCCTCCGTTCGGGCTGAGCCCGTCGAAGCCGCTCAGGACAGGCCTGTCGAAGCCCCCGCAAAGCCCCTGCGCACCCGCGCCCACAACCGCCAGCCGCAACTGCTGGAGGCCGCGGCGCGCGTGTTCCGCCAGAAGGGCTACGGCATCACCACGATGCGCGACATCGCCGCGGCCACAGGCATGACGGCGGGCTCCATCTACTACCACTACCCCTCCAAGGGCGACCTGCTGCTGGCGGTGTATGCCGAGGGCGTGGCCCGCGTCTCGGCCGCGGTGCAGGCCGCACTGGAGCCCCCCAGCACCCCATGGGAGAAGCTGGAGCGCGCCATGACCGCGCACCTGCAGATGATGGTCGGACAGGCCCCCGACGACGCCCCCTTCGCCGGCGTGTTCGTCCAGGTGCAGCCCCACGACTTCCCGCCCGAGCACCATGAGGCGCTGATCGCGCTGCGCAATGGCTACGAGGGTACCTTCCGCACCCTGATCGACGCCCTGCCGCTCAAGCGCGGCACCGACCGCCGCCTGCTGCGCCTGCAACTCATCGGCGCCCTCAACCACGTCCCCCAGTGGTACCGCCCCAACGGCCCCCGCACCCCCCAGGCCATCGCCCGCGTGATGACGCGGCACCTGCAGGCGGGGTTGGAGCCATGAAGACAATCACTGTGCGAAATCACCTTCGTCTTGGCACGACAACCTCGCGGGCCGAGGGCACGCGGTATGGGCTGATGCTCATGTCCCCCGGGGCGGGCTGCGCCCACCCCTCCTCCTTTACTTCGCATCAACCCACACCGCGCACCCTCGGCCAACCGACAACGGGGGTTGGCCACCAGTGGCACACCTGGGTTTTCACAAGAAGGGGCAGCAGGGGTGCTGTGCGTAGCGAAGTCAAGGAGGAGGCCGGGCTTGCCCGGCCGGGGGACATGAGCGCAGCACAGTGCCCCTGATGCCCCTTCACGCGATCCCTCTGCGAAGAAATCGATAGCGACTCAACCAAGTTCCAACCCCATGACCACCCTCGACACCCTCTACCCCCCCACCGCCCCCCTGGACACCCCCGAGCACAACGAGTTCCGCGCCACCGTGCGGCGCTTCGTCGAAGAGGAGGTGACGCCCCACCACGCGCAGTGGGAGCGCGACGGCCAGGTGCCGCGCGAGCTGTGGCGGCGTGCGGGTGAACTCGGCTTGCTGTGCCTGACCGTGCCCGAGGAATACGGCGGCGCCGGGGTGGACTTCAGCTACAGCGCCATCGTCGTGGAAGAGCTCTCGCGCGCCGGCGCCACCGGGCCCATCTTCTACCTGCACTCCGACATCGTGGCGCCCTACCTCGTGCACTACGGCACCGAGGCGCAAAAGCGCCAGTGGCTGCCCGGCATGGCGCGCGGCGAGATCATCGGCGCCATCGGCATGACCGAGCCCGGCGCGGGCAGCGATGTCGCGGGGATGCGCACGCGGGCCGAGCGCGAGGACGGCCCCGACGGTCCGGGCTACCGCATCAACGGCCAGAAGATCTTCATCTCCAACGGCCAGTTGTGTGACCTGCTGGTGCTGGCCGCCAAGACCGACGCCACACGCGGCGCCAAGGGCGTGAGCCTGCTGCTGGTGGACACCCACCTGCCGGGCTTCGGCCGAGGGCGCCGGCTGGAGAAGATGGGCATGCACGCCCAGGACACCTCCGAGCTCTTCTTCGAGGACCTGCGCGTGCCCGCCGACGCCCTGCTGGGCGACGAGGGGCGCGGCTTCGTGCAGTTGATGGAGCAACTGCCGCAGGAGCGGCTGCTGGTGGCGATCGCCGCCGTGGGCGCCATGGAGTCGGCCGTGATCTGGACGCGCGACCACCTGGTGCAGCGCCAGGCCTTCGGCGCGCCGCTGTCGGACAAGCAGACCGTGCGCCACCGCCTGGCGCAGGCCCACGCCGACACCCGGGTGGCCCGCGCCTTCCTGGACGACTGCATGCGCCGCCACCTGGCCGGCGCGCTGGACAGCGCCACCGCATCGATTGCCAAGTTCTGGTGCTCGGAAATGCAGTTCCGCGTGCTCGACGAATGCGTGCAACTGTTCGGCGGCTACGGCTACATGCGCGAGTACCCGATCGCCCGCGCCTGGGCCGATGCGCGCGTGCAGCGCGTCTACGGCGGCACCACCGAGATCATGAAGGAGCTGGTGGCGCGGGAGTTGTTCGGGCGGTGAGCTCGGGGTTCGCGTGTGGGAGCGTAGTGGGCTTGGGTGAACTGACCGGCCCTCAGGGTCATTGAGACAACGCGAACTGAACAACCCGGTCACTCAGCCAGATGCCGTGGTCGCGCATGCGTTGCATTGCAGCGGGCATGGAAACGGGGTAACCAAGCTGTCTTGCCTTGAGCAACACGCCAATGGATCCCGTCAATGACAGGTTGCAGAGTCTGGCCACCCGTCGACCAGCGGCCTCATCAATGCACACCAAAGGTATTTCCATGCTCATCGCCGTCTGGATCACTGCGGCCTCGCCACGATCCAGCGAGTTCTGCAGCCATGGAACCATGGGGACGGGCGACTTCTGAATGTCCAGCCAATCCGCACCTTCAAAGGCATCGACTCCAAAGGCCCGAGCGCCACCAGCGCGGACTTCGTCTGCTACTTCCAGGGGGACGACTACTCGACGGTACAAGAAGCGCAGTACTTCGAGGTTCCCTGTGGCTGCCGCCAACGAGATCAACGGTGTGGTGTTGGTGACCAACACCTGGCCGCGCTCAGGCATGAGTGACGTCTGATGCCAACTCGTCGTCTTCAAGGTCGATCACCGACACGCCAAATCGCGGGAGCTGGGCCAGGAAGCTCACACGATCCATACCGATCAACTGAGCCGCCATCCCCGAGGACAGACGCTTCATCTCGAACAACTTGACCGCCATGGCCAGCTTGGCTTCCTGAGCGAAGTCCTCCGGTGCCCGGTGGGTGGCATCCAAGTAGTGATTGGGTACGTCGACAACAATTTGCATCACGGCTCCTGGGCAGTGCTTCAGTTGGAATGGTATGCCGTTTGCCTTCCTCCATGGCCCTCGCCAGTGCACAGCCCCGCCCCTGCAGCCCCGATACTGCGTACCATCTGTTGTGTTGCTGCGAGTCCGCCATGGCCCTTTTCTCCCAGGAAGCACTCAACCCCGGCGTGCGCAGGCGCGAAGTGCTGGGCTGGGCAGCCTATGACTTCGCGAACTCGGGCTACACCACGGTGGTGCTCACGGCGGTGTTCAGCGCCTACTTCGTGGGGGGCGTGGCCGGCGGTGCCTCCTGGGCCACCTTCGCCTGGACGCTGACGCTGGCCGTGTCCAGCCTGCTGGTGATGCTCACCATGCCGGCCCTGGGCGCCTATGCCGACCTGCGCGCGGCCAAGAAGCGCCTGCTGGTGTTGTCCACGCTCGGCTGCGTGCTCACCACGGCGGCCCTGGCTGCCACCGGGCCGGGGGACATCGTGTGGGCGGTGGTGTTCGTCATCCTGTCCAACGTCTTCTTCTCCTACGGTGAATCGCTGATCGCCGCCTTCCTGCCCGAGCTGGCGCGTCCCCAAAGCCTGGGCCGGGTGTCCGGCTGGGGCTGGAGCTTCGGCTACTTCGGCGGCATGCTGGCGCTGGGCGCCAGCCTGGGCTACGTGCTGTGGGCCCAGGCGCAAGGCCTGCCGGCAGCGCACTTCGTGCCTGTGACCATGCTCATCACCGCAGGCCTGTTCGCCGTGGCCTCGCTGGCGACCTTCGCGCTGCTGCGCGAGCGCGCGCAACCCCAGGCCCCCGGCGGCGCGGCCGGGGGTGCGGCAGCTTCTGGCGTGGGGGCCGCACTCGCGCAACTGGGCCGCACCTGGCGCCAGGCGCGGCGTTACCAGGACTTCACCGCCCTGCTGGCCTGTGCCGTGGCCTACCAGGCGGGCATCTCGGTGGTGGTGGCGCTGGCGGCCATCTACGCCGAGCAGGCGCTGGGCTTCAAGCAGACCGACACCATGATGCTGATCTTCCTGGTGAACATCGCCGCCGCGGCCGGCGCCTTCGCCTGGGGCTACGTGCAGGACCGCATCGGCCACCAGCGGGCCATCGCCGTCACCCTGGTGGGCTGGATCGTCATGACCGTGCTGGCCGGGCTGGCCACCACCGCCACCCTGTTCTGGGGCGCGGCCGTGATCGCGGGCCTGTGCATGGGCAGCAGCCAGTCCGCCGGTCGGGCGCTGGCCGGCGGACTGGCCCCTGAGCGCCAGCGCGCCGAGTTCTTCGGGCTGTGGACCTTCGCCATCCGCCTGTCGGCCATCATCGGCCCGGTCACCTACGGCCTCATCACCCTGCTGAGCGCCGGCAACCACCGCCTGGCGATCTTCAGCACCGGGCTCTTCTTCCTGCTGGGCCTGGTGCTGCTGCGCAAGGTGAACGTGGCGCGGGGCATGGCGGTGGCAGGGGCCTCGTGATCTGGTGAAGGCTTGCCACCGCCTTCGCCACCACGCACCCGTGCGATCGGCTTCCGCCGTGAAAGCGAATGAAGCGCCTGGCATTGCTTAGCTGTCTTGGCTGGCCCAAGGCTCAGCGCCTGCTGGTCAATAGACACGCGCCGCGTTATCATCACTTGCCGTGTCTATCCGAAGCTTCAAGTGCAAGGACACCCAAGCCCTATTTGAGGGCGAGCGAGTCAAGCGCTGGGTGAACATCGAGCGTCCGGCCCTTCGCAAGCTCGCGCAGTTGGACTGGTCGGCAGTTCTTGACGACCTGAAGGTTCCGCCTGGCAATGGACTGGAAGCGCTGAGGGACGACCGGAAGGGGCAGTACAGCATCCGCATCAATCAACAGTGGCGAGTCTGCTTTGTCTGGACCCCAGAGGGGCCCACGAACGTCGAGATCGTCGACTATCACTGAAGGAAAAGCCACATGCGTACAGTTCTACCGGTCACGCCGGGTGAGATGCTTGAAGAGGAGTTCCTCAAGCCGCTGCGTCTGACGAAGTACCGGCTCGCCAAGGACATTGGCGTTCCAGCCCAACGGATCGGTGAAATCGTGTCGGGAAAGCGCGCCGTCACCGCGGACACCGATCTTCGGCTTTGCCGCTATTTCGGCCTCAGCGATGGCTGGTGGTTGCGTGGACAGGCCGCGTATGACACGGCTGTTGCCAAGGAAGCCCTCAAGGAAGAGTTGGCCGCCATCCCAAGGTGTTCACTCTTGGCTGTCTAGCAAGTGCGGTCTGAGAAGCGCCAGGCTGCGCAGCGATTGCCGGGGCCACGCTGATGGCCGCACCCTGCCCTGGCAAACCCTGGTTGCGCGCCACCTTGCAGTCCTGACAATGGCCTGACCAGGCGCCGGCCTGGGCCTGCTGTCCCCCCACCTTGAGGAGAACTTTCGTGACGTTGACCCCGCGCCCTCTCCTTGCCGCCCTTGTGGCCGTGGCCGCCCTGTGGGCCAGCCCCAGCACCGCACTGGCGCAGCAGGACTATCCCAACAAGCCGGTCAAGTGGATCGTGCCTTACCCGCCGGCGGGCACCACGGACGTGCTGGCCCGCATCGTGGCGCAGTGGCTGACCGAGAAGATGGGCCAGCCCTTCGTGGTGGAGAACCGGCCGGGTGCGGGCAACAACCTGGGCACCGAGGCGGTGATCAAGTCCCCGCCCGACGGCTACACCATGCTGCTGGTGAACCCGGCCAACGGCATCAACGCCACGCTGTACAAGAACCTGAGTTTCAACTTCATCCGCGACATCGCGCCCGTGGCGGGCATCGTGCGCACGCCCAACGTGATGGAGGTCACCAACTCGCTGCCGGTGAAGACGGTGAAGGAGTTCATCGACTACTGCAAGGCCAACCCCGGCAAGATCAACATGGCCTCGTCCGGCAACGGCACCTCGGTGCACCTGTCGGGCGAGCTGTTCAAGTTCATGACCGGCTGCGACATGGTGCACGTGCCCTACAAGGGCGCCGGCCCGGCGCTGGTGGACCTGATCGGCGGACAGGTGCATGTGCTGTTCGACAACCTGCCGTCGTCCATCGGGCACATCAGGGGCGGCAGGCTGCGGGCGCTGGGCGTCACCTCCGAGGGCCGCGAGCCCTCGCTGCCTGGCGTGCCCACGGTGGGCGAGACCGTGCCGGGCTACGAGGCCACGGCCTGGTTCGGCATTGGCATGCCCAAGGGCACGCCGCGCGAGATCATCAACAAGGTCAACGCGGAAGTGAACCGCGCCCTGGCCGACCCCAAGATGCGCGAGCGGCTGGCCGAGCTGGGCGGCAAGCCCATCGCCGGCACGCCCGAGGACTTCGGGCGCGTCATCGCCGCCGAGACCGCGAAGTGGGAGAAGGTGGTGACGGCCTCGGGGGCCAAGCCGGATTGAGGCGCCCGCCCGCCCGCGGATGCGGGCTGAGCGGCCGCAGCGGGCTAAGCGATCCGGTCCGCCTCAGCGGCGCGCCTCGATCGGGTACTGCGGGTCGCTGTAGCCGGGCGTGGAGGGGTGGCCCGGGCGCACCAGTGCGTCCACCAGGGCCTCGTCCTGCGCGGTGATCTCGCACTCGAGCGCACCGAAGTAGTCGGTCCACTGCGCCAGGGTGCGCGGGCCGGCGATGACGGCGCTCACGGCGCGGTGCGCCAGCACCCAGGCGCTGGCAAAGTGGGCCAGTGCCACGCCCTTGGCGGCGCAGTGCGCCTTGAGCTGCTCGGCGATCACCAGCGACTCCTCCCGAAACTCCGACTCCAGCATGCGCTTGTCGCCGCGGCCCGCGCGCGTACCCTCAACAGGCTGAGTGCCCGGGGCGTACTTGCCGGCGAGCACCCCACGCGCGATGGGGCTGTAGGGCACCACGCCGATGCCATGGTGGGCGCACACGGGCAGCACCTCCACCTCGGGCTGGCGGTTCAACAGGTTGTAGTAGGGCTGGCACACCACCGGGCCGGGCATGTTCAGCGACTTTGCCATGTGCACCACCTCGGCGATGCGCCAGCCGCGGAAGTTGGACACGCCCCAGTAGCGGATCTTGCCCGCGCGCAGCAGCGCGTCCAGGGCGCGCAGCGGCTCTTCCAGGTCCATGCCGTTGTAGTCGCGGTGCAGGTAGTAGATGTCCAGGTGGTCGGTACCCAGGCGCCGCAGGCTGTCCTCGCAGGCGCGTTCGACCCAGCGCCGCGAGTAGTGCGACTGGTTGGGCTCGGCGCCCATGCGGTTGCCCAGCTTGCTGGCCAGCACCCAGTCGCGGCGCGAGCCGTCCTTGAACAGCTCACCCAGCAGGCTTTCGCAACGCCCTATCGAGTAGATATCGGCGGTGTCGATGAAGTTCACGCCATGTTCGCGGGCGTGGGCCAGGATGTTGCGCGCCTCGGCCAGGTCGGTCTGGTCGGCAAACATCATGGTGCCCAGGCACAGGGCCGAGACCTTGAGCGGGCTCTTGCCCAGTGAGCGGTATTGCATGGGGGGGATGGGGTGCATGGGGGGTCTTTGGTCTTCTGTTCAAGCGCTTGAAGGCCTCATCGAGCCGCCACCGTTCCACTCGCACGGTTCGCCCTCTTCCTTCGTGCCAAAGTGCTTGGACAAGCTCAAGGCAAACGCAGGGTCAAGAACAGGGATGTCGGATCAACGGCATGAGCAGCCGAGGGCCTGGGAACACCCGATTCAAACACCTTTGCTCCCCCCGTCCTTGCTGCTGGCACATCTGCCCCTGGGCTGGATGGGCTGGCGCTCGTGACCTTCAGCGGTAGCGTCTGAGCTCCAGCTTGGCGATCTGCTCGCGGTGCACCTCGTCGGGTCCGTCGGCCAGCCTCAGCACGCGGCTCATGGCCCAGGCGCTGGCCAATCCGAAGTCGTTGCTCGTGCCACCTCCGCCATGGGCCTGGATGGCCCAGTCGATGACGGTGCAGGCCATCTGAGGCACCGCCACCTTGATCATCGCGATCTCGGTGCGCGCCACCTTGTTGCCCACGGTGTCCATGCGCCACGCCGCCTGCAGCGTCAGCAGTCGGGCCTGCTCGATCATGATACGGGACTGGGCGATGCGCTCATGCGTCACCCCCTGGTCAGCCACCGGCTTGCCAAAGGCCACGCGCGACAGAGTGCGCCGGCACATCCGCTCCAGGGCTCGTTCGGCCGAACCGATCAGCCGCATGCAGTGGTGGATGCGCCCCGGGCCCAGCCGCCCCTGCGCGATCTCGAAGCCACGGCCCTCGCCCAGCAGCATGTGCGAGGCGGGCACTCGCACGTTCTCGAAGAGCACCTCGGAGGCACGGTCGGGCACGCCATAGAAGCCGAACACCGGCAGGGGCCTGACCACCCGCACTCCGGGGGTGTCCATCGGCACCAGGATCATGGACTGCTGACGGTGCCGGTCCGGGTTGCCGGGATCGGACTTGCCCATGAAGATGGCGATGCGGCAGCGCGGGTGGGTGGCATTGGTCGTGTACCACTTGTGGCCGTTGATCACGTAATGGTCACCGTCGCGCAGGATCGAGCTCTCGATGTTGGTGGCGTCACTGGAGGCGACCTGCGGCTCGGTCATGGCGAAACAGGAACGGATCTCGCCTGCCAGCAACGGCTCGAGCCACTGCGCCTGCTGCTCGGGCGTGCCATAGCGGGCCAGCACCTCCATGTTGCCGGTGTCCGGGGCCGAGCAGTTGAAGACCTCCGGGGCGAGCAGCGAGCGCCCCATGGTCTCGCACAGCGGGGCGTATTCCAGGTTGCTCAGGCCGGCACCATGAGCGGGCTGCGGCAGGAACAGGTTCCACAGCCCCAGCGCGCGCGCCTTGGGCTTGAGCTCCTCCACCACCGGCAGCACCGACCAGGGGCCGAGCTTCTCGGCCTCGTCGAAGTAGCGGGCTTCGTTGGGGTACACGTGAGCCGCCATGAAGTCCTGCAGTTGGTGCTGCAGCTCGTTCACGCGGGGGCTGGGTTCAAAAGGCATGTCGGGGTACCTGGTAATGGGGCGGGCATCGAGCCGGAACCTGGCGCCTCACCGCAGCAAGGCCAGGGTCAGGGCAGGCCAGGAACTGACGATGAACAGCCCCAGCAGCATCACCAGCACGAAGGGCAGCGCCGCCTTCGAGACCTCGACGAAGCCCGCCTTGAAGGCCGCCATGGCCACGAACAGGTTCAAGCCCACCGGAGGTGTGATGTAGCCGATCTCGAGGTTCACCGTCATGATGATGCCGAAGTGGATGGGGTCGACACCGTAGACCTTGGCCATGGGCATGAGCAGGGGCGCCAGGATCACGATGGCAGAGCCCACCTCCATCAGGCAGCCGGCCACCAGCAGCAGCAGGTTGGCCGCCAGCAGGAAGGAGGAGCGGTCGTGGATCCAGGTCTGCACCCACGCCACCAGCGCCTGCGGCACGCGCTCGTAATCCAGCACCACGCTCAGGCTGGTGGCAAAGGCCACCAAGGGCAGCAACATGCCCAGCGTGACAGCGGTCTCGGTGACGATGCCGTAGAAGTCCTCGAGGCTGACCTCCCGATACACCAGCCCCTCGATGGCCAGCGCATAGACCAGCGCCGCGGCGGCGGCCTCGGTGGGGGTGAAGTGGCCCGAGTAGATGCCGCCCAGCAGCAGCACCGGCAGGGCCAGGGCGGGCAGCCCCTCGCGCAGGGCTTGCAAGATCTCCCGCGCACTCCAGGCCTGGCCCCGACGTTCGCGGTTGGTCCAGAAAGCGTACACACCCAGCAAGGCCGCCAGCAACAAGCCCGGCAGCACGCCCGCGATGAACAGCTTGGTGATGGAGGTCTCCGTCATGATGCCAAAGAGGATCATGGGGATGGACGGCGGGATGATGATGCCCAGCGTGCCGCCCGCGCAGATCAGCCCTATCGAGAACGACCGTGGGTAGCCTGCGGCGATCAAGGCGGGAAACATCATGGTTCCCACCGCCAGCATCGTGACGATGCTGGAGCCCGAGATGGCCGCAAACAAGGCGCAACTCATGACGGTGGCCACGCCCAGGCCGCCGGGGATGGGGGCCGTGAGCGAGGTCATGATGCGGACCAGGCGGCCGGCGATGCTGCCGCGCGTCATCACCGCGCCGGCCAGCAGGAACATCGGTATCGACAGCAGGATCTCCTTGTCCAGCGCCGACCAGATGTCCTGGACCATGTACTCGACCTTGCTGTTCGCAAGCACCACATGCACGAACGCGGTGCCGACGGCCAGGATCAGCAGCAGCGGCTGGCGCAGCAGCGCCAGGCAGAACAACAGGGCGGCGCCCAACAGGAGTTTCATGCTTGCTCCGATTCCGCCGGGCGCAGGTTCGGAGCCCATGCGTAGGCCAGGTGCCGCAGCCCGGCCGAGACGAAGGCATACACCATGACAGCCTGCAGCGGCCAGATCGGAATGCCCAAGGTGACCGAGCGCTCGCCCACGGTGAAGGTCTGGTGTGCAAACCGGGTGGCGTACCAGGCCAGAGCGCCGAGGATCGCAGCCGACAGCAGGCTGCCCAGGCGCTCGATGCCCGGCGCCCACTGCCGAGGCAGCAAGGCATCGGTGGCCTTGACGCGCAGGTGTGCGCCCTTGCCGGTGGCCAGCACGAAGCCGAGCATGCCGGCCACGAAGCTCAGGTGCACGGCTGCGCGCTGCGCACCGAACAGGCCCTGGCCGAAGACCTCGCGCCCCAGCAGGTCGGCAATGAGGGCGCCGGCGCAGGCGAGGATGGCCGCCACGGCCACCGCCTGCTCAGCCGCCTGCAGGCGGCGCAGAAACGCTTGCATGGCAGATCCGGCCCGCGCTGTGAGGTCTTCGCTCGTCACAGGCTGCGCCGGGCCGCCTGGATCTCCCGGTACAGCGCGACGGCCGCCGGCCCCATCTTGTCAACATAGGCGACCTGGCCCGGCGCCACCAGGTCGAACCAGGCCTTGCGCTGCGCATCGGTGATGCGGTGAACCTTGCCGCCCTCGGACTCGAACTTCTGCATCAGCGGCCCCTCCGAGGCCCGCACCTCGCCGCGCAGCGTGGCATACGCCGGGACGGCCGCGCGGATGGACTGCTGCTGCGCCGCGCTGAGCTTGCTCCAGGACGCCTTGTTCACGAACACGCCGTTGAACAGGTGGGTATGGCGCGTCAGGGTGACATGCGGCGCGCTCTTGGCCGCCGGCGTGGTGACGTAGTACACAAAGGGCAGGTCGGCACCCTCCACCAGGCCCTGCTCCAGGCCAGGGAACATCTCGCCCAGCGGCAACTGCACGCCATTGGCGCCCAACGCCCCCCAGAAGAACTGGGACGACGGGGCCGGCGACACCCGGATCTTTCGCCCTTTGACGTCTGCGGGGCTGAGCAACGGGGTCTTGCCCATCACGTCGTTGAAGCCCGTCTCGGCCATGCCGATCAGCACCAGGCCCTTGGCATCCAGGATGGGGGCCAGCAAGCGCATGCCATGCCTGTCGAGCACGGCGTCACCTTCGGCCGGACTGGCCCAGAGGTAGGGGGTCGCGAAGACGGCCAGCTCCGGCGCGATGGAGGCCAGGCCGAGGACCGAGATCACCCCCACCTGCAAGCGCCCGCGCACGACCTGCTGCAAGGCCTCCTGCTCGCTGGCGACGAACTGGAACTCGGCCTTCACGGCTCCGCCGCTGGCGCCTGTGATCGCATCGGTGATGCGCACATGGTGGTCACGCAGCAGGCCTGGCTGCGCTGCCGAGGTGACTTTCCAGTCCTCGCTGGCCCAGGCGGTGCGGCTGCCCAGAAGGCCCAGGGCAGCCGCACCCGCGGCACCGCCCAGGACGGTGCGCCGGGGCAGCAAGTCAGATGACCGTGCGGTTGAGCGGGGAATCGATTTCATGATGTCTCCTTTTCGAGGGTGGGCGGGACGGGCGGGCTGCACGGAGGGCAAGCTTCAGTTGACGGCGCGCGTGCGCTCGCGCCAGTAGGGTTCGCGCAGCAGCCGCTTGAGCAGCTTGCCGCTGGGGTTGCGTGGCAACTCGGCATGAAAGTCGACGCTGCGCGGGCACTTGAAGTGCGCCAGGCGCTGGCGCATGAAGGCGATCAGGTCTGCGGCGGTGGTGCTCGTCCCCGGGCGCAGGACCACGCAGGCCTTGACGGACTCGCCCCAGGTGTCGTCGGGCACCCCGATGATGGCGCCATCGGCCACGTCGGGGTGGGCCACCAGCACGTTCTCGACCTCGGCCGGGTAGATGTTCTCGCCACCCGAGATGATCATGTCCTTGATGCGGTCGTGGATGTAGAGCAGGCCGTCGCGCAGGTAGCCGGCGTCGCCCGTGCGCAGCCAACCTCCGGGCTCACCGCGACCTTCGGGAAATGCCCGCTCGGTGGCGGCCTCGTCGCGCCAATAGCCCTTGAGGTTGCGCACGGACTCCACCCAGATCTCGCCCACGGCGCCCTCGGGCACGGGCTCAGCGCTCAAGGGATCGACGATGCGAAGCCGCGCGCCACCAGCAGGCCTGCCGGCGGAACGCAGTTGCACGGTGCGTGCCGGATCAGCCAGCGCCGCCCGGTGGTCCTCAGGCATGAGAAAGCTGATGGGTCCTGACACCTCGGTCATGCCGTAGACCTGGAGAAAGTCGCACCGGAACGCATCCATCGCCTGCTTGAGCAGCGTCTCGCTGATGGGCGAGCCGCCGTAAGCGATCAGGCGCAGTCCTCCCTTGTTGGCGGCCTCGGCGCCAGGCTGCTGCAGCATGAACAGCAGCATGGCCGGCACCAGGAACGCGTGGGTGATGCGGTCGCGTTCGATCGCGGCCAGGAACTCGGCCGGCTCGAATGTGGAAAACGCCACCGTCTGCCCCCCTGCCCAGACCGTGAGCAGCAGCATGGTCATGCCGGCGACGTGGAAGGTCGGCAAGGGGTTGCCGTTGACGTCATCCGCTGCGAACTGCCAGTCGCGTGCCACGGTCTCGCAGGTCGACAGCAGGCCCCGGTGGGTGAGCACCACTCCCTTGGGCCGCCCGGTGGTGCCCGAGGAGTACAACTGCAGGGCGTCATCGTGCGGGCTCAGCGCCTCGGGCTGCAGCACGGCCGGGTAAGGCGCCATCCATTCCGCCAGCCCAGGCACGCCGCCATGTGCGCCCTGTGTGCAGACCACCTGGCGCAGACTGGGCAGTTGCCCGTGCGGCACCACGTCCAGGAAGGCGGCGTCTGCCATCAGGAACGACGCCTGCCCGTGGTCGATGATGTACGCCATTTCGTCGGGGGCCAGACGCCAGTTGACCGGCATGCACACGGCCCCCAGGCGGCAAGCCGCCAGCGTGAGCAGCAGGCACTCGATATGGTGCTGGCTGAGGCAGGCCACACGGTCGCCGCGCACCACGCCCATGGCGCGCAGGGCCTGTGCCAGCCGGGCTGTCTCGGCGTCCAGGTCGGCAAAGCTCAGCACGCGCTCACCGCGCCGTATGGCCGCGTGCCCGGGCCGCAGCGCGACCTGGCGGGCCAGCGTGTCGACCAGGGTGCTGTCGGGAGCCGTCATCGACCGATCTCCAGCGCAGCTTCGGTGCCTTCGCGGATGGCCCTCATGGCGTCGAGTTCGCCGGCCTGCCGCGCGCCACCGATCAGGCGCACGGACTGCCCCTGCGCACGCAGCACCCTTGCGAGTTCATCCAACGGCTCCTGCCCCGCGCACAGCACCACGGTGTCCAGCGCCAGGCACCGGGGTTCGCCCTGCACGACCAGATGCAGGCCGGCGTCATCCACATGCCCATACCGGACACCCGACCACATGTGCACGCCGCGCCGGGCCAGCAGGGTGCGACGGATCCATCCGGTGGTCTTGCCCAGACGCAGCCCCAGGGCCTCGGGCTTGCGCTGAAGCAGCCAGACCTCGCGCGGTGACGCGGGGCCCGCAGGCGGCAGCAGGCCGCCACGCGCATGGCTGCTCAGGTCGATGCCCCACTCGGCGGCGAACTCCGCCCACCCGTCGGCCTCGATCTCGCCCGGCCCCTGCCCGCCCTCGGCCGGCTGCATCGAACGGGGGTGGGAGAGCAACTCGGCCACATCAAAGCCAATGCCGCCGGCGCCGACGATGCCCACCCTGCGACCCACGCGCTGCGGGTGCTCGATGGCTTCGACGTAGCTCATCACCCGGCCGGCAGGCTGCGCATCCCAGCCCAGGTCGCGAGGGCGCACGCCCGTGGCAACCACCCAGTCGTCATGCCCTGCGGCGAGCTCATCGGCCCGCACGCGCCGGCCCAGATGCACCTCCACCCCCAGCGCCTGCAGGCGCCTGTCGAAGTAGCGCAGGGTCTGCGCGAACTCCTCCTTGCCGGGAATGCGCCGGGCTAGCTTGAACTGCCCGCCGATGCGGTCGGTGGCCTCGTAGAGCGTCACCCGGTGCCCGCACTCGGCCGCCGTCACGGCACAGGCCAGCCCCGCCGGGCCGGCGCCGACCACCGCCACATGGCGGCGCCGGGGTGCGTGCCGGATGACGATCTGTGTCTCCCGGCAGGCTCGCGGGTTCACCAGGCAAGAGGTCAGCCGCCCCTGGATGCTTTCGTCCAGGCAGGCCTGGTTGCAGGCAATGCAGGTGTTGATCTCGTCGGCACGACCTGCCTGCGCCTTGGCGACGAAGTCGGGGTCGGAGAGCAGGGGCCGGGCCATGGACACCAGGTCGGCATCGCCCGTCGCCAGGATCGCCTCGGCCACGGCCGGATCGTTGATGCGGTTGCTCGCCACCAGCGGCAGCCCCACCACCTCGCGCAGCGGTCGCACTGCAGGGGCGAAGGCGGCACGGGGCACCAGGGTGGCGATCGTGGGCACGCGCGCTTCATGCCAGCCGATGCCCGCGTTGAGCAGGCTGGCGCCGGCCACCTCGACCTGCGCAGCCAGGGCCGCGATCTCATCCCAGGTGCTGCCGCCCTCCACCAGGTCCAGCACCGACAGCCGAAAGATCAGCAGGGGCGCCGGACCCATCGCCACCCGCACGCGGCGCACGCACTCGATCGCAAATCGCATGCGCCCGGCCAGATCGCCGCCCCAGCGATCCTGCCGCTGATTGGCCCGCAGGGTCAGGAACTGGTGGATGAGGTAGCCCTCGGAGGCCATCACCTCCACGCCGTCGTAGCCCGCCCAGCAGGCCAGGCGCGCAGCGTTGGCGTAGTCGTTCAGGGTGCGCTCGATGTCCTCCTCGGTCATCGCCCGCGGCGTGGCTGGCGAGACCGGGCTGCGCAGGGCCGAGGGGGCCACGCCACGCGCATGGTGGGCGTAGCGTCCGCAGTGCAGCAGCTGCAAGGCGATGGCTGCGCCTTCCACGTGGACGGCCTGGGTGATGGGGCGATGCCGTGCCGCCTCCTCCTCGGTGTGGAAGCAGCTCATGCCGTCCCAGTGCACGCCCTCGGGGTTGGGCGACAGGCCACCAGTGACGATCAGCCCGACGCCGCCGCGTGCGCGCTCGGCATAGAAAGCCGCCATGCGTTGCGGCCCGTCGGGCAGTTCCTCCAGGCCGGTGTGCATGGAGCCCATCAGCACCCGGTTGCGCAGCCGCAGGCCGCCGATCGTGATCGGACTCAGCAGAAGAGGGTAGGCCGGGGTGTTGGACATGGATGCCGAAGGCAGTCAGCGCTCGCCTGCCCAGCATAGGCTGCGAGGTCTGCGGTGGTCTTGTGCCAACTGGTCATGCCCGACCATGCCTGCACGGGCCCAGAACCCGGCCGCCCGGAGCCACAACGGCACGGCCCGGAAAGAACCCCTCAGGGTTGCGCCGTCTGCGCGCCCCGGGCTCGCCCGGGCTCGATCCCCTTCAGGTGACCGATGAGGTGCAGCTTGCGCGAACCGGCGAAGATGTCCCGCGGCTTCAAGCCGAAGTTCTGGCGGATCGAGTGGCTGAAGTGCGTCGAGTCGGGGTACCCGGCGTCCAGCGCGACGTCCACCAGCGCACTGTCGCTGCAGACATGGTGCAGCAAGCTGCGGGCCCGCTTCCAGGTGCGGAAGGCCCGGAACGGCGCATCCACTTCCTGCTTGAACAGGTGCAGGAAGCGCGACACCGACAGGTGCACCTGGTCCGCACAGGCCTGGGCACTGGCCGCCGCCGCCGGGTCGCGCTTGATGCGCTCGAGCACGGTGCCGATGCGGGGGTCCACCACCCGCGTGCTCAGTGCCTGGCCAAAGACCAGCTGGTCAAAGTCCTGCGGCTGCAGGTCGAGCGAGCGCCCCGCCGCGACCATGCGGGCGTGGCACCGGCGCACGTGGGAGGCGAACTCGGGGGCCTGCACGGTGCCTGCAGCCGCCCGCAGGAAAGCGGGCAGCCTGGCCAGGTCGACGCTCTCGGGTTCGACGTACATGGCCACGACGTGGCGCGCTTCGCAGGCCGCCTGGTGGGCGACATAGGGCTGCACCACCGCCACCTCGCAGTCCTGCCAGGGGCCGTTGCCCAGGCGGATGCGCAGCGGGCCCTCCAGGGCGACGTACAACAGGATCGCGCCCTTGGTGTGCATGGACGGCGAGCCCAGCAGACCGGCGTAGAAGACCCGGTCGGGCGTGATCCACATCATGCGTTCGGCGCTGCTGCAGCGCCGCGGCGGCCACCACGGGCCCTCCAGATCAGGCAGGGACATCGATCTTCTCCAGGACCGGCTGACTGCGGGCGGTGCAGGTCGAGATCGGGCGAACCGATCTGCACCCCGACGGCTGGTGATCGTGCCACAGCAGACCCCGGCGTGCGGCCCGGCGCCCCGGGATCACCCTGACAGGACTTTCCCGCGCGCCGCGCCTTGTGCCCGCCGGGCTCAGCGGCCTGTCCACGCCGGCCGGCGCTTGTCATTGAACGCCGCCAGGCCCTCCTTGGCATCCTCGGTCAGCGTCAACAGGCCGATCTGGGCCTCGGTGTGGGCGATCGCCTCATCGAACGACATGCTGGCGATCGCCCGCATGGCCGCCTTGCCCCGACGGATCGCGGTGGGCGACTTGTCTGCGATGCGGTCCACCAGCCACTGCACCTTGGCGTCGAGTTCGGCTGCCGGCACGATGTGGTTCACCAGGCCCGCAAGCTGGGCCTCCTGGGCGGTGAAGGGCTCGCCGGTGATGGCCCACTCGCGCACGATGCGCGGCGGCACCAGGGTTTGCAGCAGACTCAGAACCTGCATCGGAAAAAGCCCGATCCTGACTTCGGGCAAGCCGAACTGGGCGTGATCGGCAGCGATCGCGAAATCGCCCATGGCCGCCAGCCCCACGCCACCGGCCATGCAGGCGCCGTTGATGCGCGCAATGATGGGCAGCGTGGCGTCCTGAGCCTCGCGCAGCAACTCGCCGTACTCCAGGCGCGGACGTGAGAAGTCGAACGCGAATCCCTGCCCGGGGCGCAGATCCCCGCCCGCACAGAAGGCCTTGTCACCCGCGCCGGTGACGACGATCACCCGGACCTCGACCTGGGCATGCGCCCTGCGCAGGCCTTCGCGGATGCCGTCGATCACACCCGGGTGCAGGGCATTGCGCTTGTCCGGACGGTTGATGGTGATCCAGAAGGCGGCGCCCCGCGGCTCAAGCAGCACCTCGGCAGCGGTGTTCATCGCCACGCCGGCCTCAGGCGCCCGTGCGCGGCGTTTCGGCCGTGATCTCGACCAGGACACGGCGCGCGGCCACCTGCTCGCCCAAGCCCACGTGCAGCGCAGTGACCACGCCAGCCACAGGCGCGCTGTGGATATGCTCCATCTTCATCGCCTCCAGCGTCAGCACCGCCTGGCCCGCCTGCACGTGAGCCCCGGGGGCGACCGTCACCGCCACCACGCGGCCATTCATCGTGGCGCGCACACAGCCGTCGCCGCCAGTCTCGCCCTTGCGCGTACTGGCGGCGTGCGTGCGGTCCTCCACGGCGTGGGTACAGCCCTCGTGAACGAGCCACAAGTCCTGGCCATCCCGCTGGAAGACGATGCGCTCCATCACCCCGTCCACGATGCAGCGTGCCTCCTGCACGCCCACTGCCACCGCCTGCAGTTCATGCCGCGTGCCTTCGATCTCCGCCGCGAAGCGCCCCGCCGCGCGTTGGGTCAGGGCAAGGGCGTGCTCCCGGCCGTCCAGGGAGAGCCGCAGACCCACAGGCAGGCCGTGGGCCAGCGTCGAGGTGCAAGCGTCAGCCGGCAGGTGGCGGCTCGCAGGGGCCTCGCGGGCTGCCCGGACATCACCGCTCGTGCACTGCAGCAGCCAGGCGGCCATGAGCAGGCTGCGCTGGCGGTGGCGCTCGTCCACGGCCAGCAGGTCCGCCCGGTGGCGCTCGATGAAATCCGTGGTGGCCGCACCCGCTGCAAACTCGGGGTGGGCCAGGCAGCGCGCCAGGAAGGCCTGGTTCGTGGTGACGCCCAGCGCCACCAGGTCGAGCAGACCGCGGCGCAGGCGCCGCACAGCGTCCTGTCGTGCAGGGCCGTGTGCCACCAGCTTGGCCATCATCGAGTCGTAGAAGGGCGGCACCGCCGCGCCGTCACACAGGGCGTGTTCCACGCGCAGCCCGTCTGGGGCCTGCCAGCGGCTCAGCGTGCCGCTGCAGGGCATGAAACCGTTGCGGGCGTCCTCCGCGCACAGGCGCACCTCGATGGCATGGCCGGACCAGCTGATCTGGTGCTGCTGCAGCGGCAGCGGCTCGCCTGCGGCCACGCGCAGTTGCCACTCCACCAGGTCCAGGCCGGTCAGCGCCTCGGTCACCGGATGCTCCACCTGCAGCCGCGTGTTCATCTCCATGAAGTAGTAGCGGCCCTGTTCATCGAGCAGGAACTCCAGCGTGCCCGCACCCTCGTAGCCTATGGATCGCACCGCTGCCACCGCGGCCTCGCCCATGGCCGCGCGCAGGGCCTCGTCCACCGCTGGCGAGGGCGACTCCTCGATCAGCTTCTGGTGCCGGCGCTGCACCGAGCAGTCGCGCTCGCCCAGGTGCACGGCGTGGCCGTGGCGGTCGGCAAAGACCTGGATCTCGATGTGCCGGGGCCGCTCGATGGCCCGCTCCAGGATGACGGTGGCGTCGCCGAAGGCGTTCCTTGCCTCGGACTGCGCGCTGTGCAGCGCCTGGGCGAAGTCTTCGGCTGCCCCCACCCGCCGCATGCCGCGCCCACCGCCGCCGGCCGTGGCCTTGATCATCACCGGGTAGCCGATTTTTTCGGCCTCCACGGCCATCCGTTCCAGGGCCTGGTCGGCGAGGTCCTCACTCTGAAAGCCGGGCACGCAGGGCACCCCCGCCGCACTCATCAGGCGCTTGGCGCCGGCCTTGTCCCCCATGGCGCGGATGGCCTGCGGGCTCGGGCCGATGAACACCAGGCCCGCATCAAGGCAGGCGGCAGCGAAGTCCGCGTTCTCCGCCAGGAAGCCGTAGCCCGGATGCACGGCGTCGGCCCCGCTGGCGCGCGCAGCGTCGATCAAGGCGGCGATGTTGAGGTAGGACTGCGCGGGCGCAGCCGGCCCGATGGCCACGGCCTGGTCGGCCGCCATCACATGCGGCGCCTGCGCGTCGGCCTGCGAATACACAGCCACGGTGCGGTAGCCCAGCGCGCGGGCGGTGCGCATCACGCGCAACGCGATCTCGCCGCGATTGGCCACCAGGATCTTGGTAAAGGGGCTGGCCTGGCTCATGGAATCTGTCGCAACTGAGCGCCGCTCACGGCCGGGCCACCGAGAACTGCATGGCTTGAGGTTGACGAGCCTGGGCCTCACGGCAGATGGCCAGCACCTGCGCCAGCACCGCGCGGGTGTCGCGCGGGTCGATCACGCCGTCGTCCAGCAGCAGCGCGCTGGTACGGAACACGCTCATCTGGCTGTCGAACCGTTCCACTATGCGCTGTTCCAGGGCGTCCAGCTTCGCCGTGTCGACCTCGCCCTTGCGGCGCATCCCGGCCTCGGTGACGATGCGCATGGTCTGCGCGGCCTGCTCGCCGCCCATGACGGCGGTCCTGGCGTTGGGCCAGCTGAAGCAGAAGCGCGGCTGGAACCCGCGGCCGCACATGCCGTAGTTGCCCGCGCCGAAGGAAGCGCCGCAGTACAGCGTGATCTGGGGCACCGTGGCGTTGGTCACGGCCTGGATCATCTTGGAGCCGTGCTTGATGATGCCCGCTTCCTCATGCGCGCGGCCCACCATGAATCCGGTGGTGTTGTTCAAGTACAGCAGCGGGGTGCGGCTCTGGCAACAGGCCTGGATGAAGTGCGTGGCCTTGGTGGCGCCGGCGCTGTCGATAGGGCCGTTGTTGGTGATCACGCCCACCGGCCAGCCCTCGATCTTGAAGTGCCCGCAGACGGTGGCGCTGCCGTAGTTCCCGCCGAACTCCAGGAATTCGGAATCGTCGGCGATGCGGGCGATGACCTGGCGCATGTCCACCGGACGCTTGTGGTCGGTGGGCATCAGGCCCAGCAGTTCCTCGGCCTCGTGGCGCGGGGGCTTGAAGCGGCGTGGTGGTGAGGGTGGCCGCACGCTCGGGTGCCGGTCCCAGTCGATCTGCGCAAGGATCTCCCGCGCCAGGCGCAGGGCGTCGCGGTCGTCCTCGGCCAGGTAGTCGCCCAGGCCCGACACCGAGGTGTGCATCACAGCACCGCCCAGTTCCTCTTCGGTGGCCACCTCGCCCGTGGCGGCCTTGAGCAGCGGCGGGCCGGCCAGGAAGGCGCGCGAGCGGTCGCGCACCAGGATGATGTAGTCCGACAGCCCGGTCTGGTACGCCCCGCCGGCCGTGGAGGAGCCGTGGGTGACCGTGACCACCGGCAGCCCGGCGGCCGACATGCGCGCCAGGTTGCGAAACGAACTGCCTCCGCGCACGAAATCCTCCACCCGGTAGGCCAGGAGGTTGGCGCCGGCGCTTTCCACCAGTTGCACGTAGGGCAGCTTGTTTTCCAGCGCGATCTCCTGCGCGCGCAGCAGCTTGTCCAGCCCCATGGGCTGCAAGGCGCCGGCATCGATACCCGAATCCGAGGCCAGGACCATGCACCGCACGCCGCTGACGAAGCCTATGCCGCAGATCACCCCCCCGCCAGGCACGCTGCGCTGCGGGTCGTCGGTGTCCAGGCCGTAGCCTGCCAGGGTGGACAGCTCCAGGAAAGGCGCGCCTGCGTCCAGCAGCAATGCCACGCGCTCTCGCGGCAGCAACTGCCCGCGCTGCTCGAAACGCCCGCGTGAGGCGGCCGACTTCGCTTTGGTGCGCTGCTCGAGCTCGCGAACCCGCTCCAGGAGCTCGAGCATGCCGGCGCGCTGGGCCTGGTAACCCGGGCTGCCGACGGAGATGGTGGATTCGATCAGGGCCATGCAGCGATGCGGATCAGGGCAGGTGTGGAGGCAGTATGCCGGCGTCCTCGGGAGTCAGCGTGCGACGACGACCTGCCGGCAGCTTAGGCAGACTGCCCGCTCGGCGTCTTGCGCCCAGTGGCTGCCAGTGCGCCGTGTCGCCACCAGGCACGGTGCTTGTCCAGCAATGCCGCCGGCGCGTAGGACATCTTGGTGCGCCGGAAGTTCGGCAGCCCGAGATCCTGCTCGAAGTTCAGCCACTTCAAGGGTGGTTGTGCCGTGGCGGCGCGGTGGCGCGCGTAGTGCTGGAACAGGGCCTGCGGCACACCCTGGAAACGCCTGAGCCCCTTGGCGAAGCGGATCACGTCCACGCCAGGCTGCAGCGCCTGGCCCAGCACGAAGCCGGCCGGCTCATTGTCGGCACGCAGCAGCCAGCCCCGCAGCCCCAGTTCGGCAGCCCATGCCAGGGCTTCGCGGCACGCGCCATCGTCGGCGTCACCGGCCGTCTTTCCCTTGTCCGCAAGCCAGCCCTGCAGCACCCCCTCGGCCTCGGCCCGCAAGGCCGGCCCGTAGGGCAGGATCTCGACGCGGTGCGCGCTCAGCAGTTGCGTCACAAGGTTGCGCTTCTTGCGCAGCGCGCCGCCGCGGTAATGAAGGAAGTGGGACACCGGGTAGAGGTAGTCGGCATCGTCGCGCAAGGCCACCGTCTCGAACACCGAGGGGTCGAGCCGGCGGGCCTGGGGGGCAGACAGCGGGAAGAAGCCCTCGTGGCCCTGCAGCACTTGCTCCAGCGCCGCGCGTGGCGCCTCGTGCAGCGGGAACAGTGCGAAGACATGCCGCATGCCGTCATAGGTGCGCCCGCTCAGATGCGGCCAGGGGCCGTCGACGAAGCGCCAGTCGTGCGCCTGCCGGAACAGGAACAGGTTCGAGAACGACCAGTCCGACAACGCCGACTCCGCGCTGCCTTCGGCGAGTTTCGCCATCAGCGCTTCGATGCGCGGGCGCAGCTCCAGCGTGAGGGACACGCTGCCTGCGGCCGACCCGCCGTCACCGACCTCCACACTCACGGGTTTTCGTACCGAGGACGGCGCACACCGGGGGCCGGCCCGTCAGCAGGGGGCCCGGCGAAGCACTGCGCGATGGCCATCCACTGGCGCGCGGCCGGGCCCGATACCTGCAGCGACGTGTCGTCCACATGCCGCCGCTGCGTGACGACGAGGCAGAAGTCCTCGGCCGAGCCCCGTACCGACGACTCGGCACCAGGCTCACCCCAGGACCAGACCTGGCCCCCTGGGGCCATCAGCTCGACCCGGGGCGGCATGCCTGGCACGGGCAGCCCCCGATTCGCGAACGACCAGCCAAAGGTCGTCGCGCCGATGTGCGCAATGTGGCGCAACCGGTCGCTGGGGGGGCGGCGTCTGGGCAGCAGGTCCCAGACGTCCTGACCATGGGCCCAGGTTTCCATCAGGCGGGCTGTCACGAAGGAGCGTGCGCTCATCGAGGGCCCGTACCAGGGCAGGCGCGCCTTCGCGTCCAGACCGGACAAGGCCTGCACCAGGGCCTGGTAGCAGTTGCGCCAACGTTGCAGCAGTTCAGGCCCCTGCAGGGGCCCGAAATGTGCCCGCGCGACGGCGCTGATCTGGCCGCCGCGCGCCATCTGGTCGTTCAGTGCAGCGGCCCCGGCGCTGAAGGCAGGCTCATCGCGCACGGCCTGCAGCGCGGTTTCGTCGAAATAGCACAGGTGCGCCACCTCGTCCCATGCCGACCAGCCGTGGAAGGGCCCGCGCTGGTGCCACTGCGTGGCGCTGAGGGTGGCGCACAGAGCGTCGAGTTCGCGGTACTCGTCCAGCAGGTCCTGACAGGTCTGTTTCATCGCTCCATCGTCCTTGCGGCGGGCGGCCCGCCCCTTCGGCACCCGCATTAGAAGACAACACCGGCACCCAAGACAGGCCCGGCATCCGGTCAGCGCCTGGACACAAGCCGGTGCCTGCGGGGTGATGGCAGGATGGCGACTGCCGGGGCCGGGATGCCGGCTTCGAACCCTGCGCTGCCTGCGGGGCACGCAACGTCGAGCCAAGGAAGCACATGGACCACCCCCCGCAAGACCGCATCATCCGCATCGGCGGCGCCTCCGGCTTCTGGGGCGACAGCATGGTGGCCGCGCCACAGCTCGTAGAGAAGGGCAGGCTGGACTATCTGGTGTTCGACTACCTCGCTGAGACCACCATGGCCGTGCTGGCCGGGGCGCGCGCCAAGCGGCCCGAGCTGGGCTACGCCACCGATTTCGTGGACATCGCCATGAAGTCCGTGCTGCCCGAGGTGATGCGTCAAGGCATCAAGGTGGTGGCCAACGCCGGGGGCCTCAACCCCCAGGGCTGTGCCGATGCGCTGCGCGCCCTGGCCGAGGGCCTGGGCCTGAAGCCGCGCATCGCCGTGGTGCTGGGCGACGACGTGAGCGCGCTGCTGCCGGCGCTGCGCGCGGCCGGCACCTGCGACATGGTCAGCGGTCAGCCGCTGCCCGAGCGCGTGCTCAGCGCCAACGCCTACCTGGGCGCGCTGCCCGTGGCGCGCGCCTTGGCTGAAGGGGCGGACATCGTCATCACCGGCCGCGGCGTGGACAGCGCGGTCACCCTCGGCCCCTTGATGCACGAGTTCGGCTGGACGGCGCAGGACCACGACCTGCTGGCCGCCGGCAGCCTGGCCGGCCACCTCATCGAGTGCGGCTGCCAGGCCACGGGCGGCCTGCACACCGACTGGCAGGACATCCCGGACTGGCCCGACATCGGCTACCCCGTCATCGAGTGCCATGCCGACGGCCGCGTCGTCGTCACCAAGCCCGAGGGCACGGGCGGGCGCGTGCTGCGCGCGGCCGTGGCCGAGCAACTGCTGTACGAGATCGGCGATCCCGGGGCCTACCTGCTGCCCGACGTGAGCTGCGATTTCCGCGACGTGCGCATCACCCAGCTCGGGCCCGACCGCGTGGAAGTCACCGGTGCGCGCGGCGCGGCGCCCACGGCGCAGTACAAGGTCTCGGCCACGGCGCTGGACGGCTACCGTTGCGCGGGCACGCTGGTGATCGTGGGCATCGATGCCGCGGCCAAGGCCCGGCGCACGGGAGAAGCCATCCTGCAGCGCGTGCGCCGCATCCTCCAGGCCCAGGGCCTGCCCGACTTCAAGGCCACCGCCGTGGAGCTGCTGGGCGCCGAAACGCTGTACGGCCCGCACGCCCGCACTGGCGCGGCGCGCGAGGTGATGCTGCGTGTGGTGGCCGACCATGCGATGAAACCGGCGCTGGAGATCTTCGCCCGTGAGATCGCGCCTGCAGGCACGTCCTGGTCGCCCGGCACCACCAGCCCCGGCGGCGGCCGGCCCTCGCCCTCGCCCCTCATCAAGCCCCTGGCCTTCTTCGTCGACAAACCGGCGGTGCCGGTGCAGGTGGTGATGGAGGGCCGTGCGCTGCCGATCGAGTTGCCGGTGCAGGGGGTGATGCAGAGGGTGATGCCGGGGGTGATGGAGGGCGGGCCGGCCCCGGCACACCCAACCCCCGATCCCGGCCCCTGGGTGGACGCCGACGAGCCCCTGGTGGATGTGCCGCTGGTGCGCCTGGCCTGGGCGCGCAGCGGCGACAAGGGCAACACCGCCAACATCGGCGTCATCGCGCGCCGGCCCGAATGGCTGACGTTGCTGTGGGCGCGCCTGACGCCCCAGGCCGTGCACGCGCACCTGGCGCACCTGGTGCTGGGCCCGGTGGAGCGCTTCCACCTGCCCGGCATCAGCGCCATGAACTTCCTGCTGCACGAGGCCCTGGACGGCGGCGGCCCCGCCTCACGCCGCATGGACCCGCTGGGCAAGGGCCTGGCGCAGATCCTGTTGGACATGCCGGTGAGGGTGCCGGCGT
>JBAXYD010000050.1:0-31038 GCA_037127635.1 Betaproteobacteria bacterium | reverse complement strand
CCAGCATCCTTCAACTCTCACCGCGCCTCAAGATGAGTTGGCCAGACGCTTACCAAAGGCATGGGATGCGTGAAGGTGAATCTTCAAGTCTTGGCATCCAACGCACCAGCGACGGGCTTCTACAAGCGCATGGGATACGCTGTCGAGGACAGAATCAGCATGAGCAAGTTGGTTATCGACCCGCTACAACCACAGCAGTCTGTGATCGCTCGCGATCACGCCTAACAGGTCGTTCAACCGGATCGTCAACGGCCGGCCGCCTTGCCCGCGAGGCGCTGTGTGCCTATCCTGCGCCTCGCGGGCAAGGCGTCCATCCGTCGTCGCCCGGTTAACTCTGCTACAAGGGCTTCCCCATCTGTTAAGCAATACTCATCAAGGGAGCTGTCTTCGGTGTCCGTCGACGCTTCGGATATCGCGTTGAACAGGTCAAGGGTGCGGACTGGAAGTACTACAAGCGGTCATCGACGCAGCTCATCTGCTGCAGACCCTGATGCAAGACGCGCGCGGTCCTCATTCGTTAGCCGAGGTCGGTACAGGCCGCCTCCTTGAGCTAATCAGGTACTCCCCGCACAGGTCCAACCTTGACGCATCAACGCTGACCGTCACGCGGCGGTGTATTCGGTCTTGGATGGGTCTCCCGGTGGGCGGTTCGCGGCGGGGAAGTCCCTTTCATTCGTTAGACCTCACATGCACATCCGATCTGCATTGCTTCGCGACGTTCCGGCCCTGGATCGAATCGCCCTTGAAGCAAAGGCGCACTGGGGCTACTCGCAAGCCCAAATCGACGGCTGGAGGGCTGATCTGGCCACGAGGCCAGAAACGGTCGCCTCCTGGCCTACATTCGTCGCCGAAGTCGATGGGGATGTGGTCGGGTTCGCTCAGATTGATCCAACCACCACCCCGTGGGAGCTGATCTCGTTGTTCGTGGAACCGTGCCGAATGGGCCAAGGCATCGGAGCCGAGCTGGTCAGGAAGGCCATGCTCAACGCGCATCAGTCTGGCATCGAGGTACTGCATATCGACGCGGATCCGAATGCGCTGGGGTTCTACAGGTCCTTCGGTGCTCAAGAGGTTGCCGCTGTGCCGGCACCGATCGAGAACGCGCCCGACAGGGTGAGGCCGCAACTCCGTCTACCAACACGTGGGGCCTGACGGGTCGTTCAACCGCGGCGCGAACGGCTGGCCGCCTTGCCTGCGAGGCGCTCGTTTTCTATCCTGCTTCTCGCGGGCAAGGCGCACTGGAGAACAACGTGAAGAAGGTCAGTGAATTTGTCGAACACCTTGGTGAGGTCTTTCGCCATTTCGGACCTGTGCGCTCCAGGCGCATGTTTGGCGGGTATGGAATCTACTTCCAGGACCTGATGATCGGACTCATCGCCCATGACACTCTCTACCTCAAGACTGACACTCAGTCTGCCCAACTTTTCTCTGAGGCTGGCTGTCGCCCGTTCGAGTACACCAAGAATGGCGTCACGATGAAGATGTCGTACTTCTCTGCACCCATCGAGGTGCTTGATGATCCGGACGCTGCAAGGACATGGGCAACGCGAGCCTATGAAGCAGCCCTCCGGTCACGAACCCGAGTCACGAAGCGTCGCAAGTGAAGGCATCGTCCGCCACGCCACTCCTTCGCCATTCATGGAAACCCGCTGGCTTGAAGACTTCGTGAGCCTGGCCGAGACGCGCAGCTTCTCGCGCTCGGCGCAGTTGCGGCATGTCACGCAGTCGGCGTTCTCGCGGCGCATCCAGTCGCTGGAGACCTGGGCGGGCACGGATCTGGTGGACCGTTCGTCCTACCCCACGCGCCTGACCCCGGCAGGCGAGGCGCTGCATGCGCAGGCCCTGGAGATCCTGGCGGCCGTGCAGAGCGCGCGCAACAGCGCGCGCAGCCACCAGGCCAGCGGCCAGGACGTCATTGACTTCGCGGTGCCGCACACCCTGGCCTTCACTTTCTTTCCCCATTGGCTGATGGACCTGCGTCCGCGCTTCGGGGCGCTGAAGACGCGGCTCATCGCATTGAACGTGCACGACGCGGCCATGCGCCTGACCGAAGGCGCCTGCGACCTGCTGATCGTGCTGCACCACGCCAGCCAGCCCCTGCAGCTCAGCCCCGAGCGCTACGAGATGCTCAGCCTGGGCCACGAGACCCTGGCGCCCTACGCCTGCGCCGATGCCTCGGGCGGTCCGATGTTCCGCCTGCCGGTCCCGCCAGGCCAGAGCACGCCGCTGCTGGCGTTTGCCGAAGGGGCCTACATGGCGCGCATGGTGGAGTTGATCCTGCGGCAGGCCGGCGGCGCCAGCGGTCTGGCCACGGTGCACGAGGCCGACATGGCCGAGAGCCTGAAGGCCATGGCGGTGGAAGGTCACGGCCTGGCCTTCCTGCCGGCAAGCGCGGTGCACAACGAACTGGGCAGCGGCCGGCTGGTGCCCGCGGCGCCACCAGGCCTGTACAAGGTGACCATGGAGATCCGTCTGTACCGTGAACGCTCCGAGAATGCCCGGCACCGCAAGCCGCTGGCTCAGGCCCTGTGGTCTTTCCTGCAGGCGGGCGGCGCCTGAACCCGGTCGGTTTCAGTCGTGCAGCAGCTGGTCCACCAGGGCGCGTACCTCGGGCATCAGCGGCACGGCTGACCGCCCGGTGAGGGTGGCCAGGCCGAAGCGCGCGGTGGCGTTCATGGACGGCATCAAGGCCAGTTCCTGCAGCCCGGGCGCGGCGGCGCGGATGGACAGCAGCACGGCATCGGTCTCGCGCACCACATCCACCAGGGTGGGGATTTCCTCGCAGCGCAGGGTGACGCACTGGCCCGGGTGGGCCTGCGGGCCGTAGCGCTCCACCAGCACGCGGGCCACCTCGTCGCTCAGCGGGATGGAGGCGATGGGGTAGGCCAGCAGGTCCTTGAACCTCAGCGGGCCCTTGCGCTGCGTCAGCGGGTGGCCGGGCCGGCACATGAAGGCGCCGCGCAGCTCGCCCAGGGGCTCCACCTGCAGGTCGGCGGAGGGGATGACCGACCGTGCGTCCACGAGCAGCGCATCCAGCCGGCGCTGCCGCAACCCCTCTTCCAGCACCGCCGAGGCGCCCACGGTGAGCTCCAGGTGCACGGCGGGGAAGTTCAGCGCCATGTGGCGCATCAACGGCACGGCCAGGATGGCCGCCGGGCCCGAGCCCAGCCCCAGCTTGAGGCGACCGGTGGCGCCCGTGCGCAGGCGCTGGGCCACGGCGCGCAGTTCATCGGCCTCGGCCACCAGGCGCTGGGCGCGCACCAGCACCTCGCGCCCGAAGGCGGTGAGCTCGCTGCGCCAGCCGATGCGGTCCAGCAGGGGCTGACCCAGCTCGTCCTCCAGGCCGCGGATGCTGCGGCTGAGCGCCGGCTGGGTGATGAACAGGGCTTCGGCCGAGCGGCTGAAGGAGCCGGTCTCGGCCAGGGAGAGCAGGTGGCGCAGCTGGACCAGGGTCATGGTGAGAGCTCCTTCGGGCCTGAATCATGCCTTCAATGCATCGAATATGAAAAAAGAATGCATTGGACATGGTCCGGGACGATTTCTACGATGCATCCGCATCAGGTTCAAGCGCGTCATGACCATGAGGTTCAAGGCCACCAGAGCCCCGCACGAGACCTGACCGACCTCACACCTCACCATCGCCCCGCGCCACAGCGGGCACCAAGGAGACGAGATGAACTGGATGAAGAAGGCAACGACAGGTCTGCTGACGGCCCTGTCCCTGTGCGTGATGGCCGGCGCGGCGTCGGCGCAAGGCTCCTCGGTCAAGCCGGTCAACTTGATGGTGCCGTATCCGGCCGGCGGCTTGTCCGACGTGATCGCCCGCATCGTGGAGCGGCCGCTGGGCAAGACGCTGAACCAGATGGTCATCGTCGAAAACCTGGGCGGCGTGGGCGGCGCCATCGGTGCGCAGAAGGTGCTGCAAGCCCCGGCCGATGGCCAGTACCTCTACCAGGGCTCGCCCAATGAGCTCATCCTCGCCCCGCTGGCCTTGCAGGCGGTGAAGTACAAGGCCGAGGATTTCCGCTTCGTGCAGATGATTGGCAGCTTCCCGATGGCGGTGCTGGCGCGCAAGGGCCTGGCCGCCAACAACATCGACGAACTGGTGGCGCTGGCCAGGAAGCAGGCCGCCGCCGGCAAGCCGCTGACTTACGGCAGCGTGGGCATCGGCTCGTTCTACCACGTGGTAGGCGCGCACTTTGCACAGACCATCGGGGCGGAAATGACGCACATCCCCTACAAGGGTGGCGCGCCCATGCTGCAGGACATGGGCGGCGAAATGGTGGACCTGGCCTTCTTCGTGGTGGGCGACCAGACCATCGGCCTGGCCGACCAGGGCCGCCTGAAGGTGCTGGCCACCCTGGCCCCGCAGGGCAAGGTCGAGGCCGAGTTCCTGAGGAGATTTCCCACCGTCAGCGACAGCAAGTCGGTGAAGAACTTCGCCTTCAACACCTGGACGGGCTACTTCGTGCGCAAGGACACGCCCGAGCCCGTGGTGCAGGCCCTGAACAAGGCGCTGACCACCGCCATGAGCGACCCGGCCGCCAAGGCGGCGCTGGAAAAGCTGGGCGGCTCTGTGCCCCCGATGTTGTCCCTGGCCGAGGCCGCCAAGGAGTACGAGGCCCAGACGGCGCGCTTCCGCGCCATCGCCAAGGCCATCAAGCTCGAGGCGCAGTGATCCAGCGCCCGCACCGGCCCCTTGTCCTCGCATCAGGAGTCTTCCCATGAAAGTCATCGTCCTGGGTGCCGGCCTGCTCGGCGTCACCTCTGCCTATTTCCTGCGCCAGCAGGGTTACGAGGTCACGGTGGTGGACCGCCAGGCCAGCGCCGCGGCCGAGACCAGCTTCGCCAACGGCGGGCAGATCTCGGTGAGCCACGCCGAGCCCTGGGCCAACCCGGGCGCGCCGCTGAAGGTGCTGAAGTGGCTGGGCAAGGAAGACGCGCCGCTGCTGTTCCGCCTGCGCGCCGACGCGCGCCAGTGGCGCTGGGGCCTGCAGTTCCTGCGCGAATGCACGCCGGCGCGCACGCGCCACAACATCGAGCAGATCGTGCGCCTGGGCACCTACAGCCGCGACACCCTGCAGCAACTGCGGCGCGACCGCGACATCGCGTATGACGAGCGCACCCAGGGCATCCTGCATTTCTACACGAGCCAGAAGGAGTTCGATGCCGCCGAGGCACCCGCCGCGCAGATGCGCGAGCTGGGCTGTGACCGGCGCGTGATCTCGGCCGATGAGGCCGTCAAGATCGAGCCCGCGCTGGCCCACATCCGCCCCCAGCTGGCCGGTGCCACCTACACCTCCGAGGACGAGTCGGGGGACGCCAACCGCTTCGCACGTGAGCTGGTGCAGCGCTGCGAGCAGGACGGCGTGCAGTTCTTGATGAGCCACACCGTGACCGCGCTGCGCACGGCCGGCGGCGAGATCGATCACGTGGAGGCCACCGACCACGAAGGCCGCTTCCGCCGCCTGCGTGCCGATGCCTACGTGGTGGCCATGGGCTCGCTCAGCCCGCTGCTGGTCAAGCCGCTGGGCATCGAACTGCCGATCTACCCCGCCAAGGGCTACTCGGTGACGATGCCGGTGAAGGACGCCTCCATGGCGCACCAGGTGTCGTTGACCGACGACGAATTCAAGCTCGTGTTCTCCCGCCTGGGCGACCGGCTGCGCATCGCCGGCACGGCGGAGTTGAACGGCTACGACCGCGACCTGAACCGTGTGCGCTGCGAGGCCATCGTGCGCCGCGTCGAGGAGTTGTTCCCCGGCGCCGGGGACACGGAGCAGGCGCAGTTCTGGACCGGCCTGCGCCCGGCCACGCCCAGCAACGTGCCCCTCATCGGCCGCTCCAAGGTGGGCCGGCTGTTCCTGAACACGGGCCACGGCACGTTGGGCTGGACGCACGCCTGTGGCTCGGGCAAGAGCATTGCGCGCATCGTGGCCGGCCTGGCGCCGGAGGTGGACTTCGCGTTCACGGGCGTGGAGCGCCCGTTCAGCGCGGGGTCTCGTCCGCCCGCCAAGGCGGCAGCCGCCAGCCTGTAGCCAGGGCCAGCACGCGCAGGCCTGTCGCGGTGAGCGCCGCGGCGGCCAGTGCGGCTTCACCCTGCAGCCCGGCCTGCTGCGCGCCGATCAGCACCCAGCCACCGGCAAAGGAGCACACCGCGTAGGGCCGGTGGTCGCGGAAGGCGCTGGGGATCTCGTTGCACACGATGTCGCGCAGCACCCCGCCGAACACGGCGGTCACCATGCCCATGAGCACGGCGACGAAGGCCGGCATGCCGTTGGCCAGCGCGATCTCGGTGCCGCCGGCGGTGAACAGGCCCAGGCCCAGGGCATCGGGCCACTGCATGGCGCGTTCGGTCACCCCGAAGTGCCGCGCCCGCAGGAAGAGCATGGCTGCCACGCACAGCGCCAGCAGCGCCCACAACCAGTCGGCATGCGTCACCCAGAAGAAGGGCCGGCGGTCCAGCAGGATGTCGCGCAGCGTGCCGCCACCAAAGGCGGCCAGACCTGCGACCACCACCACGCCCACGGCATCCAGCCGCTTGCGCGCGGCCGCCAGCAGGCCCGACAGCGCGAAGGCCAGAGTGGCCAGGGCTTCGATGAAGGTGATGGCGTTGTTCAAGGCGTGCAGTCGCGGCAGGCCGTTAGGGCCCTTGCCGGGATTTCCGGCATTTCCGGCGGTTCTGAGTTTTCTGGCGTTTCTGCGGGTTGAGAGGGTCTGGCCCGAAGTCCCTGTGTGATCACTTTGTAAGTATCGGGGACGCCCGGCCCGCCCCTCCTGGCAGCGAGAATCGCTGGATGACCGACACCCTCACCCTGAAGCGCCCCGACGACTGGCACCTGCACGTGCGCGACGGCACCCCCATGGCGGCCGTGGTGCCGCACACGGCACGCCAGTTCGGCCGCGCCGTCATCATGCCCAACCTCAAGCCGCCGGTGACGACGGCGGCGCAAGCTGTGGCCTACCGGGAGCGCATCCTGGCGGCGGTGCCCGCCGGCCTGCGCTTCGAGCCCTTGATGACGCTGTACCTCACCGACAACACCCCGCCCGAGGAGATCCGCCGCGCGCGCGAGGCCGGCGTGGTGGCGCTCAAGCTCTACCCGGCCGGGGCCACCACCAACAGCGACGCGGGGGTCACGGATGTGCGCCGCACCTACGCCACGCTGGAGGCCATGCAGCGCGAGGGCTTGCTGCTGCTGGTGCATGGCGAGGTGACCGATGCCGACATCGACCTCTTCGACCGCGAGGCGGTGTTCATCGACCGCGTGATGCAGCCGCTGCGCCGGGATTTCCCCGAACTCAAGGTGGTGTTCGAGCACATCACCACGAAAGAGGCGGCGCGGTACGTGCACAGCGCGGATGAGCGCACCGCGGCCACCATCACCGCGCACCACCTGCTCTACAACCGCAACGCCTTGTTCATCGGCGGCATGCGCCCGCACTACTACTGTTTGCCGGTGCTCAAGCGCGAGGTGCACCGCCAGGCCCTGATGGCCGCGGCCACCTCGGGCAGCCCGAAGTTCTTCCTGGGTACCGACAGCGCCCCGCACGCGGCGGCGCTGAAGGAGCAGTCGGTGTGTGGCGCAGGGTGCTTTACCGCGCCGGCGGCGCTGGAGCTGTACGCCGAGGCCTTCGAGGCCGCGGGCGCGCTGCACCGGCTGGAGGGCTTTGCCAGTCTGCACGGGCCGGCCTTCTACGGCCTGCCGCCCAACACCGGCCATGTCACCCTGAAGCGCGAGCCCTGGGCCCTGCCCGAGACCCTGCCTTTCGGCGACGCGATCATCAAGCCCCTGCGTGGCGGTGAAACCCTCAACTGGAAGCTGCAATGACCCAAGACAAGGTGATGCTGCTGATCGACGCGGACAACGTGTCGCTGGACGTGATCGAGCAGGCCGTGGGCTGGGTGGGCAAGCATTTCGGTGGCCCCCACGTGCGACGGGCCTACTGCACGGCGGAGTCGGCAGTCAAGCATCAGGCGGCCTTCAAGCGCCTGTCCATCCGCCCGATGGTGAACCTGGCCGCGGGCAAGAACTCCACCGACATCGCGCTGGCCGTGGACGCCATCGACCTGACCCTGGCCGAGCGGCCGGATGTGGTGGTGATCGCCTCCTCTGATTCCGACTTTGCGCCCCTGGTCAGCCGCCTGCGGGAGAAGGGCTGCCGGGTCATCGGAGTGGGCCAGCAAGGCAAGACGGGCGACGAGACGCGGGCGGTCTATGACGACTACGAGGTCATGGAGCACCGCAAGTCCAGGCCCCAGGGCGGCACCGATGCACGAGGGGAGGGCCGCAGGACGGGCCGGGGCGAAGGGCGAGGCGAGGGCCGAGGGGAGGGCCGAGGGGAGGGCCACGCAGAGCCTCGCCGCGAAGGACGCAGCGAAGGCCGAAATGGAGGCCGAAGTGGAGGCCGAAGTGGAGGCCGTCAACGCGGACGTGCGGCGCCTCAGTCTGTGGAGCTCGCCATCCTGCCCCCCCAGGCCCTGGACAGCGCAGCAATCCCCGAGGTCTTGCATGAGGCGCCCGCGGCGCAGTCTGTGCCGTCTGTGCCGTCTATGCCCGAGACGCTGGCCCCGCCGGTCGAGTCACCGTCAGCAGCACTGCCTGAGGCCAGGCCAGCCCGGGCTCGCTCACGCGGCGGCCGGCGCAAGCCGCCGGCGGAGGCCTTGCCGGCGTCCACCCCGCAGGCGGAAACGTCACCGCCCGAACCGGCGCCCGCCCCAGACCTCGCCGCTGAGCCGCCTGGTGCGCAGGTCAAGCCTGCGCGCAAGCCTCGCCGCCGCCGCTCCGCCACGGCCAAGCGCCCGGCGGACAACGGCGCCGGCTCGCTTCCATGATGGGGGCGGGGGTTTGCCAGGCCACCGCAACTTGAATTTCGCACCCCGGCCCTAATATCCTGTCCTGTCGTCAATCACTGGTCCGCGCCTGGCGCGGTCTTTGCCATGAAACGCATCGTTCTGTTCGTCCTGACCAACCTGGCCGTGATGCTGGTGTTGGGCATCACCGCAAGCCTGCTGGGGGTCAACAAGTTCCTGACCGCCAACGGCCTGAACCTGGGCATGTTGCTCGCCTTCTCGCTGTTGATGGGCTTTGGCGGCGCGATCATCTCGCTGCTGATCAGCAAGCCCATGGCCAAGTGGAGCACCGGCGCGGTCATCATCAACGACTCCACCGACCCCACGCACCGCTGGATCGTGGGCACGGTGCGCAACTTCGCCACCAAGGCCGGCATCGGCATGCCCGACGTGGCGCTTTATGAGGGCGAGCCGAACGCCTTCGCCACCGGCGCCTTCAAGAACTCTGCCCTTGTGGCGGTGTCCACCGGTCTGCTGCAGAACATGACCAAGGAAGAGGTTGAGGCGGTCATCGGTCACGAGGTGGCGCACGTGGCCAACGGCGACATGGTGACCATGACGCTGATCCAGGGCGTGATGAACACCTTCGTGGTCTTCATCTCGCGCGTGGTGGGCTACTTCGTCGACAAGGTCATCCTCAAGAACGACCGCGAGGGCGTGGGCATCGGCTACTACGTCACCACCATCGTGATGGACATCGCCCTGGGCCTGGTGGCCGCCGTGATCGTGGCCTGGTTCTCTCGCCAGCGAGAGTACCGTGCCGACGCCGGCGCCGCGCAACTGATGGGCCGCAAGCAGCCCATGATCAATGCGCTGGCCCGCCTGGGCGGCCTGGAGCCCGGTGCCCTGCCGCAGACGGTGCAGAACATGGGCATCTCCAGCAAGCCCAGCGGCCTGATGGCGCTGTTCTCCAGCCACCCGCCCATCGAAGACCGCATCCGCGTGCTCCAGGAATCGAAGTGAGCCTGCGCCGACCTGCATGACGGGGCCTTCGGGGCCCCTTTTTTTTCTGCTGAGGCACCCGTCATGCAGGCGGCGGCAGGGGTGGGACAATGCCAGCGTGAAGCAGGCCAGACCGCCGCTGGCGCGATCGGGGAAACCCGGCGCTGGAGGAAGGTCCGGACTGCACAGGGCAGCGCAGGAGCTAACGGCTCTCCACCGCGAGGTGAGGATCAGAGCAACAGAGACGAGTCGCGCCGGGGCAACCCGGCGCGGGTGCAACGGGCAATCTCTGCGCGCAGCAACACCAAGTAGGCCAGCGTTGACGTGGCTCCGCGGAGCTGGCGGGTAGGTGGCACCGAGCCGGTGGGGCAACCCCCGGCCCAGAGGAATGGCGGTCACGCCCGGGTTGTCGCAAGGCACCCGGGCGCACAGAATCCGGCCTATCGGCCTGCTTCACACTATTGACGGCCTGTGCGGCGCATTGCGGCGCAGGCCAGGCACGAAGGACGCCCCGACCATGCATCCCCAAGCCGCGACCCTGTGGCGCGGCCCTCTCTGGACCCTGGCCCTGCTCCTGGCCGGCATGAGTTCGCTGGGCCCCTTTGCCATCGACACCTACCTGCCTGCGTTTCCCGGCATGGCCGCTGACCTGTCGGCGTCGGCGGTGCAGATGCAGCAGACCCTGTCGACTTACCTGTTCGGCTTTGCGCTGATGAACCTGTTTCACGGCGCCTTGTCCGACAGCCTGGGCCGGCGTCCCGTGGTGCTGGTGGCCATGACGGTGTTCACGCTGGCCTCGGTGGGCTGCGCGCTCAGCCCGTCCATCGGGTGGCTGCTGTTCTGGCGCACTGTGCAGGGCTTGTCGGCCGGCGGGGGCATGGTGATCGGCCGAGCCATCATCCGCGACCTGTTCCCGCCCGCGGAGGCCCAGCGCGTGATGTCGCAGGTGACCATCTTTTTCGGCGTGGCGCCGGCCGTGGCGCCGCTGGTGGGGGGCTGGCTCTTCGTTACCCTGGGCTGGAATTCGGTGTTCTGGTTCCTCGCGCTGGTGGGGGCGGTGCTGTGCACGGTGATGTGGCGGCAGTTGCCCGAGTCGCTGCACGCCAGCCAGCGGCAGCCGCTTCACGTCGCTCACCTGTTGCGTGGCTACTGGCAGATGGGCGCCAGCGCACGCTTCATGGCCCTGGCGCTGGCCGGCAGCCTGCCTTTCAACGGCATGTTCCTGTACGTGCTGTCTGCGCCTGTGTGGCTGGGCGAGTTGCTGCAACTGCAGCCCACGCAGTTCTTCTGGTTCTTCGGCCTGAGCGTGGCCGGCATCATGTCGGGCGCCTGGATGAGCGGGCGCCTGGCCGGGCGCATCCGCCCGGCGGCGCAGATCCGGCTGGGCTTTCTCATCATGCTGGGCATCTCGGCCTTGAACGTGCTGCTGAGTGTGACGCTGCCGCCCCACCCGGGCTGGGCCTTGTGGCCGGTGGCGGTGTTCTCCTTCGGCTGGTCGGTGATGACGCCCTCGGTCACCCTGCTGCTGCTGGACCTGGTGCCCGAGAGGCGCGGCATGGCCTCCTCCGTCCAGGCCTTCTCCTCGGGCATCATGAACGGGCTGGTGGCTGGGGTCCTTGCGCCGCTGGTGATGCATTCCTCACTGGGGCTGGCCCTGGCCTCCGCCGCACTGATGCTGGGCGGCCTGCTGAGCTGGGCCTGGGTCCGAAACCGGCTCGGGTCGGAGCGGCTGTAACCGTCTGAAAGACGCCTCATCGGGCCCGCACCATGCAGAACGTGTCCGGTTTCCGAAGCCTGTTGCGCCGCGCAAGCGCCTGGGTGCGCCATGTGCTGGCTGCGCTGGGCTTGCTGGCAGCCCTGGCCGGCCTGGGCCTGTGGCTGGTGCCGTCCTGGCGGGCGGCCGGCGAAGACCGCTTGCTGGTCTGGCTGGAGCGACGCTCGTTCGACGATGTGGTGCTGCCCGCGTCCGACCTGCAGGCTGCCGAGCGGGCTACGGCCGTCGATCCTGCGTCCTTGCCGCAGGAGCAGGCCCGCATGGCCCGATGGCTGGCCGGTACCTACAAGGTGGCGCCTGAACCCGTGGCCGCCCTGGTGCGCGAGGCCCACGTGGTGGGGCCCAGACTGAAGCTGCAGCCCACCATGATTCTGGCGGTGATGGCCACCGAGTCCAGCTTGCATCCCTTCAGCCAGAGTGCAGCCGGCGCCCAGGGCCTGATGCAGGTGATGCCCAGGGTGCATGCCCGCCGCTTCGAGGAGCACGGCGGGCCCATGACGGCCTTCGATCCCCTGACCAACCTGCGGGTGGGCGCGCGCGTGCTGCACGACTGCATCAAGCTGACGGGCGGCTCGGTGGAAGACGGGCTGCGCTTGTACCTGGGCGGCAGCCGGGTGGACGACGCGTTGGCGGCCGAATACATTGCCAAGGTGATGGCGCTGAAGGCCCGTCTGGAGGAGGCTGCGCTGACGGGAGGACCCTGATGCCGGCCGTAGCGGGCCTCAAGTTTGCATGGCTCGCGCCGAAATCGAGGCAGGATGCCGCCGCGATGACCGACTCTGCCCCACGACTGCTGCCGGTTTGGCCGGCACCCACTGCGCCCCTGGCGCTGTCGGGGCTGCTTGCGCTGCGGTCGCTGTCGGCGCTGATCGCGTTGTCGAGCCTGGCAGGGCCCTTGCAGTCGGCAGAGCCGACGGCCAAGCCGCAGAACCCTGCAAGTCCAGCGGTGGCCCCCGCACCCGCGGCAGCCTCACCGGCCGCCGCCGCGACCACCGCTGCTGCCGCAACCGCCGAGGCTGCTGCGCCTGTGGCGTCGGCGGCTCGCGGCCCGGCAGGCATGCGCACGCCTTATCGGCTGCGCAAGCCGGGCCCGATCGGCGCATCAGGCGCATCAGGCGCGGGTGGAGCGCCCGGCGCTCCGGCAGGCACGGGTGCCTCCTTCGGCGCTGCGGCTCCCATCAGCCCCGGCGCGCCGGGCACGCCTGCTGCCGCCTCAGGAGAACCCCTGCTGGGCACGCCGATCAAGCTGGGCCCTGGCGATCCGCTGGAGCGCCTGCGTGAGCGCCTGGCTCGCGGTGTGGCGCTGGATGGCGCGGCAAAGCCGGGCTCGCGTGGCACGCCAGAGATCAAGGTCGACAACCGGGCCTCCGGAGAATTCCTCATCAAGGCGCCGCCAGCGGGAGCGACGGCAGCAGCCCGCCCCAGCCGCACGGGCTCTGCGGCATCGCGCGGGTCGGTGGTGGCCGGCGACACAGCTGCCGCAGCAGCAACGGGTGCCGAGCCGAAGCACGGGGCCGATGCGCTGGCCGGCGCCCACGGACCGGCCTGGGGCTACTCCGGCAGCCTGGGCCCGCAGACCTGGGCCTCCCTGAACCCCTCGTTCTCCCTGTGTGGCAGCGGGCAGCGCCAGAGCCCCGTGGACATCCGTGATGGCCTGCCGGTGGACCTGGAAGAGGTGGACTTCCAGTACCGGCCGGGCTTCTTCTCCGTCACCGACAACGGGCACACCGTGCAGGTGCAGGTGGGCAAGGGCAATGCCATCGAAGTCGGCGCGCGTCGCTATGAGCTGATGGGGTTCCACTTTCATCTGCCGGGGGAGGAGCGGGTGGACGGGCGGTCCTTCGCCATGTCCATCCACCTGGTGCATCGCGACCCTCAAGGCCGTCTGGCCGTGGTGGCCCTGGTGGCCGATGAGGGCCCCGAGCATCCGGCCGTGCAGGCCGTGTGGAACAACCTGCCGCTGGAGCGGGGCGAGTTCGTGGCGGCGTCCGTGGAGTTCGATCCGATGGCGCTGCTGCCCGCGCGCCGGGGCTACTACACCTACATGGGCTCACTGACCACGCCGCCCTGCACCGAGGGCGTGCTGTGGATCGTGATGCAGCAGCCCATCCAGGTTTCGCCCCAGCAACTGGCCATCTTCGCCCGCCTGCACCCCATGAACGCGCGACCTGTGCAGCCCCTGAACGGCCGGGTCATCAAGCAGTCACGCTGAGCTTGAAGCCGGACGATCCGCCGGCGTGCGAGGCTGCGCGGGACTCAGGCGCCCGGTTTGCCGTCCCGGCCGGCCCACCACAGGGCGGGCCACAGCCACAGGCTCAACACCCAGCGCCCCAGGCGACCGAGGTTCAGGGGCCGTGTCTCGTGCTGCGCCACCTTGACGAACAGCACCACGGCGCCCGCCAGCACGTACAGCAGCAGGCCAGCGTAGGTGCCCGCCCGCCAGGCATAGGTGCCGCCCAGAGCATCGCCCAGCGCGCTGCCCAGGACGGCGGCGATGAGCACCGAGCAGGCCAGGGCCAGCCCGATGCCCGCCAGGGCATGGCGCAGGCGCCACAAGGGATCGTTCTCGTTCATCGCGCCGTGGCAGCCAGGGTGGTGCGGGCCCGGCGCTGCACCCGCTGCACGCCCAGGAACAGGGCCGTGGACACGCAGATCATCACCGTGGCCACGGCCAGCATGGCCGGATTGATGGTGTCACGCAGGCCCGAGAACATCTCCTGCGGCAGCGTGCGTTGCCCGGCACCGGCCAGCAGCAGGGCGATCACCACGTCATCGAAGGACGCGGCGAAGGCGAACAGGGCGCCTGAGGCCATGGCATTGCGCATGCCGGGCAGGGTCACCGCGAAGAAGGTCCGCACCGGGCTCGCACCGCAGGCCGCCGCGGCGCGTTGCAAGTTGGGGTCGGCCTGCTCCAGGGCGGTGAGCACGGGGATCACGACAAAGGGCACGGCAATCACGGTGTGGGCCAGCATCAGCCCGAGGTAGTGGCCCGTCAGCTGCCACGGCGCGAGGAAGAAGTAACTGCCCACGGCGATGAGGATCACCGGCACGATCATGGGCGAGATCATCAGCATCTTCAGCGACTGGGCCCAGAAACCGCGCTGCCTGGCCAGGCCGAGGGCGGCCAGGGTGCCCAGCAGCACCGAGGCCAGGGTGGCCACGCCCCCGATGAGCAGCGAGTTGCCCAGCGCCCGCATCCAGGTCGGGCTGCCGAACACCTCGGCATACCAGCGCAATGACCAGCCCGGCAGCGGATACACCAGCAGGCTGCCGCTGGAAAAAGACAGCGGCACGATGGCCGCGATCGGCAGGACCAGAAAGGCCAGCACCATCAGGCACATGCCCACGTGAGCGGCGCGCCAGGGGTGCCAGCGCCGGCCCTTCATGCGGCCCCCATGGCGCGCCCGCCGGACAGCCGCTGCGACACGGCGTGCAGCACCAGCGTGGTGACCAGCAGCAGCCCGCCCAGGGCCGCCGCCAGACCCCAGTTGCCCGTCTCGGTGGTGTACTTGGCGACGAAGTACGACAGCATCTGGTCGCCGCCGCCGCCCACCAGGGCGGGCGTGATGTAGTACCCCAGCGCCATGATGAAGACCATGAGCGCGCCGGCGGCCACGCCCGGCGCGGCCAGGGGCAGGTAGACCTTGAAGAAGGCGGTCACGGGGGGCGCGCCCAGGCTGGCTGCGGCGCGAAGGTAGTTGGGCGGCAGGTCCTTGAGCGTGCAGTAGATGGGCAGGATCATGAAGGGCAGCAGCACGTGCGTCATGGCGATCAGCACGCCCGTGCGGTTGTAGATCAATTCGAGCGGCGCGCCGATGAGGCCGATCTTCATCAGCACGGTGTTGACCACGCCCTCGCGCTGCAACAGCACCACCCAGGCGGCCGTGCGCACCAGCAGCGAGGTCCAGAAGGGCAGCATCACCAGGGCCATCAGCAGGTCGGCCTTGCGCCCCGAGACCTGCGTGAGCAGCGCCGCCACGGGAAAGCCCATCAGCAGGCACAGCAAGGTGACGGATGCGCTGATGAACAAGGTGCGCTGCAGCACCTGCAGGTAGATGCGCTGGTCTTCAGGCACCGGCGCGAGCGCGCCGGACGCGTCACGTTGCAGGTCCAGCGCCGACAGCAGATAGAAGGCCGACACCGGCCCGCGCGCGTCCTGCACGGCGGCAAAGAACGCGGGAGTGGTCAGCGTCGGGTCCACGGCGCTGAAGAAGGCGGCGTCGAAGGCTGTTCCCGGCTCGGCAGAGCCCACGGCGCGAGCCGCGCGCATCAGGGTGCTGCGCACGCCGTTGACGGCGTAGTTCAGCCGCCTCGCGGCGTCGGCCAGGGTCTGCTCTTCGCGCGCCTGCACCAGGTCTTGCGCGAAGGCGGGAAACAGGGCCGGCGGCAGCGGTCGCGCCGCCGTCCAGCCCTGAAGCACCTGCAGCGTGCGCGGCAGGGCGCGCGGCACCTCGGCCTCGCGCACCGCCAGCGAGAACAGCCACGCCAGCGGCAGCACGAAGAAGACGAGCAAGAAGCCCGTCAGCGGTGCCAGCAGCGCGGCCCGTCTCATGCGCAGGTCACTTCGTGGCGGCCCACTTGTTCCAGCGCTCGGTGAGCTTGTCGATGTTGTCGATCCAGAACTTCACGTCTTCCGCAAACGCCACGTTCAGGTTGGCCGGGTTGGTGGGCAGGTCGCCCATCAGCGCCGGGTCCACCTGCTTGGCCGCGTCCCGGTTGGTCACGCCATAACGCACGAACTTCGGCAGCTTGGCCTGCGTATCGGCGCGGCCCATGAACTCCAGCAGCTTCTCGGCGTTGGCCTTGTGGGGCGAGCCCTTCATGATCACCCAGCTGTCCATGGTGTAGGGCGTGTCCTTCCACACCATCTTGAAGTTCTTCTTGTCCTTGTCGTTGGCGGCGGTGATGCGGCCGTTGTAGGCGGTGGTCATCACCACGTCGCCGGCGGCCAGCATCTGCGGGGGCTGGGCGCCGCTCTTCCAGAACACCAGGTCGCCCTTGATGGTGTCGAGCTTCTTGAAGGCGCGGTCCACGCCGGCAGGGGTGCGCAGGACCTTGTAGACGTCGGCCTTGGGCACGCCGTCGGCGATCAGCGCGATCTCCAGGTTCCACTTCGCGCCGTTACGCACCGAGCGCTTACCCGGGATTTTCTTGGTGTCGAAGAAGTCGGCCCAGCCGTTGGGGGCGGCCTTGAGCTTGTCGCCGTCATAGGCCAGCACCAGGTTGTAGATGATGGCGCCGACGCCGCAGCCGTGCACGGCGCCCGGCAGGTACCGGTTGGCGCCGCCAATCTTGGCCACGTCCAGCTTCTCGTACAGGCCCTCGTCGCAGCCGACTTCCAGCTCGTCGGCCTCCACCTGCACGACGTCCCAGGTGTTGTTGCCGCCCTTGATCTTGGTGCGCAGCACGCCCAAGCCGCCGTCCCAGGGCTCGTCGGTCATCTTGGTGCCGGTGCTGGCCGTGAAGGGCTTGAAGTACACCTCCTTCTGGCCGTCCTGGTAGGCGCCGCCCCAGGAGACGACGGACAGGTCGCGCGTTTGCGCGCTGACGGGGCTGGCCAGGACGGCCAGGCCGAGTGCGGCGGCCAGGGCAGTGGGCATGGAAATCTTCATCTCGTGGTCTCCTCTGGGGTGCGGGGATGGTGGGGGAATGAAAGGCCGGGCGTCGCTCTGTGGTGCGGTGACGCTCACGACCCGGGGGCCGCAGCCCCCTCGGGCACGAAGGCCCAGGCATCGTCCGGGCGGAAGCCCAGGCGGATGTGCTGCCCCGGCGCCAGGCCGGGCGGGAGTTGGGTGGGTGGCAGCTTGACCACCCACGGGGCGGAGGTGCCGCCGGTGGGGTCTGCGTGCCCGGCCTCGATCTGCACGATCAGGCGCCAGTGGTCGCCCTGGTGGATGAGGTCGCAGAGCTGGCCGGTCAGGGTGCAGCCGAGTTCGGGCCCGGAAGGGCCGGGCGCGTCGGTCGGGCACAGATACAGCCGTTCGGGCCGCACGCACAGCAGGGCCTGCCCGGGTGGGCAGCTCGCCGCGCAGGCCTGCGCCAGCGCGGGGCTGCAGCGTGCGCGCACCGGGCCCTGCGGGCCGGCCAGCAAGGCCAGCCCGGTGGCTGCCTCAAGGCCCAGCCAGGTGCCGGTGCAGTGGTTGTTGTCGCCGACGAACCCGGCCACGAAGGGGTCGTCCGGGGCGTCGTAAAGCGCTTGCGGGCTTCCCAGTTGCGCAATGCGACCCTGGTGGAACACGGCCACGCGGTCGGACAGGGTCATGGCCTCGCCCTGGTCGTGGGTGACGAAGACCATGGTCACCCCCAGTTCGCGGTGCAGGCGCCGGATCTCCAGCTGCAGTTCCTCGCGCAGGCGCTTGTCCAGGGCGGCCAGGGGCTCGTCCATCAGCACCAGCGGTGGGTTGAACACCAGGGCACGCGCCAGGGCCACGCGCTGCTGCTGCCCCCCTGACAACTGCTGTGGGCGGCGGTCGGCATAGGCCTCCAGCCTCACCCGACCCAGGGCCTCGCGCACGCGCTGCTGGATCTCGGCGGCGGCCAGCTTGCGCACCTTCAAGGGGAAGGCCACGTTCTCGGCCACCGTCATGTGGGGAAACAGCGAGTAACTCTGGAACACCACGCCCATGCCGCGTCGGTGGGCGGGCAGTTGCTCGATGGGCTGGCCTTGCAGGCGGATGGTGCCGCCGCTCACCGGCTCGAAACCGGCGAGCATCATCAGCGTGGTGGTCTTGCCCGAGCCTGAGGGGCCCAGCAGCGTGAGGAACTCGCCTTGCTCGATGGACAGGTCCAGCCGGTCCACCGCAGGCGCAGCCGCGCCGGGGTAGTGCTTGCTGACGGCGTGGAACTCGATGAAGGCCATGAAGCGCGTCAGGCCGCCACCCAGACCGCCGTGTCGGCCAGCGCGCGGTCGAACTTCTCCAGCAGCTCGTCGATCTCGGCTTCGGTGATGACCAGCGGCGGCGAGAAGGCCACGATGTCGCCCGCCATGGCGCGCAGGATGAGGCCGTGCTCTTGCGCTCGGCGCACCAGATAGGGGCCCACCCCGCGCTTGGGGTCGAAGGGCTTGCGCGCGGCGGGGTCGGCGGCCAGTTCCACCGCGCCGATCAGCCCCAGGCCGCGCACGTCGCCCACCAGCGGGTGGCCGCGGTAGCGGGCCAGGCCCGCCTGCAGGCGTGGGCCGACGCGGGCCACATGCTCGACCACACGGTCGCTCTCGTAGATGCGCAAGGTCTCCAGCGCCACGGCGCAGGCCAGCGGGTGGCCGCTGTAGGTGTAGCCGTGGCCGAACACGCCGATCTCGGCGCTGGCGTCGGCAATGGTCTGGTAGACGTGGTCGGCCACATACAGCGCCGACATCGGCACGTAGGCCGAGGTCAGCATCTTGGCCACGGTCACGAAATCGGGCTTCAGGCCGTAGACCTGCGTGCCGAAGGGCTGGCCCAGGCGGCCGAAGCCGGTGATGACCTCGTCGGCGATGAACAGCACGTCGTGCTTCTTCAGGATGGGCTGGATCAGGTCGAAGTAGCCCGGCGGCGGCACGATCACGCCGCCCGCGCCCTGCACCGGCTCGGCGATGAAGGCCGCCACGGTCTCGGGTCCCTCGCGCACGATGGTGTCTTCCAGCTCTCGCGCCAGGCGCTGGGCGAAGGCCTCGGGCGATTCGCCGTCCTGGGCGAACTGGTAGGGGTGGGGGCAGCTCACGCGCACCACGCCGTCCATGGGCAGGTCGAAGTGCGTGTGCATGGTGGGGATGCCCGACAGCGAGGCCGCCGCCACGGTCACCCCGTGGTAACCCTTCACGCGGCCGATGATCTTCTTCTTCAGCGGCCGGCCGCGGGCGTTGTTGTAGTAACGCACCAGCTTGACCGCGGTGTCGTTGGACTCGGAACCGGAATTCGCGAACAGCACCCGGGCGCCGGGGATGGGCGACCAGCGGTCCAGTGCCTGCACCAGTTCGGTCACGGGGCCGGGCACCTTGCCGGAGAACGAGTGGTAGTAGGGCAGGGTGCGCATCTGGCGCTCGGCGGCGTCCACCAGGCGCTGCTCGGAAAAGCCCAATGAGGCGCACCACAGGCCGGCCATGCCCTCCAGGTAGCGCCTGCCCTGTTCGTCTTCCACGTGCACGCCGTCGCCTTTGACGATGACCAGAGGCCCGTCCTTTTCCAGCTGGCGCAGTTGGGTGTACGGATGCAGGTGGTGGCGCGTATCGGCCAGGGCGGCGGGGGTGAGGGTCATCGGTGGATGCTCAGAGTGTTGACGCGGGAGGGGGCAAGCCCGGTGTGCAGCAATTTATCAGCGGCCCCGCTGTCGGCTGGTCCAGCAAAACCCGGGGGCCGGCGCTCGGCGATACCCCTGGAGGATTCCGATCTTTGCTCACAAAGCAGTTTCACTGCCTCTCGCAAGTGCTTGGTTCTGAACGATTTTCTTTCGAAGGAATGCGCCGAAGTCGATTCTAAGTGCTTGATTCCATTGATCTTTTTTGGTTTCCGAGCATTGACCGGCACCGATGGCGTGAGATAAAGTGCGCAGAAGTGCAGGAAAGTGGGTTTTTGTGTCGGTCTTTGCGTTCAAGGGTGGTCCGGTGCTCACGCTGGACGGGAAGGGGCGGATCACCGTCCCGGCCCGTTGGCGGGACGTGCTCGTGTCTGCCGTGCAGGGCCAGATGATGGTCAGCAAGAGCCACGTGCGCTGCCTGTCCCTGTTTCCGCGCCCGGTGTGGGACCAGTTCGAAGCCCGCCTGAACACCCTGCCGGCCTCGGCCGACGGCCTGCGCCGGCTGTACATCGGCAGTGCCACTGAGGCGGCCATCGACGGCGCGTCACGCCTGCTGCTGCCGCCCGAGTTGCGCGCCTGGGCCGGCCTGGAGCGCGAGGTCGTCTTCATGGGCCTGGGCAACCGCTTCGAGCTCTGGGACAAGTCCCGCTACGACGCTCACGAAGCCGCCGTCCTGGAACAGGACATGAGCAGCCAGCTCGACACCTTGTTCATCGGGTGAGTGCCTTGAGCGATGCCGGCGCGGCCTTCCAGCACACCACCGTCCTGCTCACCGAAGCCGTCGAGGCCCTGGTGACGCGGGTGGACGGCACCTACGTGGATGGCACCTTCGGCCGCGGCGGCCACAGCCGGGCCGTGCTGCAGCGCCTGTCCCCGGACGGTCGCCTGGTGGCCTTCGACAAGGACCCGGAGGCCATCGCCGCCGCGCAGGGCCTGGCGGACGACCCGCGGTTTTCCATCGTGCACGACAGCTTTGCCGGCCTGGCCCAGGCGCTGGCCCGCCTGGACCTGCCCCACGTGGACGGCGTGCTGCTGGACCTGGGCGTGAGCAGCCCGCAGATCGACAACCCCGCGCGTGGTTTCAGCTTTCGCTTCGATGCGCCGCTGGACATGCGCATGGACACGACCCGCGGCGAGACCGCCGCGGACTTTCTGGCGCGCGCCGACGAGCACCGCATTGCCGAGGTGATCCGAGACTATGGGGAAGAACGGTTTGCTGTTCCGGTTGCAAAGGCGCTTGTCGCTCGCCGCGAGGGTGGGAGTCCCGTTCGCACCACAGGCGAGTTGGCCTCGGTCGTGGCTCGTGCGGTCAAGACCCGAGAGCCGGGCCAGGACCCTGCAACGCGCACGTTTCAGGCTCTTCGGATTCTCGTCAACGCCGAGCTTGAAGAGCTCGAGCAGGGGCTGAAGTCGGCCCTGCAGTGCCTGCGTCCTGGCGGGCGTCTGGCCGTGATCAGCTTCCACTCGCTGGAAGACCGCATCGTCAAGACCTTCATCGCCCGCGAGAGCCGCGAGGTGGTGGACCGCCGCGCCCCGTTCGCCCCCGCTGCGCCGATGCGTCTGCGGGCGCTGGGGCGCATCCGGGCGGGGCAGGCCGAGGTGGCGGCCAACCCGCGCGCCCGCTCGGCCATCCTGCGCGTGGCCGAGCGCACCGAGGTGCACTTCGAGGCCGCGGGCGCCGCCAGTGCCGTATCCGCGCGGGCCGAGCCCGCCGCCCGCCGGGCGGGGGCCAGGGGGCGTCGATGAGCCGGGTCAACCTGCTGCTGGCCACCGGCCTGATCGGCAGCTGCCTGCTGCTGGTGAACAGCGCCTACGAGACCCGGCGCCTGTTCTCGGCCATCGAGCGCGCCAAGTCTGAGCAGCGGCAGCTCGACAGCGAGTACAAGCGTCTGGACGCGGAGCGGCAGGTGCAGTCCACCCACCTGCGGGTGGAACGGGTGGCGCGCGAGCGGCTGCAGATGCGCACCGTCACCCCGGCGGTCACGCACTGGGTGAACGAGCGCCCGGCCGATGCGGTGCCGGGTGGCCAGGGCGCTGCGCCTGCGGGGGCTCGGCCATGAAGCCCACGCTGCAAGCAGGCGCCCGCGCGGTGAACTACGCCACCAGCCCGCTGCTGGCCAGCAAGACGCCGCCCTGGCGCTCGCGCTTCATGCTGGTGGTGGTGGCGCTGGCCTTCCTGATGCTCGCCGGCCGCGCCGTCTACATCCAGGCCGTGGGCACCGACTTCTACGTCAAGCAAGGCGAGATGCGCTACACGCGCACCCTCGTGCTGCCGGCCAGCAGGGGCCGCATCCTCGATCGCCAAGGCGTCGTCCTGGCCACCAGCGTGCCGGCCCCGTCGGTGTGGGCCATTCCCAAGGATTTCGAGGCTGACGTGGCCCAGCGCAAGGCCTTGTCGGGGCTGCTGGGCATGACGCTGCAGGAGCTGAAGGAGCGCACCGCCGGCGACGGCGAGTTCGCGTGGCTGCGCCGCCAGGTGGACGATGCCGTGTGGAACGAGGTCAAGGCCCTGGGCGTCAAGGGCGTGCATCGGCATGGTGAGTTCAAGCGCCGCTACCCCGAGGGCGAGGCCGCCGCCCACGTGGTGGGCTTCACCGATGTGGAGGAATCGGGCCAGGAGGGCATCGAGCTCGCGTTCCAGAAGGATCTGCAGGGCAAGCCGGGCTCGCGCGGCGTGGTGCGTGATCGGCTGGGGCGCATCGTGGAGGACACGGGCGCGTACCTGGCGCCGGTGAACGGCCGCGACGTCACCCTGTCCATCGACAGCAAGGTGCAGTTCTTCGCCTGGCAGCGCGTGCGCGACGCCGTGGCCACGCACGGCGCCAAGGCCGGCAGCGTGGTGGTGCTGGATGCCAAGTCGGGCGAAGTGCTGGCCCTGGCCAACTACCCCAGCTTCAACCCCAACCAGCGCCAGAACTTGAGCGGTGGGCAGCTGCGCAACCGCGCCCTGACCGATATCTTCGAGCCTGGCTCCACCATGAAGCCCTTCATCGCCGCCTGGGCGCTGGAAAGCGGGCGCGTGACGCCGCAGACCCCCATCCAGACGGCACCCGGCTCCATCACCATCACCGGCTCCACCATCAAGGACGCCCACCCGCACGGCGTGCTGTCGGTGGCCGAGGTCATCCAGAAGTCCAGCAACGTGGGCACGGTCAAGATGGCCATGCAGATGTCCCCGCGCGAGATGTGGGAGCTGTACGCCGGCGTGGGCTTCGGCCAGAAGCCGCAGCTGGATTTCCCGGGCGCGGTGACGGGCAAATTGCGCCCCTACAAGACCTGGCGCCCCATCGAGCAGGCCACCATGAGCTACGGCTATGGGGTGTCCGCCTCGCTGTTCCAGCTGGCGCGGGCCTACACCGTGTTCGCCCGTGACGGCGAGCTGATCCCCGTGTCCATGCTCAAGCGCCAGGAGCCCGTGGCAGGGCTGCGGGTGATCTCGCCCAAGACGGCGCAGGAAGTGCGCGAGATGCTGCGCATGGCGGCCGGCCCGGGCGGCACGGCGCAGAAGGCGCAGACCATCGGCTATTCGGTGGGCGGCAAGACCGGCACCGCGCGCAAGCAGGAAGGCAAGAACTACGTCTCGAACAAGTACCGCGCCTGGTTCGTGGGCCTGGCCCCGGTGAGCGACCCGCGCATCGTGGTGGCCGTGATGGTGGACGAACCCAGCAAGGGCGTGTTCTACGGCGGCGACGTGGCCGCCCCGGTGTTCAGCGAGGTGGTGCAGCAGACCCTGCGCATGATGGGTGTGCCCACGGACATCGAGGTCAAGCCGCAGATCGTGTTCCAGCCCGGCGCGGCCGAGGTGGAGAGCTTCTGATGCAGCACCTGGCATCCAGCACTGCGGCCGCGGCCTGGCTCCACGCCAGGGGGGTGCGCGCGCTGCGCACCGACCACCGCCAGGTGCGCCCCGGCGATGCCTTCCTGGCCTGGCCCGGGCGCAGCCATGACGCCCGCGCGCACGCTGGCTCGGCCCTGGCCGCCGGCGCCGCAGCCTGCCTGGTGGAGGCGCGGGGGTCGGCGCAAGGCCTGGACGCGGTGGCCGTGCTGCCCGACGACGACCGCCTGGCGGGCCTGGACCACCTGAAGCGCCAGGCCGGCGAGGTGGCGGCCGAGTTCCTGGGCCACCCCAGCCGTGCTTTGGATGTGGTGGCGGTGACCGGTACCAACGGCAAGACCTCCACCACCTGGTGGGTGGCGCAGGCCCTGGGCGCCCTGGGCCGCGGCTGCGGCGTGGTCGGTACGCTGGGCGCGCGGGGGACCGGTGCCTCTCTGCACGATCTGGAGCCCACGGGCCTGACCACCCCCGATGCCGTGGCCTTGCAGACCGCGTTTCGGCGTTTCGTGGACGCAGGACTGTCGGCCTGTGCCATCGAGGCTTCGTCCATCGGCATCGTCGAGCACCGCCTGGCCGGCACTTCCCTGGCCGTCGCCGCCTTCACCAACCTCACGCAGGACCACCTGGACTACCACGGCACGATGGTCGCCTATGGCGCGGCCAAGCGGGCGCTCTTCGACATGCCGGGCCTCAGGGCCGCCGTGCTGAACGTCGACGACGCCCACGGCCGGACCTGGGCCGTGGAGTTGCAGGGCAGGAAGGGCCCGCAGGCACTGGCGGTCTGGTGCGTGTCGGCCAGCGAGGCCTGGGAAACCGAGCCTGGTGCGGTTGAAGCCGCAGCGGCAGCGCCGCCCCAGCTGTGGGTCCGGCAAGTGCGGCACACTGCCGAGGGCCTGGAGATGGTGCTGTGCGAGCGCGTGGGCGCCTGTGCAACGGCCGCCGGGGCGGCGGGCGTGGCGGTCAGCGGCCACGCGGTGCGCACCTCCTTGATCGGCGGCTTCAATGTCGAGAACCTGTTGGTCGTGGCAGGCTGTCTGCGCGCCCTGGGCGTTCCGTTGACCGACGTGGCCGGTGCACTGGCGGCGCTGACGCCTGTGCCAGGGCGGCTGCAGCGGGTGACCGCAGCGGGTGAGGGCCCGCAGCCCGCCGTGGTGGTGGACTACGCCCACACGCCCGATGCCTTGGACAAGGCCTTGCGGGCCCTGGCCCCCCTGGCCCGCGCGCGAGGCGGGCAGTTGTGGTGCGTGTTCGGCTGCGGCGGCGACCGAGACGCCACCAAGCGCCCGCTGATGGGTCAGGCCGCCGTGCACGGCGCGGCGCACGTGGTGGTGACCAGCGACAACCCGCGCAGCGAAGATCCGGCGCGCATCCTGGCGCAGGTGATGGCCGGGGCCCGGCAGGCGCCGGTGATCGCGGCAACGCGCAGCCTGCAGGCCATCGAGGACCGCCGCGCGGCCATCGTCCACGCGGTGCGCCAGGCCGCGCCCGAGGACGTGGTGCTCATCGCCGGAAAGGGTCACGAGCAGACCCAGGAGATTGCGGGCGTGAAGCATCCGTTCTGCGATGTGGTCGAGGCCAGGGCCGCTTTGCAGGCGCGCGGCGCGGCAGCCTCCTCGCAGGCTGCGGAGGCAAGGTCATGATGACCCTGGCCCAGGCCCACGCGCTGCTGCCCGGATCGGTGCTGGTGGGCGATGGCGCGGTCTCGTTCGAGCGGGTGCACTCCGACACACGCACCCTTCAGCCGGGCGACCTGTTCGTGGCCCTGCGCGGTGAGCGCTTTGACGCCCACGACTTCCTGCCCGCAGCCCGCCAGGCCGGTTCGGTGGCGGCGCTGGCAGAGCGCGGCCTGGCCGAGGCGGGCTTGAGCGGCCTGCAGGTGCCGGACGCGCTGGCGGCCTTGCAGGCGCTGGCGGCGGCGTGGCGGCACCGTTTTCACCTGCCGCTGATCGCGGTAACCGGCAGCAACGGCAAGACCACGGTGACGCAGATGATCGCGTCCATCCTTCGGGCCGGTCATGGCGCCGGCGCCTTCGCTACCGAGGGCAACCTGAACAACCACATCGGCTTGCCGCTGACCCTGCTGAAGATGCGCCAGGACGACGAGGTCTGGCACCGGGCGGGCGTGGTGGAACTGGGCATGAACCACCCCGGTGAGATCGGGCAACTGGCCCGGCTGGCTGCGCCGACGGTGGCGCTCGTCAACAACGCCCAGCGCGAACACCAGGAGTTCATGGCCAGCGTGGAGGCCGTGGCGCAGGAGAACGGGGCCGTCCTGGCGGCACTGCCGGCCTCGGGCATCGCGGTGTTCCCTGCCGACGACCCGATGTCCCCGGTGTGGCGCCAGATGGCCGGCACCCGCGAGGTGCGCACCTTCGCGCTGGAAGGGCAGGCATGGGCCAGCGCGCAGGCGGACTGGGACGCCGCTGCGCAGGCCTGGGATGTCGAGATGCGGCTGCAGGCCGACCGTCTGCGCGTACGCCTGGCGCTGCCAGGGCTGCACAACGTACGCAATGCGCTGGCCGCCGCCCTGTGCGCGCAGGCTGCCGGTGAAGCCTTGTCCGCCATACAGCAGGGGCTGGAAGTCTTCCGCCCGGTCAGGGGCCGGTCGCAGTTGCACACCTTGCCCTGGGCCGGCCGCACCGCCACGCTCGTGGACGACAGCTACAACGCCAACCCCGACTCCGTGCTGGCGGCCATCGACGTGCTCAAGGGCCTGCCCGGCCCGCGCTGGCTGGTGCTGGGCGACATGGGCGAGGTGGGTTCGCAAGGTCCCGCCTTCCATGTAGAAGTGGGCGTACGGGCCCGCGAATGCGGCCTGGACCACCTGTGGTGCGTCGGCCCTCTTGCGGTGCATGCGGCGCAGGCGGCGCAGGCGGCGCAACTGGCACATGGGGCGCCTTCCGGACCCGGGGCCCCGGAGGCCGCTGCAGGCGATGTACGCCACTTCGAGACGGTCGAGGCCCTGCTGGCCGCCTTGCGTGAGCTGGGTTCCATCCGCGGCCTGCCGGCAGCAGCCAGCATCCTGGTCAAGGGCTCGCGCTTCATGCGCATGGAACGCGTCGTCGATGCCTTGACTCTCTGGTCGGCGGCTGCTTCGGCGGCCCCTTCAGCGGCCTCCTCCAACGTCCCCCCACAGGCGCCCCCGGCGGCGCCAGAGAGCCCTTCGTGCTGCTGAGCCTGAGTCAATGGCTGCTGACCTTGTTCCCGGAGGAGCTGGGGTTCCTGCGCGTATTCCAGTACCTGACCTTCCGAGCGGTCATGGCGGCCATGACCGCGCTGCTCATCGGCCTGGCCTTCGGGCCGTGGGTCATTCGTCGCCTGACCGCCATGAAGATCGGCCAGCCCATCCGCAGCTATGGCGTGCAGGCCCACCTGGGCAAGCGCGGCACCCCCACCATGGGGGGCGTGCTGGTGCTGATCGGCATCGGCGTGTCCACGCTGCTGTGGTTTGACTGGAGCAACCGCTTCTGCTGGGTGGTGATGCTGGTGACCTTCGGCTTCGGTGCCATCGGCTGGGTGGACGACTACCGCAAGGTGGTGCACAAGGACCCGGAAGGCATGCGCTCGCGCGAGAAGTTCTTCTGGCAGACGGTGATCGGTCTCGTGGCCGCGCTGTACCTGGCCTTCAGCGTGTCGGAGGTGTCCAACCTGCGCGTGCTGGAACTTTTCTTCAACTGGATCGCCAGCGGCTTCTCCAACGAACTGCCCCCCAAGGCCGATCTGATGGTGCCCTTCTTCAAGAGCGTGAGCTACCCGCTGGGTGTCTACGGCTTCATCGCGCTGAGCTGGTTCGTCATCGTGGGCGCCAGCAACGCGGTCAACTTCACCGACGGGCTGGACGGCCTGGCCATCATGCCGGTGGTGCTGGTGGGCTCCGCGCTCGGCCTGTTCGCCTACCTCACGGGCAACGCGGTGTATGCGAAGTACCTGCTGATCCCGCACATCCCTGGCGCGGGTGAGTTGCTGATCTTCTGCGGCGCGATGGCCGGCGCGGGCCTCGCCTTCCTGTGGTTCAACGCCAACCCGGCCCAGGTGTTCATGGGCGACGTGGGCGCGTTGGCCCTGGGCGGGGCGCTGGGGACGATTGCGGTCATCACCCGGCAGGAAGTCGTCCTTGCCATCATGGGCGGCGTCTTCGTGGCCGAGGCCTTGAGCGTGATCCTTCAGGTGGCCTGGTTCAAGTACACCAGGCGCCGCTACGGGGAGGGCCGCCGCATCTTCCTGATGGCGCCGCTGCACCATCATTTCGAGAAGAAGGGCTGGACCGAGACGCAGGTGGTCGTGCGCTTCTGGATCATCACCATGCTGCTGTGCCTGATCGGGCTGGCCAGCCTGAAGTTGCGCTGAAGACTTGGACATGCAGCAGCTCGCAGGTCTCCATGTGCTCATCCTCGGCCTCGGTCAATCCGGGCTGGCGATGGCGCGCTGGTGCTCACGCTGGGGCGCCCAGGTGACGGTGTGGGATTCGCGCGAGCAGCCCCCGCAGGCGCAGGCCCTGGCGGAGCAGGTCCCGGCGGCCCGGTGCCTGCAAGCACCGCTGGAGGCCGCAGACCTGCAAGGGCCTGAGGGCCGGCTTGGCGCCGTGCAGTGGGTGCTCAAGAGCCCGGGACTGGCGCCGAACGATCCCGCCATCGCGCCCCTGCTGCAGGCGGCCCGGGACAAGGGCCTGCGGGTCAGCGGCGAGCTGGACCTGTTCGCCCAGGCGCTGGCTGCGCTGAAGCAGTCGCAGGCCTACTCGCCGCAGGTGCTGGCCATCACCGGGACGAATGGCAAGACCACCACCACCGCCTTGACGGCACTGCTGGTGGAGCGCGCCGGGCGCAGCGCCGTGGCGGCGGGCAACATCGGCCCGACGATGCTGGATACCCTGGCCGAGCGCCTGGACGCGGGCACCTTGCCGCAGGTGTGGGTGCTGGAACTGTCGAGCTTCCAGCTGCACGACGCCCAGGGCTTCGAGCCTACGGCGGCCGTCGTGCTCAACCTCTCGCAGGACCATCTGGACTGGCACGGCACCATGGCCGCGTATGCGGCCGACAAGGCCCGCATCTATGGTCAGCAGGCCGTGATGGTGGTGAACGGGGACGACCCGCTGGTGGCGGCGATGGAGCCGCCTCCCTTCAGCGGCAAGCCGGCCAAGGGTGAAGCCCGCCCTGAGCCCCGCCAGGTGCTGCGATTCGGGCTCCAGGCGCCGCAGCGACCGGGCGACTTCGGCCTGGTCACCGAGCACGGCATGGCCTGGCTGGTGCGCGCGCTGCCGGGTGACGAGACGGGCATGCGGCGCAAGCGAGGCACAGAGGCAGAGCCCGAGGAACTGCATCTGCAGCGCCTGATGCCGGCCGATGCTCTGCGCCTGCGCGGCCGGCACAACGCCAGCAATGCCCTGGCCGCCCTGGCCCTGGCCACGGCCATCGGCTGCCCGCTGGCGCCCATGCTGCATGGCCTGCGCGAGTACCGTGGCGAGCCGCACCGGGTGGAGCTGGTGGGCCGCATGGGCGAGGTCGAGGCCTTCGACGACAGCAAGGGCACCAACGTGGGGGCCACGGTCGCGGCATTGAAGGGGCTCGGCGCCGATCGTGAGCCGGCGCGCGTGGTGGTGATCCTGGGCGGCGACGGCAAGGGGCAGGATTTCTCCCCCCTGACCCCGGCCGTGGCGCAGCACGCTCGGGCGGTGGCGCTGATCGGGCGTGACGCCCGCGTCATCGAGGCGGCCCTCCTGGCCGATCCTGATGCGGCCATCGTGCCCAGGGGCACCCATGAAACGCTGGAGGCCGCGGTGGCCTGGTGCTTCAGGCAGGCGCGGCCCGGGGATGCGGTGCTGCTGAGCCCGGCCTGCGCGAGCTGGGACATGTTCAGGAACTACGGCCACCGCGCAGAGGTCTTCGTCCAGGCGGTGCGGGAATGGGCTGCCCAGCAGGGTGAGGTGGTGTCATGAATGCGCGCAGCGCTTCCATGACGGCAGACGCAGGCCGCAGGGGCCGGGTGCGTGCTGCCTGGGCCGGGCTTCGCTCCCACCTGCGTGGGGGTCTGTCAAGTGTCCTGCCTGGGCGCTCCACGTCAGGTCTGGACGGCTCCTCCCAGGCCCTGCCCGTGCGCGATCGCGTCGAATTGCGCTCCTCCGGCGTCACGCGCATCACGGGATTCGACCAGGCGTTCGTGGCCGTCGCCCTGGCGTTGCTGGCACTCGGCGTGGTGATGGTCTATTCCGCCTCCGTGGCCCTGCCCGACAACCCCAAGTTCGCACGCTACGCCGCCACCCACTTCCTCAGCCGCCACCTGCTGTCCATCGGTATCGCCACGGTGATGGCGCTGCTGGTGTTGCAGATTCCGCTGGCCTGGTGGGAGAAGTATGCCGGCTACCTCTTCATCCTGGCGCTGGTGCTGCTGGTGCTGGTGCTGATCCCGGGCATCGGCAAGGTGGTCAATTTCTCGCGGCGCTGGATTCCCCTGGGGGTGATGAACTTCCAGCCTTCGGAGTACGCCAAGCTGGCCATGGCCATGTACGCGGCCAGCTACATGGTGCGCAAGATGGATGCGCGGGAGAACTTCGTCCGGGCCGTCTGGCCCATGGCCATGGCGGTGCTGGTGGTGGGCCTGCTGCTGCTGCGCCAGCCTGACATGGGCGCCTTCATCGTGATTGCCACGATCTCCATGGGGGTGCTGTTCCTGGGCGGCGTCAACGCCCGCATGTTCTTCCTGATCGCGGGGATGGCCATCGCCGCGCTGGCCATGATCATCGCCTTCGACGAACTGCGCCGGGCTCGCATCCTGGCCTACCTGGACCCCTGGGATCCGGCCAACGCCCAGGGCAAGGCCTACCAGCTGACGCACTCTCTCATCGCCTTCGGCCGCGGTGGCCTGTTCGGGCAAGGTCTGGGCTCTTCCGTGGAGAAGCTGCACTACCTGCCCGAGGCCCACACCGATTTCCTGCTGGCGGTCATTGGCGAGGAACTGGGGCTGGTGGGCGTGCTGGCAGTGATCGTCGGCTTTTTCTGGATGGTGCGCCGCATCGTCAACATCGGCCGCCAGGCCATCGCGCTGGACCGCGTGTTCGCCGGCCTGATGGCCCAGGGCATCGCCATCTGGTTCGCCGCCCAGGCCTTCATCAACATGGGCGTGAACCTGGGCGTGCTGCCCACCAAGGGCCTGACGCTGCCGATGATGAGCTTCGGCGGCTCGGGCATCCTGATGAACCTGATCGCCCTGGCCCTGGTGCTCCGCGTCGACATCGAGAACAGAGCCCTCATGCGAGGAGGCCGAGCATGAGGACGACGCTGAACATCGTGAGGCGGCGTGCGGCGATAGCCGCGGGGCTGCTCCGGCGTAGCCAGAACAGAGCCCTCATGCGAGGAGGCCGAGCATGAG
>JBAXYD010000049.1:0-31172 GCA_037127635.1 Betaproteobacteria bacterium | reverse complement strand
GATGATGCAGATCGTTGTGCTCGGGCGGGTTCTCAGGCTTGCCAGACCCCATAGCCAGCCTCGCGCAGCGCAATGGCCAATTCGACCTCCATCTCGCGCGCAGCCTCGTAGGGCATCGGGTTGTACACCTCGTACAGCGCCGGCAGCAGACGCAGGCCGTACAGCTGCACGAAGCGGCTGGCCTTGAAGCCGGCCTTGTGCTTGTCGAAGCGCAGGTCCGGATCGGTGCCTGTCATGCCGACATAGACCGGCGGCTTTGAGAGTTGGTGGTCGGGGTTGGCCTTGCGAAATCGCGGCTCGTTCCACACCCGGGCGTCCAGTTCGACCACATACACATGGTGATGGTGCCGGCGTGTGCTGGGCATCAACCCCCCGCGCGCTTGACCCGGTGCCCGGCCTGGGTCAGAAAGGCCATCACGCGTTCGACGTGGTCTCCCTGCACCTCGATCACCCCGTCCTTCGCGGTGCCGCCGGCGCCACAGGCGGCACGCAGCTGCTTGCCCATGGTGGTCAGCGCAATGGCGTCCAGCACCAGGCCTCGCACCACGGTCACGGTCTTGCCGCCGCGGCCTTGCTTCTCGCGGCTCACGCGCACGATGCCGTCGCCCGCAGGAATGGGCCTGGCGGCCTTGCAGATGCAGGCCGCCAGCGGCTGGCGGCAGCCAGGGCAGGTGCGTCCATGATCAGTGCTGTAGACCAGGGCCATGGCGATGCATCGTACAAGCGCGGCCGGGCTGCCTCTCTTTGGGCGGGGACAACGATAGCCCCAGACTGCCAGCCGCCCTTCGGAGTTTGCCGGTAAATGTCTGCGGTCGCCGATTCCTGACCTTGGCTGGCCTACGGGACGGCTGTCTGGTCTGCCTCTGAACCTGACCTTTGCAGGCGGCAGGGCCTGCAGCGGCGTCAGCCACGCGGCGCCAAAGTCCGGCCCAATGACCGCTCCCGCTCGTCGCGAACGGGTCCTCTCGCTGCAAGGCTGACATCTCACGACGCGGTGCGGGGAGCCTTCGACGATTGACCGTCATGTCTGGGGCACAACAGGGTGGCCCTTGCGCGCCTGAGACTTGCGGGCCGTGCAGAATGCCGCAACGCCGACATCATGGAGTTGCTAATGACCGAAGACGCGCGCTGCTGCGGCAGTGGCACCTGCATCATTGACGCGACGGGCCGGTGCTGGTGTGGCCAGCAGTGGGACGGCGAAAAGATGTGCCATGCTCCTCTGACGCCGATCGGAGGCCACGCGGCAGTCGCCGCAGCAGCGCCCGAACCTCCCCACGAGAGCCTTCCATGAGTTGCAGCTTGGCCAGCTTCGGCTATCCCCGGGCCGGAGCCACGACGCGGCGCCGGCTCTGTCTCTTCGCCGTGGTCTGCGCGATCTTTCCGCCCGCAGTGAGGGACCAGTACTGAGCGAGGCTGGCAGCCGTTCGAGCGTCAACGAATTGCTGTACAGCTGACCCCGGCGTCGCTTCCGGTAGGGAAGCGCCTCGAACTGCGGCTTCTGCACGCCGCGATGGGCCCGAATCGACCCAGAGCACTCACTCGGCTGGGACCCTACAGAGGACTCTTCTGCGACAGATTGCGCATCGCATCAGGAACCGTCTCAGGGGGCAATCACCTCAAGCGTCGGAAAGTAAGTCTTGAAGCGGTTAGCGTCCCTGGTCAGCAAGCGCCATCCCTCGACGACGGCATGGGCTCCGATGAAGCAGTCGGGAAGCACCTGCCCCTTGCTGCCGCCGCGCCGGCGGTATTGCGCGTAGGCCCTGGCCGCCAGGAACAGGGCGGGTCGAGGGATCTCGCGCAGTTCCAGTTCCATGGTGCTCACCACGTCGTCGAGAGCTTCAAGCGTCGAGAACGACAACGACATCTCGGCGTAGATGACCGGATTGATGACCAAAGCATGCAGTTTGGCCTGGGCTCGCAACTGTGCGATGGACCAGTCAGCCCATTGCGGATCGTTCTGCAGGACGTCCACCAGGACGTTGGTGTCGACCAGCAACATCAATCGTCGGCGCGCAGCAGCTTCATCAATTCATCGGTCCGCCAGTGCACATCAGCTCGACCCCGAACCGCATCGAAGCGGTCGCGAGCTGGGTTGCTCCCGCGTGCGGTGGGCGGTGCCGGGTGAAGAACCACTTCGTCGGCTGCGTTCACCGAGAACTCGACAGGTGCTCCTGGTACCAGATGCATCGCATCGCGGATGCGCTTGGGGATCGTGACCTGCCCCTTACTGGTCAGCGTCGTCGTCATGCACGCTCTCCATGAGTGTTACCAAGTGATCACATGGTAATACATCCGAGGTTGAGCGGAGTTCCCACCGACTTGCCGCACAGCTGCTGTCGCTCTGACCGACTGTCTCCTGATGGCCGACAGCCATCGTCCGTCTGGGCCGTATGAGCGACTGCTGTCGCTGCATTGCAGTCGGTTGCCCCGGCACGCCGAGCGACCTTGGCGCGACTCTTGTGAAATCTGGGCCCGAAAGTGCCGCGCCGCAGAGGTGCTGGATGAGAACCCTCGTGACTACTTTCGTTCGACTTCCTCCTGCCGAGTGCAGACGGGGCCCACCGAATCCCGACCAGGCCGACTTTGCCGGCGTTTACCGCCGATCCAAGCGTGGCGTGCGTAGGGTGGGCTTGCCGTGACGACCCACGCTACCACGCCGTTCTCGCCGTCAAGGTCTGCGCGCCCGCGGGGCGAGCGCTTGCGGCCTGCGGCCGTCTTAGAACCCTGACTGCTGCGCTGCGCCGTGGTGCTTCGGTCTCGGGCAATCCCGCCCGACACAGTCCGGAGTTCGCCATGTCGCTCTCTTCCACTTCTTCCGTTGTCGCTGTCAATGCGCTGCTGGTGCGCGATGTCGACGGTCAGTACCGTCCTGCGCGTGCCGAGGAGGTGCTGTCGCAGCGGGTGCGGCGCGGTGCCACGATGTCGTCGCCGCAGGCTGTGAAGGACTACCTGCTCCTGGAGATCGGGGTGCTGGAGCACGAGGTGTTCTGCGTGCTGTTCCTGGATGCGCAGCACCGGATCATCGAGCTGAAGCAGATGTTCCGCGGCACGGTGACGCAGACCTCGGTGTACCCGCGCGAGGTGGTCAAGGCAGCGCTCGCCTGCAATTCGGCCGCTGTCATCCTGGCGCATAACCACCCCTCCGGTTCGGTCGAGCCGAGCCGTGCCGACGAGTTCCTGACGCAGACGTTGAAGTCGGCGCTGGCGCTGGTGGACGTGCGGGTGCTCGATCACATGGTGGTGGCGGGCGCGGACGTGTGCTCTTTCGCCGAGAGGGGCCTGGTTTAGGCCGCACAGGGGGCGTCGGCGGCGCCCCTTCTGCATACGCTCAGGTCAGACCGATCCGCCGGATGTCGAGCGCGAAGGCGCCAGCCTGGCGTGCCGCGATCATCAGGCCGACCTGGCGGATGCGCGCAGGGTCGAGTGGCGGTGCGCCAGTGACCTCGCGTCCGCGGAAGCTGGCGCGGAAGTCGGCCAGCGGCAGGTGCAAGGTCTGCCAGTCGGTGCCCTTGGGGGCGAAACTGGCCTGGTAGTTCAGGCTGTCGAAGCCATCGTCGGTCAGCAGGCAGAGCTTGAACTCCTTGTTGTCACCGCGCATTTCGATCAAGCAGGCCTCGGCGCCAGGCAGGCCCCGTTCGCCGGGGCTGGACCGCACCGAGGCGAAGCCACCGTTGCGCTCCAGCGAGACGGTTCCCTCGAACACGGCGTGACCTGCTGGGTCGTGGCGCAGCGTGCTGTGGGAGATGCCGCCCATGACGCGGTCGTCGATGGCGTGCCACGCGTTCGCCGCACTTGGGTCGGTGAAGTCGAACAGCGTTGTGCGCATGGCCGGTCCAGCGTAAGTCCTACGGCCTGGGAAATCCGAACTGCGTCGCACGCGCTCGGATGGCCCCGATCACATCGCGAAGGTCCATCGGCTGCAGCTTGTTCTTGTTCAGGAACGCCCGCCATTGCGTCTGCTTCGTGGTGTCGTCGGCAAAGGCATCGCTCAGGCCGATGGGCATGGTGCTGGGCATGGCCGTCTGTCGGCGGGCGAAGGTCGCTTCTATGGCACGCTGCAGTTCCGCGTCGTCGAGAGTGTCGTCGCGCAACAGCAGGGCAAGGTCGAAGAAGTCCTTCATGCGGGTATTGGTCATGCCCAGCACGGTCACGGCATGCAGCTTTTCGGCGACGACCGTGGCCTTTGGGTAGGTGCGCAAGGTCGGTGCGGGAACGTCGGGCAGCAGCGTCGGGTAGTCGATGGACTGCGCCGCGGGCGTGACGGCATCACCGAAGCCGATGTCGATCTGCAGGGACAGGCGGGCGCCGTCGAGCCTGGCGCGCAGATCGATGCGCACGCCGCCGTAGCCGGCGTCCTTGCGGATCGGGCTGCCCGTGACCGACGTGGCATCGAAGACGACGCCGTCGTCCACTGCAATGCTGGCGAGCGATCGGAAAACGCCGACCAGCGTGGGTACGTCGTCAGGGCCGAAGCCCAGCAGATCGGCGTCGCGTGTCGGCCGGTGCGGCTGGCCGTACCAGAGTTGGAATAGCAGCGCGCCCTTCAGCAGGAAGTTCGGTGCGTGCTCGGAGATGGACAGTCGGTAGAGCAGGCGTTCCAGGCCGTACCGAGTCAGCGTCAGGTTGAAGTCCTGCTTCGATGTGTCGGTGTGCTGCTTCAGCCTGGCGCGGATCGACGCGGCGCGGTTGGCGGTCATGCCGTGATGGCCTCGATGTAGGGACGCATGACGTTGGCCACCCGGCCGCGTTCGGCGTGGCGCCAGAGGTCGTCCAGAGTGAACTTGCGCTGGCTCCAGCCGTCGCGCAGTGCTTCGAGTGCCACGTCCAGGCCGATCTTGTTGCGGAACCGAAAGCAGTCGACGACGGTCCGGGCCGCGTTGAAGACTGGCACGTCGACGCCGTCGATCTTCAGGCGATCGACGCCATCGGTCAGTGCCGCCTCCGACATGCGCACGACACGAATAGCAGGCTGGTCCAGCTTTGGGCTCACCATGTGCGGCGGGATGGCGATCCAGACCTCATGGGGGGCCTGGGTGCCGATCTCGTGGACCCGTAGGGCGGAAAGCAGGCAGACCACGCCCTTGGGCACGCGCGCAGAGACTTCTGCCAGCGAGCGGTGCTCGCTGATCGCGGCGCCGGGCAGGCCATAGAGGCCGCGCGCCACGCGTTCTAGCTTGCCGGCCTGCACCAGGCGCGTCAGGGCGATGGTCGGCAGGCCGAGTTGCGTCACGTCACGCGCACGCAGGAGGGTGCGCTTGCTCGCGAGGCGCAGCACCTGTTGTTCGTGGGTGGACGCGGCCTCAGCGGCGGTAGCCTTCATGCGTACATTGTGTTGCGAAGTGAATGTGAACGTCAATGACTACAGTAATAACGCAACATCGCTGTTCGTGACCTGGCGGCTTCCAGTTGCCTCGAAGGACGGCGTCCAGTCGGGACTACGCGCTGCCGAGCAGGTCGTCGATGGACCCTACGGTGACGGTGTTGCCGATGGCACGTGCGAGTGCGGGGTCCATGCAGACGAAGGCATCGGCCTGAAGCTGGGTCAGGGCGATGTATTCGGCCACGAAGGTATCGGGCCAGCCGAGTTGGTCGGCGATCTTCCAGGCGAGGCTTTGCAGCACTCGGTCGCCAAGCAGGCGCAGCCGAAGGCCGCGCGGTGGTCGAGCTGGCGTTCGGCGGCTTTTCGGTCGAGTTCACCGCGTCGGACCAGGCCATAGAGCTGCGCCAGGACCTGGGAGCGGATCAAAGTCGGCGCCAGCAGCTGGTGCTGCGCCGCCACCACGGCTTGCGACCGGGCCAGGTGCAAGGCGACATCGGGGCCAATCACGAATCTTGTCATTGCGTCGCCCTCGGCCGTGAGTTCGTAGCCTGGTCGCCCGCAGCAATGGTCTTGCGGTTGGGTGCGCTGAACACCACGGCGACTCGTGTCGCGCTGATGAGCGTGGCGAGGTCGTCCTGGATGGCGAGTGCCGCCTTCGGCGTGATGGGGACATGGCGACGCACCGCTGCGATCAGTTGCCCGATGTCGATATGAATCGTCATCACCGTGCGGGCAGCTGCTTTCGTGCGCTCGACGGTTCCGCTGGCATTCCGCATCGGCCGGAGTCTAGAAGCGCCACTCGATGCCGTCGAGGGCAGCAGAACGGCGACCCAGGTTGGCGCCGGTTGGAATTGATTCGGGGGCGGATCGTGTGGTGCTGCTGATGCCAGGTCCGGGTGGGCCTGGACGTGTCCCCGCTGCGCCAGGCTGGGCCGTTGCGTTGCGCGTCAAGCCGCTGTCAATGACCCAGCGGCTCGGCCCCGTCGGGCTGCCGTCCCTCACGCAACAAGGGCAGGCGGACGGCATTCGCAGTCATCTTGGCGGTACTGGCAGGTAAGGTGAACACCGAGTTGCGGGTTGCTGGCAAACAAGCATGGCGCTCAAGCCAACGGATCGAGTCCGTCCAGTGCGCGCAAGCTCCAACTTTAGGTTGGATTATAAGTTCTCATAACTTGTTGATTTTATTGACTCTTTGTCATGCGTCGCAGGGCAATTCTCATCGGTCAATGTTTGCTAACTGCATGATTTATAAAGACAAAAAGAGTTATGCCGACATGAATCCCGATGATGTAAGATCGGGTTGCAGCATCTCGCTGCTAGGAGTGATGTGATGTCTGAAGAGTCAAGCGAAACTGCGGGCGAGCCTGAGTCATATCAGTCCAGCATGGACATCGAGTTGCCAACCTTGTCGAGCGTTGCCCTCGCTCGGCTCGTTGATGAAGTCCGCAATGAAGAGCCCGCCACGGCGGGGGCCTACGACCGCGTCCACAACCGTCACAACCGTTGAGATGATGCGGTGCAGATCGACACCGTCCTGGTGAAGGTCGCCAGTAGGTGCAACATCAATTGCACCTACTGCTACGTTTACAACATGGGCGACGACGGGTGGCGAGATATGCCCGCCCTCATCTCGCGCGAGACAGTGGGAGCGCTCGCGGAAGCTCTAGGTGAGCTCGCTCGAGATCAAGCCAAGCCTTTTGCCACAGTGCTGCACGGTGGCGAGCCGCTGATGCTCGGAGCCCGGCGGCTCGAGTTTGTGCTCCGTTCTCTCAGGGCAAAACTTTCAAGCGGTCATGCACTTTGCATGCAGACCAACGGCATGCTGCTCACGTCAGAGATCGCTGACATTTGCGCCCGCTACGATGTCTCTATCTCGGTCAGTCTCGACGGGCCGCGAGCGGTCAATGACCGCTTTCGGCTTGGCAAGCAGGGCGAAAGCACGCACGAAAAGGTTGTGGCGGGCATTGAAGTCCTGCGGCGCCACCCGCGTGCTGCGTTCTTGTACTCTGGCTTGCTCTCGGTCATCGATCCAACCTCGGACCCAAGGGCGACGTACGACTACTTCAAGGGTCTGGGCGCACCGTCCATCGACTTTCTCTATCGCGATGGAAATCATTCGTCCTTGCCATTTGGCAAAGAGTCACCTGACTCCGATGAATATGGGCAGTGGTTGTCTCGCCTTCTCGAAGCCTACCTGGGCGATCCCACCCCCCCGCGCGTTCGGTTCCTCGACGACATGATCAAGCTTTGCCTTGGCGGCTTTGGCATCAAGGAGGGCCTTGGCCAGACAGACTTCGGAATAGCTATCGTCGAGACCGACGGAACGATATGCAAGAACGACACGCTGAAGAGTTCGTTCGACGGTGCCGATCGGTTCACGGAACACTGGTCGGTGCGTACGCATGCGTTGTCCGCGGTGTTTGCGACGCAGGAGTTTGCGCGCTACCACGCACTACAAAGGCCAACGTCTTCGACATGCCGTTCGTGCGCCTACCTGCCGGTGTGCGGTGGCGGCATGCCACTGCATCGGTGGAAAGCGGGAACTGAGTTTGACAACCCATCCGTGTACTGCAGCGACCAAAAAACGCTGATCTCAAACGTGATTCTTCGGCTGAGGAAGGAAGGGCTGAAAATTGATCCTCGTCTCGCGGAACGAGCAACTTCGTCGCCAGCCGTTTCCGTATAGCGTCGTCACCCAGGGGCTCGAGCCTCGGGATGCGGAGGACGTGTTGGACTGGTTTGAAAGCGATGCTCCTTGGCAATTGCGAATCGCAGACTTCTACGAACAGCACGAGTTCAGCTTCGCTGATGTTCTCGTTCCCCGCGCCGTTGGTCAGGTCTTTTCTGTTGACGCTTTGCGGAACCTTCGCTCTCACATCGAAACCAAGTTCGAAGCTGACCTCGATGAGCGAATTGACATTACTGCCCACAAGCTTACTGCAGGGCAGCGAATTAGGATTCACAACGACTTCATCCCCGGAGAAGAGTCGCATCGACTGCTGATACAACTGAACCGCGGTTGGTCCGACGACAATGGCGGAGCCCTGGTTTTCTTCAACAGCGATGACCCTCGAGATGTTCATCGGATGCTTAGGCCGGTACACAACACTGGGGTTCTTTTCGAGATTTCTCCGAGTTCACTCCACGCGGTGACGCCGATCAGCGCAGGAGAGCGCTTCACATTAGTTCTCTCCTTTTTCCTCAGGCCATCGTGCGGAACCTTGCCGAGCAGATCCACAGCTGCCTGAGCGACGTCTGCTGTCCGCTTTGGTTCCCTGGCCTAGCCGAACTACTGGTTGCTGAGGGACAGCGGCGACTTGATGCGCCCGGGAGCGGATATTCGACGTCTCGTCATCTGCGATCTGTTGATCCCGCCGCGGTCGTTTATGTAGCGCCCGAAAATGGTACCCATGGCCCGCGCTTGCGCATCGAATTCATGCCAGGCCCCGTGTCAGCTGGCTTTCTGGATAGAGGCATCACTCCAGCACGCCTTGATCAAGTTGACAGTGACCTGCTGAAGGCCCTCTCTGACTCGTCCTCGCTGATTGGCAAAGTTCCTTCGCTATGCGACACGGTCGCTCGACTCGCGCTCAGCGTCCACATTCTTCATGTCGACGACCCAAGCTACGATGTCAGTTATAGCGCCCCAAGCATTCCATTCTCGATTTTCGTATCTGCCGCGACTGGCACCACGGCCGCGGCTCGCATGGCGGAGGCGGTCATCCATGAGTCTATGCACCTGCAGCTGACCTTGATCGAGAACGCCGTTCCGCTGGTGCGGAACAGTCTGACGAAGCACTATTCACCATGGAAACGCGAGCTCCGCCCGGTGTCTGGAATTGTTCATGCGCTCTATGTCTTCCGTGTCATTGACCATTGGCTGCAGCGGCTGGAAATGAACGGCAGCTTGGCCAGCTATGCTCGGCATCGACGGGTTCAAATTGCCGCAGACGTTCGAGAGTTGGACTTCGCCAATTATTCCGACGATCTGACTAACGCGGGCGTCACCCTAGTGGGCCGGCTTGCGCCTGGCGATATGTTGTCTGTGGTCCGCCGGTAGCAGCACCACATCGCGCACCTCCGCGCTCACTCTTCGATCCAATCTCGAAGCCGATACTTAGATGAAGAACGCCGCGGCCCTTTCCAGTGAGGTCGTTGTGATCAGATTGTGTTGCCTGGGCGTGTCCCCGCTGCGCGGGGCCGGGCTGTTGCGCTGCGCGTCGAGCCGCTGTCCAAGGCCCAGCGTCTCGCCCCTGTCGGGCGGCCATCCCTCACGCGAATACGGTCAGGCCGGCGGAGCCGGCTGGGCCACGCGGCGGCCCATTCCCGTGCCCGGGGATCGCGGGCCCTGTTTCCTTCACGCTGCGCGTGCACGAGGCCCGCTTGGCGAACGGACCGGCTTGCAGGTCGCTGCGCTGCGCTTCGCTCGGTGCGGCGCCGGCCAGATCGCCACCCCGGTCACCCGCCCAGCCCGGAGCCGGGCCGCTGAAAGCCGGGGTGCAGAGAAGTGCACGCAGCGGCTTCGCCGCTGCACAGCCAGCGATCAGCGGCTCGACCGCCGCGCCAGTCGCTCGCCTTCGGCTCCCTTGGTGGCACGTCGGCCGCAGAGCCGCCGCTGCTCGTGATCGTTCGGGCGGCTGCGCTGCAACCGCTGTGCCAGGCGAGCTCGCACTGCGGCCGCGACGCTGCGCCGCCCGTGGGGAGGGGGCAGCCCGTGCGCCAGTCGTCCCACCGCGCTCCCCCCAGCTGCGCCCCCGTCGAATTGCGAGGGGGACTTGTGGGGGGATCTTCAAGCGGTGGGCCGGGAAACTGGCTCACTGCTTCGGCTGCGAGGCACCCCACCCATCCCCAACCCCTTCCCGTGAGGAAAGGGGTTATGCCCACCCCCCGCCCGCCCGTGGGCGGGAGCGAGGAAGTTCGAGCGAGAGGATCAGTTTTCAGGGCAATCCGGACCGGGGCCCGGCTGATCTCTCACGCAAGGAGATAGGGCCATGGCCAACGTTCAAGTGTTCCAACGTCACGCGCACCTGGCGGGCGCCATCAAGCTCGAATTCGTCAACGGAAGCGAGGGCAAGATCGCCAAGGGCGTGCTGACCGCCATCAGCAACACCCGGCGCGCGAGCCGGGGTGAGTGCGACAGCCGCGAGGAGGAATCCACCGCGATCCAGTGGACCCTGTGGGGCAAGCAGGCCGAGAACGCCGCCGAGTACCTGGGCAAGGGCTCGCACGTCAACATCGTCGGCCGCCTGCGCAACAACAACTACGAGAAGGACGGCGAAACCGTCTACGGCATGGCGTTCACGGCCGAGGAGATCGACTACCTCGACAGCCGTGCCGAGAGCGAAGCCCGCCGCAACGGTGGCCAGGGCGCCGAGGGCGTGCCGACCGCGCGCAGCGGCGAGCCGGCTGCACCGGCCGCACCGGCTGCCAGCACCCCCAAGCCCCGCAGCGCGCGCCAGCCGGCGCACGCCGACGCCTGAACCCTCATCGGGTGGGCGCCCTGTTGGTCCATACGCCGACCAGCCGCGTCCGCCCTTCGAACCTCATTCAACGATCGAAGGAAACCATCATGTACTCGACCCCGACCCTGGCAACCCGCTTTGCCCGCAACACCCGCGTGATGCGCGGTGACCACCCGCTGAACGAAGACCAGATGCGCGCAGCGGCGCCGTCCATCTTTGCCGAGGGCAAGCACGCGAGCCGCTCCGAGCGCTACACCTACATCCCCACCATCGACGTCCTGCGCGGCCTGCGCAAGGAGGGTTTCGAGCCCTTCATGGTCGCCCAGGGCGCCAGCCGCGTCGAAGGCAAGGCGGAGTTCACCAAGCACATGATCCGCATGCGCCACGCTGGCCAAGTGCAGACCCGGCCCGAGGCGAACGAGATCATCCTGATCAACAGCCACGACGGCGCCAGCAGTTACCAGATGCTGGCCGGCATGTTCCGCTTCGTCTGCTGCAACGGCCTGGTGGTGGGCGAGGTGGTGGGCGACATCCGCATCCCGCACAAGGGCAACATCCAGGGCGAGGTGATCGAAGGCGCGTTCCGCGTGCTTGACGAGTTCGAGGCCGTGGGCGAGCACACCGAAGCCATGAAGGCGCTGCAGCTCGCCCCGGCCGAAGAAGTCGCCTTCGCGACCGCTGCCCTGGCGTTGCGTTTCGGCGAGCGCACCGTGGAGGAAACCGGCGGCCATCGGCCCGCCCCGGTGACGGCCGAGCAGCTGATCGAGGCGCGCCGACCCGAGGACATCGGCCACAGTCTGTGGACGACCTTCCAGCGCGTGCAGGAGAACGTGATCCGCGGTGGCCAGCCCGGCCGCAGCGCGCAGGGTCGCCGGCTGCAAACCCGGCCGGTGGGCAGCATCGACCGCGGCGTGAGCCTCAACCGTGCGCTGTGGATGCTGGCCGAGGAGATGCGCAAGCTGAAGGCCTGAGCCGACAGCGCTGGATTCGACGCCGAATCCAGCGCGCCGCCGCCACCGTCCCGATTCGATCATCGGGACGGTGCGTGCGTGTGGCTGGTTTTCAACGGCGCGCGCTCGCCGGCTGGCGCCGGCTCGCGCGAACCCGGCGCAGTTGCCCACTTCGGGCCATCGAGGCGCGGCGGCCGGGAAGCCTCCTCCTCCGCGGCTCGCCCCCCACCTGATCGCGCCGGAGGATTCCTCATGAAGACACTCGTGCTCGCCAACCAGAAGGGTGGCGTCGGCAAGTCGGCGGTGGCGACGCTGATGTCGCACTACTTCGCCCAGCATGGCCAGCGCGTGCTGGCGATCGACTTCGACCACCAGGGCAATTTCAGCGGCTCGATGCGACGGTCGAGCCGGGTTCAGGACGCCGGCATCACCGCGGACCGCCTCTTGACCGAGTCGGTCTCGGTGATGCCGAGCGCGGACCTGGTGCTGGTGGCCGGCGACACGCCACTGTCGATGCTGGAGCTGCAGTCCACGAACCACACCCCGTTCGCACGCAACCTGCGCCACTTCCTCGCGGTCATGGACCAGCAGTTCGACGTGTGCGTGATCGACACCAACCCCGGCCCCGATATTCGGGTCATCTCGGCGCTGGCGTCGGCCGACTTCGTGCTGTCGCCGATCCAGCTGAACCAGGAAGCGATGGAGGGCGTGCACGGCTTGCTGAACCACCCGCGCGCCGGGGTGCGCAAGATCAAGGCCGTGCTCAACCCGAAGTTGCAGCTGATCGGGCTGCTGCCGACGATGGTCGAGTCCACGCCGTTCCAGCGGGCCAACTTTCTGCAGATCGTGCAGCGCTATCACCCGCTGTTGATCCGTATCGGCGACGGGCCGGGCGACTTCGCATCCATCCCGCGCCGTTCTTCGATCGCCGAGGCCCAGGCGCATGGCGAGGTGCTGTGGGAGATGAAGAAGAGCGCCGCCCGTGAGGCGTGGAAGGAGATCGAGCCGACGTTGCGTGCGCTGGCAGCCATCGTCATGGGGCAGCAGCAGGCCCGTGCCCATGCCAGTTCGCAATCCGGAGCAGGCCATGACACTGTCGCTTGATGGTCTCGACCTGCTGAACGCGCCCGCCATCCTGACGGCCGGTGCACCGCTGCAGTTGCCCCTCGATCTGATCGACGAGGACCCCGATCAACCGCGCAAGGACTTCGATCCGGTGCCCCTGGCGGAGCTGACCGACTCCGTCAAGGCGCGCGGGGTGTTGCAGGCCATCTCGGTGCGCCGGCATCCGGTGATGCCCGACCGCTGGATGGTGAACTTCGGTGCCCGGCGGCTGCGTGCCTCGCGCCTGGCGGGCAAGCCCACAATCCCCGCCTATGTCGACAACGCGATGGACAGCTACGACCAGGTGATCGAAAACGAACAGCGGGAAAACCTGAGCCCGTTGGAGCTGGCCCTGTTCGTCCAGAAGAAGCTGCAGTCGGGCACCCGAGCCAGTGAAATCGCCAGATCCCTGGGCAAGTCGCGCGGCTACCTGACGTTCATCGGTGCCCTGATTGATCCACCCGCCTGGCTGCTGGACCTGTACCGCAGTGGGCGATGCCGCGGCATCAGCGAGCTGTACGAGCTGCGCAAGCTGCACGAGTCGCAGCCCGAGGCCGTCGCGCAATGGATCGAGAGCAGGGCGCATGTCTCGCGGGCAGATGTGCAAGTGTTCAAGGAGCGGCTGGCCTCCGCCGCACCGGCTGAACCAACCCCGCCGCCTGTACCCGCACAGGCGGATCCGGGCGGGCAGCCTGACTCGGTAGCTTCCCAGGCACCCGATCCGAGCGCACGTTCAGGCGTGTCGGCGCCCTCGATCCCGATCGCCATCGCCGCAGAAAGCAAGCCGCTGTCGCGCGCGGTTGCACTCCTGGGTGAAGTCGATGGTGTCCAGGTTCGCGTTCTCCTTGATGCCAAGGTCGAAGGCGTGGACGGCGTGGCGGTCAGCGCTGTCGAATCGGCGAAGCGCTGGAACGTGGCCGCCAGTTCGATTGCCTGTCTCCGACTTGAAGTCCTGGCGATTCCTGCAGGCTGATCGCCGCCCGAACCTGACCGATTTGTATAACGCGCTATACACGCTGCCACTGGCGCGGCCAGACAAGGCTCGCTGTGGAGTCACTTTGCCATGCTGCTTGAAGTGTGCTCAGATAGTGCATAAAAGGTGCACTGCTGAAGCGAGGTGTATTGGTGGTCGATGCTGCCGTTGTTGAGGTGCCCGTACTGGGCGGTACCTTCCAGCACTTCGTCGAGTTCCTGCGCGAGGCCGAAACGTCCGCCCCTGTGCTGTCGCCGAAGCGCTTCAGCCTGGCCATGCACATCGATCTGCAGACGCTGGCCGAGCAGGCGCACGTGCATCGCAACACGATCAGCCGTGCACCAGGCTCCCGGGGTGTTCAGAACTTCCTGCGTGAAGCGCTGCGAGTCACCAAGGCCGCGACCGACCTGAACGGCGATCTGAACAAGGCGCTGTTCTGGTACCGCAACGAGCCGCTGTCTGTGTTCGGCTACAAGACCGCCGAGCGCCTGGTTTCGGAAGGGCGGACCGACGACCTGCTGCGGTATGTGGCGTCCATCGACGCCGGCGCGGCGGGATGATCCTGATCGAGCTGGGCCCGGTCACGGCTTACCGCATGCATACGGCACGGTGGGCGAAGGCGCCTGTATAGCGCGTTATACAAGGGACCCTGGTTCACCCTGCGCGGTCAGCGCGATTGACGCTCAGGCGTTCAAGCTTGGCTGGCTACAAGCGGCAGGGTACCGAGCCCGGCGCTGCTCGGGCAGCTGATGCCATGCACGATTTCGACCCGAATCCAGCGTGGGCAAGGGCCGGGTCAAAGCCAATACTGAATGCGTAGGTGAGTGCAGAGATAGGCGCGGTGGCGCCGGTGTCTGACACGCACGGCATGTCAGGAGGCTCGGGTATGGAACCCTCGTCACGTGATCGCATCAGCGTCGATTTGCACGGCCTGAAGGCCGCGCTCTTCGAGCGTGCTCAGGCCCTCGGCGTCTCGCCCTCCGGCCTGGTCCGCAAAACGATCGCCGAAGCCCTGGGGCGGTCAGAACCGACCGACATCGATCGATCGATGCCGAGCCTGAAGTCAGGCGCTGGCGACCGAGTCCGGCTCTGCCTGCGCATGAGCCGTGCGCAAGCCAGTGCGACGCTGGACGGCGCGCGCCGTGCAGGCCTGAACCCAGGCGACTACGTCGGCGGTTTGGCTGCCGGCGTGCCTGTGCTGTTGGGCGCAGGCAGTCGACCCGATCACCTCGCCGCGCTCATCGCATCGAGCGCCGAGCTGTCGACGTTCAGCCGCAACCTCCACCACCTGACCAAGCTGCTGCGTCAAGGTGAGTTCCGCCCGGCCCAGGAGTACCGGCCGATGCTGGAAACCCTGGGCGCCGACGTGCGGAGCCACCTGGCCCTGGTCGCGGGCGCGCTGGCCGACCTGCGCCCGCGTGGCGGCAACACGGCCGCCGGCCGATCTGCGAACGATTGACCTTCAGGAGTACGTCATGCCTCAAGCACCGAACATCGACGGCGTTCTGATCACCTGGGGCGACCGGCTCTTCTACCCAGGCAACCGTGTCGTCAAGGTGAAGCCGCAGCCGAAGCTGAAAGCCGGCGCGGCAAGCCAACGCGCCGCCGCCATCCGCCAGCGCATCGAAGCGACCGTGGTCCACCGCGCGCCTCAGGTGATGGTCAAGGTGACTGGCGGCGGGCGCGGCATGAAGGCCATCGCTGCCCACTTCCGCTACATCAGCAAGAACGGCCGTCTCGACATCGAGGACGAGCGTGGAGAGTCCATGCGAGGCAAGGACACCTTGTACGACCTGGCCGATGACTGGCGCTTCGGCGGCACCTTGATCGACGACGTTGCTGAACCCGGCCAGCGGCGCGAGGCCTTCAACATCATGCTGTCGATGCCGCGTGGCACCGATCCGCTGACGGTGCAGCGCGCGGCGCGCGAGTTCGCGCAGGTCGAACTGGCCGACCACAAGTACGTGATGGTGCTGCACGACCATCAGGCCAACCCGCATGTGCACATCAGCGTGCGGGCCGAGTCCAAGCATGGCAAGCGACTGAACCCGCGCAAGGCCGATCTGCATCGGTGGCGGGAGACCTTTGCAGAGAAGCTCCGCGGGCATGGCGTCGAGGCCGAGGCCACTCGGCAAGCAACGCGCGGGCGCAGCCGGAACTTCGACCCCTTGTGGCGCCTGAAGGCTCGCGAGGATGGTCGCCTTCGCACCAGTCGCGCTGGCGCCAAGAGCGGCGCACAGGCCCGCGCCACGCGGGCAGAAGCCGTCGAGGCCTGGATGCATGTGGGCCGCGCCCTGGCCATGTCGGGCGACCCGGCGGATCGTGACCTGGCACGGTCCATCGCCACGTTCATCAAGGAGATGCCAGCGACGCAGGCCCCGGAAGTTCAGCGCCCGGCAACCGATGTGATACCGCAACTGAAGCCGATCGACATCGGTCCTCACCGCTGAAGCCTGGGGGACGCGGAAGCGCCCTGGGCTCCGGCTATGTCTGCTGCATCTCCAGCGCTGCCTGGTACTCGGCGCCGAAGTCCGCGCCGGTGTCCGTCGTGGGATCGATCTGCCGGAATGCCTTGTACCTGATGGCCAGCAGGTGCAGGCCCGAGAAACTTCCGGGCAGCGTCGGGCATCAGGTCCAGGGCACGTCGAAGGTGGGTCACCGTCTCTCGCCCGGCGAGGTCCACACCCCGGCTCAGCAGGGCCTGACCCAGGCCGGTGTGCACTCGGCCGCCGTAGCCCGGCAGGTAGTAGAAGGTGGTGCGGTTGGAGTCCATGATTCCCATGATCGGTGAACTGCGTGGGTGGGTGAAGCCCCCCGCTGCGTAAACCCTGGTCCTGAGACGTCTCAAAGCATTCAAGCCAGAAGCTGGTGGCCAGAGGGCGGGATGTTTCTATACTGTACCTATGTACAGTACTGATGCGCCCCAAGCACTGCAAGTCCAGGAGATTCCTGTCCGCGACCTGGCCTCGAGCGTGCGCGCCGGTTTCCCCTCCCCCGCAGAGGACCTGGGTGCCAAGCGCATCGACCTGGCCGCGCGCCTGATCAAGCATCCACAGGCCACCTTTCTGATGCGCGCTCGGGGCGAGTCCATGAAGGACGCCGGCATCTTCGACGGCGATGTCCTGTTGGTGGACCGGGCGGTCACGCCGCGCAGCGGGCATGTGGTGGTGGCGGTGGTGGACGGCGAGTTCGTCTGCAAGACCCTGTCGATCCGGGCAGGCCGGCTGAAGCTGCGCGCGGCCAACCCGGGGTTCCCGGACATCGTGCCCACCGACAGCCAGACGGTGGAGGTCTGGGGCGTGGTCACGGCCTCGATCAAGCAGTTCTCGACTTGAGCGCCCGGCGATCTGATGCCAGGCGGTGAGGCCCACACATGTACGCGCTGGTGGACGGCAACAACTTCTACGTCTCGTGCGAGCGGGTGTTCCGCCCCTCGCTGCAGGGCCGGCCCGTGGTGGTGCTGTCCAACAACGACGGCTGCGCCATCGCCCGCTCCAACGAGGCCAAGGGCCTGGGCATCCGCATGGGGCACCCCTGGCATGAGATCCGGCACCTGGAAGACGAGGCCGGGCTGATCGGCCTGTCGGCCAACTTTGAGCTCTACGGCGACATGAGCGACCGGATGATGAGCCTGGCCGCAGGCCTGGGGCCCGAGCAGGAGATCTACTCGATCGACGAGTCCTTCATCGATCTGCAGGGCGTCAAGGGCGACCTGGTGGCCCGCGCCCGGGCAGTCAGAGCTCGCATCCTGGCCTGGACGGGCATCCCCTGCGGCATCGGCATCGCGCCGACCAAGACCTTGGCCAAGCTGGCCAACCACATCGCCAAGACCGCCGAACGCAAGCCAGGCAGCTACCCCGACAAGTTCGCTCAGGTGTGTGACCTGGCCAGCACCACGCCCGAGGAACTCCAGGCGCTGCTGGAAGCCACCGATGTGGGCGAGGTCTGGGGCGTGGGCGGGCGCATTGGCGCCCAACTGCGCGAACTCGGCGTCAAGACCGTGGGGGATCTGGCGCGGATGGAGCCGCATCTGGTGCGCCAGCGGTGGTCCGTGGTGCTGGAGCGCACGGTGCAGGAACTGCGCGGCGTGGCCTGTATGTCGCTGGACGATGTGCCGCCCCCGAAGCAGCAGATCGCGTGCACCCGCTCCTTTGGCAGCGCGGTGCGGGACCACGGCCAGTTGGCCGAAGCCGTGTCGGCGTTTGCGGTACGGGCCAGCGAGAAGCTGCGCCAGCAAGACAGCCTGGCCAGCGAGGTGCTGGTGTTCATCCGCACCAGCCCGTTTCGCAAGCTGCCGCAGTACTCCAAGTCGCACGTCCAGCCCCTGGTCCGGCCCACCGCAGACTCCCGCGAGATCGTTGGTGCGGCCCTGGATGGCCTGAAGAGGATCTACCGCCCGGGCTTCGACTACGCCAAGGCCGGTGTGATGCTGATGGACCTCAGCAGCGCCCGTCAGGTGCAGGCCGAGCTGTGTTTTGACGGTGGGCCGGGCATCGAGCCTGCGCCCGGCGCCGGCCAGACTGCCCACAGAGACCCGCAGCGCCTGATGGCTGCGTTGGACGCCGTCAACCAGCGCTGGGGCAAACACACCATGAAGCTCGGCAGCAACCGTCTCACCCAGGCGCCGCGAGGGTGGGTGATGAAGCAGGAGCGGCGCACGCCGCGCTACACCACGCAGTGGGAGGAGATGCCGCTGGTCAGGGCGTGAGCGCGGGAAGGATCCTGAAGTGCACCCGTTCCAGTAGGATCGCTCAGAAGGCCGCGCTCGGCAGTCGCCGAGCGGCCAGAACATGGAGTTCGACATGCCCGCAGAGATTGCCCAGAAGTCCCCGTACGCAGTGGCCGTGGAGGCCGGAAAGTCCTACTACTGGTGTGCGTGCGGCAAGAGCAAAGCCCAGCCGTTCTGTGACGGGTCGCACAAGGGTACCGAGTTCACGCCCGTGAAGTACGAGGCGGTCAGCAGCCAGACCGTGTACTTCTGCGGTTGCAAGCAAAGCGCCAACGGTGTTCTTTGTGACGGGAGTCATCGGACGCTCTGAGCGAGCGCGCAGCTAGCCAGGGCGATGGGGTCCACATCAGCCGGGACCAGGGCAGGTGACCAGATCGGTGCGTCCAAACCCCTTGGTGTAGTCCAGCACCGAGATTACCTCGGGCTCCACCCTGAAGACCGCCACGTCTTCAGGCCCAGGCATGGGCATGGGTGGGTTGATGGTTGAGGATTCGGCGTACGCCGACGCCAGCAATCCAAGGACCCTTCGTGCTTCGCTGCGATCTCTGACCGGATGGGCTCGTGCGGCCATGGAAAGACCCGTGATCGCCATGATGTCCGGTGTGTCGTGGTCGACGGTGATGGAGACACGGTTGTCGAGCGCGAGGTTGCGGGTCTTCTGACTTTGCAGGCCGCAGAGGAACCACAGAGTGAGCCCTTCGCTGACGTAGCCCACCGTGGTGGCCTGAGGCCAGCCGTCCGGCCTGAGGGTGGCGATCGTCATGATGCGGTGCTGACCCAGCAACTCGACGACCTTGCTTTGGAGCTTGGCGTCCATCCCGAACCCTTCAGTCGAGCAGGCTGATGACCTGGTCTTTCATGCTGCCCTCCAGCCACAGGTGGTTGTGCCTCTCCAGAAGCTCTTGGTAGGCGTGATCCGCCATCAGCTTGCGGTTGATGGCGGTCATCTCGTCTATCGACGGCGCCTCGTAGTGCCAGTGCAGGCGGCTCTTGCCGAAGAGCTCGATGCCGGCCTTCATGTTCAGGCCGTAGGTCCGGTTCAGGTGCTCGGTCACCTGGGCGCTGAACTGGAGGGCAGCCGGCACGTTGGCGGCTGTGCGGGGGCGGGCGGTGCGGACGAATCGATACATGGAGCTCTCCCTTCGTTGCCAAGTTTGTGAACTCCCGCAGGAAAAGCGCGAACAGGCAGGCACCTGGGAAGCCTCTCGGAACGATATGGGCACGCTTCTGTTCGGTGCAGAGCTTTCTCAAGTGGCAGTCCGATGGCCATTCCCCGAGAAGGTGAGGTTGAGCCAGGCTACCCACGTCTGTGAGAGCCTGCACCGAAGGGCAGGCGGTACAGCCAGCGCTCACAATGAGCCCATGGATCTCAAGCCCCTGATCACGCTGCTGGCCATCGTCAATCCGCTGGCCTGCGTGCCGTTCTTCATCCACTTCACGCAGGACTTCGGGCCAGGGCAACGTCGCCGCACGGTATGGATCGCCTCGGTGACAGTGTTCATCGTGATCGGCGTCAGCGCACTGCTGGGCCTGCAGATCCTGTCGTTCTTCGGCATCTCATTGGCGAGCTTCCAGGTGGGCGGCGGGATGCTGCTCTTGACCTCTGCGCTGGCCATGCTGAATGCGCAGCCGGCCGAAGCACGGGCCACAGCGGGTGAGATGACCGATGCGGAATCCCGCAGCTCTGTGGGCTCGAGCATCGCGGTGGTTCCGCTGGCCATTCCTTTGTTGACCGGGCCGGCCACGATGTCGACCGTGGTGATCTATGCCGACAAGGCGCGCGATCTGCTGCAGACGCTGATGTTGGTGGGCTACGGGCTGGTGATCGCCGTGGCCACGGCCATCTGCCTGTCCCTGGCTGGCCCGATCGCCCGTGTCCTCGGTCAGACCGGCATCAACGTGATGACCCGGCTCATGGGCCTGATCCTGGCGGCGCTGGCAGTGGAGGTGATGGCTGACGGCCTGCAAAGCCTGTTCCCCTTGCTGGCGAGCCGGGGCCGCAACTGATAGCTACCCATCCGGGTGTTCAGCCACCCGCGAAGAAGCGGGGGTGGTTTGATGCGCTGACCCGCTATGTTGCGGACAGCTTGGGCGGATCTGGCGCAACAGGCAAAGAAATTTCTCTGCCCGGTCAGGTGTTCAGTGCTGAAAGCGCCTGCGGATTGGCTTCGACAATCTTCAGCAGTGCACGTGCAGGCCCGGCAGGCCGAATGCGTCGCTGCTCCCAATTCCGGTCGGCGATGCACTTTCTGAACATCGGCCGGACGGCTTCAGAGCTTCGGGGATTCGCCTACCGGGCGGTGAACTTCTGCCCGTCGTGGATCGACAGTGTCGCGCCAGTCATCGCCTCGTTGACCGGCGACGCGAGTAGCAGCAGCGCACCGTCGAGCGCAGAGGGTTCGCCAATTCGCCGGCGAAGCAGCGTGTCGACCACCGCCTGGCCTGCAGGCGATGTGAAGACCGCGCGATTCAGGTCGGTCAGGATGTAGCCAGGGTTGATCGCGTTGACGTTGATCCCGTGCACAGCCCACTCATGGGCCATCGTTCGCGTCATGTGCTCAAGCGCCGCTTTTGAAGCCCCATAGACGCCGAGATTCTGAACGTTGACTTCCGAGGACAGCGAGCAGATGTTGACGATACGTCCCGGAGCCTGCTCTGCGACGAGCCGGCGCGCGAACTCGGTCGCAGCGAAGAATGCCGCACGCAGGTTGGTGCCCATCACCGTGTCGAACAGCCCTGGGTCGACATCGAGCAATTGACGCCGGCCCCCACTGACCCCGGCATTGTTCACCAGCATCCAGGGCCGGCCGAAGGCATCCCGGGCGGTGTCCAGGGCCCGGGCGAACGCAGCCGGGTCGGTGACATCAGTCGGGACTACGCACGCGCGGCCGCCCGCTTCGTGAACGCTGGCCGCGGTGCGTTCCAGCGCGTCGGGGCGACGGCCCAGCAGGACCACCGCGGCGCCAGCGCCCGCCAACACCTCCGCTGCTCGTTGCCCGAGGCCTGAGCCCGCGCCGGTGATCACGACCGCACGGCCGGACAGGTCGAACTGTGCGCGCAGCAGCGCGTCGATGTCGAGAGCCACGTTATCGTCTCCGTCGGGGGAACCTGTGTTTGACGATCGTACCTTGGCGGGATCGGCCAGGCGATGGCGCCCGGTCTGCGCGTCACTCCAGCGGATCGAAGCTTCAACCGCGCGCGACATGTCACGACACAAACCTATTCGCTCAGCGGTGCTGTACTGCGGCAGAGCGGTCCGACAGATCTGCTGGGCGCTGACCTAGCATAGGAAATTCAAACGCCCTTTTCAAGCCGACAGGCCCCGGGGTCAACCCGACAGGTAAACCCGACAGCGCCGCTTGATCCGGGTCTTGCCCATCCATCCACGGCCAGACAAGACGCGTCGAGGCTCAGCCCGACACGTCGCGCGCCGCTCGCACGGTCGCGCGCCCGGGTTCACACGGATCCTGAGGCCGCCCGCCGGCGTGGTGACACTTGAGGCGGGCAGCGCCATCCCGGCCGGGTCACACGTCACAGCCTCGATGTGCCTTCGGCGGGTGCGGTGCGCTTGGGCAGTCGCCTGAAGCCCCGCTCCACCAGGTGCGGGCTCAGTGCACCCAGGCCTCACCCGTCTCACGCACCCGGCCACGGGGCGGCGGCTGTGGATCCAGTCCGAGGTGGCTCAGGATCTTCTCGATCACCGGCCGCTCCAGGATGGCCGCGATGATCTTCAACTCCCCGGCGCCGCAGTTCGGACACCGCTCCACGTCGATGACAAAGCGAAGCTTCAGCGCAGACTAACTTGTACTCAAGTTATGTCGGAGCAAAAGACGCGCTTGAGCAACCGCGCCCAGCTGATGCGGTGCGGCCGGGACTGAACCGTCTGGACATCGCACTCGCCGGCAACTGCGACTTCGGCGGCCCGCTCTCGTACCTCGGCCTCCTGCGGCACCACCAGCGGGCGTAGCCTAGCGTTGGGTGCCAGCACGCCGTGGTACCGGATCAGATGCAGCCGCGGCCGCAACTGACAGCTACCTCTCCGGGTGTTCAACCACCCGCGAAGAAGCGGGGGTGGTTTGATGCGCTGACCCGCTATGCTGCGGACAGCTTGGGCAGATCTGGCGAAACAGGCACAGAAACTTCTCTGCCCGGTCAGGTGTTCAGGGCTGAAAGCGCCTGCGGATTGGCTTCGACAATTTTCAGCAGTGCACGTGCAGGCCCGGCAGGCCGAACGCGCCGTTGCTCCCAGTTCTGTAGCGTCTTGGGCTTCACGCCAATCATGAACGCGAACCGTATCTGCGACAGGCCGGTTCGCTCTCGGATGGCCTTCACGTCAGGCTCCGGGAGGTCGCGCACCACAGCACCGGCAACCTTCTCGCCGCGCATGTGCTTGCCCATGTCTTTGACACTGGAAAGCAGTTCCTGGAATTGCAGGTCATCCATCTCGCACCACCTCTTGCATCAGATCGGCTAGCGCCTTCAATTGGGTCTTGATGAGGTCCTTGGCCACGTTCTTTGCGTAGGCGTAGACGAGGAGCACCGTTGCTCGCTGGTCCAGTAGTGCTGGATAACTCTCCCGCCACCACTCTTTCCGCGATCAGGCAACGCCACGCGCAACTTGCGCAGTCCATGACCCCCACTGGTCAAGTCACCCGCGACAGGGTTCTCGAGCAGGGTGACTTGCAGACTCGCCAGATTGTCATCATCAAACAGAGGGGCTGCGCACCGGATAAAGATCGGCAGCTCGGCGAAAACCATGCTCAAGTGTCCGCTAGAAGCGGACTATCTGTTGGAGCCCTCGAAGTCAACCAGCGCTGGGGCAAACACACCATGAAGCTCGGCAACCACCGCCTCACCCAGGCTCCGCGGGGCTCGGTCACGAAGCAGGAGCGGCGCACGCCGCGCTACACCACGCAGTGGGAGGAGATCCCGTTGGTCAGGGCTTGAGTCATCGGTTCTGCGCCTGAGGTCGGCCAAACCTTCATCGGCTCCTCAACCGCTGACTCTTGCGCGTTCGTTCGAAAAAGTCGTCCGGCTTACCACGGACCCAGCTCAGGAACTTTGCGAGTTCGGGGTGCTGTCTAAGCGCCTGCACGTGGTGGTACTCGCGCGCCAGTTCGGTCTCGGTCAACAGGGCATGAATCTGGCGGTGGCAGATCCGATGAAGCCAGGCGGTCTGAACGCCTCCGCGAGACTTTGGCACGAGGTGATGGGCATCGCGCTGTGACGGCGGGATGGGCCGGTCGCACAGCGGGCACACCACGGTGTCCTGGTTGTCGACGCTCCTCGGGAGCGCCGCCTGCTCCGCTTGCCGCCGCTTGATCCTTCCTTGCATCTTGGTGGGATGTTCATGCGCCTGGCCGGACCCTACCAAGGCGTTGATGTCGCGGTGGTCAAACCTCGCGCACGCAGTGAGCGTCTGTTTTCAGGCGGCCCGGTCCGTCAACTTCTTCGGCCTGAGGAAGTTGCAGGTGATGCGCAAGACTGTTGCGGATGAACTGCTTTTCATAGTGACGGTTGCGCCGATTCTTCTTGGCTGATGAACGCTGGCCGAAGCGTTTGTCCACAACGAGTTCGTCGAGGTGGCTCAGATCGCTCAGATCTTCGATGCCGAGTGAAGAGTTGCGAAGCGGCATGGACTTGTCGGACCAGGAGATCAGGCAAGCCGGGCGAGCAACCACCCTGAGGCGCCAATGTGCGCCAGCGTCACCAGGACCGAGGCGCTATGCAGCCACTTGAAGCGCACACGCTGGCCAGCATCGGTGGCGCGGTTGATCGCGGGCATGAGCACCTGGCGCACCGGCACTGTCGTGAGGGCAATCGTCGCCATGACAGCGGCCGCCATACCATCGTGCGGCCACCAAAGCAGAGCCGCCAATGCCGATATGGCGATCACGAAAAGGTAGAACCAGGGGAAGGCGCGCCGCAACAGGGGACCGGCCGAGGCTGCCGGCATCGCCGAGAACAAGAAGGCAGCAAAGCCAAACGAGTACAGGGTCATCCCACCAAACAGCAAGGCGGTGCTCAAGATGGCCAGCGAGTGGATCAACATCGAGCCAATATAGAACCTCTGCCGCCAACCTCGGCACGAGCCACTTCAAGACCTTATGCGCCCTTCGCCTGACTCGGCAAGTCCTGCGGCCGCGCAGCGTTTGCACTACGCTGTTATCGCTCAGGCAGAGCGAGCCAAAGCTAGCCATTTGGGCGACCAAGGCTGTTGAAGAGGGACCCAAGGGGTGCAGAAACAGGACAAATCGCCCGCTGCGATCTCCGCTGAAACGATCGGCGAGATCATTCAGATGGCGCTGAGCGACCATGTGAGCTTTGAGCAGATTCGGGCCTTGCACGGCTTGGGGCCCAACGAAGTCCAGGCGCTGATGAAGCGAGAACTCAAACGGGGAAGCTACGTTGCCTGGCGCAAACGCGTGCGTGCGTTTACACAGCGGCGCGCGTTCTACAAATGAATGCCGACCCCCATCCCTGGGCAAGAGAACTTGGCACGCTCTACGACCATGCGTGGCACCGCCTGATTCGCGGTGTGCACGATCGCCATTCGCCTGCACGCCACCCGACACTGGCCACGGTTTCATCAGAAGGTTTGCCACAGGCGCGCACCGTCGTGTTGCGAAAGGCCGATCGAACGAACGGGCGGCTGGAGATACACACCAACCTGTTTTCACCCAAAGTGGCTGAGCTCAAGGCCACGCCCGTTGCGGCCCTTCATGTGTGGGACAGCGGCTCACGATTGCAGATCCGGGTGCAGGCTGACGCCGTGATTGCCCATGGTGATGACGTAGCCGAAACATGGTCCAGAGTGCCCGAGCGGTCACGCACCGCGTACAGCCGCAGTTCGGTACCGGGGAGCCTGATTCCAGAGGCCACGGCCTATGAGCCCACGCCCGATGCAGCAGCCTTCGCGGTCGTGCACCTCGACATTCGCTTGATGGACTTGCTGCACCTTGGACCCCAACACCGTCGTGCGCAGTTCGTTCGAGACGGCGGCTGGGTCGGGCACTGGGTTACGCCTTGAGCCTCCTCGGCCCGAGGTGGCTCGCTCGACGCCGTCTTGTTGGTCCACATCCAGCAGTAGTCCTGGGCCACCGGCGCTGTCAGCACATCCTGTGACTGTGCAGGTGCTTCATGTCTGGCGCCCGCTTGGCAGTGCCCTGAGCGGGAGCGAGCCTACTGTGCGCCGGGGAGCCGCGCAGCTGACGCGCTGCCGTGTCTTGTTGCCAGCTACGCAAGCCTGCGTCCGCACCTTGGCGGGTCAACTGCTTTCCAGGCCTGAGCTCAAGTCCCATAAGGTGCCCTCCCAGTTGGAGATCTGGCCCTGTGTGTTGCAGGCCACACACTGCCAGACGATGGCCCAGTCTTCGTTGATTCCAGTGTCGACGATGTGCTGGTCACGCTTGCGGCACCTGAAACAAACCGGGCCAGGGATTTCCTCAGGACGATCGAAGTCCGAAGCGTGGGCGACGACAGCCGTCAGGAATTCAGCCATCTTTCGTGCCGGCCCGCTCTTTGGCTCTATGAGTCCTGTGTCGCTCAGGTAGTGCGTGAGGTCGATGGAGTAGATCGGCATGGCGGTGTCAATCACGCGCACTTGGCTGAGGTGTTGCGAAATGCATACCTACGGTATGGACGAACGGGCCGACTCTGGCACTTGACACCGCCCGGTTGGCAGTGCTCTTCTAAAGAAAGGCAAGGTGGTCTTGCCACTTCAGGAGATTGTGATGCCGCGTCCATCCGTCAATACCGTGCTGCAAATGGCCTACGTCCAGGCGTGCCTGGTGGCCAAGCAACCCGTCACCGACCGTGACAACCCCAAGATGCTCCAGGCGGTTGAGGATCTCTGGTCCATTGTCAAAGACCGTCTGCCCGTGAACGACCCCAGGGTGAGGCGGCTCGACGAGTTGATGACGGCTCTTGCTGGCGGGCAGCGCTCACGTGGCGACTGATGACTCAGTGCGAGGCTGTACGTTTGTCCAGATCACCCTATGAGCTACCGGCAGCGGAACATGCTGGTCATCCTTCATCCGCCAATCCTTTCTGCCAGGAGACATCACGTTGCCCTCACCTGTCCTGCCCCACAGCCTGAAGATCGGCACCCGACGCTACAAGGTGGTGCTGCAGCAGCACACTGCCCCTGCCGGCACGATGGGCGAGGTGGATTACCGGCGTGCGCTGATCACGGTGGCCACGCACAGTTCACGCTCGGGGCGGAAGTTCCGCCACAACGAGGTGCACGACACCTTCTGGCACGAGGTTACCCACGGCATCCTCAAGGAGATGGGGCACCACCTGTGGCGCAGCGAGCGTTTCGTCACCCGGTTTGCGAATCTGCTCACCCACGCCATTGAGTCGGCGCGCTTCAAGGGAGAAGTTCGATGAGCGCCTCAGCCTTGCGCCGTGCCTTCTGGCTGGCATTGAACCTCTGCCTGTGCTTGCTCGCCCCTTGGTCTGCGCACGCCAGCTACGAACCTTCGGCCACCTGGCTGCAGCGCACGGATGATGTGCACGTTCGCGCCGATGCCTCCACGGTGGTGACGGTGCATTGGGTGATCCGTATCGACACCGAAGCCGGGGTCACGAATCACGCAGAGCGCCGCCTGGAGTTCAGCTCGTCGCTGGAGACCCTGGATGTGCTGGAGGCTTTCACGCTCACCGCCGACGGCAAGCGACTGGTGGTCGCACCCGACAAGATCCGCACCCTGGAGGCGTTTGATGAGGGCGGCCCGGAGTTCAGCGACGCCAAGGTGAAGGTCGTGATCTTCCCCGCCGTGACGGTGGGGGCTCAGCTCCACCTGAGATACCGCAGCACCCAGCACACCCCGTTCTTCCCAGGGCACGCCAGTTGGACGGTGCACTACCCGCCCGGGGTGAAGTTCGAAAGCGCCCGGGTGGACATCCGGCACGACCCCGGCATTGCAGTCAAGGTGCAGGGCAGGGGAGTCGCCGGTGGCCGCGTGCAGGCTCAGCCCGAAGACACCCCCGGCACCGTCCGCTACGCGTTCACCTTCCAGCAGGACAAACCGTCACCGCCCGAGCGCGGCCGGGTGGAGCTGTCGGACTTCGCACCGGCCGTGCACGTCACCACCTTCGCAGACCGCGCGGCGCTGGCCGCGGCCTACCAGGCGGGCGCCCACCCCAAGACCGAGCCCAGCCCGGCGATCCGCGCCCTGGCCCAGGAGCTGACCGCTGGCGCCATCGCCGAGCGAGACAAGGTGCGGCGTCTGTACAACTGGGTGAGCCGGCACATCCGCTACGTGTCGCTCGAGGTCGGCGCGGGCGGCTACATCCCCCACCCGGCGCAGAGCATCCTGGACCACCGCTACGGGGACTGCAAGGACCATGTCGTCCTGCTGGAGGCGCTGCTGAGGTCCGTGGGCATTGCCAGCAGCCCAGCCCTCGTCAACTCCGGCCGTGCCATGCGGCTGCCCGAACTTACGCTGCTCACCCCCTTCAACCACGTCATCACCTACGTCCCGAGCCTGAACCTGTATCTGGACTCCACCGCCCGCTTCGCTCCCATGGGGACGCTTCCGGACGAGGTGATGGACAAGCCCGTGCTGCTGACAGCCACAGGCAGGGTGGACAGAACCCCGAAGTCTTCTCCCGCCACAGACTTCACCCACACCCGGGCTTGGATGCAGGTGATCGACACCGGCGAGGTCTGGGGCTCTGCGCTGGCGGTGTACGGGGGCTCGGAAGAGGTGGATTCCCGCTCTGCCCAGTTCGATAACCTGGGCAAGCAGGCCGAGGACCTGGCCCGCGGCTACTTGTCCCGGTTCGGCGAGACCGGCACGGGCGACATCGAGGTGGACGACCCGCTGGACCTGGACAAACCGTGGAAGGTAGAAAGTACCTTCGAGCTGGACCCGGTGGTCAACATCCCCGGCCCGAGTGCGATGGCCATTCCGGTGGGGTTGGCGCCCGGGCGCCTGAGGGGGATGTCCACCAGTCGGCCCATCAGCGGCCGGCGCTTCGAGAGTGCATGCGTCTCAGCACGTCACCGCGAGGAGGTAGAGATCCGCCTGCCGCCCAAGGTGCGCATCGAGCGCATTCCCGCCGACGTGAGCTTCTCAAGAGGGCCGCTGCGCTACAGCGCCACCTACCGGCGCACCGGCAATGTGGTGCAGGTCACACGGGACATCGTGGCCGACCGGGTCAGCTCCATCTGCACCGCCAGTGATGACGAGGACTGGGCTGCGTTGCTGCGCGTGCTGCAGCGGGACTTGAGGGGGCAGGTGTTTGTCAGGTGAGGGCCCCAATGGGGTGGGTCCTTGTATTCCGCGCTTGACCAAGACAAGATCAACAGGGGAGTGGCCACCCGATGACCGCACAGATTGCCGAATACCTGCGCTACCAGGGCGAAGGCGTGCGCATGTGCACCGAGCCCCTGGGAGACTACTTCGCCATGGGCGGCACAAAGCCGGCGTTCCAGGCCAGCTCCACTGCGCTGTGGCGGGGCTACGTGGGGGGCTGGGAGATCGTGGCCGAGCGGCTTTATCTGGTGAAGCTGACCGGCACGCTGATGGACGGCAGCGAGGCCTGCCTGGAAACGGTGTTTCCTGGCTTCCCCGAGCGGGTGTTTGCGCACTGGTACACGGGCACCCTGCGCATCCCGCGGGGGCAGCGCCTGCACTACCGGCACAGCGGTTACGCCAGCGTCTACGAGCGTGACGAGATGCTGGAGTTCGAGCAGGGTGTGATCTGTCGCACTTGGGTGCGGCAAAACGGCCAGGCCGAGCCTGATGCATCCAGGCCGCAGGGCTACGCGGCAGGGTCGAGGACGGTGTTCCCCCACCCGCGCCCAGCAGGCACGCCTGGGGCGTCAGAAGGGGAGCGGAAATGAGCGACATGGCCGCGGTCTTCCTCCAGCCCTTGCTGCAACTTCACCCCGCGCTGCAGGTGTACCTCGCGCTGGGGGTGCTGACCTTGGCGCTGGCCGGTGGTGCCCACCTCTGGCATCACCGCCATGACCGGCGCGAGCCCAATGCTGTGACCTCGATGACCTCGAGCACCACGCTGATGGAGGCTCTGCACCCCGAGAGAAAGAAGCTCTGGTACCGCGTCCGTGCCCGTCTGCTCGCACCTGCGTTCACGGTCATCGCCATGGTCCTGTTCTGGCCTGTGGCGTGGTGGATGAGGTGCGCCGAACTGCTGAATGAGCGCCGTATGGCGCGTCAGCGGGAAGAAGAGATCTTCAAAGTGAAGCCACAGTACCTGCTGGAGCGGCTGACCATTGACGAGATCGAGGCACGGGAGATGGTGCAAGACCCGCTGAGCGCTGTGCCTCAGCTCCCGTTCGGCCATTTGAACGTGGTTTGGTCCCAGGTCAAGTCAGCGATGCTGCCCGGCGATGAACTCTGGTCCTTCACGGCCACATGGTCAGGCGAGTTCGGCTCGCCCGAGTTACGAAAAGGCTACGTGCTCTGGAGGCGGGGCAAGCCGGTGGGACACGTTCTGACAATGTGCAAAGAACTGGAACTTTTTCTGCCAGAGTTGCCGCCTCCTCGTCAGGCTGATGTGCCAGGTGGGCAGCGGACGGATCTGGCCGTGGATGAGATCGAGATTCCGGCGTTTTTGCGCAAGCAAGCGGACTGAGGTCCTGATGATGGCCAAGCGTTTCAATAGCCCAAATCTTCGATATCCTGTCAATGCCAGGAGCCACAAGGTTACGCTTACGTCGGGCTCACAAGATAAGGGTCTTTCGTACCGACAGACACCGGTCGGACGGTTATGTACGGACGGCCTCAAATCTGAAGTGCAACACACCGCCTCGGGTAAGGTGCACAGATGCAAACCAGTACGACATACCGACAACTTCAGCCTGAGGAGCGCATGACGATTGCGAGCCTGCGTCAGGCGCGTTCGAGCGTGAGGGCCATAGCCCGTGCGCTGGGGCGCTCGCCCGGGACCATCAGCCGTGAGCTTGCCCGCAACGTTGGCAGTGACGGGTCCTACGCGAGCCTGCCGGCGCAGGCGCTGAGCCGGTCGCGACGAATCCAGGCGCGCCCTGCGGCCAAGCTCCATCAAGATCACGTCCTGTGGGGCACCGTGTTGACCATGTTGGACTGGAAGTGGTCGCCCCAGCAGATTGCCGGCGTGCTCAAGCGTGTCTGGCCTGATGATCCGACCATGCAGGTCTCGCACGAGTCGATCTACACGGCCATCTATGCACATCCGCGCGGTGAGCTGCGCCGCCAGCTCATCGCCTGCCTGCGCCACGGTCGCAGCACACGCATGCCTCGCAAGCGCGGCGTGGACCGGCGCGGCACGATCCCCGACATGGTCAGCATCCATGTGCGTCCGCCCGAGATCGAGGACCGCGTCATGCCAGGCCACTGGGAGGGTGACTTCATCAAGGGCGCCGGTAACAAGTCCTCCGTGGGTGTGCTCGTCGAGCGCACGAGCCGCCTGGTGCTGCTGGCCAAGATGGACGATGCGACGGCAGCCTCCGCGCTGGCGGGCTTTTCTGCCAAGCTGAATTCGATCGCCGCGCCAATGCGCCACAGCTTGACCTACGACCAAGGCAAGGAGATGGCGCGCCACCGTGAACTCACCGCGAGCACGGGCTGTTGGCGCCGACCGAAAACTGAGCCACTTTTGAGGGTAGTGCCGACCCAAAACT